>NZ_CP031229.1:1959455-2612607 GCF_003351765.1 Ornithinimicrobium avium
GCAGCTCCTTGCCGGTGCCCTCGATGGGGTGCTGGGCGCCCTTCTCGCGCAGCGCCTTGAACTCCGGCGCGCCGGCGTCCTGGTCGTCGATGAAGCGCTGGGCGAAGGACCCGTTGCGGATGTCCTCCAGGACCGCCTGCATGTTCTCCTTGACCCGCTCGTCGATGACCCGCGGTCCGGAGACGTAGTCGCCGTACTCGGCGGTGTCGGAGATCGACCAGCGCTGCTTGGCGATGCCGCCCTCGTACATGAGGTCGACGATGAGCTTGAGCTCGTGCAGGCACTCGAAGTAGGCGACCTCCGGCTGGTAGCCGGCCTCGGTGAGCGTCTCGAAGCCGTACTGCACCAGCTGCGACATGCCGCCGCAGAGCACCGACTGCTCACCGAAGAGATCGGTCTCGGTCTCCTCGGTGAAGGTCGTCTCGATGCCCCCCGCGCGCAGCCCGCCGATCGCGGCGGCGTAGGACAGGGCGAGCGCCTTGGCGTTGCCGGTGGCGTCCTGCTCGACGGCCACGAGCACGGGCACCCCGCGGCCGTCGACGTACTCGCGGCGCACCAGGTGGCCGGGGCCCTTCGGGGCGACCATGCACACGTCGACGTCGGCCGGCGGCTTGATGTAGCCGAAGCGGATGTTGAATCCGTGGCTGAAGAACAGCGCCTTGCCGGCGGCCAGGTGCGGCTCGACCGCCTCGGCGTAGACGTGCCGCTGCACGTGGTCGGGCACGAGCACCATGATCAGGTCGGCCTCCTCGCTCGCCTGCGCGGGCGTGACGACCCGCAGGCCCTCGGCCTCGGCCTTGGCCCGGCTCGAGCTGCCCTCGGCCAGGCCCACGCGCACGTCGACCCCCGAGTCGCGGAGGGAGAGGGCGTGCGCGTGGCCCTGGCTGCCGTAGCCGAGGACGGCGACCTTGCGGCCCTGGATGATCGAGAGGTCGGCGTCGTCGTCGTAGTACATGGTGGCCATCTGCTTCTGAGCTCCTGGTCTGTCTGGGGTGGGATGACGTTGCGTCAAGTATGGGGTGGTGCCGGGCCGGCCCCCGCGCCCGGGTCGGACGAGGGCGGCCGGTGCTGCGCTCTAGAAGACGGCGGCGGCCATGGCGCCCACCGGCCGCGGGCCGTGGTCGTTGATGGCCCACAGCTGGGTGCGGATCGCGTCGGCGCCCGGCAGCTCCTCGATGTGGATCACCTCGACGAGCTTGTCCAGCTGGCTGGTGACCTTGTGCAGCTGCTCGGCGCTGACGTTGACCACGATGGTCATCCGGGAGACCTTGGCGTCCTCGGTCGGACCCACGACCAGGTGGTCGATGTTGAAGTTGCGCCGGGCGAACAGGACCGAGACGCGCGCGAGCACGCCCGGGTTGTTCTCGACCAGGACGGACAGGGCGTGGCGGGTGCGGTCGGACATGGGGGTGCCTTTCGGTGCGGTGTCGCCGGTAGCGACGGTAGTGGTGGTGGAGGTGCTGGTGGGTAGGTACGGGGTGGCCGCGGTGGGCACGTCCGCGTCGGGCTGCGGGTAGGCGTGCAGGAGGGTCATTCGTCGCTCCCGAAGTCCGGGGTGAGGTCGCGGGCGTGCTGGACGGCGTCGTTGCTGGTGCCGGCGGGGACCATCGGCCAGACCATCGCCTCCTTGCTGACCCGGAAGTCCACGACGACCGGCTGGTCGTCGATCTCCATCGCCGCCTCGATCGTGGCGTCGACGTCCTCGGGCCGGTCGCAGCGCAGACCGGCGCAGCCGTAGGCCTGGGCCAGGGTGACGAAGTCGGGCACCTGCATCGAGGGCAGCTGGGAGGCGCTGAAGCGCTCGGAGTAGAACAGCGCCTGCCACTGCTTGACCATGCCCAGCGCGGCGTTGTTGATGATGGCGACCTTGATCGGGATGCCCTCGACGGCGCAGGTGGCCAGCTCCTGGTTGGTCATCTGGAAGCAGCCGTCGCCGTCGATCGCCCACACGGTGGCGTCCGGCAGGGCGACCTTGGCCCCCATGGCGGCGGGCACGGCATACCCCATCGTCCCCAGCCCCCCGGAGTTGAGCCAGTGGCGAGGGTTCTCGTGGCCGAGGTAGTGGCTGGCCCACATCTGGTGCTGGCCGACCCCCGAGGCGTAGTAGGCGTCCGGCCCCACGATGGCGCCGAGGCGCTCGATGACGTACTGGGGCGCGAGCTCGCCGGTGGTCGGGGTGTCGTAGCCGAGCGGGTAGCGAGCCTTCCAGCCCTGGGTGCGCGCGACCCACGCGTCGTAGTCGGGGGCGGCACCGGCCGCCGTGCGGCGGGTCCACTCGGTGATCAGCTGGCCGATCGTCGCGCGGGCGTCGCCGACCAGCCCCACCGCGGTGGGGAAGTTCTTGCCGATCTCCGCGGGGTCGATGTCGGCGTGCACGATCGTGGCGCCCGGGGCGAAGGTGTGCTTGGCGCCGGTGACCCGGTCGTCGAAGCGGGCGCCCAGGCTGACGATGAGGTCGGACTTCTGCAGGGTGGCCACGCCCGAGACGCTGCCGTGCATCCCCGGCATCCCCATGTGCTGGGGGTGGCTGTCCGGGAAGACCCCGCGCGCCATCAGCGTGGTGACGACCGGGATGCCGGTGAGCTCGGCCAGCGAGCGCAGCTCCGCCTGCGCGCCGGAGGCGACCGTGCCGCCACCGACGTAGAGGACCGGCCGGCGCGCCCGCACCATGAGCTCGACCGCGTCGCGGACCGCCTCCGCCGCCGGCTGCTCCGGGACGCGGTAGCCGGGCAGCGCCAGCTGCAGCGGCCCCTCCCCGACCATGCCGGTGAAGGCGTCCTTGGTGATGTCGACCAGGACCGGCCCGGGCCGCCCGGAGAGGGCCAGGTGGAACGCGGAGGCGACCGTCGGGGCGACGTCCTCGGCCCGGGTGACGAAGAAGGAGTGCTTGGTCACCGGCATCGAGATCGAGCGGATGTCGGCCTCCTGGAAAGCGTCCGAGCCGATCGAGGTGCTGGGCACGTTGCCGGTGATCGCCACGATCGGGGTCGAGTCCATGTAGGCGTTGGCCAGCGGGGTGACGAGGTTGGTCGCGCCCGGCCCGCTCGTGGCCAGGCACACCCCGACCCGGCCGGTGGCCAGCGCGTAGCCCTCGGCGGCGTGGCCACCACCCTGCTCGTGGCGGACCAGGACGTGGCGGATGCCCTCCGCCCCGTAGAGCGCGTCGTAGAGCGGGAGCACTGCGCCCCCGGGCAGGCCGAAGATGTGTTCGACCCCCAGGCGGCGCAGGGTGTCCACGAGGGTCTCGGCCCCCGAGCGCTGCTGGGTCGTGGCGGCGCCGGCCTCGGGCTCGCTGTGCGTGAGGGTCATGGTCTTGGTTCCTCTGGGACGAAGGGGGTGGGACGGGTGCGGAGGGTCGGGCAACAAAAAACCCCTCGGCCCGGAGGGCAGACGAGGGGAGGACGCGGCGCGGCTGGTGACTAGGCCGTGCGGCGTCCTGAGCTAATAAGTACGAGGGCGGAGAGGTGCATGTCGGCCACCCTCCCCCAGAACGGACACCACGTCAACCCTTCTGCATGGATATGTGAGCGACGGCACATCTACTCAGTTATCGATATGTCGTTGACATGTCGAGACCGGTCGTGTCATTCTTCTAGGATAGGTGCGGTGCGTCGTCAGGGTCACCGCAGAGGACCTCCAGGAGGAGACATGACCTACCGCGGCAGGGGCCCAGGCTCCGGTTTCGACCCCGAGCGATTCTTCGGGCCCGACGGCCCGCTCGGCCCCCGCGGCCCCCTCGGCCCGGGCGGCATCTTCGGACCCGCGGGACCCTTCGGCACCGGCGGCGGCTGGGGCCAGGGGCACGGCCACTGGTCCGGCGAGCCCGACCCGCGCGCCCGTCGCGGTCGCGGCGGCGGCCGCGGCCGGGCCCGGCGCGGTGACGTGCGCGCGGCCATCCTGGAGCTCCTCCAGGGCGAGCCGATGAACGGCTACCAGCTCATGCAGGGCATCGCGGAGGCCACCGAGGGCGCCTGGGCACCCAGCTCCGGCGCGGTCTACCCGGCGCTGGCCCAGCTCGAGGACGAGGGCCTGGTCGAGCAGGTCGAGGCCGACGGACGCAAGGCCTATCGGCTGACCGACGCCGGCCGCGAGGCCGCCGGCAAGGGACCGAGCCTGCTCTGGGGCCGTGGCTCCGGCTCCGAGCCGGACGACCCGTGGGACGAGGAGGGCGGCGACCAGCGCGGTCCTGGCTGGGGCGGACCCCGCCGTGGCCGCGGGCCGGGCCACGGTCCGGGAGGCCGCGGCTTCGGCGGCCGCCACGGGCAGCGCCGCACCGGCGCCGTCCTGTGGAAGGCGCTGGGCGGGCTGGCGATGGCCACCCAGGCGGTCGGCCAGTCCGGCGACGAGGAGCTGGGCACCCAGGCCGCCGAGGTGCTGGACAGGACCCGGCGCGAGCTCTACCGGATGCTGGCCGAGGCCGAGGTGGACCGCGACGACGAGCGGGCGGACACCGCGGCCGCCTGGGACGAGGAGGAGATCGCCGACGGCGAGATCATCGACGACTGAGCGCACGACCTACCCCGCGAGCGCCCGGGGGGCGGCAGTCCCCCGGGTGACGGCATACTTGCCTCCATGGCCGATCACTATGACGTTGTTGTCCTGGGCGCCGGTCCCGGCGGGTATGTCGCGGCGATCCGCGCGTCCCAGCTGGGCAAGAAGGTCGCCGTCGTCGAGAAGAAGTACTGGGGCGGTGTGTGCCTCAACGTCGGCTGCATCCCCTCCAAGGCGCTGCTGAAGAACGCCGACCTCGCGCACACGCTCACCCACGACAAGAAGAAGTTCGGCATCGAGGGCGACGCCACGATGTCCTACGGTCCGACGCACGCGCGCAGCCGCCAGGTCTCGGCGGGCATCGTCAAGGGCGTCCACTTCCTGATGAAGAAGAACTCGATCACCGAGATCGACGGGTGGGGCACGCTGACCGGTCCGACGTCGATGGACGTCGCGCTCAACGACGGCGAGACCCAGCAGCTCACCTTCGACAACCTCATCCTCGCGACCGGCTCGGTGACCCGGATGCTGCCCGGCGTGGAGGTGAGCAAGAACGTCGTGACCTACGAGGAGCAGATCCTCGACGACCAGCTGCCCGGCTCGATCATCATCGCCGGCTCCGGCGCGATCGGCGTGGAGTTCGCCTACGTGATGGCCAACTTCGGCGTCGACGTCACGATCGTGGAGTTCCTCGACCGCATGGTCCCCACCGAGGACGAGGCGGTCTCCAAGGAGCTGGCCCGGCACTACAAGAAGCTCGGCGTCAAGGTCCTGACCGGCACCAAGGTCGAGGGCGTGGAGGACACCGGCTCCGGCGTCAAGGTCACCGTCTCCACGGCAGGGGACGGCGGCGGGTCCCAGACGTTGGAGGCCGACCGGCTGCTCTCGGCGATCGGCTTCGCACCGCGCACCGAGGGCTTCGGGCTGGAGAGCACCGGCGTGCAGCTCACCGACCGCGGTGCCATCGCGATCGACGACTACATGCGCACCAACGTCGAGAACGTCTACGCGATCGGCGACGTCACCGCCAAGCTGATGCTGGCCCACGTCGCCGAGGCCCAGGGCGTCGTCGCCGCCGAGGTCATCGCCGGCGCCGAGACCATGCCGATCGACTACGGCTTCATCCCCCGGGCCACGTACTGCCACCCGCAGATCGCCTCGATGGGCATGTCCGAGGCGCAGGCCAAGGAGGCCGGCCACGAGGTCAAGGTCGCGCAGTTCCCGTTCAGCGCCAACGGCAAGGCGATGGGTCTGGGCGAGGGCGTCGGCTTCGTGAAGGTCGTGGCGGACGCGGAGCACAACGAGATCCTCGGCACGCACATGATCGGCCCCGACGTCACCGAGCTGCTGCCGGCGGTCAACGTCGCGCAGACCTGGGACCTGACCGCCGACGAGGTCTCCCGCGTCGTCTTCGCGCACCCGACCCTGGGCGAGGCGCTCAAGGAGGCCATGCACGGCATCGCCGGGCACATGATCAACCTCTAGAAGGCTCGGTCTGCACGAAGGCCCCGACCGGCACGCGGCCGGCCGGGGCCCTTCGCCGCCGCCGACGTCGGACCTGAGGAGATGCCGACGTCATCCTCCTCGATGGTGGCGGACGGGACGCGTGCCGGGCTAGGGTCGGGGTGTTGCCACCCGGACGACACGCGGGACCGCAGGGGAAGCGGTGCACACGGCCGCGGGGGGTGGAGGTCACCTCGTGCCCGACGACGGGCACCGAGGTTCTCGGGAGAAGTGCAGTCCTACCGCCCGGGCTCCCCGGGCTCCTCGTTCGAAGGAGAGCGTCACCATGCGATCACGCATGCGCCATGCCGCCGCGGCCACCGCGGCGATCCTCGTCATCGGCACGACCACGGCCTACGCCGCGGTCGACCCACCCACCTACTCCGACGCGCTCGACCCGGGCGCGTCGGTGACCATCACCAAGACGGTCACCACGCCAGAGGTCCTCCCCCAGCCCGACATCGTCCTCCTGGTCGACCGGACCGGGAGCATGGGAGGGGCCATCACCAACGTCAAGGCCAACATGGCCACCATCGTCAGCACCGTCGAGGCGGCCCAGCCGGACGCCCAGTGGGCCGTCGCGAGCTACTGCGACGTCGGCGAGCCCGACCCCTTCCTGCTGCACAGCGACCTCGGGGCCGACACGACCGCGACCGTCGCGGCCGTCAACAGCATCCGGCTCTGCGGAGGCGGCGACGAGCCCGAGGCGCAGCTCAACGCCCTCTGGGAGATCGGCGACACGGGCGACGCCGTCGCCTTCCGGCCCGACTCCTCGCGCATCGTCGTCTGGTTCGGCGACGCCCCTGGGCACGACCCCAGCCTCGGGCACACCGAGGCCGACGCCACCAGCTCGCTCGTCGACGCCGGGGCCACCGTGCTGGCCGTGAGCGTGGGCGCGGACCGGCTCGACGCGACCGGCCAGGCGACCCGGATCACCGACGTCACCGGTGGCGCGCTCTACTCCGGCGTGGATGCCGGCGACCTGGCCGACACGATCCTCGCCGGGATCACCGCCCTCCCTGTCGAGGTCGGTGCGACCACCACCTGCGACCCCGGGCTCTCCGCGACGCTCGACCCGGCCACCCGGACGGTGACCAGCGGCGACGCCGCGTCTTTCTCCGAGACCATCACGGTCGCCGCGGACGCCGAGCAGGGAGCCACCCTGGGCTGCCAGGTGGCCTTCACCCTCAACGGCACACCTGCCGGTGACGGCTTCGTGCAGACGGTGAGCGTGGACGTCAACGACGTCACGCCGCCCGTGGTCGCCTGCGAGCAGGGGCCCAACCCCTCGGGCAACTACCCGCGGGGCGGCAACGCCGACGGGTTCTTCATGGTCACCGCGAGCGACAACGTCGACGGTGCCGTGGAGGTCTGGGTCGACGACACCGGGTCGGACGCGCTCTTCGGCGCCTACGCGGACGGGACGACCTTCAAGATCACCCAGGCACCCGGTGCGACCCCGAAGGCCACGCCGTTCGTCGGCGCGGTCGACTGGAAGCTCCGGCTCAAGGGTGATGCGCTCATGACCGTCACCGACGCGGCCGGCAACACCGCGACCGCGCTCTGCGAGGTCCCGCCCAAGGGCTGAGACGGACCGAGCCCGGTGGGGTCCGGGCGCCTCGGGCGCCCGGGCCCCGCCGCGCGGGCGGGGGTTGTCCCCCGCCCGGATCTGGAGGTCAGCCCCGATGACCGGGCCGCTCTGGTCGAGCACGATGGAGACATGAACGAGATCCAGCACGACACCACCCGGCCCCCGACCGCCGTCCCGCCGCGACCGGGCGAGCGCCCCGACGACGTCTGGGGCGTCCAGCGCCCACCCGCCCTCGGCACGCAGCCGCAGGACATGCCCGGCGGCAGCTCCGGCAGCTCCGGCAGCTCCGGACCCGGCAGCTGGTCCGGCGGGGGCAGCCGCTCCGGACACGGTCCGCAGGCCGGCCCCAGCTCGCTGGACCGCGGCTTCGCGGCCCTGAGGAAGGCGCCGCTGCACCGCGACACCACCCAGGGCGTGCTCGGCGGCGTCTGCGCGGGCATCGCGCAGCGCACCGGCGTCTCCGTGGCCGCCGTCCGCGTCGCGACCGTGGCCCTCGCACTCTTCTTCGGCACCGGCGTCGGTGCCTACCTCCTGCTCTGGGCGCTGCTGCCCGACCAGACCGGCACCACCCACGCCGAGCAGGGCGTCAGGAGCGGGCGCGCCGGCAGCCTGGCCGTCCTCGCCCTGGGCACCCTCGCGGGGCTGGGCATCCTCGCGACGATCTTCGACGGTCTCGGCTGGCTGGTCCCGGTCGCGATCGCTGCCTCCGTGGTCTACGTGGTGATGAGGAAGAAGGGACGCTCCTCGGCCCACACCCACGGCTGACGGACCGCGGCTCGCGCCGCATCCGTCCCTGCGCCGGCGGACCTCCCCAGGGGAGGGTCCGCCGGCGCAGCCATGTCCATGCCGACGCGCACGACAGCGGTCCGGCGAAAACTGTGGCGCGGTCCCAGCCCGGCGCGAGATGCTGGTGTCATGAGCGACGACGTCCCCGATCACCCGGACCGCCCGGCTCCGCCACCCGGCCGCTCCTCGACCCCACCGCCGATCTCCTCACCCGCGCCTCCCCCTCCGCCGCGGCAGCAAGAGCCTCAGGACGACGTGTGGGGGGTGCGCCCGCCGGCCCTGGGCGGCCCGGCGCAGCCTGGCTATGGGCAGCAGGAGCACGGGCAGCCCGGTCCCGGACATCCCGGTCCCGACCAGGGCCAGCGCGACGCCCCGGGAACTCCGCCGCCCGGCAGCTCTCAGCTCGACCGCGGGCTCTCCGCGCTGCGGGCCTCCCCGCTGCGCCGGGACAGCTCGGCCGGCATGATCGGGGGAGTCTGCGCAGGCATCGCCCGACAGCTGGGTGTCTCCCCCGCACTCGTCCGGATCGTGGCGGTGGCCCTGGCGCTGTTCTTCGGCAGCGGCGTGGCCGCCTACCTGATCGCCTGGGCCCTGCTGCCTGACGACTCCGGGCAGACGCACGTCGAGCAGGGCGTCAAGGGCGGCAACGCCGGGTCGATCGTCCTGCTCGTCCTCGCCGGGATCTCCGCCCTCGGCATGATCAGCTCGCTGCTGGACAGCCTCAGATGGCTGGTGCCGGTCGCGGTCACCGCCGCGATCGTGGGCTACGTCGTCTACGCGGCCAGGAAGAAGAAGGGCATCGACGAGTAGTCCGGGACGCCCGCAGCCGTGTCAGGCAACGGTGTCAGGCAGGCACGGGGTCCGCGCCCTGCCGCTGCATGACACAGCTGCCGGACGGTCGGCAGGCCGCCTCACCCGAGCACCTCCTCCAGACCGGTCAGGGGTATGCCGTGCTCCGTCGCCACCGGCGCACACGTCAGCGTCCCGGCGTGGGTGCTGAGCCCGAGGGCGAGGCTCGGGTCGTCCCGGCACGCCTGCGCCCAGCCCTTGTCGGCGACCGCAACCACGTAGGGCAGCGTCGAGGTGGTCAGCGCGTAGGTCGCGGTGGTGGGCACCGCGCCGGGCATGTTGGCCACGCAGTAGAAGGTCGACCCGTGCACCTCGAAGGTGGGGTCCGAGTGCGTCGTGGGACGGGTGTCCTCGAAGCAGCCACCCTGGTCGACGGCGATGTCGACCAGCACCGAGCCGGGCTTCATCCGCGAGACGAGGTCGTTGCTCACCAGCGTGGGCGTGGCCGCTCCGGGCAGCAGCACCGCCCCGATCACCAGGTCGGCGGTGGTCACCTGCTGCTCGATCGCCAGCGCGGAGGAGGCCAGCCCGTGCACCCTGTTGTTGTAGCGCCAGAAGGACATCCGCAGCTTGTCCAGGTCGGTGTCCAGCAGCGTGACGTCGGCCCCCATGCCGAGCGCGATGTTCGCGGCGTTCTGCCCCGACACACCGGCACCGATGATGACGACCCGGGCGTTGGCGACGCCGCCGACCCCGCCCATCAGCACGCCGCGACCGCCCTGTGCCCGCATCAGCGTGTGCGCACCGACCATGGGCGCCAGGCAGCCGGCCACCTCCGACATCGGGTAGAGCAGCGGCAGCGAGCCGGAGGGCAGCTGCACGGTCTCGTAGGCAAGCGCGGTGACCCGGCGGGCCAGCAGCTCCTCGGTCAACCGCCGGTCGGCGGCCAGGTGCAGGTAGGTGAACAGCACGAGCCCCTCGCGCAGCTGGTGGTACTCCTGCTCCACGGGCTCCTTCACCTTGAGCACCAGCTCGGCGGCCCAGGCCTCGTCGGCGGAGCCCACGACGGTGGCGCCGGAGGCGGCATACTCCTCGTCCAGGATCTGCGAACCGATCCCCGCGCCGCTCTCCACGACCACCTCATGACCCCGGATCGTCAGCTCGTGCACGCCCACCGGCGTGAGCGCCACCCGGTCCTCGTGGTCCTTCACCTCGCGCGGCACGCCGATCAGCACGTGGGGCTCCTTCCCGCACCCGCCCGGGGCGGTCCCGACCGGATGCGTTCCGACGCTACTCCCCCCAGGGGAACCGCACCGGTTGACGTTGCGTCATACCCCCGACAGCGCACCGCCGCGGACGCCGCCGTCCGCCCGCACCCAGGAGGCCCCGATGCCTCGTCCGACCGCCGTGACCGCCCTCCCGCTCGCCGCCCTGCTCGCGCTGACCGCGTGCTCGCCGGCCCCTGCGGTGCCCGACCCGGCGCAGGTGTCCGCCGCGGGACCGTGGGACGAGACCGCCGCCCGGGCTGCGGTCACGGCGCTGCCCGCGTCCTTCGGGCTGCGCGCCGGCTTCGAGGACTGCGACGCCCTGCTCACCTACTACCAGGCCAACGCGCTCGAGCTGGTCACGCCCTACGGGCTCGGCGGAGGTATGGGGTATGCCGCGGACGACACCATGGGCGGCGTCGAGGACGCGGCGGCGGCGGCGGGCGACGACGCCGGGTCCGCGGGTGCGCCTGAGCACTCGAGCACCAACGTGCAGGAGGAGGGCGTCGACGAGGCCGACATGGTCAAGACCGACGGGCGCGTCATCGTCTCGGTCCTCAACAACCGGGTGCGCGTGGTGGACGTCGCCAGCCGCAAGGTCGTCTCCGAGGTCCGGATGCCCGGCCGGCGCGACCAGGTCTCCCCCTCCGAGCTGCTGCTGCACGGGGACACGCTCGTCGTGCTCGGCCAGGAGTGGTCCTACGCCCAGCCGGTGGACGGCCGCTTCCTGCCCTTCGGCTCCAGCCGCACCCACGTGGTCACGGTCGACCTGTCCGACCCGGCCGCGCCGAGGACGGTGGGGTCGGTGCGCGTCGAGGGCAGCTACCGCTCCGCGCGGATGGTCGGCGGCACGGTGCGGATGGTCATGGTCACCGAACCTCCCGGCGTCGAGCAGACCCAGCCTCGCAAGAACACGATGGCGGCCGAGGCCGAGGCCGAGGAGACGAACCGCGCCCTGGTCCGCGCCACCTCCATCGACGACTGGGTGCCGCACGTGCAGGTCCTCGACGCCGACGGCACGGTCGCCTCCACGGAGCGCCTGCTGGACTGCGGGGAGATCTCCCGGCCTCGGGACCCCGCGGGCCTGTCGACCCTGTCCGTGCTCACCTTCGACCTGACCTCCGGCTCGCCCGGGCCGACCTCCGGGGCCGGCCTGGTGGCCTCCGGCGACACGGTCTACGCCTCCACCGACCGTGTCGTCGTCGCCACCAGCCCCTGGGACCTGTGGCGCTGGGCCGGTCCGCTCGACGCGGCGATCTGGCCCGGGGGCGAGCCGGTGAACCGCACCGACCTGCACGCCTTCGACATCTCCGACCCGGCCACGACCCGGTATGCCGCGTCCGGCTCGGTCGAGGGGCGGCTGCTGAGCCAGTGGGCGGTCGACGAGGAGGGCGGGGTCGTGCGGGTCGCGACCACGACCGACCCGCCGGGCGTCTCCGAGCCCTCGCAGTCCGCCCTCGTCGTGCTGCGCGAGGAGGGTGAGCGCCTGGTCGAGACCGGCCGGGTGGACGGGATGGGCCTGACCGAGCACGTCCGGGCGGTCCGCTTTCTGCGCCCGGACCTGGCGGCCGTGGTGACCTTCCGCCAGACCGACCCGCTCTACCTGGTCGACACCTCCGACCCCACCGCGCCCCGCGTCGCCGGCGAGCTGAAGGTCCCCGGCTACTCGGCCTACCTGCACCCCGTCGCCGAGGGCTGGCTGCTGGGGATCGGGCAGGACGCGGACGAGCGGACCGGGCAGACCCGCGGCCTGCAGGCCTCGCTCTTCGACATCCGCGACCTCTCTGCGCCGAAGCAGACCGAGGTGCTCACCTGGAAGGACGGCTCCTCCCCCGTCGAGTGGGACCACCGGGCGTTCACCCTCTGGCCCACGACCGGGCAGGCGTTCGTGCCGCTCATGAGCTGGTCCGAGCAGGCCGACAGCACGCGCGGGGAGCCGGAGAGCTTCGGCGGCCTCGTCGCGCTCGACGTCGGCGCGGACCGCCTGGCCGAGGTCGCCCGGGTGGCGACCGGCCCGGGGAGCAGGGAGTGGGGCGAGGCCCCGCTGCGCACGATCGTGGTCGGTCAGGAGCTGTGGATCCTGGACCAGCAGGGACTGGCGAGGTTCGACCTGCACAGTATGGAGGGCGGTTGGGCGGTCGACCTGCCGTGAGAAGACTCCGTTCACGAAGACTCTCCACGCAACCATCGATTCGTGGAAGACACTTCATTCTTCCCTCACGCAGGCCCTAGTGTCATGAATTGACTTCGGTTCGCGAGGTCTGCTAGACCTGGGTCCATGACCTCCCCAGGCCGCCGAATGCGCAGCTGCTGAGCCCTTCCCCTCGCAGCTGCCCCCGCGACGTCGCGACGGCCGGGCGCCGACCGGCACCCTGACGCCATACCCCCAGCGCTGACGAGGCGGGCCCAGCAGAGTCATCCCCACCCTGCACCTGCCCCAACCCGCCCTCCGTGACAAGGAACAGCGCACCCATGACCTACACCGACTTCGCCACCCGCCAGATCCACGCCGGCCAGACGCCCGACCCGACCACCGGCTCCCGGGCCCTGCCGATCCACCAGACCACCTCCTTCGTCTTCGCCGACGCCGAGCAGGCCGCCAACCGCTTCGCGCTGGCCGAGCTGGGCCCCATCTACACGCGGATCAACAACCCCACCCAGGAGGTCGTCGAGAACCGGCTGGCCGACCTCGAGGGGGGTGTCGGCGCGCTGCTGGTCGCCTCCGGGATGAGCGCGATCACGCTGGCGGTCCTCAACCTGGCCGGGGCCGGCGACCAGATCGTGGCCAGCCCCAGCCTCTACGGCGGCACCCAGAACCTGTTCGCGCACACGCTGCCCAAGCTCGGCATCGAGGTCGCCTTCGTGGCGGACCCGACCGACCCGGAGTCCTGGCGCGCCGCCGCCGCGGACAACACCAAGGCGTTCTTCGGCGAGACCATCGGCAACCCCGACGGCCGGGTCCTGGACGTGGAGGAGGTGGCGCGCGTCGCCCACGAGGTCGGCGTCCCGCTCATCGTCGACAACACGATCGCCACCCCGTTCCTCACCCGCCCGATCGAGCACGGGGCCGACGTCGTGGTGCACTCGGCGACGAAGTACCTCGGCGGCCACGGCACCTCGATCGGCGGCGTGATCGTCGACGCGGGCACCTTCGACTACGGCGCGGCCGAGCTGCAGGGCCGCTTCCCCGGCTTCACCGAGCCGGACGCCTCCTACAACGGTCTGGTCTACGCCGAGGCCCTCGGCAAGGACGGCATCTTCGGGGTCAACCTGTCCTACATCCTCAAGGCGCGCGTCCAGCTGCTGCGCGACCTCGGCCCGGCGATCTCGCCGTTCAACGCCTTCCTCATCGCCCAGGGCGTCGAGACGCTGTCGCTGCGGGTCGAGCGGCACGTGCAGAACGCCGCCAAGGTCGTGGAGTGGCTCGACGGTCACGACCAGGTGGAGAAGGTCATCTACGCCGGGCTGCCCTCCCACCCCTCGCACGAGCTGGCCAGGAAGTACCTGCCCGGCGGCCCCGGCGCGGTCCTGGCCTTCGAGATCAAGGGCGGCGTCGAGGCCGGGAAGGCCTTCGTCTCGGCCCTGGAGCTGCACAGCCACGTGGCCAACATCGGCGACGTCCGCTCCCTGGTCATCCACCCGGCCTCGACGACGCACAGCCAGCTCTCCGACGAGGCACGGCTCGCGGCAGGAGTCACCCCGGGCCTGGTCCGCCTGGCGGTCGGCATCGAGGGCATCGAGGACATCCTGGCCGACCTGCAGACCGGGTTCGAGGCCGCGGCGAGAGTTGCGGGCGCAGGCACCGCCGACGAGTCAGCCGCCTGAGCGATGTCCCCCTCGCGACGCCGCTCCCAGCACCTGGGCGCCCTCACGCTGGAGTCCGGGCAGGTCCTCGACGACCTGCGGGTCAGCTGGCAGAGCTGGGGCCGGCTGAACGAGGCGCGCGACAACGCGGTGCTGGTCCTGCACGCGCTCACCGGCGACAGTCACGTCGTCGGCGAGCGCGGGCCGGGTCAGCCCACCCCCGGCTGGTGGCCGGGGCTGATCGGCCCCGGCGCCCCGCTCGACACCGACCGCTACTGCGTGATCGCCCCGGCCGTCCTCGGGGGCTGCGGCGGCACCACCGGTCCGTCCTCTCCGGCGCCGGACGGCCGGCCCTACGGGTCCTCCTTCCCGCGGATCACGGTCCGCGACCAGGTGCGCGCCGAGGCGATGCTCGCCGACGCGCTCGGCATCCACGCCTTCGCCCTCGTCGTCGGCGGCTCGGTCGGGGGTATGCGGGCGCTCGAGTGGGCGGTCGCCCTCCCCGGCCGGGTGAGGCGCTGCGTCGTGCTCGCAGCGGGGGCGGCCGCCACCGCCGACCAGATCGCCTGGTCGGTCCCGCAGCTGCACGCGATCCGGCTGGACCCCGGCTTCCACGGTGGGGACTACTACCCCGGTCCCGGGCCGAGGCAGGGCCTGGCGGTCGCCCGTCAGATCGCGCACGCGACCTACCGGTCGGCCACCGAGCTGTCGCTGCGCTTCGGCCGCGACGAGCAGGAGGGCGAGGACCCGCTGCGGGGCGGCCGCTACGCGGTGCAGTCCTACCTGGAGCACCACGGGACCAAGCTGGTGCGTCGCTTCGACGCCAACTCCTACCTGGTGCTGACCGAGGCGATGAACTCCCACGACGTGGGACGCGGACGGGGCGGGGTCGAGGCGGCGCTGCGCCGGATCACCGCCGAGCTGACGGTGGGGGTGGTCTCCAGCGACCGCCTGTTCACGCCGGCCGACGGCGAGGTCGTCGCCGGGTCGCCCGCCTGCCGGGAGCTGGCCACGATCGACTCCCCCTACGGGCACGACGCCTTCCTCGTGGAGACCGAGCAGGTCTTCGGGATCGTCGGGCGGGCGCTGGCCAGCGCACCCGTCCCGGCGGCGAACCGGCCGCCCCGGGCCAGGGTCGCCGAGGGCTCCACGGACGTCGGCGCGCTGGGCGCCGTCCGCCCCACCCCTGCCGCCTACTGACGGCGACGGGCGCCGGCGGACCCTTCGACCCGCCTGACACACTGACGGCCATGACCAGCCGCGCCGACCGCCTCCTCGTGGCGCTCGCGCTGTCGGCCGGTCCGCTGATCGCGCTGGGGCTGGCCCGCTTCGCCTACGCCCTGCTGCTGCCGGACATGGCGGCCGACCTGGGCTGGTCCTGGTCGCAGGCCGGGGCGCTCAACACGGCCAACGCCGCTGGCTACCTCGTGGGCGCGCTGGTGGCGGCCCCGCTCGCGCGTCGGGTCGGCACCGGCCGCGCCTTCCTCCTCGGGGCCGCGCTCACCACGGTCTCCCTGCTCCTCACCGCACTGACCAGCGCCTATGCTGTCCTCCTCGTGGCCCGCACCGTCGCCGGTCTCGGCGGGGCATGGGCGTTCGTGCTGGGGGCTGCGCTCGTCGCGGCAGCCGGCGCCGGGGGCACGCCGGGACGGGCCGCCCTGATGCTCGGGCTCTACTACGGCGGGGCGGGCGGCGGGATGACGCTCGCCGGGCTGCTCGTCCCCTGGGTGCTCGACCGCGGACCCTCCGCAGCCACCTCCGCCGGGCTGCACCTGGCCGGCTGGCAGCTGGGCTGGCTCACGCTCACCGCGCTGGCGGTCGTGGCGACGCTGGTCGCGGCCCGGGCGCTGCGGCACACCGTCGACCCGCAGCCGCCCCGTGCGCAGGAGCAGCGCTTCGACCAGCGACGGATCGGCTGGCTGTCGGCGGCCTACACCTTCTTCGGGCTGGGCTACATCGCCTACCTGACCTTCATCATCGCCTTCCTCCAGGAGGCGGGCGTCGGCCTGCGCACGGTGGCGGCGTTCTGGGTCGTGGTGGGCGTCGCGGCGTCCGGCGGCTGGCTGGCGTGGGGCCGGCTGATCGGCCGGCTCGGCGGGGCCCGCTCGATGGCGGTGCTGCTGGTGGTGCTCGCCGCCGGGACCGCGCTGCCCGTGCTCGTCCCGCAGACGTGGTCGTTCTTCGTCTCCGGCGCGGTCGTCGGCGGGACCTTCCTGTCGGTCGTCACCGCGATGACGGTCGGCGTGCGCGAGTCGCTGCCCTCGACCCTGTGGACCTCCGGCCTGGCGTTCGCCACCGTGGCCTTCGGCGCCGGTCAGACGGCCGGGCCCTGGCTGACCGGCTGGTTCTCCGACGTGTCCGGGTCGCTGGGGGCCGGGCTGGTGCTCTCCGCCGTGCTGCTGCTGGTCGGAGCCGTCCTGACCGTGCCGCAGGCCAGACGCACCGGCGCGCCGAGCACCACGTAGGATCGGACGACAAGGGGAAAGGAGCAGCCATGCCGGAGTGGTTGAGCAACAGCCCGCAGTGGCTGTGGTGGATCGGCGCCGCGCTGGCGTTCGGCATCGTCGAGATGAACACCCTCGACCTCATCTTCCTCATGCTCGCGCTCGGTGCGCTGGTCGCCGCGATCGTCGCGGGGGTCGGGCTGCCGCTCGTCCTCCAGGTCCTCGTCTTCGCGGTGGCGGCCGGCCTGTTCGTCTTCGCCCTGCGCCCCATCGCCCTCAAGCACCTGCACCTGGAGGGCAAGGGCGGCCCGATGGGCATCGAGGCGCACATCGGCCACGCCGCGACGGTGGTCGAGGAGGTCAGCGACCGCACCGGTCTGGTCAAGCTGCGCGGCGAGCACTGGACCGCCCGGTCCGAGCTGGCCGGGCTCACCTACGCGCCCGGCGACCTGGTGACGGTGGTCAAGATCGACGGCGCCACCGCCGTCGTCACCGCCGCCACCCCCGAGGACAAGCCGTTCGACGCCGAGCCCCCGACCGACCGCTGAGGCAGACGCAACCCCCGGCCGGGAGCTCACGTCATACCCCCAGCCCGACAGACCTGACCAAGGACCGACCCGAAGGAGAGTCCTCATGGACCCCGTCAACCTGATCGTGTGGGCAGTCGTAGCCCTCATCGTGCTGTTCGTGATCAGCGCGATCGCCCGAGCCATCCGCATCGTGCCGCAGGCGACCGCGGTGATCGTGGAGCGCCTCGGCAAGTACGACCGCACCCTGGACGCCGGCCTGCACTTCCTGCTGCCGTTCATCGACCGGCCGCGCGCGGTGGTCGACCTGCGCGAGCAGGTCGTCAGCTTCCCGCCGCAGCCGGTGATCACCAGCGACAACCTGGTCGTCTCCATCGACACCGTCATCTACTTCCAGCCCACCGACCCCAAGGCGGCGACCTACGAGATCGCCAACTACATCCAGGGCATCGAGCAGCTGACCGTCACCACGCTGCGCAACGTCATCGGCTCCCTGGACCTGGAGCAGACGCTGACCAGCCGCGACATGATCAACGGCCAGCTGCGTGGGGTGCTCGACGAGGCCACCGGCCGCTGGGGCATCCGGGTCAACCGGGTCGAGCTCAAGGCGATCGACCCGCCGGCCTCCGTGCAGGACTCGATGGAGAAGCAGATGCGCGCCGAGCGTGACCGCCGCGCCACGATCCTCAACGCCGAGGGCGTCAAGCAGTCCCAGATCCTCACGGCCGAGGGTGAGAAGCAGGCCCAGATCCTGCGCGCCGAGGGCACCGCCCAGTCCGCGATCCTGGAGTCCCAGGGTGAGGCCCGGGCGATCCTGCAGGTCTTCGACGCCATCCACAAGGGCAACCCCGACGGCAAGCTGCTGGCCTACCAGTACCTGCAGATGCTGCCCGAGATCGCCAAGGGCGAGTCCAACCAGATGTGGGTGGTGCCCACCGAGCTCACCGCCGCCCTCTCGGGCATCGGCAAGGCGCTCGGCGGCGGTGAGAGTTCTGGCTCGGCCTACCTGGACGGCCCCAGCGCGAGCCTGCGCGCCGACGCCGGCTACACCGGGCTGGACGACCTCGACGCGCCCACCCTGGAAGACCCCCGTGAGGCGCTGCGCCGTGCCCGGGCCGAGGCCGAGGACGCCTCCCGCAACGCCGAGGGTGCGACCAAGCAGCGCACGGGCAAGGAGGCCGAGGCCGCGGTGGCCGAGGCCGCCCGCAAGGCCCGCGCCGCGGCACGCCAGCCTGGTGCGTCCGGCTCTGCCCAGCTGGGCACCTTGCCGCAGCAGGAGCAGGTCGTCGCGGACCTTCCGGAAAAGGACGACCCCGCCGACCCGGCGCCGGTCGAGCAGGCTGACCAGGGCGCCCATCGCGACCAGCCCGGCGCGCACTCGTGGGAGCGTCCGGAGGGCGAGCGCAAGCCCTGGGACCAGAGCCCGCAGGACTGAGTCAGCCCCTCATGACCCGCGACCTCGCGGGGCTGTGACCGTCCAGGTCATGGCCTCGCGGGGCCGACGCGCGTCAAATTTGCAAGTGCAATAGGTCCTCGTTATTGTCGCACTTGCAAATCCGCACCGAGGGAGGAAGAACTGATGAGGGATCAGCGCACGAGACGGACGGCGAGCGCAGTCCGTCGCTGGGTGGCCGCCGCGAGCACGACGGCGCTGGCCCTGGCCGCCGCACCAGCATGGGCGAGCACGACGAGCGAGCAGGAGAGGGCGCAGCAGTCCGCCTCGATCATGCTCGTCCTCGACGCCTCGGGGTCGATGGCCGCCGACGACGCCGGCGGCGGGGGCACCCGCATGGAGGCCGCGCGCAAGGCCCTGACCGACGCGGTCGACAACCTGCCCGAGGACGCAGAGGTGGGGCTGCGCGTCTACGGTGCGACCGAGCCCAACGAGAAGAAGACCGAGGCCGCGTGCACCGACACCCAGGTGGTCGTCCCGCTCGGCCCGTCGGACCCGGCCGCGCTCAAGGACGCCGTCAAGGACGTGGAGCCCTCCGGGTTCACCCCGATCTCCTACGCGCTCTCCCAGGCGGCGGACGACCTCGGCGACGCGGACAACCGGCACATCATCCTGGTCTCCGACGGCGAGGAGACCTGCGACCCCGACCCGTGCGAGACCGTCGAGCAGCTGGGCGCCGACGGCATCGAGGTGCAGATCGACACGGTGGGCTACGGCGTCGAGGAGACCGCGCAGAGCCAGCTGCGCTGCATCGCCGAGGCCACGGGCGGCACCTATCTGGCGGCCCCGGACGCCGGGAGCCTGGAGATCGCCCTGGACAAGCTGTCCACCCGTGCGCTGCGCGGATTCGCCGTCCAGGGCACCCCGGTCGAGGGGGTCGACCGCACCAGCACGGACGAGGCCCCCGTCCTGGAGCCGGGGCAGTACACCGACAGCATCACGACCGGCACCAAGGCGGCCGAGTACTACTCGCTCGCGCCCACCACCGGCGACCACCGGCTCCAGGTCTCGGTGACCAGCCGCCCGCCCTCCACCGGCGATTCCTTCGACAAGGAGACCTTCGCCCTGCAGGTGCAGGACCAGGACGGGGACAGCTGCGGCTACGAGAACGGCTTCAGGTTTCACGACCTCGGCCTCAGCGGCGCGGTGACGACGGTCCTGACCGTCGACGATGACTGCCTCACCGGCGAGCCGCTCCTCCTCAAGGTCGAGCGCGGAGGGGACGGGAAGCGTCCGGCGCCCGTGGAGCTGGTCGTGCGGGAGGTGCCGGTCGCCCAGGACGTCGACAGCCTGCCTGCGGGCGTGTACGGGGAGATCACCGTGCCCGACGAGCTGGCCCCCACGCAGGACGAGGTGGAGCCCGTCGTGGGCGGAGGCAGCTTCAGCGACGCCGTCCCGCTGGAGCCCGGCACCTACGTGGAGCACCTCGTCCCCGGCGAGCAGGCCTACTTCTCGACCACCGTCGACTGGGGCCAGAGCGCCCAGCTGATCGTCGAGGGACCGACCGACGACAGCTACCTCAGCGACGAGGCCAACGACTACCTGTGGGTGCACGCGACCTTCCACGAGCCGGACCGGCGCGCCGTCAGCAACCCCGACGCGAGCGCCTACGCCTCCTACCACCTGGGCTCCCCTCCGGAGCGCTACGCCGTGGTCGTGCCCGAGGTCCGCTACCGCAACGCGCTGGACTCCTACCCCTCCGAGGCCCGCTGGGTGTCCGAGGCGGGCACCTACTACTTCACGCTCGCGGTCCCGCCGAAGTACCAGGGCAACGCGGACGGCCGGCCGGTCCCCGTGGAGTTCACCGTCGCCGTCGAGGGCGAGATCACGGGCGTACCGTCCTTCCCCGAGGGCGCCGCCGCAGCAGCGACCGGGGCGGTCGCGAGCAGCACCGACGGCGCCGGCTCCACCGACACCGCGACCAGCACCACCGGTGACCCCTCGGCGGACACGGCGACCCCGACGCCGCAGGCCTCGTCGGTGGGTGACACGGACGAGGACGAGAGCGACCGCTCCCTGCTGTGGTGGGTCGCCGGCGGGGCGCTCGCGGTGCTCCTCGCCTCCGGCGGCGGCCTCTGGGTCGCGGCCAACCGGGGCCGCTCTCAGAGCAGCTGAACCAGCGCCCAGAGCAGCACCGCGGCGCTGAGAATCGCGACCGCGGCGAGCGCCACCACCGGGCCACCGGCCTGCTCCCCGGTCACCTCGCGTGCGGAGCGTGCTCCCGGTCGGGGAAGGGGGTCCTCGGGCGGCGGGTCCTCCTCGGCCAGGTGGTCGAGCACCTCGACCTCGCCCATGGCGCCTTGGCGCCACGCCAGGTCCGGGTGGTCCAGCCTGGCCCGCGCGTCCGACGCAGAGACGGGGCGGTCGCGGACGTCCGGCGCCAGGAGGCTGCGCACGAGGTCCCGCAGCACGGGTGGCGCCTCCCGCGGCAGCGAGCCGGACAGGTCGACGTCCGGGACGTCCGGCTGCGGCCTCAGGCCGGTGAGCATCTCGTGGGCGACCCTGCCGAGTGCGTACAGGTCCTGGGCGGGAGCGGGGTCGCCTCCGCGCTCCTGCTCGGGTGCGCTGTAGCCGGGCGTGCCGACGACGCGGTCGACGCGCGTCAGCCGCGGCCCGTCGAGCCGCACGGCCACGCCGAAGTCGGAGAGCAGCAGGTGCGGACGGCCGGCGCCCGTCGCGCGCAGCAGCAGGTTGGCCGGGGTGACGTCGCGGTGCACGACGCCGGCCTCGTGGACCGCCTGCAGCCCTTCGCAGGCCTGGCGCAGCAGCTCGGCGGCCAGCAGGGGCGGCAGCGCGCCGAAGTCCCCGACGAGGCTCGCGACGGAGCCTCCGCCGACGAGCTCCATGAGCAGCGCCACCTGCCCGTCCTCGGCGACCCAGGTCATCGGCGCCAGCACGTGGTCGTGCCGGATCCGGGTGCTCGACTCCTGCACGAAGCGCAGCAGCGACCCGGCCTCGGCCTGCCGGAGCAGCTTGGCGGCCACCACCTCGCCGGTCCGCAGGTCCCGCGCCCGCCAGACGACGCTCCCGCCGCCCTCCCCGACTGGGTCCAGCAGCTCGACGCGGCCCGCCAGCACCTGGCCGCGCACGGTCGCCCCGGGACCGCGCTCAGGCATCGCCGGGGGCCCCGGCGGTCGGGGCGGCAGCACGGGCCGCTTCGTCGAGGAGCCGGGCGAGCTCGCCGTCCTGATCCGCCGCCCGCGCGACCCGGGCCAGCTCCTCGGCCGGCGCCGCCGCGACCAGCGCTGCGACCACCTCGTGCCGGTCCGGCACGCTCGCCCGCCGCTGGCTGGTGAGCGTCCGCTGCTCGCGCGCGATCCGGGCGATCTCCTCCTCCCGCTTCCCCGCGTCGAGGTCGTCGCGGTGAGCGAGGTCGAGCAGCGCCTCGAGGCGGGCGACCGCCGCGGGGTTGCTGATCTTGATGCGCTGGCCCGAGACCAGCTGGCTGAGCATCGGCGCCGAGAGCCCGAGTACCTTGGCCAGGGCCGTCTGCGTCAGCCCGGTGACCGCGCGCACGGTGCCGACGAGCTCGGCGACGGGCGCGCCGTAGAGCTCGGTCTGGGTGCGGCGGTTGGCCTCCGGGTCGGGGGTGCTCACTCCGCCAGTGTGCCTGACGACCGCAGGACGACCGACTCCCAGCCGGGCAGGACGCCGTGCGTCAGCACGCCGGCGGCCGCGTCCCCGGACGTCGCGACGACCGCCTCGGCGCCCTCCCAGCCCTCGAGCAGCTCGGGCGGCACCTCGACGGGCTCGCGGGTGAAGGACGCCAGGACGAGGAGCCGGGTCCCCTCGTGCTCGCGGCCGAAGGCCCACAGGTCCGGGTGGTCCATCGCCAGCGGCGTGACCGTGCCGTGCGAGACGGCTCTCTCCTCGTGCCGCAGCGCCACGAGCGCACGGTAGTGCTCGAACACCGAGCCCTCCACCCCGACCTGGGCCTCGGCGTTGATCTCCTCGTGGTTGGGCGTCACCGGGATCCACGGCTCGCCCCTGGTGAAGCCGGCGTGCTCCCCGGCGGTCCACTGCACCGGCGTGCGCGCGTTGTCACGGCTGCGGAAGCGCAGCCCGGGCAGGAGGTCGCTGAACGGCACGCCCGCCGCCGTCTGCTCACGGATGTAGTTGACCGACTCGATGTCCCGGAAGTCCTCGGGGGCGGAGAACGGCACGTTGGTCATGCCCAGCTCCTCGCCCTGGTAGACGTAGGGCGTCCCTCGCAGGGTGTGCAGCACGGTGCCCAGAGTCTTGGCCGAGCGCTCACGCCATACCGGGTCGTCGTCGCCGAACCGGCTGACCGCGCGCGGCTGGTCGTGGTTGTCCCAGTAGAGGGAGTTCCAGCCCACGTCGTCCAGCTCGACCTGCCAGCGCATGAGGTTGGCGCGCAGCTCGGCCATGGTCAGCGGCACGATGTCGAACTTGCCCGACGGCCCCTTGTCGAGGTCGACGTGCTCGAACTGGAAGACCATGTCTACCTCCCGCCGCGCCGGGTCGGTGAACAGCCGCGCCTGCTCCGCGTCCACGCCGGGCATCTCCCCGACCGTCAGGTAGGGGCGCCCGAGGTCGGCGAAGACCTGCCCGTGCATCTCCTGCAGGTAGTCGTGCACGCGCGGACCGGTGCTGACCAGCGGGAACGCCTGGCCCCACAGGTCGCCGAGCTTCTTGTCGCCGTCGGGCAGCCCGTCCGGCTTGTCGATGAGGTTGATGACGTCCATCCGGAAGCCGTCCACCCCCCGGGCGAGCCACCAGCGCATCATCGCGTAGACGGCGGCGCGCACGTCCGGGTTGCTCCACACCAGGTCGGGCTGCTTGCGGCTGAAGAGATGCAGGTAGTACTCCCCCGTCGCCTCGTCCCACTCCCAGGCCGAGCCGGAGAAGAACGAGCCCCAGTTGTTGGGCTCCGCGCCGGCCTCGCCGCCCACGTGGCCCTTGCGCGGCGGCCGCCACCAGTACCAGTCGCGGTGCTCGCTGTCTCGCGAGGAGCGCGAGTCGACGAACCACGCGTGCTCGTCGGAGGTGTGGTTGACGACGAGGTCCATGACCAGCCGGATGCCGGCGTCGTGCGCCCGCGCGATCAGCTCGTCGACGTCCTCGAGGGTGCCGAAGAGCGGGTCGATCCCGCGGTAGTCGCTGATGTCGTAGCCGTTGTCGTCCTGCGGCGAGCAGTAGACCGGGCTGAGCCACAGCACGTCGACGCCGAGCCGCTCGAGGTGGCCGAGCCGCTCGATGACGCCGCGGATGTCGCCGACCCCGTCCCCGTCGCTGTCGGCGAAGCTGCGGGGATAGACCTGGTAGACGACGACGCCCTTCCACCAGTCCCTGGGCAGGTCCTCGGTCAGCATCCTTGCAGGGTATGACGTGCCCGCCCGCCCCGCACGCCAGTCACCCGTAGCTGGCGAGCGCCCAGGCGGCCCACTCCTGCTCCAGGCCCTCCAGCGTCATCCCGGTGAGGCGGCCGAGCAGCGCGTCCGCGTCCGAGGTGTCCACCCACCCGTCGACCTGGGTCAGCCCCACGCCGGCGTCGCGGGCGGTCTCGAAGCCGAAGCGCTGCTCCAGGAACGTGAAGACCATCGCCGAGGAGGCGTAGGCGAGATCACCGGCCTCGGGAGAGTCGTAGTAGTAGTCGTCGAAGGAGTCGGGAAGCTCCAGCGGCTGCCCGGAGGAGCCGGTCACCACCGCGCGGTAGGCGTCGTCGAGGACGTAGTCGCGGCGGAAGCCGTACCACTGCGCCAGGCCCTCCCACACCCACACCGGCGGCCGCACGCCCGGGGCACCGTCGACCACGGCGTGCACGCCCTCGTGCCGCATCAGCCCGAAGCCCCCCGGTGGGGTGCCGAAGGTCAGGTCGCCAGGGAGCAGGTCGAGGTCGAGCACGATCCGGTCGACGTGCTCGTCGCGGGAGTAGGTCACGCCGACCTCGCCCCGCTCCGGGCGCTCCGCCAGCCCGGCACTGGTCATCGCCACGCCGGCCGGGTCGACGGCGAGTTCCTGGTCATCGGTGATCGCGCGCAGGTCGTCGGCGTCGGCGAGCTGGACGACGAGCCGGTCGCGCGGACCCTCGTCGAAGTCGAGGAAGACGTTGGCCGTGGCGCTCTCCAGCCCGGGAAGGACGGCGGCCACGTCACTCTCGCGGCCCTGCGGGGCGAGCACGACGAGGTCGTCGGTGACCGTGACGGCAAGCGCCTGCAGGTCCCACAGCTGCGGGTGCCCGTCCTGCCGGTCCTGACCCGCCATCCGGGTGATCCGCGGCTCCCCGCCCGGCGGCCGCTGCACCGTCACCCGGTAGGTCTCCACCGCCGGCACCGGGTCGGCCCCGCTGATCTGGTGGGCGAGGACCAGCTGCACCACCGTGCCCTCGGGCGTGTCCGACGACACCACCGTCTCGGGCAGGATCTCACGCACGTCCATCGGCACCGCCTGCACTCCTCGGAACCAGCGTCGCTGCTGCTCGAGCAGGTCCTCGTCGCCGTCGAAGAAGGCGATCCACTCCTCCTCGTCGCCGGAGGTCAGCGCGCGGTCCAGCTCCGCGGCCAGGTCGGCGAGGTCCTCCCGGCCCAGCGGCACCAGGCCGCTGACCTTGCTGACGACCGGCTCCTCGGTCGGCTCCTTCCCGGTCGACCCCTCCGTGGTCGGCGCGGGACCGTCGGTGCGCAGGCCCTCGTCGACGGCGGCCGGGACCTGCGGGGCCGACCCGACCGCCTCCGGGGGCACGGTCGCCTCCGGGACACGGGCGGGCCAGTCGACGACCGTGCCGCAGCCGCCGAGGGTCAGTGCGAGGGCGAGCGGCAGCGCGAGGTGCGCCGTCCGGCGACGCCCCGTCACGCACCCCACCCGGGGTCGCGGCCGAGCATCGCGACCAGCCGGTCCAGCGGGTCCGTCGAGGTGGTCGGCACCGCCGGCCGGAACAGGCCGTCGATGCCCTGGCCGTGCCCGGTGCGGGGCCGTTCGTACTCCGTGGCCCGGTGCACCGCCTCCGCCACCGGCAGGTGCGGGAGCCCGAGTGCTGCCGCCAGGTCCCAGGCGTGCACGACGAGGTCGACGAGCATCTGGTCGGCGTACTCCCGCAGCGTGATCGGCCCCGACGACACCTCGATCTCGCGCAGCTCGTCCTCGGGCGCGACGTCGGCCCAGGCCAGGAGCGAGGTGGTCACGGCGTGGTGCCAGACGGCCACGGGGTCGTCGCCGAGGACGTCCCCGGCGTAGTCGTCCCCCACCTCCGCCAGCGACTCGCCGGCCAGCAGGCGCGGCGCCCAGAGGTGCTCGGCGGTGAGGTGGTTGACCAGGGCGCGCACGTCCCACCCCTCGCACGGCGTCGGTCGGCGCCACCGGTCGTCAGGAACGGCGCGGACGAGGTCGGTGACGCGGGCGGCGGCGGCCGGCAGGACCTGGAACGGGCGCGAGGTGTCGGGCATGGCCACAGCCTGCCACCCGGCACCGACGACCGGCCAGACCCGACCTGCCCGCACCCGACCCTGTCAGCACCTGGCCCTACCCTGACCGTCATGTGGATCCGCAACGTGCGCCCGTGGGGCGCTGAGCTCTCCGACCTCCGGGTCGAGGACGAGAGGATCGTCGAGGTGCGCCGTTCAGGGGCGACCGACGACCCCGGTGAGGCAGGCGCCGGAGCGGGCACACGCCATACCGACGACGTGGACGGACGCGGGCGACTGCTGCTCCCGTCCTTCGCCGACGTGCACGTGCACCTCGACTCGACCCGCCTGGGGCTGCCCTTCCGTCCGCACACCGGCGGACCGGGCGTGTGGACGATGATGCTCGACGACCGGGCCCACTGGCGGGAGGCAGAGGTCGGGATCGTCGAGCGCGTCGCGCACACCCTCGGCCTCATGGTGGCCCGGGGGACGACGCGCGTGCGCTCCTTCGCGCAGGTCGACGTCGACGCCGGGCTGGAGCGGCTCGAGGCCGTCCTCTCCGCCCGTGAGACCCACCGGGACCGCGCAGAGGTGCAGGTCATCGCCTTCCCGCAGGCCGGTCTGCTGCGTGAGGAGGGCTCGCCGCAGGTGCTCGAGGACGCGCTGCGCGCCGGCGCCGACGTCGTCGGCGGGATCGACCCGTGCACGCTCGACCGCGACCCCGTGCGCCACCTCGACATCGTGTTCGGCCTCGCGGAGCGGTATGGCGTGCCCGTCGACGTCCACCTGCACGAGCCGGGAGACCTGGGCCGCTTCTCGGCCGACCTGATCATCGAGCGGACCCTCGCGCTGGGGATGCAGGGCAACGTGCTGATCTCGCACGGCTACGGGCTGTGGGACGGGACCGAGAGCCAGACCCAGGACCTCGTCGAGCGGTTCGCCGAGGCCGACGTGGCGACCGCGACCGTCGCGCCGGGCGGGCGGGCGACGCTGCCGCTGGAGCTGATGGCCGAGCACGGCGTGCGCGTCGGGCTGGGCGAGGACGGGCAGCGGGACTACTGGTCGCCCTACGGCAACGCCGACATGCTCGACCGGACCTGGCAGCTGGCGTTCACCCACGGCTTCCGCCGCGACGAGCTCGTGGAGCATGCCCTGGCGGTGGCCTCGCGCGGCGGCGCCTCGGTCATGGACCGGTCGCTGCCCCGGCTGTCCGGGGTCGGCGACCGGCCCGGGCTGGCGGTCGGCGACCGGGCGGACCTGCTGCTCGTCGCCGGCGACACCCCGACGGCCGCGGTCATGGACCGGCTGCCGGACCGAACGGTGCTGCACCGGGGGCGGGTGGTCGCCGACCAGCTCCAGCTGGTCTAGCTGCGCTGACGCTGCCCGACCGCGCCGACCTGGGCGACGATCATCCGGGCGATGCTCTCCGGGTCCTGGACGACGTCGACGATCATCCCGCGCTCGTCCTTCTCGAGGTGCTCGAGCGTCTCGAGCTGGGAGTCGAGCAGCGAGGTCGGCATGAAGTGCCGCTCGCGCACGCTCATCCGTCCGGCGAGCAGCTCGTCGTCGCCGACGAGGTGGACGAAGTAGGTGCCGGGCCCGCCACGACGGAGCACGTCGCGGTAGGAGCGCTTCAGCGCCGAGCAGGTCAGGATCGTGTCCCTGTCACCGCGCTCGCGCTCGGCGGTCCAGTCGACGAGCGCCTCGAGCCAGGGCCAGCGGTCCTCGTCGTCGAGCGCCTCGCCGCGGCTCATCTTGTCGATGTTGGACTGCGGGTGCAGGTCGTCGCCCTCGCAGAAGTCCCATCGCAGCAGCTCCCGCAGGGCGGCGGCGATCGTGCTCTTGCCGGTGCCCGACACCCCCATCAGGACGAGGTGCAGGGGCCGTGGTCCGGGGTCGGGCACGGGAGGGGTCACGCGGGGCTCCTTCTCGGTGGGGCGGGGGTGGTCCAACCCTAGTGCTGGTCCCCCTGCGCAGATCCGGCTTGCCGCCTGTTGCCCACGCGCTCAGCGCTGCGGCCCGAGGTCCTCCACGACCCTGGCGACCAGCGAGCTCTGCGCGTCCACGACCCGGTCGGGCAGCGGGCGGTCCTCGGTCGCCGCCTGCGCGAAGAGCACCGACAGCTCGGTGCAGCCGAGGAGCACGGCGTCGGAGCCGGCCCCCAGCTCGTCCACCAGCGCGGCGAACTCCTCGGTCGGCACCGGCACGTCAGCCTTCACCCCGTCGTAGATCATGCTCATCACCCGCGGCTGGTCGGCCTCCCCGGGCACCCGCACGGTGGCGCCGCGCCGCTCCAGCGCGTCCTGGTAGAGCCGGCTCGCCAGCGTGCCGTCGGTCGCCAGGACCGTGACGGTGGGCCGCTCGCCGCCGCTCGCCCGGGCCACGGCCATCACCGCGTCGGCACCGACCTCGACGATGCTCAGCAGCGGCAGCGGCAGGTCCTCCTCGTCGAGGAAGGCGTGCGCGGTGTTGCACAGGATCACCGCACGGTCAGCGCCCAGCCGGGCCAGCAGCTGCAGGTCGCCCAGCAGGTAGGGCGTGGGGTCGGGCTGCGAGGGGTCGTTCAGCCGGGCCGTCCGGTCGGGGACGGTCGCGTGGTTGAGCACCACGGAGTCGATGTGCTCCTGGTCGGTGCGCGCCGGCGTCGCCCGCACCAGCGCGTCGAGGAAGGCCACGGTCGCGGCCGAGCCCATCCCGCCCAGCACGCCGAGCACCGGCCCTGCCCAGGTGCCGGGGAGCAGCGGCCGCTCCGCGCCCCCGCCCTGCGTCGCCGGGCTCACGAGGTCACCGGCCGACGGTAGTGGGTGGCGAAGTTCTTGGTGTAGAGCACGTCGTTCTTGAGCTGGGCGAGCACGCGCTCCCGGCCGCCGTCCACGGCATACCGCAGCGGTCGCAGCACCCGCCCGGACCGGCGGATGCGCGTCAGCCGCTCGCGCGTCGACGGGTCGGTGACGTAGCGGCGCAGGAGGGGCACCGGCACGATCGAGTAGAGCCAGTCGTCGGTCTCGGGGCCGGTCCGGACGTCGTCGAAGGGGTCGCGCCCCTCGACGTACTCCCGCACCAGCGGCGTGACGACCGGGTGTCCCGCGGCGGTGAGGTAGGCGTGCGAGCGCCCGAGCCGCGGGTTGAGCTCGAAGAAGTACTCCGTCCCGTCGCGCGGGTCGACCTTGATGTCGAAGTTGGCGTATCCGGTCCACCCGACGTGCTCCATCAGCCGCGCCGCCTCGGCCACCGCCGTCCCGCTGGTGCCGTGCACGACAGCGAGCGGGTTGCCGATCATGGCCGGGTCGTGGTCCTCGAGCAGGACGTGGCCGAGCCGTCCCCAGCGGACGCTTCCCTCCCGGTCGGAGTAGGTGGTGAGCACCCTCATCTGCTCGTCGCCGCCGGGGATGCGCTCCTGGACGACGAGGCCGCCGGCGTAGCCGGCCGCCGTCATCGTCCGCCGCAGGGCGAGCAGCTCCTCGAGGTCGGCGCAGTAGGCGACCTTCTGCTTGCCCTGGTAGAGCAGCGCGCCGAAGGCCACCGAGTCGCCGGCCTTGACCACGAACGGCGGGCGCAGGCCCTCGAGCAGCTGGGCCACCGCCTCCTCGGGCGCGTCGGCCGGCACCGCGCGGGTCACCGGGTGGGCGACGCCCAGCTCGGCGCACAGGGCGGCGAAGCCCTCCTTGTCGGAGAGGCGGTCGATGAGCGCGCCGGAGGGGTAGGGCACGACGAAGCGCTCGTCCAGCCGGTCGCGCAGCCCGGCGATGCGGTCCACCCATACGTCGACGGTGCCCAGCAGCAGGACGCGGTGGTCGGGGCGTTCGTCGGCGACCCGCCGCAGGCAGGCGAGCAGCTCCTCGTCCTCGTCCATGCCGGGGCAGCGGACGTTGTCGATGATCGCCGACCCCCGCACGGCGGACGGGACGCCGCGGGTGACCACGGTGGTGCGCACGCCCAGCTCGGCGTGGAAGGCCCGGGCCAGGGTGTAGGTCGCCAGCTCCCCGCCGAGCACGACCGGCACGAAGGGCACGGTCGAGGCGAAACGCGCGGACGGGTCGGGCAAGGACATGGCGCGAAGCGTACCGGCCGCGGCTGTCAGCCCGGCCCGTCCAGCCAGCTCTCCGCCTCGCTGCCCGCCACCAGCTCGGCCTCCCCGGACGTGAGCGAGGCGAGCAGGCCGGCAAGCTCGTCCCGCTCGGCCACGGGCACCTGGACCCGCAGGGTGACGTGCTCGCCGTACCGGACGTCGGGGACCGCGACACCACGCGCCCGGAGGTCGTGCTCGAGGCGGCCCGCCGTGGCGTGGGACACCCGGACGTCCACCTCCCCCACGCGCACGCGCGTGAGCACCCGGGCCTCGGCGAGCGCGGCGCGGACCGCGTCGGAGTAGGCCCGCACCAGTCCGCCCGTGCCCAGCAACGTCCCGCCGAACCACCGCGTGACGACCGCGACGACGTCGGTGAGGCCCGCACCGGTGAGCACCTCGAGCATGGGGGTACCCGCGGTCCCGGCCGGCTCGCCGTCGTCGTTGCTGCGGACGAGAGCACCCTCCGGCCCCAGCACGAACGCCGAGCAGTGGTGCCGCGCGTCCCAGTGCGTGACCCGCGCCTCCTCGACCACGGCCCTGGCGCCCGGCTCGTCCTCCGCACGGCGCAGCCAGCACTCGAACAGCGACCGCTTCTCCTCGATGCTCGCCACCACGGGCGCGGCGACGGTCCGGTAGGACGTGGGTCGGTGGGGCGCGGGGTCCATCCCGCGAGGGTATGCCGCCTCCCTACACTCGGGAGCATGCCCCGTCCGTCCCGGTTGTCCCCGTCAGCGTCCTTCCCCTTCTCCCTGGCCCTGCTCCTCGCGGCGCTGCTGGCGGCGCTGCTCGTGGTCCCCGCCGGGAGCGCGTCGGCGCACGACCAGCTGACCGGCACCGAGCCCACCGACGGCGCCACCGTGGAGCAGGCGCCCGGGCAGGTGGTGCTGACCTTCTCCGGCGAGGTCGCCGACGTGGGCGCCCAGGTGCTCGTCGCCGGCCCGGACGGGGAGACGGTGGGCGAGGGCGACCCGCAGGTGAGCGGCAGCGAGGTGACCCAGCAGCTCCGGTCCGACCTGCCCGCCGGTGCCTACGAGGTGACCTGGCGGGTCACCAGCCAGGACGGCCACCCGATCTCCGGGACGTTCGCCTTCGAGGCGACGGAGACGTCCGGGGCGACCAGCGAGGCGGGGAGCAGCGAGGCGGGGGCCAGCGACGCGCAGACGTCCGCGGCCGCGAGCAGCTCTGCCGCACCGACCACGACCGGCGCCGGCGCCGGCGACGACGCCGGCATCACGGCAGCTCCGGACTCCTCCGACGGGGCCGGCGGGCTGCCCGTGTGGGCCTGGGTCGTCGTGATCCTCGCGGCGCTCGGCCTGCTGGGCCTGCTGGCGCGCACCTGGACCCGCGGACGCGGGTGAGCGGACCGGGGCGGACCCGGGCGCACCACATACCTGCTGGTCGCGCGGGTCGATGGCGAGGGTGAGCCAGGTCTCATGTAGCCTAGGCACCACGAACATACACAATCCCCGGGCAGGCTCCGCGACCTGATTCGTCAGCCAGCGATGCCGCCCCGGCAGACACGATGCAAGGGGGTCACGCCATGGGGCGCGGCCGGGCCAAGGCAAAGCAGATCAAGGTGGCCAGGAAGCTGAAGTACTCAGCTCCGGACACCGACCTCACCGCCCTGGAGCGAGAGCTCCGCGGCGAACACGGCGACCACAGCTATGACAGCTCGCCGACGCACGACGACGGTGGTGACGACGAAGACGACCCCTACGCCGACTACTCCGCCTACGGCGCGGAGGACGAGGACGAGGGTTCCTGGCACTCGCGCGGCCACGGCTGACGTGGGGTCGACGGAGTCTTCCAGCGCCCCACCACCGCATCCCGAGCACCACCCGCTGACCCAGCTGTGGGTCCGCTACCGGCAGTACCGCGCCCGCGTGGTACTGGCGTTCGTGCTGTCCACGTGCCGCAAGGTCATGGACGTCATGCCCGAGCTGCTCATCGGTGCGGCGATCGACGTGGTCGTGCGTGGCTCGGACTCCTTCGTCGCCACGCTCCTGGGCATCGCCGACCGGCGCGACCAGATCCTCGCGCTGGCGGTGATCAACGCGGTCGTCTGGGTGCTGGAGTCGACCTTCGACTACCTCGCGGCGCTCACCTGGCGCAACCTCGCGCAGCAGGTCGAGCACGACCTGCGGCTGGAGGCCTACGGGCACGTCCAGGGTCTCGACATGGCCTGGCACGAGTCACGGGCCACCGGGACCACGCTCGCGGTGGTCAACGACGACGTCAACCAGCTCGAGCGCTTCCTGGACACCGGGGTGGACAAGCTCTGGCAGCTGGCGCTCAACGTCGTGCTGGTCGGCGCGGTGTTCGCGCTGAGCAGCTGGACGCTGACGCTGCTGGCGTTCGCGCCGATCCCGGTGATCATCGTGGGCTCGCTGTGGTTCCAGCGTCGCCTCGAGCCGAGGTATGCCGTGGTCCGCGCCGCCGTCGCCCGCATCAGCGGGCTGGTCTCGGCCAACCTCGGCGGCATGTCGACGATCAAGTCGTTCACCGCCGAGGAGCGCGAGCTGGAGCGGGTGCGGGAGGCCTCGGAGGCCTACCGGCTGGCCAACGCCGAGGCGATCCGGGCCTCGGCGGCGTTCGTCCCGCTGATCCGGATGGCGATCCTCGTCGGCTTCACGATGACGCTGCTCCTGGGCGGGTGGATGGCGCTGGACGGGCGGCTGGAGCTCGGCCTCTACTCGGTGCTGGTCTTCATGACGCAGCGGCTGCTGTGGCCGCTCACCCAGGTCGGCGAGGTGCTCGACCTCTACCAGCGGGCGATGGCCTCGGTGCGGCGGATCCTGGCGCTGCTGGACGAGCGGCCGGTGACCCTGCCGGGACAGCGCTCGCCGGCGTCGGTGTCCGGCCGGCTCGAGCTGCGCGACGTGAGCGCCGGGTATGCCGACGGGCCGGACGTCCTCCACGACGTGTCCATGGTGGTCCCCGCGGGCGAGGTGCACGCCGTCGTCGGACCGACCGGGGCCGGCAAGTCCACGCTGCTGCGACTGCTGCTGCGCTTCACCGATCCGCGCTCGGGGCAGGTCTGTCTCGACGGGCTCGACCTGCGCGAGCTGACCTGGGAAGGGCTGCGCGGACGGATCGGCTACGTGTCCCAGGACGTGTTCCTCTTCGAGGGCACCGTCGCGGACAACATCGCCTACGGCCGTCCCGGGGCCTGCCTCGAGGAGGTCGTGCGGGCGGCGGTCCAGGCGGAGGCGGCCGGCTTCATCGAGGCGATGCCGCACGGCTACGACACCCACGTCGGGGAGCGCGGCGTGACGCTCTCGGGCGGCCAGCGCCAGCGGCTCGCGCTGGCCCGGGCGATCCTGCGCGACCCGGCGGTGCTGATCCTCGACGAGGCCACCTCTGCGGTGGACAACGAGACGGAGGCCGCGATCCAGCGCTCGCTGGCCGAGGTCAGCCAGGGGCGCACCACGGTCATGGTCGCCCACCGGCTCTCCACGGTGCGTCACGCCGACCGGATCTGGGTGCTGGCCGACGGGCGCGTCGTCGAGGCGGGCACCCACGACGAGCTCGTGTCCCGGCCCGGCCCCTACGCCGAGCTGTGGGCGGTGCAGACCGGCACCCAGATCGGCACGATGGCTGACGCGGAGGTCGGCTGAGCCGGACCCGCACCGGGTGACCGGCGCACCCGCCGGCGACACCACATACCCCGGGGAAATCGGGTCGGCGGCCGCGGCCCGAGCACGTAGTCTGGACACCGGACGACCGGTGGTGATCACCGGTGGCGGACGACGGGAGGGACGCGGTGGCGCGAGCGCGGCACGAGGCTGCCTGGACCCACCAGGACGCGACGGTGCGCGGCAGCGCCGGCCGGAACCGGGGCTGGGTGATGCTCGCGGTCGGCTTCGCGGTCATCGCGCTGCTGAGCATCTTCGCCTACAACCGGCTGATGAACTTCCAGACGGTGACCTTCGAGCTGCAGACCTGCCAGGCGTCCCTCGGCGAGGACGTGAACTGGGCGGACGTCGAGGCGGCCGGGTGCGCGCCGGCCCCGATCGAGGGCGACCGGCTGACGATGTGGCACGGGGGCGACCAGTCGAGCGCGGACGAGGTGACCGGAGGCGCGTGGGTCTTCGACGGCGTGCCGGTGAACACGGTGGTCAACTCGATGCAGATCGACACCGCTGTCCCCGCCCGCAGCGTGGTGCTGGTCGAGCCCGACAAGAAACAGGTGCGCACGGTCCTGACCTCCGACAGCGCGAGGACGCGGTGGAGCGGCTACGTCGGCGACCGCGCTGCCACGACCCTCTGGGTGCTGGTCACGCCCGAGGGCGGGTAGCCGCCCGGGCGTCCCGGGGACGTCGTCCACACGCCCCGGTCCTCTCAGACATCTGTACGACACGCTGTGGAAATCTCCGAGTATGTCGTACGGATGTTCTAGCCTTGTTCCACGAGGTCGACCTCACCAGGAGGCCGGTCGAGAAGGTCCGGGGGCGGACATGGACACCGAGGACGAGCGTTGGGGGCGGGTGCTGGTCGAGGGCGTCGCCGAGCGCGCCCGGCTCGACCTCGCTGCCCTGGGCGCCTTCGTGCCGGGCGCGTGGGCCGACCGGGCCGCGATCGGGCTGGACCGTCTCCAGGGGATCCTGCCCGAGACCGCGGCGGACCGGCTCCCCGAGGACATCGCGGAGCTGCTCGACCCGCTGGTGGACGCGTTCGACCGTCAGCAGATGAGCAGTGCCGCCGCGCTGGACGCCCTTCAGGCGGCGCACCGGCTGAGCGCGGCGGCGGAGGCAGCGGTGCTGCACGCCTCGCGGGAGCTTGCCGCCCGGACCGGGGAGGAGCAGCTGAGGCTCAAGGAGGTCGCCGACCCGGAGGAGCTCTCGCGCACCGCGCGTGAGCGGTGGCGGGGCCGGTGCAAGTCCCTGCCGGCGTTCGAGATCTCCGCGCTGACCGGTGAGGGGAGGGGCACTGCGAGGGAGCGGGTCGCGATCGCACTGGCGCCGGAGGTCTCCCGCAGGGCGGTCGACCAGGCCCTCGTGGCCGGCATCGCCCGGTTGGACCTGGTCGTCGCGTGGTGGCGCCGGTGCGCCCGGATGCCGCACGAGCAGGCCGGCGCGGTGGCCCGCGCTCTCTTCGCCACGGATGCCGGTCCTGCCGAGGCTGCCGTCGAGCGGCTGACCCCCGAGGGCGAGCTGTCGACCCTGCCCTGGGCCAAGAAGGAATTCTACCGGGCGCTCGAGCGCGAGGCGCTGCGCCAGGAGAGCGCAGACCCGGAGGCCCAGGAGCGCAAGCGTCAGTCCGCCCACAAGAACCGGGACGCCTACGCCGAGACCGACGACGAAGGGACGGCCAAGCTGGTCATCACCGGAGACACGATCTCGATCATCGGCTGCGTGGGGCGCCTGGCAGATCTCGCCGCCAGGGCGCGGCGGGAGGGGGACCCTCGCACCGAGTCCCAGCTGCGCTCCGACATCGCCCGCTCGCTGCTGCTGCACGGCACCCTGGACCTGCCCGACCTCGGCGACGAACCCAGCCTGATCACCCCCCACGACGTCGAACGGCTCGTCGACGTCCTCTCCGGCACCCCCGCGCACGAGGTCCAGGTGGTCATCCCCTGGGACGCCCTCACCGGCACCGCCGCTCTGATCGGCCCCGGCGTCGTCAACCCCACGCCGGTGGATACTTTCGGGACCAGTCAGGAGCGGGACGCGACCGGCACCCCCGACACCAGCGGCGCTCCTGACGCTGCCAGCGGTGCGACTGCCCGTGATGGCATGGCACCGTCCGGTTGTCCTCCGGGCACGGCCCTGGGCGTCCCCGGACCGGCGGCACCGCCCGGTCCGCCGGGCCAGGTCGGACAGATCCTGGGTCGCCACGGCCGCTACCTGTCCGCCGCGGAGATCAGACGCATCCTCGGGCGACCGGGCACGACCATCTACCGGCTCCTCACCGACCCTGCCGACGGCCGGTGCCTGGAGCGCAGCGTGACCGCCTACGCCCCCGACGCGGCGATGCGTGCCCAGCTGCGCGCCGCGGACGTGACGTCGCGGGCACCCGGGTCGACGACCCCTGCGGGCAGCTCCCAGCTCGACCACGTCGTGGAGTACCTCATCGGCGGCGCCACGAGTGAGCGCAACCTGCAGACGCTCGACGTGCCCTTCCACGCCATCAAGACCGAGAAGTTCTGGGACGCCGAGATGGACGCCGCCCGCAACGTCACCTGGACCTCGTTCTGGGGGCGGATCTACCGCACCCGCACCTACGACTACCGACAGTTCTCCACCTGGGTCCTCGGTGGCGAGACCGCCGGTGGCGGCAGCCCCGGTGACGGGACCCCCGCCGGCCGCAGCCCCGGCGGGACACGTGGTGACGGCACGCACGACGACCAGCTCCTCGACGAACGCTACCTGGCCTCGCTGCTCGTCTACGCGGCCCTGGCCCGACGCGGACCAGGTCACCGGCTCGAGGCCGACGACGACGACCCGACCTCGACCTCGACCCGCACAGCCGCGCCGCGCTCCAGCGCCTGCGCGAGGCCGTCGTGCTCCGCCACACCTCCAGCACCGGCCGCACGATCCCCGGTCCCCGCCCGGGCACCCCCACCCCCAAAAAACTCCTCGCCACCGACCGCCAGCACATCCTCGACCACCACGACTGGGTCAAGAGCGCCACGGACACCACCGCCGAACGCGCTACCGAGGGGCCGCAGGAGGACACAGCCCTCGGTCGGACCGACGCCCCCCAGCACGACGACCCGCCCGAGGAAGACCGCCCCACCGACCCTCCCCCGCCGTTCTGACGGGGTCGGCACGGACGGATCTCGACGCTCATACTGGGACCATGCGGACGGAGGAGACATGAACGACGCCGAACTGCTGGCCGCCGCGCTCCAGGAGGCCCGCACCGGGCTGGGCGAGGGAGGGGTGCCGATCGGGGCCGCGCTGGCCGTCGACGGCCGGATCGTGGGCACCGGCCGCAACCGGCGCGTCCAGCAGGGCAGCGCCATCCGGCACGGCGAGACCGACTGCCTGGAGAACATCGGCCGGCTTCCGGCCTCGGCCTACGCGCGGGCGACGATGGCGACGACGCTGTCCCCGTGCGACATGTGCACGGGCGCGGTCCTGCTCTACAAGATCCCCCGGCTCGTCATCGGGGAGAACCAGAACTTCTACGGCGGCGAGGACCTTCTGCGGCAGCGCGGGGTGGAGGTGGTGGTGCTGGACGACGCCGAGTGCACCGCGATGATGGCCGGCTTCATCGCCGAGAACCCCGAGCTGTGGAACGAGGACATCGGGGTGCAGTGAGCCCCCCTCCCTACCGGCGCCAGGCGGCTCAGCCCGGGTAGGTCCCCACCATCTGCACCGCTCCCCCGTCGACGCCCTTCGCGCCCTGGACGACCGGCTCGTCGTAGCGGTCCGCCGTCGACGGGTCGCCCACCGCCCCGACCTCCCACGCCGTGATGCCGTGGCCGGACAGGACCTCCTTGGTCCGCGTCACCCCCTCGGGCGCGACGACGGCCACGAACCCGACGCCCATGTTGAGCGTCTGCTCCAGGTCGGCCAGCGGCACCTGCCCCAGCTCCTGGACCAGCGAGAAGATGGCCGGCGGCGTCCACACCCGTTCGACGGTCGCCAGGTCCCCCGCGGGCAGGACGCGCGCCAGGTTGGCGGCCAGCCCGCCGCCGGTCACGTGCGACAGCGCGTGCAGCCCCACCCCGGCCCGGACCACGTCCAGCAGGGGCCGGGTGTAGATCCGGGTCGGCTCCAGGCACTCCTCGCCCAGGGTGCGTCCCAGCTCCTCGACGTGCCGGTCCCAGGCCCAGCCGGCCGCGGCGACCACGCGCCGCACCAGGGAGTAGCCGTTGGAGTGCAGGCCCGAGGACGGGATCGCCAGCACCACGTCGCCGCGCCGCACCAGGTGCGGCCCCAGGACGTCGTCGTGCTCGACGACGCCGGTGGCTGCGCCCGCCACGTCGTACTCCTCGGGCCCGAGCAGCCCGGGATGCTCTGCGGTCTCCCCGCCGACCAGCGCGACGCCGGCCAGCTCGCAGCCGCGCGCGATCCCCGAGACGATCGCCGCGATCCGCTCGGGCACGACCTTGCCGCAGGCGATGTAGTCGGTCATGAACAGCGGCTCCGCGCCGCTGACCACGATGTCGTCGACGACCATGCCGACGAGGTCCTGCCCGATCGTGTCGTGCACGTCCATCGCCTGCGCGATCGCGACCTTGGTGCCGACCCCGTCGGTGGAGGTGGCCAGCACCGGCCGGCGCATGTGCCTCAGTGCCGACGCGTCGAACATCCCGGCGAAGCCCCCGAGCCCGCCCACGACCTCCGGACGGGTCGCGCGGGCCACCGACTCCTTCATCAGCTCCACGGCCCTGTCCCCGGCGTGGACGTCGACGCCGGCGCTGGCGTAGGTGATCGGCTGGCGGTCCGGCGCGGTCATGGGCGTCCCCTCGGGCAAGGTGTGCGGACAGTTCTGGTCAGTATGTGGTGCAGGTCAGGGCCGGCGCACCGCGTCGGCCCCGCCGGCGCCGGCGGTGACGCGGACGCCCTCGACGTCGAGCGCGCCGATCCGCACGCTGTCCGGGTCGGGCTCGGACTCCACCGGGAAGGGCAGCTCGAGCACGTCCTTGCCCAGCTTGTCGGTGTCCGGCAGCTCGATCGGGTAGGTGCCCGAGAAGCAGGCGGTGCACAGCGCGGACCGCGGCTGTGCGGTGGCCTCGATCATCGAGTCCTCGCTGATGTAGCCCAGCGAGTCCGCGCCGATCGAGGCGCAGACCGCCTCCACCTCCAGCCCCGCGGCGATGAGCTCGGCCCGGGTGGCGAAGTCGATCCCGTAGAAGCAGGGCCAGCGCACCGGCGGCGAGGAGATCCGCACGTGCACCTCGGCCGCCCCGGCCTCGCGCAGCATCCGGACCAGGGCGCGCTGGGTGTTGCCGCGCACGATGGAGTCGTCGACCACGACGAGCCGCTTGCCCCGGATGACGTCGCGCAGCGGGTTCAGCTTGAGCCGGATGCCGAGCTGGCGGATGGTCTGGCTGGGCGCGATGAAGGTCCGCCCGACGTAGGCGTTCTTGACCAGCCCGTGCCCGAACGGGATCCCCGACGCCTCGGCGTAGCCGATCGCGGCCGGGGTGCCGGACTCCGGTGTCGGCATGACCAGGTCCGCCTCCACCGGGTGCTCGCCGGCCAAACGCCGACCCATCTCGACCCGGGCGTCGTAGACCTCGCGCCCGGCGATCGTGGTGTCCGGACGGGCGAGGTAGACCCACTCGAAGACGCAGCGCTTGGGCGCGGCCTCGGCGAAGCGCCGGGTGCGCAGGCCGTTCTCGTCGATGGCGATGAGCTCGCCCGGCTCGACCTCCCGGACGACTGCGGCGCCGACGATGTCGAGGGCGGCGGTCTCTGAGGCGACCACCCAGCCGCGCTCGAGGCGGCCCAGGACCAGGGGGCGGACCCCCTGCGGGTCGCGCGCGGCATACAGGGTGGTCTCGTCGCAGAAGACCAGGCTGAAGGCGCCCCGCAGCTGCGGCAGCACCCGCATCGCCGACTCCTCCAGCGGCAGGTCCTCGTCCGCGGTGAGCAGCCCGGTGAGGATGGCCGTGTCGGTGGTGCTCCCGCGGCCGACCTCGCCGCCGGACCTCGACAGCTGACCGCCGTGCGCCTCGGCGAGCAGGTCGCGCAGCGCGGCGGTGTTGACCAGGTTGCCGTTGTGGGTCAGCGCGACGGTGTGGTCGCCGCTGCCGCCGAGGGTGGGCTGGGCGTTCTCCCAGGTGTTGCGGCCGGTCGTGGAGTACCGGCAGTGCCCGATCGCCAGGTGACCCTGCAGCGAGGCCAGCGCGGCCTCGTCGAAGACCTGGCTGACCAGGCCGATGTCCTTGTAGACCACCAGCCGGCGACCGTCGCTGGTCGCGATGCCCGCCGCCTCCTGGCCGCGGTGCTGCAGGGCGTAGAGGCCGAAGTAGGTGAGCTTGGCGACCTCCTCGCCGGGGGCCCACACCCCGAACACCCCGCAGGCGTCCTGGGGAAGCCGCTCGCCGGGAAGGAGGTCGTGCGAGAGACGTCCGTCAGCGCGTGCCACGCGCCCATCATTCCACAGCCGACCGGCCGGCCCGGCGGAATGCTGACGCGTCACGCACCGTTGTCGAGGACATGGCTCCCACCTCCTCGCCCGACACGTCCATGCGCATCGACGTCTGGTCCGACATCGCCTGCCCGTGGTGCTACGTCGGCAAGCGCCGCCTGGAGTCCGCCCTCGGCGGCTTCGAGCACGCCGACGACGTGGAGGTGGTCTGGCACAGCTTCGAGCTCGACCCCTCCGCCCCGGTGCCGCCGGTGGAGACCTCGACCACGGCGCTGGCCAGGAAGTACGGCGGCGGCCCGGAGCAGATCGCCGCGATGCAGGAGCGGGTCAGTGAGACGGCCGCGGGCGAGGGGCTGGACCTCCAGCTCGGGCGGACGCTGCACCTCAACACCCGGGACGGCCACCGGCTCATCCACCTCGCGCTCGACAAGGGCGGCCCGGAGCTGCAGGGGCGGCTGAAGGAGGCCCTGCTCGACGCATACTTCGTGCAGGCCCAGGACGTGACCGACCGCGCCGTGCTCACCACGCTCGCCGAGGGCGTCGGCCTGGGGGCCACGGAGGTCGCCGAGGTCCTCGAGAGCGACGCGTACGACGCAGCCGTCACCGCAGACGTCGAGCAGGCCCGCGCCTACGGCGCGAACGGCGTGCCGTTCTTCGTGGTCGACGGACGCTACGGGATCTCCGGGGCGCAGCCGACCGAGGTCTTCGCCGGCGCGCTCCAGCAGGCGTGGTCCGAGCGCCGCCCCGTGCTGCAGAGGGTCGGCCCGGCCGGGACGACCGGCGAGGACGCGGCGGCCTGCGGGCCGGACGGCTGCGAGCTGCCGCAGGGCTGAGCCCGCTGCACGCTCGCGGGCCGCTGCTCAGCGCCGCGAGGAGCGGCGGTCGGCGAGCAGGTAGGCCGCCGAGCCCAGGAGCAGCCCGACGAGCAGGCCGGTGGCGCCCAGCAGGATGAGCTCCTGCAAGGCGCTGCTGTTGGGAGCATCGGGACCGTAGCGCCCCACGAACGCCCCCACGACGAAGCCGAGGAACCCGCCGGCGACGAGGAAGCGCACCATGTCCGGCCGGCGCCGCACCGGCACCAGGATCTCGCCGGGGGGCTGGCGTCCTGTCCCGTGCTGCCCTCCGCGCTCACGCCCCGGCTCGCCGTCCGTCACCTTGTCGTCCTCGTCCACCACCCCTCCAGTGTCCCTCACGCTACGGTCGGTGCATGCCCACGCCTCCCCTGCCCGACGCCGTCACAGATTTCCTCGCCGCACCCAACCACGCGACGATCAGCGTGGTGCGCGCCGACGGCCAACCGGTCTCGACCCCGACCTGGTACCTCCTTGAGGGCGGCCGGATCCTGGTCAACATGGACGAGGGGCGGCGGCGCCTGGCGCACCTGCGCCACGACCCCCGGGTGGCGCTGAGCGCGCTCGATCCCGAGGACTGGATCACGCACGTGAGCATCCTCGGCCGGGTCGTCGAGCTCGTCGAGGACGCGGGTCTGGTCGACATCGACCGGCTCTCCGAGCACTACACCGGCCACCCCTACCGCGTGCGCGACAGGGGGCGCGTCAGCGCGTGGGTGCAGATCGACCGCTGGCACGGGTGGGGCCGGCTCAAGGACGGCTGAGTCGAGCGCGGCGGTCTCACCCCAGGGGCAGGTAGGCCGTGAGGTCCGCCCGCTGCCCCGACGCCCGGACGGCGCCGCTCGCCACACCCTGCGCCCAGGTGAGCCGGCCCGTCACCAGCTCCAGCCAGGTCTGCGCATCGGTCTCCACGACGTTGGTCGGCGTCCCCCGGGTGTGCCGCGGGCCCTCGATGCACTGCACCGCGGCGAACGGCGGGACGCGGACCTCCACGGACCGCCCCGGTGCCCGGACCGACAGCTCCTCCGCGGTGTAGCGCACCGCGGTGGCGAGCACCTGGCGCGGCACGGCGGGCGCGCCGCGCTCCGCGGTCTGCGCGGCGAGCCACACCCCCAGGGCCTCCTCCCCGGCGGCGACGTCGACGCGGCGGCGCGGCGGCATACCTGGACGACCTGTCGGGAGCGGGCTCAGGGAAGCGGGTCGCGCTCGACGGGGCAGGACATGCAGCGGGGACCGCCGCGGCCCCGACCGACCTCCGAGCCGGAGATCTCGAGGACCTCCACCCCGTTGGCGCGCAGGTAGTCGTTGGTCACCGTGTTGCGCTCGTAGCCGACGACCACCCCCGGCTCCAGGGCCAGCACGTTGCAGCCGTCGTCCCACTGCTCGCGCGCGGCGGCCCGCGGGTCCTGGTCGGCCGCGAGGATCCGCAGCTTGGGCACGCCCATCGCGTGCCCGACCACCTTCATCATGTCCTCGGGGGCGTGCCGCTCGATGATGACGTCCACCCCACCGTTGCCGTCCTCCTCGCCGGCCGTCATCGTCCACGACGGCAGGTCCGGCAGGCCGAGGTAGCGGGTGAAGGTCTCGGGGTCGATCATCGTCATCACCGTGTCCAGGTGCATGACAGCGCGCGCCTTGGGCATGTCGAGCGCGACGATCGTGCTGACCCGGCCCGACCCGAGCATCCGCCGGGCGAGCCGCTCGACGCCCATCGCGGTGGTGCGCTCGGAGAGCCCGACGAGCACGACGCCGTTGCCGAGGACGAGGATGTCGCCGCCCTCCGCCGTCGCGGGACCGTCGTCGACGCCCTCGGTCCACCAGTCCATCCCGGCGTCCCTGAACAGCGGGTGGTGCTGGTAGATGGCGGCGTAGTGGACCGTCTCGCGGCGCCGCGCCTTCTTGTGCATCGAGTTGACCGCGACGCCGCCGTAGGCCCACGCCGAGGTGTCCCGCGCGAAGAGGTGGTTGGGCAGCGGGGCCAGGACCGCGTCGTGCAGGTCCAGCTGGTCGATGGTCAGGGACTGCGGGTGGGGTATGCGGTCGAGCACCTCGGCCTTGGTGATCCCCCCGATCAGGTGGCGGGCGAGCTCGGCGTCCGCCATCTTGTCGAACATCACGCGCAGCGCCTCGGCGCCCAGCGGGCCGGTGTGGCGCTCGTCGAGGGAGTGGTCGAGGATCTGCGCGCGGGCGGCGGGGACCGCCAGGGTCTCACGCAGCAGCTGGTCGAGGTGATGGACGACGACGCCGCGCTCCTGCATGACCCGCACGAAGTGGTCGTGCTCCTCCTGCGCGCGCTCGACCCAGAGGATCTCGTCGAACAGGTACTGCTCCTTGTTCTCCGGCGTCAGGCGGTGCATCTCCAGACCGGGTCGGTGGACGATCACCTGGCGCAGGCGACCCACCTCGGACGCGACGTCGAACGGCATACGCTGGACGCTACCGCACCCCTGACATGATGACCCCATGCGCGCCACGATCCTCCACGCCCCCCACGACGTCCGCCTCGAGGAGGTCCCCGACCCGACGGTCCTGCGTCCCACCGACGCGGTCGTGCGGGTCACCGCGACCTGCGTGTGCGGCTCCGACCTGTGGTTCTACCGCGGGATCAACGAGGTCAGCGAGCCTCGGGGCATCGGCCACGAGTTCGTCGGGATCGTCGAAGAGGTCGGTGCCGAGGTGCGGACCGTGCGGCCGGGCCAGTTCGTGATCGCCCCCTTCCGCTACTCCTGCGGGACTTGCGCGCACTGCCGGAACGGCGTGCAGACCTCCTGCGTGCTGGGCGGCCAGGGCTGGGGCGGCCTGGACGGCGACGGAGAGCCGACCGCCGCCTGCCAGGCCGAGGTGCTGCGGGTCCCCTATGCCGACGGCACCCTGGTGGCCACGCCCGAGGTCCCCGGCGAGGACCAGCTGGCCTCGATGCTGGCGCTGTCCGACGTGATGGGCACCGGCTGGCACTGCGCCCTCTCCGCCGGTGTGCGGGAGGGCGAGACCGTGGCCGTGGTCGGCGACGGTGCGGTCGGGCTGTCCGCCGTGCTGGCCGCCGCCCGGCTCGGCGCAGGCCGCGTGGTCGCGATGTCCCGCCACGCCTCCCGGCAGGCGGTGGCGCGCGAGTTCGGCGCGACCGACGTGGTGGCCGAGCGCGGCGAGGAGGGCGCCGCGCGGATCATGGAGCTGACCGACGGCGTCGGCGCCGACCGGGTGCTGGAGTGCGTGGGCACGGGCGGGTCGATGGACCAGGCGTTCGCCTCGGTGCGGCCCGGCGGGACCGTCGGCTTCGTCGGGGTGCCGCACGGGGTCGAGGTGCCGGTGACGTCCATGTTCCGCCGCAACGTCGCACTGGCCGGCGGGGTGGCCCCTGTGCGCGCCTACCTCGAGCAGCTGCGCGACGACGTGCTCGCCGGCGAGATCGACCCGGCAGGGTGTTCGACCTGACGCTGCCGCTGGACGAGGTCGCCGAGGCTTACGCGGCCATGGACGAGCGCCGCGCGATCAAGGTGATGCTGCGCCCCTGACCTGCTCACGGCGCTGCGGGTCGGTGCTGCGCAGGATCCACCCGGCCACCCGGTCCAGGACCTCCGCGTCGACCGGCCGCTTGACCAGCTTCTTGTAGCGGGCGAAGGAGGCGTCCTGCTCGTCCCGGCGCAGGATGTGCGTCAGGTCGGGCACGAGCTCGGTCTCGACGTCGCCCGGGACGAGCTCGACGATCCTCTCCAGATCGGCCGGTCTGACCTGCAGGTCCTTGGCGCCGGTGATGGCCAGGACGGGCACCGTGGTCTCGCTTAGGTGGGGCGCCGGGTCGTAGGCGAGCAGCTCGCGGTGCCACTTCGCGTTCTGCTTCGCGCCGTCCAGCCGGATCACGTCGGCGGTGCTCGCCTCGAGCTTGGCGACGTTCCTGGCCTGACGCTTCACGATGTCGATACGCAGCAGCCGCAGGACCGCCCTGAGCGGCCGCGGCAGGGAGTCCGCCAGCTGCCGGGTCTGCCAGGCGAGCAGCTCCTTGCCGGGGGTAGCGGTGCCGGAGAGCAGCACCAGCCCGGCGACCCGGGGGTCGGCACCCAGGTAGGTGGCCAGGATCGCTCCCTCGCTGTGGCCGACGACGACGATCCGCTGCGGGTCCACGCCGGGCTGCTCGGCGAGCAGCTGCAGTGCGGCCCGGGCATCGTCCACGTTGTCCAGCAGGCCGGTCCTCAGCCACTCCCCCTGCGAGCTGCCGGTGCCGCGCTTGTCGTAGCGCAGCGAGGCGATCCCGTGGTCGGCCAGCGACTCGGCGAGCGCCCGGCTGATGCCCAGCGGCATCCGCCTGTGGTCGCCGTCGCGGTCGATGGGGCCCGAGCCCGGCAGGATCAGCGCGGCCGGCCAGGTCGTGCCGTCCCGCGCCTCCCCGGGCAGGACGACGGTGCCCCTCAGCCCGAGGCCGGCGGAGGTGAAGGTGACGTCGGCTGTGCGACGGGAGGCGAGCGCCATGGTGGCTCCTTCTGGAGGACCAGGAACGGCGGGTCGGGCGACCCCTTGGTTCTCATCATTGATGAATATTATCAGACATGATAGTTTCTCGTCCATGACCTCCTCCACCGCAGATCTGCTGCTCCATCCCGTGCGCCTGCGGGTGCTCCAGCTGCTGCTCGCCGGGGAGGAGCTGACGACCTCGCAGATGGCCGAGCGGCTGCCCGACGTGCCGACGGCCTCGCTCTACCGGCACGTCGCCCGCCTCGCCGACGCCGGCGTCCTGCGGGTGGTCCGCGAACGGTCCGTCCGCGGCACCGCCGAGCGGACGTATGCGGTGCAGGTCGAGGCGGCGCGGGTCGGTCCGGACGCGGCCCGCTCGATGACCCGCGATCAGCACCGGCGGGCGTTCACCACGTTCACCGCCAGCCTCCTCGGCCGGTTCGAGAGCTACCTGGAGCGGGAGGAGATCGACCCGGCGCGGGACGGGATCAGCTACCGGGAGGCGGCGATGTGGCTCACCGACGCTGAGCTGGAGGAGATGGTCGCCGAGCTGCGGGAGACGATCACCGCTCGCATGGAGCACCGCGAGACGCCGGGTCGCACGCGCCGCACCCTTGCGACGGTCCTGCTGCCCGGCGGCACCAGGGCATGAAGAACCCCTCGCGCACCTGGAAGAGCTCACCTGCCCTTGCTGCATTCCTGCCCTGGGGGAGTTCAGTGAGGTACCACCGCACGAGGGGTCCGCTGACAGTCTAGGCGACCGCTGGGGGGCCACCAAAACGACGCGGCCCCCGACCGGTGACGGTCGGGGGCCGCGGTGGCGGAGGATGGGGGATTTGAACCCCCGAGGGTTTTATCCCAACACGATTTCCAATCGTGCGCACTAGGCCGCTATGCGAATCCTCCGCCGGTGAGGATACCCGAGGACACGGGCGGCCCGGAAATCCGGGCTGGCTAGGGTGAGGTGACCCGACCCTGTCCCGAGCCGGAGGAAGCATCCCCATGCCCAGCGCACCCAGCCCCACCGAGGCCTCCCGCAAGGAGGGCACCCCGCTGTCGCGGGCCATGAGGCCCGTCAACAACGTGGTCGAGCGGTTCATCCCCTCGGCGCTCGTCTTCTCCATCGCCCTGACCTTCATCGTCGCCGTCATGGCGCTGATCCTGACCGACACCGGCCCGGCGGACCTCGTGGTCCAGTGGGGCGACGGCCTGGCCGGCCTGCTGGCCTTCATGACGCAGATGGCCCTGATCCTCCTGCTGGGCCACATCCTGGCCAGCACCGGCCCCGTCCGCAGGCTGCTGGGCGTCCTGGCCCGGGTGCCGAGGACCCCGCTGTTCGCCTACGTCTTCGTCTTCGTCGTCGCCGCCCTCGCCAGCCTCATCACCTGGGGCCTGGGCCTGGTCGTCGGCGGGCTGCTCGCCCGCGAGGTGGCCTACCAGGGTCGCGAGCGCGGGATGAAGCTGCACTTCCCCATGCTTGTCGCCTCCGGTTTCGCCGGCTTCGTCGTCTGGCACATGGGCTACTCGGCCTCCGGCCCGCTCACCGCCGCCACCGAGGGGTCCTTCCTGATGGAATCCCTCGGCGGGAAGCCGCTGCCGATCAGCCAGACCGTCTTCTCCTCCTGGAACATGATCGCGGCGCTGGTCGCCATCGTGGTGGTCGCGCTGGCCCTCTACATGGTGGCCCCGCGCGAGGGCGACCGGGTGGTCGAGCTGACCGTCGACGCCCGTGAGAAGACCGACGACGGTCAGGAGGAGGTCCTCACCCCGGCCGACCGGGTGGACGCCAGCCGGCTACCGACCCTGCTCGTGGGCCTGTCTCTCGTGGCCTACCTCGCGATGCACTTCGGCCGCGGCGGGACGCTGACCCTGGACACCGTCAACTGGTCCTTCCTGGCACTGATCCTGCTGCTGGTCCGCAACCCCTTCGAGCTGATCCGCCTCACCAAGGACGCCGCCTCCAACGTCGGCGAGATCCTGCTGCAGTTCCCGCTCTACGCCGGCATCCTCGGCATGATGACGGCCTCCGGCCTGGTCCTGGTCGTCACCGACGCCTTCGTGGCGGTCTCCACCCCCACGACCTTCGGGCTGCTGGCCTTCCTGTCCGCGGGACTGGTCAACTTCTTCGTCCCCTCCGGCGGCGGCCAGTTCGCCGTGCAGGGGCCGATCATGCTCGGCGCCGGCGGCGAGCTCGGGGTGGACCCCGCGATCACCATCATGGCGGTGTCCTACGGGGACCAGTGGACCAACATGATCCAGCCCTTCTGGGCGATCCCGCTGCTGGCTATCGCCGGGCTGAAGATGCGGGACATCCTGGGCTACACCACCGTGGTCCTGCTCGCCTCCGGCCTGGTCTTCGCCACGACGCTGCTGCTCGTCTCGCTCTGAGGCGGCCAGGGCCGGCCGAGCGGCGCCGTCAGCGGCGCCGCTTGCCGGTCCCGAAGATCGACCGGGTGATCTCGCGGCCGATGACGGTGCCGGCGGAGCGCAGCATCGACCTGAACGCCGAGGACCCGACGACCTGCTCGACGATGCTCTCGTCCTCCTTGGCGCTGCGCGACCTGGACCGGCTGCCCGAGCCCTCGTCCGCCGGCGCCGCGGCCGGCGCCGCAGAGGACTCCTCGGCCTCCTCCTGCGCCTTCTGCAACCGGGCGGTGAGCACCTCGTAGGCGGACTCGCGGTCGAGCGTCTCCGCATACTTCGTCCCCAGCGGGGAGGCGGCGACCAGGCCGTCGAGGACGGACTTCTCCGACGGGCCGATCTGCCCCTGCGGGGCGCGGAGCATCGTCCGCGCGACGGGCGTCGGGGCGCCCTCGTCGGAGAGCACGGTCACGATCGCCTCACCGGTGCGCAGCGAGGTGAGCACCTCCGCGAGGTCGTAGTCGCTCGTCGGGTAGGTCGAGACCGTCGCGCGCAGCGCCTTGGCGTCGTTGGGTGTGTGGGCGCGCAGCGCGTGCTGGACCCGGTTGCCCAGCTGGGCCAGCACGCTGTCCGGCACGTCGGTGGGCGTCTGGGTGACGAAGAAGACGCCGACGCCCTTGGAGCGGATCAGCCGCACCGCCTGCTCCACGGACTTCAGGAAGGCGTCGGAGGCGTCGTCGAAGAGCAGGTGGGCCTCGTCGAAGAAGAAGACCAGCGTGGGCTTGTCCGGGTCTCCGACCTCGGGCAGGTCCTGGAAGAGGTCGGCCAGCAGCCACATCAGGAAGGTGGAGAACACGACCGGCTTGTCCTGGACGCCGGGCAGCTCGAGGCAGCTGATGACGCCCTTGCCGTCGTCGGTGGTGCGCATCAGGTCGCTGGTGTCGAACTCCGGCTCGCCGAAGAAGACGTCGCCGCCGGCGGCCGACAGCGCGACCAGCTGGCGCAGGATGACGCCGGCGGTCGACGTGGCCAGGCCGCCCAGGCTCTTGAGGTCGCCCTTTCCCTCGTCGGAGACCAGGTGCTGGATGACCGCCTGCAGGTCGGGCAGGTCGAGCAGCGCCAACCCCTGCTGGTCGGCCCAGTGGAAGACCAGGCCCAGGCTCGACTCCTGCGTCTTGTTCAGGCCGAGCACCTTGGACAGCAGCGTCGGCCCGAACGCGGTCATGGTGGCGCGCACCGGGGTGCCGACCCCCTGTCCGCCCAGGCTGAGCAGCTCGACGGGGTATGCGGTGCCCGTCCAGTCCTGCGCGAGCGAGGTCATCCGTTCCTCGATCCTGCCGCCGCCGCCGGCAGCCGTGGCCAGGCCGGTGAGGTCGCCCTTGACGTCGGCGAGGAAGACCGGGACGCCGGCGTCGGAGAGCTGCTCGGCGAGCACCTGCAGGGTGACGGTCTTGCCGGTGCCGGTCGCGCCCGCGACGAGTCCGTGGCGGTTCATCGACCCGAGCGGCAGACGCACGACCGCGTCGGGGACCACCTCCTCGTCCTGCACCGCGCCGCCGAGCACGATGCTCGGGCCGGTGAAGGCGTAACCCTGGCGGATCCGGTCGATCTGGCTGCTGCTCTGCTCGCTCACAACGCCAGACTCTAGACTGCGCGCCATGATCTTCAAGGGCGTGGGCGAGGCGCGCCCCTACCCGCCGCACGGGCTGGACGACGCGCGCGACTGGGCGCACCTGCCCCCGCGCATGCTCCGTCTGGACGAGCTGGTGACCACCCGCGCCGAGCTGGACCTGCGGGTGCTGCTCTCGCCGGACTCCACCTTCTACGGCGACATCTTCTGCCACGTGGTCAGGTGGCAGGACAACCTGTACCTCGAGGACGGCCTGCACCGGGCGCTCCGGGCCGCCCTGCAGGGCCGACCCGTGGTCCACGGGCGTGTCCTCGACCTCGACGCGGCCCCCGGTCGCTAGCCTCGGACGCCGGAGAGGAGCCGACGTGGGATACGTGCGTACCGCCGGCATGTCGACGGCCGCCCGCCGGGCACGCCGCCGCGCCGCGCTGGTCATCAGCGGGCTGCTGCTCGCCCTGCTGGTGGTCTTCGGGCTGGCGATGGCATTCGTGCAGGGCTGGATCAGCACGCCCGGCGGCAGCGGTGACGCGGCCGCCACGTCCGCGGTCTCGGCTCCCCCACCGGCGATGACCGTCGCCGAGGTGAGCGTCAACGTCTACAACGCCGGCGGGATCCCCGGGGCGGCGGGCCGCGCCGGGGAGTCGCTGCGGGAGCGGGGCTACTCGGTCGCCACCGTCGCCAACGACCCGGAAGGCGCCGACGTGCCCGGCGTCGGTGTGATCCGGCACGGCCCCAAGGGCATCGAGGAGGCCGAGCTGCTGCGGGCCGACCTGCCCGGGTCGGTCGAGCTCGTCGACGACGGTCGCGACTCCGCGGTCGTCGACCTGGTGCTGGGCGCGCAGTGGGAGGACCTGCCAGCCGCCGGCGCCTCCGACGCCGACCCCTCCGACGCCGACCCCTCCGAGGAAGGCTGACAGCCATGTCCCACGAGGTCACCCTCAGCCGGCGCATCCCCGCCCCGCCCGCGGTCGTGTGGGAGGTCATCACCGACCTCGACCAGGCCCAGCGCCGGCTCTCCCAGGTCACCGACCTGCACGTCATCACCGACGGCCCCTACGCCGTCGGCACCCGGTGGCGCGAGACCCGCCGGATGATGGGCGCCTCCGACACCCAGGAGCTCGTCGTCGTCGAGAACGACCCGCTGCGGCGCACCGTCACCGAGACGGTCGACGCCAGCACGACCTACCGCACCACGCTGCTGCTGGAGTCCCTCGACGAGTCCGCGGGCACCTTGCTGACCGCGACCTTCCAGGCGACCGTGGACGACCCCTCCCGGCTGCAGCGGCTCGCGCTGCGGGTCGTCGGCCCGCTGGGCCTGAAGCTCACCGAGCGCTCGATCCGCACCGAGCTGGACGACATCGCCGCGGCGGCCGCACAGCTCAACGGCTGACCGTCAGCCGCCGGTTCTCCTCGCGGAGCTGGTCGTTCTCCTCCCGCAGCCGCAGGATCATCGAGATCCCGGTGAGGTTGACCCCGTCCTCGAGCAGCTCGGCGATCGTGCGCAACCGCTCCAGGTCGTCGACGCTGTAGCGGCGGGTCCCCCCGGGGGTGCGGTCCGGCTCGAGCAGTCCGTGCGACTCGTACAGACGCAGGGACGGCGCAGCCATGCCGACCAGCTCGGCCGCCACCGAGATCCCGTAGACACCGCGGGCCGGGTCGTGGGCGTTGAGGTCCTGGGTCACTCCGGCGCTCCTCCACCTTCGAGACGAAACTTTCCTCCGGGGACTTGCATCCTACGTCATCCCGTGCTATTAAATCTGTAGTGACTGCCTGAGGTTATGGGCAGTCGCCAGATGAAGATCACACGTCGACGAAAGGAGTCCACGATGGTTCCCCTCCTCATGCGGAGCGACCCGTTCCGCGAGCTCGACCGCCTGTCCCAGCAGATGCTCGGTCGCACGGACGGCACCTTCGCCAGGCCCTCGGCGATGCCGATGGACGCCTGGCGCGAGGGCGACTCGTTCGTGGTCGAGCTCGACCTGCCCGGGATGCGGGCGGAGTCGATCGACCTGGACGTCGAGCGCAACGTCGTGACGGTCCGGGCCGAGCGGCCCGTCCTGGACCAGGAGCGTGAGATGCTCGCCGCCGAGCGCCCCCGCGGTGTCTTCAGCCGCCAGCTCGTCCTCGGCGACAACCTCGATACCGGCAGGATCCAGGCCGGCTACGACGCGGGTGTCCTGACGCTGCGCATCCCCGTCGCCGAGCAGGCCAAGCCCCGCCGGATCAGCATCTCCTCCGGCTCGCGGGACGGTCAGGCGCAGGAGATCTCCAGCGGCTCCGCCGAGCGGCAGGCGATCAACGCCTGACCGGCAGGGGTGGTCGAGATGCCGTACCTCCGCGCGGCGACCCCTGACCAGGGCACCGTCCGACCGGACGAGAGGCTGGCCGAGGAGTTCTGGCAGATCGTCTGCGCCGACGACGACTGGCTGCGCGCCGAGTTCGACGCGATCGTCGCCGACTGCGACCCGGGCATGACCGGGATCCAGGGCCTGCGTCCGCCGGTGCCCCGGCGACCGGTGCCGCCTGCCCGGGACGCTCGGCCGGTCGGGCGCGAACGACGGCCGGCCTGCCTGGCCGCCCCCGGACGGGTCTCGGCGCGGCAGCGCTCCCCTCCGCCCGTGGGACAGGTCGGCGGTGGCGTGGCTACCGGGGTGCGCGGATGACACAAGGCCCCTGGGCGCGATGAGGCTCCCGGGGGCCGTCCTCCGCCTGCGAGGTCCGGCTGAGGACCGGCGGGTGCACAATGGCGGGTATGTCGGGCACGTCGCCCCCGCCTGCCGGGGCCGAGCTCCTGGCCGTGTCCAGCACCCGGGGCCGGGTGACGCTGGCGGCGGTCACGATCGGGTCGGGGATCGCGATCCTCGACGGGTCGATCGTCAACGTCGCGCTCAAGGTCATCGGCTCCGACCTCGGCGCCTCCCTGGAGCAGCTGCAGTGGGTCGTCAACGGCTACCTGCTGGCGCTCGCCTCGCTGGTGCTGGTCGGCGGTGCCCTCAGCGACCGGCTGGGAAGGCGGCGGATCTACCACGTGGGGATGGGCTGGTTCCTGGTCGGCTCACTGGCCTGCGCGCTCGCCCAGAACCCGGAGCAGCTCGTCACGATGCGCTTCGTGCAGGGGGTGGGCGGTGCGCTCCTCACGCCCGGGGCGCTGGCGATCATCCAGTCCTCCTTCCGTCCGCAGGACCGCGGAGGGGCGATCGGCACCTGGGCGGGGATGTCCGGCATCGCCGCGGCGGTCGGCCCCTTCGTCGGCGGCTGGATCGTCGACCACGCCAGCTGGCGGTGGGTGTTCGCGATCAACGTCCCGCTGTGCCTCGTGGTCATCATCCTGGCCTGGTGGGCCGCGCCGGAGTCGAGGGCACCGCACTCGGGACGCTTCGACGCGGCTGGCGCGGGGCTGGCCGTCGTCGGGCTCGGAGCGCTCACCTGGGCCCTGACCTACGCCTCCGACCTGCGGACGGTGCTCGTCGCCGGCCCCCTCGCGGTGGCCGCGCTCGTCGGCTTCGTGGTCGTCGAGCACCGCGCCCGCGACCCCCTGATGCCGCTGGGCCTGTTCCGCTCTCGGGTCTTCTCGGCGGCCAACGCGATGACGCTGCTGGTCTACGGTGCGCTCGGGGTGGTCTTCTTCGTGCTCGTGCTCCAGCTGCAGGTGTCGGCGGGCTGGTCGGCCCTGGCGGCCGGCCTCACCTCGGTCCCGCTGACCCTCGCGCTGATGCTCCTGTCGGCGTGGGCCGGGCGGCTCGCCTCGCGCATCGGCCCGCGCGTCCCGATGAGCGTCGGCCCGCTCGTCTGCGCGCTCGGCCTCGTCCTGCTCCTGGGCGCCGGTGCGGGCACCCGCTGGTACGACGTGCTCGCGGGCCTCGTCGTCTTCTCCCTCGGCATGGCGCTGCTCGTCTCCCCGCTCACCACGGCGGTGCTCGCCGCCGCGCCGGACGACCACGCAGGCGTGGCCAGCGGGATCAACAACGCGGTCGCCCGGGCCGGGTCGCTGCTGGCGGTGGCCGCCCTGCCGGTGCTGGCCGGGCTCTCCGGCGAGGCCTACCTGGACCCGGTCGCCATGACGTCGGGCTACCGGGCCTCGATGATCGCCTGCGCGGTGCTGATGGCGGCCGGCGGCGTGACCAGCTGGTTCGGGCTGGGGGCCGACCGGTCAGGAATCGAGAAGACCGCTGCCGCGGCCAGCGGCTAGCGTCCTCCCCATGAGCATCACCTTCGACGCCGTCGCCCAGCAGGTCGGCGAACGCATCCTGCTGACCCTTCCACAGAGCGCCAGCCAGGCACTGCCGTCGCGGGGCCAGGTCGCCGTCGAGGCGCAGATCGGCGGGCACGCGTTCATGACCGTGCTCGAGCCGGACGGCCGCAAGGGCCACTGGATCTCGGTGGACGAGAAGCTGCGCGAGGCCCTCTCGCTGGAAGCCGGGGACGGGGTGCACGGCGCGCTGACGCCGACCAGGGTGTGGCCCGAGCCGGAGGTTCCAGAGGACCTGGACGCGGCGCTGTCCGATGCCCCCGACAGCGCCGGCACCTGGACCGACATCACGCCGATGGCCCGGTGGGAGTGGGTGCGCTGGGTCACCTCGACCCGCAGCGCCACCACGCGCGAGCGCCGGGTCGAGGTGACGGTCGACAAGCTGCGCGCGGGCAAGCGCCGGCCCTGCTGCTTCGACCTGTCATCCTGCACCGACCCCGAGCTGTCGAGGAGCGGCAAGCTGGTCGACGTCTCCTAGCTAGGCTGGGACCATGACCTACTTCGAGCCGCCGCCGCTACCGAAGAGCAGCAGCAGGCAGGTCGACCCGCAGTGGCCGACCGCGCCGCAGGAGCCGGTGGACCCCTACGCCTCGCCGGCCGAGGGCTACCGGCCCGGCCCGGCGCCGGCCGCCCCGTGGGGGCCGCCGGCGCAGAACCTGCACCCGCGCGGCACGACGATCCTGGTGCTGGGCATCCTCAGCGTGACGTTCATGCAGATCCTCGGGCCGTTCGCCTGGGTGATGGGGCACCGCGCGCTCAGGGAGATCGACGCCTCGGGCCGCCCCTACATCAACGGCTCCAGCATCCGGGCCGGCATGATCCTGGGCATCATCGGCACCGTCCTGGGCCTGATCGGGCTCCTGTGGATGATGGTGATCCTCGGCGCGTTGCTCGCCTCGGCGTGATCGCCGACCCGGGTCCCGGGCAGGCGGATCCCTGGCGCCCGTCGCCAGACCGGTGCCGAGATGCAGGGACTACGGGCCGGGGACGGGTTCGGCCCGGGCCTCGTGCGCGGCCCGGAGGTCACGCTTGAGGACCTTGCCCGCACCGTTGACGGGCAGCGCCTCGACGAACTCGTAGCTGCGCGGGATCTTGTAGCCGGCGATCAGCTCCTTGCAGTGCGCGTGGAGCTCGTCGTCGCTGACCGCGGCGCCGGGCACGAGGACGACGACGGCGTGGACCTTCTCGCCGAACGTCGCGTCGGGCAGGCCGATGACCGCGGACGCGGCCACGGAAGGGTGCTTGGACAGGGCGTTCTCGACCTCGGCGGAGTAGACGTTCTCACCACCGGTGACGATCATGTCCTTGATCCTGTCGACGACGAAGCGGTAGCCGTCGGCGTCGAGGTAGCCCGCGTCACCGGTGTGCATCCACCCGTCGCGTAGTGCGGCCTGGGTCTCCTCGGGTTTGTTCCAGTAGCCGAGCATGACGTTGGCGCCACGGATGCAGATCTCGCCCACCTCGCCGGCCGGCACCGTGTTGCCGTCGGTGGCCATGACCTTGATCTCCGTGTGCAGCGCCGCGCGGCCGGCGGAGCGGAGGTACTGGTCGCGGTGGTCGTCCGGGAGCAGCAGGGCCCCGACCGGGGCGACCTCGGTCATGCCGTAGGCCTGCGTCATGCGGATGCCGGGGAAGAGGGAGAGGGTCCGCCTGAGAACACCCTCGGAGACGACGGAGCCGCCGTAGAGGATGCGGTTCATCGAGGACAGGTCGTACTTGGCGACGTCCGGATGGTCGACGAGCATCTGGATCATCGTCGGCACGAGCAGGATGTCGGTGACCTGGTGATCCTGGACGGCCGCGAGGACCGCCGCCGGCTCGAAGAACGGCACCATGACGTGCGTGCCGCCGAAGGTGACCTGACCGGCCTAGGCCGCAAGGTCGGCGAGGTGGAACATCGGGGCGGCGTGCAGGAAGACCGCGCCCACGCCGAGCAGCTCACCGCTGGCGATGGTGCCCAGGGCTGAGGTGACCAGGTTGGTGTGGCTGAGCATGACGCCCTTGGGGAAGCCCGTCGTGCCACCGGTGTAGAAGACCCCGGCGAGGTCCTCACCCTTGCGGAAGGCGTCCTCGACCGGCTCGTTGTCGGCCACGAGCTGTTCGTAGGAGATGGTCCCCTCGGGCAGCTCCTTGTCACCACAATGGATGATCGTCTCGAGCGAGGGCACGTTGGCCTTGAGGGCGGGGGCCATCGGGGCGAACGCGTCGTCGATGAGCAGGACCTTGGTCTGCGAGTCGTTGAGCGAGTAGATGATCTCCGCCGGGCTCCACCGGATGTTGACCGGGTTGACCACGGCCCCTGCCCACGGCACGGCGAGGAGGTACTCGGCGTAGCGGTCGTTGTTGAGGGACAGGATCGCGACCCGGTCACCCGCCTCGACGCCTACGGCGTGCAGACCGGCGGCGAAGCGGGCGACCCGGTCCGCGTGCTCGGCGAAGGTGCGGACACGGTCCCCGTAGATCGTTGCTGCCTTGTTCGGTGTCGACTGAACGGCTCTGTGCAGTCCCTGGGTCAGGTACATCCTGGCCTCCTCTTTCTGACGTGTTGCTGCAGTGTGGGTTGTTGCCTGTGTCGTGCTGGTGCGGGTCCTGCTGTGCGGGTCGTGCTGGTGCGGGTGGGTCGGTACGGCGGCGCACCGACTGGAGGGGTCATTCGAGGCGCGCACCGGCCTCGGCCCTGGCCACGAGGGAGGCGGGCGGGGTGAAGCGCGCGCCGTAGCGCGCGGCGAGCTCCTCGGCGCGGGCCACGAAGCCGGGCACGCCGCCCTGGTAGCCGTTGATGTACTGGGCGACCCCGCCGGTCCAGCCGGGGAAGCCGATGCCCAGGATCGAGCCGACGTTGGCGTCGGGCACGCTGCGCAGCACGCCCTCGTCCAAGCACCTGACCGTCTCGAGGGCCTCGGCGAAGAGCATCCGCTCCTTCATGTCCTCGAAGGGGAGCTCGGTCGTGTTGCCGAACTTCTCGGCGAGGCCGGGCCACAGGTTGGTGCGCTTGCCGTCGACGTAGTCGTAGAAGCCCGCGCCGCCGAGCTTGCCCTTGCGGTCCGCGGCGAGCAGGTCATCGACGATGTCGTAGGCAAGGTGGTGCTCGTAGGCGCGGGCGCCGTCGGCGGCGCCGGCCTCGAGGCCGGCCTTGGTCTCCTTCTGGATCTTGCTCATCAGCGAGAGGTTGAGCTCGTCGGCCAGCTGCAGCGGTGCCGCGGGGTAGCCGGCCTGCAGGCCGGCCTGCTCGACACTGGCCGCGGGCACGCCCTCGCCGACCATGGCGATGGCCTCGTTGAGGAACGTGCCGATGACCCTGCTGGTGAAGAAGCCCCGGTGGTCACCCACGACGATGGGGGTCTTCTTGATCTGCACGGCGATGTCGAAGGCCTTGGCCAGCGTCTCCTCGCTGGTCTTCTCGCCGGCGACGATCTCGAGGAGCGGCATCTTGTCGACCGGCGAGAAGAAGTGCAGGCCGATGAAGTCCTCCGCGCGCTTGACACCCTCGGCGAGGCTGGTGATCGGCAGGGTGGAGGTGTTCGAGCCGAGGACTGCGCCCGGCTCGACGATGTCCTCGATCTCCTGGAAGACCTGGTGCTTGACCTCGACGCTCTCGAAGACCGCCTCGATGACGAGGTCGGCCCCGGCCAGGGCCTGGGGATCTGCCGTCGCGGTGAGACGGGCGAGGAGCGCGTCCCCCTGCTCACGGGTCGACCTGCCGCGGGAGACAGCCTTGTCCACGAGGGCCGCCGAGTAGCCTTGCCACGTTCGGCAGCCTCCTGCGAGACGTCCTTGAGCACGACCTCGATGCCGGCCTTCGCGCAGACGTAGGCGATGCCGGCGCCCATCATGCCGGCGCCGAGCACCGCAACCCGCTTGGCCTCGTGCTTGGGGAGACCTGTGGGGCGGCTGCCACCGGACCTGATGTGCTGCATGTCGAAGAAGAACGCCTGGATCATGTTCTTGCTGACCTGGCCGGTGACAAGCTCGACGAGGTAGCGCGACTCGATGGTCAAGGCGGTGTCGAAGTCGACCTGGGCGCCCTCGACCGCTGCGGCGAGGATGGCGCGCGGCGCGGGGTAGTTGGCACCCTTGAGCTGCTTGCGCAGGTTGGCGGGGAACGCCGGCAGGTTGGCTGCCAGGGCCGGAGTCGCGGGAGTGCCACCGGGGATCGTGTAGCCCTTGGCATCCCACGGCGCGACGGGCGAGGGGTTCTGGCCGATCCAGACCTTGGCGGCCGGCACGAGCTCCTCGACCGAGCCGACGACCTCGTCGACGAGGCCGATCTCCTGGGCCTGCGCCGGCGTGAAGCGCTGCCCGTGGGCGAGCACCTTCGTGACGGCGTCGGCGATGCCGAGCATCCGGACGACGCGCACGACGCCGCCACCACCGGGCAGCAGGCCCAGGGTGACCTCGGGAAAGCCGATCTGCGAGCCGCGCACGTCCGCCGCAATGCGGTGGTGGCAGGCCAGGGCGATCTCGAGGCCACCGCCGAGGGCGGCCCCGTTGATGGCGGCGACGACCGGCCTGCCCAGGGTCTCCAGGGTGCGCAGCTGCGCCTTGATCTCGGTGATCTCGCCGAAGACCCGCTGCGCGTCGTCCTTCGTCGCGCGGGACAGGGCGCGCAGGTCGCCACCGGCGAAGAAGGTCTTCTTGGCCGAGGTGAGGATGACGCCGGTGACGGAGTCCTTCTCGGCGACGAGCCGGTCGACCACCGTGCGCATCGAGGCGATGTAGTCGGCGTTCATCGTGTTCGCGGACTGGTTGGGGTCATCGAGGGTGAGGACGACGATGCCGTCGGCATCCTGGTGCCAGTGGACCGTGTCAGCCATGTGTGTCGCTCCTTGCAGGTCGGAGGGTCTGGACGGACGGGGCGCTCAGACGCGCTCGACGAGCGTCGCCACGCCCATGCCGCCGCCGATGCAGAGCGTGAGGACGGCGCGCTCCGCGCCACGGCGCTCGAGCCCGTCGACCATGGTCCCGAGGAGCATGGCGCCGGTGGCTCCGAGCGGGTGACCCATGGCGATGGCGCCGCCGTTGACGTTGAGCTTCTCGTCGGGGATCCCGAGGTCCCGCTGGTACTTCAGCACGACCGAGGCGAACGCCTCGTTGATCTCGAAGAGGTCGATGTCGTCGACGCCCAGCCCAGCGGTCGCCAGCAGCTTGCGGGTGGCCGGCGTCGGGCCGGTCAGCATGATCGTCGAGTCGGCGCCGCTCGTCGCTGTGGCCACGATGCGAGCCCGTGGGGTGAGGCCCAGCTCGGAGCCGACCAGCTCGGAGCCGACCAGCACCAGGGCCGCACCGTCGACGATGCCCGAGGAGTTGGCGGCTGTGTGGACGTGGTTGATCCGCTCGACGGCGTGGTACTTCTGCAGCGCGACGGCGTCGAAGCCTCCTGCCTCCCCCATCGCGGCGAAGGAGGGTCTGAGGGCGGCGAGCGAGTCTGGGAGCGCACGGCATAACCGTCGACCTCCTCGCGGCCGAAGCCCTCGATCGTGGCGATGAGGTCGGCGCCGATGCCCTGGGGCACGAAGTAGGTGTCGTAGTTGGTGGCGGGATCCATCGCCCACGCGCCGCCGTCGGAGCCGATCGGCACGCGGGACATCGACTCCACGCCGCCGGCGATGATGAGGTGGTCCCAGCCGGAGCGGACCTTCTGTGCGGCGGTGTTGACGGCCTCCAGACCGGAGGCGCAGAAGCGGTTGAGCTGGACGCCGCCGACGGTGTCGGGCAGACCGGCCGCGAGCACCGCGGTGCGGGCGATGACCGAGCCCTGGTCGCCGACCGGCGAGACGACGCCGAGCACGACGTCGTCGATGCGCTGGGGGTCCAGGCCCGGGTTGCGCTCGCGCAGCTCGTCGATGAGCCCGACGACGAGGTCGACCGGCTTGGTGCCGTGCAGCGAGCCGCCGCGGTTGCGGCCCCGCGGCGTGCGGATCGCGTCGTAGACGAACGCGTCCGGGCTCTGGTTCGTGCTGCTGGTGCTCACGTGCGGTCCCTTCAGGTAGTGATCAGAGCGAACGGGCGATGAGTTCCTTCATCACCTCGTTGGCTCCGGCCAGGATCCGCAGGACGCGGACGTCGGTGTAGATGTGGGAGATCGGGTACTCGTCCATGTAGCCGTAGCCGCCGAAGAGCTGCAGGCACCGGTCGGCGACGATGGTGGCCTGGTCGGAGATCCAGTACTTGGCCATCGAGGCGGTCGTGGCGTCGAGCTGCCCCGCGACGTGCTTCTCGATGCAGTCGTCGAGGAAGGTGCGGCAGACGCGGGAGATCGTGGCGCACTCGGCCAGCTCGAAGCGGGTGTTCTGCAGGGCGAGGAGCGGCTTGCCGAAGGCGTGGCGCTCCTTGGTGTAGTCGATCGTCTTGGCGACGGCGGACTCGATCGACGCCTGGGCGATGACCGCGGTGATGAGCCGCTCCTGCGGCAGCTGCTCCATGAGCTGGTAGAAGCCCTGACCCTCCGTCGGCCCGAGCAGGTTGCCGGCCGGGACGCGCAACCCGTCGAAGAACAGCTCGGCCGTGTCCTGCCCCTTCTGCCCCATCTTGCCCAGGATCCGGCCGCGGGTGAAGCCCGGGGTGTCGTCGTCGACCTCGGCGACGATCAGCGAGATGCCCGCCGCGCCGGCCTCGCCGGTGCGCGCCGCGATGATGACCAGGTCGCACAGGTGGCCGTTGGAGATGAACGTCTTGGCGCCGGAGATGACGTACTCCTCGCCCTCGCGCACGGCCCGCGTGGTGATCGCCTGCAGGTCGGAGCCGGTGCCCGGCTCGGTCATCGCGATGGACAGGACGGACTCGCCGCGGCAGACCTCGGGCAGCCAGCGCAGCTTCTGCTCCTCGGTCGCATAGGCGGCCAGGTAGTGCGCGGCGATACCGACGTCGACGGCGAAGCCCATCGAGACGTCCCCGGCGCGCACCTGCTCCTCGATCAGGACGGCCTCGTGGGCGAAGGTCCCGCCACCGCCGCCGTAGGCCGCCGGGACGGACATGCCGAGGATTCCGACCTCGCCGGCCCGCCGGTAGAGCTCGCGGTCCGGATGGCCCTGCTCGAGATGACGGGCCGCCGAGGGCAGCACGTCCTTGGCGAAGTAGGTCGCCACGAGGTGGCGGACGTCCTCGAGGTCGTCGTCGCTCCAGCGCGATCGTGCAGACACGGTGAGAACCTCCGGATCGTGTGACGGGGTCGGCCCCTGGGCTCAAGGATGGGCCTTAATTGGCAATGTCAATAGTGAGGGGCGCATCCACCCGGTACGCCGCCGGGCGGGGTCGCGACGCCGGCCGGCGGACGACCGGCCGGGTCACGGCCCCGGGGGGGCCTGGGCGGGCCCGGGCTCTCGGACCAGCTCGGTGATGATGGTGCGCAGGGTGCGTCGGAGCAGCTGGTGGACATCGGCTCGGGACAGGCTCCCCTCACGCACCCACTCGCGGATGGCACCCTTGACCATGGCGCCATAGGCCCGGCCCAGGCCGCCGACCCGAGGCGTGTCGAGGAGGTCCTCGTCGACGCCGAGCAGCTGCAGCAGGCGTCGGGCGGCGATGTCGTCGGCCCGCAGGAGCAGCTGCTCGATCTCCGGGTCGTCGCCGACGCCCTCGGCCCCCGCCACGGCGACGAAGGTCAGACCGTGCCCGGTCACCATGTCGAGCAGCCAGGTGACGCAGGCGTCGATGCGCTCGTCGAGGCCGGGCCCGACATCCTCCGGCACCACCATCCGGGGCACGATGAGCATCTCTCGCACGACCTCGACGTAGAGCTCGCGCTTGGTGCCGAAGTAGTGGTGCAGCAGCCCACGGGTCACCCCGGCCGCGGCGGCGATCTCGGTTGTCGACACCGCCGCATAGGGGTGCTCGCCGAAGAGCTCGATCGCGCACCTGAGGATCTGCTCGCGTCGCTCGTCGGGCTCGAGGCGGGTGCGCGCCGTGCTGGCCGCCCTCACGCGTGGGCTCCCCACCGCCCGGTGGTCATCGTGCCCGGTGCTCATCGTGCCCGGTGCTCATCGTGCCCGGTGCTCATCGTGCCCGGCCGGCATGCCAGGGCAGGAAGGCGGGCTGGTCGCTGCCGACCCGGCCCGGGAAGCGGGCCTGGCGTCGCTCCAGGAAGGACATGACGCCCTCCTTGGCGTCCGGGCTCCCCGCGCAGCTCGCGATGAGCTTGGAGTCGAGGTCGAAGGCTGCCTCGGGCGAGTCCAGGGCGCTCATCTGCAGCAGTGCCTGACGGATGACCGCAACCGAGACCGCCGAGGTCGACGCGACGATCTCGCGGGCCAGGTCGTAGGCGCGGTCGAGGACCTCGTCCGGAGGGTGGACCGCGGTGACGAGCCCCTTCGCGAGGGCCTCCTCGGCCGGGACGAGGCGGCCGGTGACCATCCAGTCCAGGGCCGCGCCCAGGCCGACGATCCGCGGCAGGAACCACGTCGAGCCCCCCTCGGGGTAGATCCCGCGGCGGGCGAAGACGAAGCCGAAGCGGCTGTCGGTCGAGGCGAACCGGAAGTCCGCCGCGAGGATCATCGTCGACCCGACGCCGACCGCTGCGCCGCGGACGGCGGCGATGACCGGTTTCTCGAGGGCGAACATCGGGCGGGTGGCGCGCGTCGCCGGCTCGACCCAGGCGCCGTCGTCGGCGCCGTCGGTGACGTCGAGGGTGCCGCCGCTGAGGTCGGCGCCGACGCAGAAGTCGTCCCCCGCGCCGGTGAGGACCAGGACCCGGACGTCGTCGTCGGCGCCGGCCCGGCGGACGGCGTCGGCGAGCTCGTCGGCCATCTGGATCGTGTAGCCGTTGCGCGCCTGGGGACGGTCGAGGGTGATGGTCGCGATCCGGTCGGCGACGGCATACGTGATCTGTTCGTAGTTCATGCGGCCCTCTCGACGATGCACATCGCTCCTCAGCATCCCAGTTATTGACACATTGTCAATGGGACGGGGGGGCGGATCAGCCACCGCAACGCCTTGAGTCGCGACACCGCACGTCAGGGATGTCGCGACTCAAGGCCATGGCTGGCGGTGGCGGTGGGATTTGAACCCACGGAGGACTTGCGCCCTCACACGCTTTCGAGGCGTGCTCCTTAGGCCGCTCGGACACGCCACCGCCGGACAGGCTACCCGAGGGGGCGACGACGTCCCAAACCGCGAGGACCCGTCCGGGCCGCCCCGCCAAGCCGCGGCGCTCAGCCGCGGCGCTGCCCGAAGAAGTCGAGCAGCAGAGCGGCGCACTCCTCCTCCAGGACGCCGCCGACCACCTCGGGACGGTGCAGCGCGCGGCGGTCCCGGGGCAGGTCCCACACCGACCCGCAGGCGCCGGCCTTCTCGTCCCACGCGCCGAAGACGACCCGGTCCACCCGCGCCAGCACCGAGGCTCCGGCGCACATCGCGCACGGCTCGAGGGTGGCGACGAGACCGCAGCCGTCGAGCCGCCACGAGCCGAGCGCCGCGCCCGCCTCGCGGAGGGCGACCATCTCGGCGTGGCCGGTCGGGTCGTGGTCGCGCTCGCGCACGTTGCGGCCCCGACCGAGCACGGCACCGTCGGGACCGACCACGACGGCACCGACCGGCACGTCGCCCGACCCGCCGACCGTCCTCGCCTCCGCGAGCGCAAGACGCACCCACTGCGCATACCTGTCGGGGGCCCATCCGGGCAGCGGTGCGGCGGGGTGGTCCTGCGCATCGGTCACAACCTAGAGTCTGACCCATGCGCGTCCACGTTGCCGACCACCCGCTCATCGCCCACAAGCTGACCTACCTGCGGGACAAGAGGACGGACACGCCGACCTTCCGCCGGCTGGCCGACGAGCTGGTGACCCTGCTGGCCTACGAGGCGACGCGCGAGGTGCGGGTCAGGCCGTTCGACATCCAGACCCCGGTGGGTCCGACGACCGGCATCCACCTGGCCACCCCCAAGCCGCTCGTCGTGCCGATCCTGCGCGCCGGGCTGGGGATGCTCGACGGGATGATGCGCATGGTCCCGACCGCCGAGGTCGGCTTCGTCGGCATGGTCCGCAACGAGGAGACGCTCGAGGCGACCACCTACGCCAACCGGCTGCCCGAGGACCTCACCGGCCGGCAGTGCTACGTCCTCGACCCGATGCTGGCCACCGGCGGGACCCTGACCGCCGCGATCCGCTTCCTCGTCGAGCTGGGCGCCGACGACATCACCGCGATCACCCTGCTCAGCGCACCCGAGGGCATCCAGCGGCTCCAGGCCGACCTGCGCGACGTGGACGCCCCGGTCACCGTCGTCACCGGCGCGATCGACGAGCGCCTCAACGACAAGGGCTACATCGTGCCGGGTCTGGGCGACGCCGGGGACCGGCTCTACGGCGTGATCTGACGATGCGGGTCTCGCGACGGTCAGCCGTCGAGCCGTTCTACGTCATGGAGGTGCTCAAGGCCGCCGCGCAGCGCCAGCGCAGCCACGGCGACGTGATCATGCTCTGCGCCGGGCAGCCCTCCACGCCCGGACCGGGGCCGGCCCTGGACGCCGCCGTCGCCGCCACGACGACCCAGGTGCTCGGCTACACCGAGTCCACCGGGATCCTGCCGCTGCGCCACGCGATCGCCGACCACCACCGGGAGACCACCGGCGTGGACGTCTCCCCCGAGGACGTCGTCACCTTCCCCGGGTCCTCGGGCGCGTTCACGACCCTCTTCCTCGCCGCGTTCGACCCCGGCGACACCGTGGCGATGACCAGGCCCGGCTACCCGGCCTACCGCAACAGCCTGCAGGCGCTCGGGTGCGAGGTGCTGGAGCTGGACTGCGGTCCGCAGACGCGCTACCAGCCGACCGTCGAGATGCTCGCCGCCCTCGACGAGCCGCCCGCGGGGCTCATCGTCGCCTCGCCGGCGAACCCGACCGGGACGATCATCGACCCCGAGGAGCTGGCTGCCCTGGCGCGCTGGTGCGAGGGGCACGGGACGCTGCTCGTCAGCGACGAGATCTACCACGGCCTGTCCTACGGCCGCCCGACGGCGAGCGCCTGGCAGACCTCGCGCGAGGCGGTCGTCGTCGGCTCGGTCAGCAAGTTCTTCTCGATGACCGGCTGGCGGGTCGGCTGGCTGCTCGCCCCGCCCGCCCTGCGCCGTCCGCTGGAGGTGCTCACCGGCAACCTCAACATCTGCCCGCCCACGGTCTCCCAGTACGCCGCCCTCGGCGCCCTCTCCCCGCAGGCGCGCGCCGAGCTCGAGGGGCACCGCCAGAGGTATGCGGTCACCCGCGACCTGCTTCTGCGGCGCCTCCCCGAGGTGGGCCTGCGCGACTACGCCCCGCCGGACGGCGCCTTCTACGCCTGGTGCGACGTGGGCCATCTCACCGACGACTCGGTGGCCTGGTGCCGGGACCTGCTGGCCGACTGCGGTGTCGCGATCACCCCGGGCGTGGACTTCGACACCCGTGAGGGACACCGCAGGGTGCGGCTGTCCTTCGCCGGGTCCACCGCGCAGGTGGACGAGGCGCTGGACCGGATGGCGGCCAGCCCGCTGCTGCAGGGCCGGTGACCGGAGCACGGTCGGGCGGACCGAGCCTGACCGACACCGAGCGCGGCATGCTCGACGGCCGCGAGGGGCCGGGCGTGGCGATGGCGATGCGCGTCGTCGTGGCCGTGGCCAGGGTGCGCGGCGCCGCCGGCCTGGTCGAGATCTCCGGCGCCCACATCGACAGCTGCCTCTACCACGGGCGGGCCGGGCTGGACTTCGCCCGCCGGCTCCTCGACCTCGGCGCGCGGGTGCGGGTGCCCACCACGCTCAACGTCGGCTCGCTGGACCTCGTGCACCCGGGGATGGTCCGGCGCCGCACCGAGCACGAGCAGGAGGTCGCCGAGGAGGGCCGTGCGCTGATGGACGCCTACGTGGCGCTGGGGGCGCGCACCACCTGGACGTGCGCGCCCTACCAGCTCGACGCGCGACCGGCCCGCGGCGAGCACGTGGCCTGGGCCGAGTCCAACGCCATCGTCTTCGCCAACTCCGTGCTCGGGGCACGCACCGACCGCTACGGCGACTTCCTGGACATCTGCGCGGCGGTGACGGGGCGCGCCCCGCACGCCGGTCTGCACCTGACCGGGAACAGGCGCGGCGGGCTCGTCGTCGACTGCCGCGCCCTGGGCGACAAGGCGCTGGCGCTCGACCTGACCTACCCGCTGCTGGGCTACCTCGTGGGGCTGCGCTGCGGCGCCGGGACCAACCCGGTGCTGCTCGGGCTGCCGGCCGGCACCGACGAGGACCGGCTCAAGGCGTTCGGTGCGGCCGCCGCGTCCTCCGGCGGTGTGGCGCTCTTCCACGTCGTCGGCCTCACCCCGGAGGCGCCCACGCTGGAGGCCGCCCTGCAGGGCGGCTCCGTGCCGACCCTCACGGTCACCTCCGTCGACCTGCGGGCGGCGCGGGCCGAGCTGTCGACCGCCCGCGGCACCCGGCTGGACGCCGTGAGCCTGGGCACCCCGCACGCCTCGCTCGCGGAGATCGCCGCGCTGGCCGACGGGCTGCGCGCCGGCGCACCCCTGGACCCGCGGGTGGCGTTCTACCTCTCCACCGGCCGCAGCGTCCTGGAGCGGGCGCGCGCGGCGGGCCACGTCGAGGAGCTGGAGCGCGCCGGGGTGCGGATCGTGGTGGACACCTGCACCTACGTCACCTCGATCCTCGACCCCGACGACCGCGTGGTGCTGACCACCTCGGGCAAGTGGGCGCACTACGCCCCGGGCAACCTGGGCGTCGACGTGGTCATCGCCTCGCTGCAGGAGTGCCTCGCCTCCGCGCGCGCCGGAGAGGTGGTGCTCGACGATGGACTCCTCGGCTGAGGTCCGCACCGGCCGCACCCTGCACCCGGGCTCCGGCTCCGGCCGGGTCCTGCGGCTGGACCTGCCGCTGTCCTTCTGGGGCGGCGTGGACGCCGGCGGCACCGTCGTCGACCGGCACCACCCGCAGGTCGGCGCCGTGGTGACCGGCCGGGTCCTGGCGATGACCTCCGGGCGCGGGTCCAGCTCGAGCTCCAGCGTGCTCGCCGAGCTGCTGCGCAGCGGCGCCGGACCCGCGGCGGTCCTGCTCACCGAGCCGGACGCGGTCGTCGCGCTCGGCGCGATCGTCGCCGAGGAGCTGTACGCGCTGCGGGTGCCGGTCGTCCTGGTGGGGGCCGGGACGTTCGAGGCGCTGCGCGACGGGGAGGCGATGACGGTCGAGGCCGGGCCGGTCTCGGCGCGGCTGCTGCCCGGGTGAGGCGCACCCCGGGTGCGGCGACACGCACGGGGCGGCACCGCATACCTCGTCCCGTCTGTCACACTGGCCACAGATCTGCCCGCAATCCTGGAGGACTCCCATGCCGCCCACGGTCAAGAAGATCCTGCACTGGCTGGTGTGGGGGTTCCTGATCTACGCGATCATCACCAACCCCGACCGGGCCGCCGACATCCTGCGCGCCGTCTGGGACATCATCAGCCAGAGCATCCTGAACATCGGCCGGTTCTTCAACAGCCTGATGGGCTCCTGACGGGCTCCCTCGTGCCGCAGCCCCCTCCGCAGGAGTCGGTCCGGATCAGCAGACGGATCCTGGACCGCTACCTGCTGGACGACGAGATCCCCGTGGTGGCCACCCGCCAGCACTGGGCGCGCCTGGCCGAGCCGTTCGCCACCATGCTGCTCTCCCTGGTGGCGGTCGCGGCGGTCACGGCCTCGCTCGAGGGGCCGGCCGTGCGGGCCGGCGGTTTCCTGTGGCTGGTGTGGTTCGCCGTCGCCGGGAGGGCGCTGTGGCGGCTGCTGGAGTGGCACAACGAGTGGTTCGTGGCCACCGACCGGCGGATGCTGCTGGTCTACGGGTTCATCACCCAGCGGGTGGCGATGATGCCGCTGACCAAGGTCACCGACATGAACTACGGGCGGTCCGTGCCGGGCCGGCTGCTCGGCTACGGGCGCTTCGTGCTCGAGTCCGCCGGGCAGGACCAGGCGCTGCGCGAGATCGACTACCTGCCCGACCCCGACGAGAAGTACCGCCGGATCTGCGCGACGATCTTCGCCCAGGGCCGGGACGAGGGAGAGCGTCGGCGCGCCGTGACCGAGGCCTTCGACGAGCACGTGAGCCCCGACCGCGGCTGGGAGGCCGTCGACCGGCACGAGCTGCCCACCGACTGGGAGTGGGTCGACGACGAGGCCCGGCGGGCGCGCGAGTCGACCCGTCGGCAGGTCGCGGTCGACCCGGACCCCACGCCCTGGGAGTAGGGCGGGTGAGGTCCCGCCACGGTGGCAGCCCGGTCAGCTGGTCGAGAAGATCTCGCCCTCGCCGGACTGCGCGCCGCCGGGCGCCAGCCCACGGCCCCAGGACCCAGCGTAGCGCCCGTCATCGACCTCCCGGCCGGCCTCGCCCAGCTCCAGCGGCCGGAAGGTGTCGACCATGACGGCCAGCTCGTCGAAGTAGTCCACGCCGATCGACTTCTCCGTCGCGCCGGGCTGCGGCCCGTGCGCGTGCCCGCCGGGGTGCACCGAGATCGAGCCCTTGCCGATGCCCGAGCCCTTGCGGGCCTCGTAGTCGCCGTCGACGTAGAACATGATCTCGTCGGAGTCCACGTTGGAGTGGTAGTAGGGCACCGGGATCGACAGCGGGTGGTAGTCGACCTTGCGCGGCACGAAGTTGCACACCACGAAGTTGGTCCCCTCGAAGACCTGGTGCACCGGCGGCGGCTGGTGCACCCGCCCGGTGATCGGCTCGAAGTCGGAGACGTTGAACACGTAGGGGTAGAGGCAGCCGTCCCAGCCGACCACGTCGAAGGGGTGGTAGGGGTAGGTGTAGACCGTGCCGACCAGCCCGCCGGTGCTGCGCTCCCCGCCGCCGCGGTGCTTGACGTAGACGTCCGTGGGCTGCTCCCGGTCGGCGCCGGTGTCCTCGGCCAGCAGCGGACCGTCGGGCCCGCGCAGGTCGCGCTCGCAGTAGGGCGCGTGCTCGAGCAGCTGGCCGTACCGGGACAGGTAGCGCTTCGGCGGGCCGATGTGGCTGTTGCCCTCGATGACGTAGGCGCGCAGCGGCTCGGCATACCCCTCGTCGCCCTCGACCCGCGGGACCCACCGGTGGGTGGTCGCCCGCGGGACGACGACGTAGTCGCCCTGCCCGACCTCGAAGGAGCCGAAGACGGTCTCCACCCGGGCGCCGCCCCGCTCGAGGTAGACGACCTCGTCGCCGATCGCGTTGCGGTAGTAGGGGCTGGGGGTGTCGGCGACCACGTAGAGCAGCCGCACGTCGCCGTTGCCCAGGACCAGCCGGCGGCCGGTGACCACGTCCGCGCCCCCGAACTCCAGGTCGTGCAGCTTCAGGTGGCGCGGCAGCAGCGGGTGGTTGGGCACGGTGGACATCTCGCCCAGGTCCCACACCTTCGCGTCGGCGATCGCCGAGGGGATGTTGCGGTGGTAGAGCAGGCTGGAGTCGCTGGAGAATCCCTCCTCCCCCATCAGCTCCTCGTAGTAGAGGTTGCCCTGCTCGTCGCGGTGCTGGGTGTGCCGCTTCGGCGGGACGTCGCCGACGCTGCGGTAGTGCGCCATGGGGGGCTCCGATCCTTGGGTGGGGCTGGTCCGACGACCACTGTCCGCATGTCGGACGGCAGCGTCCTCTCCCTCGTCACGATGCAGTAGCGTGCCGGGCATGTCAATGCCGTCGGCGCCCCGCTCGGTCTTCCACCGGTGGATCGACGACGCGGCCGTCTTCCCGCCGGGCTGCGCGAGCGTCCCCGACGCGTGGGCGGAGCACCTCGCGCTCCGCGAGGGCAGGTATGCCGACCTGCTGGGTCCGCTGCTGATCGGCACCCCGGGCGCGGAGCAGCTGGTCGCGGCGGCGGCGCAGCTGCCCCCGGCCGAGGACCTCGGGACCGGCACCGCCCACGGGTCGAAGCCGGTCGACGTGACCGTGGTCGCCCGGGCCGGGACGCCCCTGGCGGACCTGGTCGGCGCCGTCGGGGCGCTGCGGGGCAGCCCGCACGTGCAGGTCGTCGGCGTCGAGCTCGCCCACGACGACGAGGCGGGTCGCTGGCGCCGGGCGCTGGACCTGGGGGTGCGCGTCGCCGTCGAGGTGACCCGCGACCCGGCCGCCCAGCAGGCCGCGCTCGACGACCTCGCTGCCGCCGCGGGCGAGAGCCCGGTGGCCGTGCTGGCCAAGCTGCGGACCCAGGCGACCTCCGCCGCGCCCCCGCCCACGCCGGGGGAGCTGGCCGGGTTCCTGCTCGGCGCACGGGCCCGCGGGCTGGCCCTGAAGCTGACCGGCGGGCTGCACCGTGCCGTGGCGCACACCACCGTCGCCGGCACGGACGAGCACGGCGCGCTCAACGTCCTGGTCGCGGTCCACCACCTGGAGGAGGGCGCCGCGCTGCCCGAGCTGGTGGCCACGCTGGAGCTGCGCGACGCCGAGGAGCTCGCCGCGCTGGTCCGCGGCCTGGAGGAGGAGGCGGTCGCCCTGCTGCGGCGCCGGTTCGTCTCCTTCGGCTGCTGCGGCGTCCTGGACCCGGTCCACGACCTCCTCGACCTCGGCCTGCTGACCTGACCGCACGCCATACCCGAAGAGATCCCCGAGAAGGAGACCACGTGACCTCGCCGCTCGACCTGCCCGCCGACCATCCCTTCGGCCCGCACCACCTGCCCTACGGCGCGATCAGCCCGTCCGGGGACGCGGCCGGCGTGCGGCTGGGGGTGCGGGTCGGGGACCACGCGCTCGACCTGCGGGCCGCGGCGGCGGGCACGCCGTGGGCGGCCGCGCTGCGGGGGCCGACCCTCAACCCGTTCCTCGAGCTCGGGCCGCAGGCCTGGGCCGGGCTGCGCGGCTGGCTGCAGGAGCGGCTGGTCGACGAGGCCGGCCGGGACCAGCTCGGCGCGCACCTGCACCCGCTGGACCGGGTCGAGGTGCACCTGCCCTTCGAGGTCCGGGACTACGTCGACTTCTACGCCAGCGAGCAGCACGCCACCAACGTGGGCCGCATCTTCCGCCCGGACGGGGCGGCGCTGACGCCCAACTGGAAGCACCTGCCGATCGGCTACCACGGCCGCTCCTCCACCGTCGTCGTCTCCGGCACCGACGTCGTGCGGCCCACCGGCCAGCGCAAGGGCAAGGACGACCCGGCACCGGTCTTCGGCCCCAGCGTGCGGCTGGACATCGAGGCCGAGCTCGGCTTCGTCGTCGGCGGGTCCACGCCGGTCGGCTCGCGCGTCGAGGTCGACGGGGCCCTCGACCACCTCTTCGGGGTGGCGCTGTTCAACGACTGGTCCGCGCGGGACATCCAGGCCTGGGAGTACGTGCCGCTCGGCCCGTTCCTCGGCAAGTCCTTCGCCTCCTCCATCGCCGCGTGGATCACGCCGATGGCCGCCCTGGACGCCGCCCGGGTGCCGCTGCCGGTGCAGGACCCCGAGCCGCTGCCCTACCTGCGCGGCTCGCCGGGGTCGGTGTTCGGCCTCGACGTCACGATGGAGGTCGCGATCAACGGCACCGTCGTCTCCCGCCCGCCCTACCGGGAGCTGTACTGGTCGCCCACCCAGATGCTGGCCCACCTGACCGTCAACGGAGCCGCCCTGACCAGCGGCGACCTGTTCGCCTCGGGCACCACCTCGGGACCGCAGAAGGACACGCGCGGCAGCCTGCTGGAGCTGACCTGGTCCGGCGCCGAGCCGCTGACCCTCGACGACGGGACGACCCGGACCTTCCTGGAGGACGGCGACACGGTGACCATCACCGCGACCGCGCCAGGTCCCGAGGGCACCGTGGTGGGGCTGGCCGAGGTGAGCGGCACCATCCGTCCGGCCCGCTGAACCCCGGCCCTAGAATCCTCGCCATGGCAGTCCGTCCCATCACCGTCATCGGGCACAAGGCCCTGCACTCCCCGACCAAGAAGGTCCGGGAGGTGACCGAGGAGGTCCGCACCCTGGTCGCCGACATGTTCGAGACCATGGAGGCCGCCGAGGGCGTGGGCCTGGCCGCCAACCAGGTGGCCTCCCGGCTGCGCATCTTCGTCTACGACTGCCCGGTGCCTGAGGGTCCCAACGCGCGCGGCGTCGTGGTCAACCCCGTGCTGGAGCGCCTGGGCACGCCTGCCCCGCTCGACCCCGAGGAGGACGGCGAGGGCTGCCTGTCCGTGCCCGGCGAATGGTTCCCGCTCGCCCGCCACCCGCGCGCCCGCGTCACCGGCACCGACCTGGACGGCAACGAGGTCGTCGTCGAGGGCGAGGGCCTGCTCGCCCGCTGCCTGCAGCACGAGACCGACCACCTGGACGGCTACCTCTACCTCGACCGGCTCACCGGCCCCGTCAAGGCCGAGGCCCGCGAGGCGGTCAAGGACCGCGGCTGGGCCGACGAGGGCGTCCTGAGGTGGGACCCGACCAGCACCACCGCCGACGAGGTCTGAGCGAGGAGGCCCGAGCCCCGCTCAGTCCATGTCCTCCAGCTCCTTGCCCTTCGTCTCCGGCACCCACTTGAGCACGAAGAAGAAGGACAGCAGCGCGAACAGCGTGTAGAAGCCGTAGGCGAAGCCCAGGCCCACGTCGGCCATCACCGGGAAGCTCATCGAGATCGCGAAGTTCGCCAGCCACTGCGCCGCCGCCGCGATGCCGAGCGCCGTGGCCCGGATCGCGTTGTTGAACATCTCGCCCAGCAGGACCCAGACGCCCGGGCCCCACGACATGCCGAAGAAGACCACGAAGGCGTTGGCGGCCACCAGCGCCACCAGACCCTGCTGGTCGGAGAGCACCGGGACCAGCTGGCCGTCCTGCTCGACCCGGTGGGCGGTGGCGAAGATCCACGCCATCGTCCCGAGCGAGACGAGCATCCCGGCCGAGCCGATGAGCAGCAGCCGGCGGCGGCCGATCCGGTCGATGAGCGCGATCGCCACGATCGTCACCGCGATGTTGGTCACCGAGGTGATGACCGTCTGGGTGAGGGCGTCCTCCTCGGTGAAGCCGACCGCCTGCCACAGCGTCGAGGAGTAGTAGAAGATCACGTTGATGCCGACGAACTGCTGGAAGACCGACAGCCCGATCCCGATCCACACGATCGGCAGCACCTTGCCGGTGCTCCCGCGCAGGTCGGACAGGGAGGCGCGCGCCTCGCGACGCACGGTGCGCTGGATCTCCTTGATCCGCTCCGGGATGCCGCGCAGCATCACCCGGCCCAGCACCTCGCGGGCCCGCTCGGTCTCGCCCTTGCTGACCAGGTAGCGCGGCGACTCGGGGATGGTCAGGGCCAGCACGCCGTAGGCCACCGCCGGGACCAGCTCGGCGATGAACATCCAGCGCCACGCCACGCTGCCCCACAGCGCCGCGTCCGAGCCGCCCGCGACGCTGGCCAGGAAGTAGTCGGACAGCAGCGCCACGAAGATCCCGGTGACGATGGCCATCTGCTGCAGCGAGCCGAGCCGGCCCCGGATCGAGGCCGGCGAGATCTCGGCGATGTAGGCCGGGGCGATGACCGAGGCGGCACCGACCCCGAGCCCGCCGATCACCCGCCAGCCGATCATGTCCCACGCGCCGAAGGACAGACCGGAGCCGATCGCCGAGACGGAGAACATCGACGCGGCGAGCACCATGACGCGGATCCGGCCGAACCGCTCCGCGAGCCGGCCGGCGAGGTAGGCGCCCAGGACGCAGCCCAGGAGGGCGGAGCTGACCACGAAGCCGGTCAGGACCGAGCCCATCCCGAAGTCGTCGCGCATCGCGTTGACCGCGCCGTTGATGACGGCCGTGTCGAAGCCGAAGAGGAAGCCGCCCAGGGCGGCCACCGACGCGAGCAGCACCGCCTGACCCAGCACGTAGTCCCTGCCGCCCGCCCGGACGCCGGTGTCCTGCTCGGTCATGGACCGCCTCCTGGTGCCGGGGTCCGCACGGCTGCGCGGACCGGTGCCCGTAGTCTGCACCGCCACGCCGGTCCCCGCCACCGGTGGCGGGGAGGTGGACTAGTCTGAACGGCCAACGACGGCTCGACGCGAGGGACGTGATGGGCGTGCGGACGGCCAGCAGGCTGGAGAACCTCGGCACGGAGACGGCCTTCGCGGTCGCCGCGGCGGCCGCGGACTGGAAGGCGCGCGGCAACGAGATCTACCCCTTCCACCTCGGCGACCTCGACGTCGCCCTCGCACCGCACATCGTGGAGGCGATGAACGCCGCGATCGCCGACGGGCGGACGGGGTACTGCCCCGGCGCGGGCGTCCCCGAGCTGCGCGCGGCCCTGGCGGAGGACGTCGGCGCCCGGCGCGGCACCACATACTCCCCCGAGAACGTGACCGTGATGACCGGCGGCAAGCCGGTCATCACCAAGTTCGTCCAGGCGGTGATGAACCCGGGCGACGAGGTGCTCTACCCCAACCCGGGCTTCCCGATCTACGAGTCGCAGATCGAGTACCACGGCGGCGCGGCGAAGGCCTACCGCTACCTGCCGACCGAGACCGGTTTTGCGATCGACCTCGACCAGGTCCGCAGCCTGCTCACCGAGCGGACCGTCGCGATCATCTACAACGACCTGCAGAACCCGATCTCCGCCGAGTCGACCCAGGCCGAGCGGGAGGCCATCGCCCAGCTCGCGGTCGAGCACGACCTGTGGGTGCTCTCCGACGAGGCCTACTTCGAGATGCGCTACGAGGGCGTGTCCACCTCGATCGCCTCCCTGCCGGGGATGGCCGAGCGCACCGTCATCCTCTACACCTTCTCCAAGAAGTTCGCGATGACCGGCTCGCGCCTCGGCGCCGCGGTGGCGCCGGTCGAGCTCAGCCGGGTCTTCTCCACGATGAACACCAACGACGAGTCGTGCACCACGCACTACGTGCAGTGGGCCGGCATCGCCGCGCTCCAGGGCACCCAGGCGCCGGTGCAGGACATGCTCGAGGTGCTGCGTGGCCGCCGCGACGCCGCGTGCGAGATCGTCAACGCCACCCCGGGCATGTCGGTCGAGGTCCCGCAGTCGACCTTCTACCTCTTCCCCGACGTCACCGAGGCCGTCGGCCTCGTCGGCGCCGAGGACCTGGCCGACTTCGCCGAGCAGGCGCTGCACCGCACCGGCGTGAGCTTCTGCACCCGCAACCACTTCGGCCGGCCGCAGCCGGGCGAGGACCGCAGCTACATCCGCCTGGCCTACTCCGGCCTGTCGCAGGAGCGCATCCGCGAGGGCCTGACCGGGATGCGGCGGTGGATCGAGTCCGCCCGGTGAGCAGGACCGGCCTGCCCGCCCGACCCGCGCGAGCACCGCATACCTCCCCAGCGCAGCGGAAGGCCCCCTGCACCGCAGGGGGCCTTCCTCACTGTCTCAACACAGCGCGCGCCCGAAGGGATTCGAACCCCTAACCTTCTGATCCGTAGTCAGATGCTCTATCCGTTGAGCTACGGGCGCAACGAGGGACAACACTAGCGGATCTCCCCGGCACCGACGAAATCGGCCGGGCCCGGTCTGAGCAACGACGCAGCCGTCCCCGCCACCCCAGCAGGGAGAACCCAGCCGTGAGCGCTACGGTTGAGGCAGAGAGGCAGAGCGGCCTCACCACCGACTGGCGAGCGAGGCCAGGAAAGGGACCCGAATGCAGCAGCAGATGGAGATCACCGGCGGCACGACGCACGCCGAGCTCGACGCCTGGGTGAAGGGGGTGGCCGACCACACGCAGCCGGAGGCGGTCGTCTGGGTCACCGGGTCGCAGGAGGAGAGCGCGCAGATCAACGCGACGCTGGTGGAGGCGGGGACCTTCACCAGGCTGGCCGAGGACAAGAAGCCCGACAGCTACCTGGCCCTGTCCGACCCGCAGGACGTGGCGCGGGTGGAGGGACGCACCTTCATCTGCTCCCGCCGCGAGCAGGACGCCGGCCCGACGAACAACTGGATGGATCCGCAGGAGATGAAGGACACCCTGCGGCCGCTCTTCGAGGGTTCCATGCGGGGCCGCACGATGTTCGTCATCCCCTTCGTCATGGGCCACCTGGACGCCGAGGACCCCAAGTTCGGCGTCGAGATCACCGACTCCCCCTACGTCGTGGCCTCGATGCGGATCATGGCGCGCATCGGCAGCGACGTCCTGGCCAGGATGGAGGAGACGGACGCCGCCTACGTCAAGGGGCTGCACTCCGTGGGCGCGCCCCTCGCCGACGGCGAGGACGACGTCCCCTGGCCCTGCAACGAGACCAAGTACATCGTCCACTTCCCCGAGGAGCGCGCGATCTGGTCCTACGGGTCGGGCTACGGCGGCAACGCGCTGCTGGGCAAGAAGTGCTACGCCCTGCGCATCGCCTCGGTGATGGCGCGCGACGAGGGCTGGCTGGCCGAGCACATGCTCATCCTCAAGCTCACCAGCCCCGACGGCGAGGTCCACTACGTCGCCGGTGCCTTCCCCTCCGCGTGCGGCAAGACCAACCTGGCGATGATCCAGCCCACGATGCCCGGCTGGAGCGCCGAGCTGGTCGGCGACGACATCTCCTGGATGCGGTTCGGGCAGGACGGTCGGCTGTATGCCGTCAATCCCGAGTTCGGTCTGTTCGGCGTCGCGCCGGGCACCGGCCGCGGCACGAACCCGGTCGCGATGGACACCATCGAGCAGGGCCACTCCATCTTCACCAACGTGGCCCGCACCCCCGACGGCGACGTCTGGTGGGAGGGCATGACCAAGGAGGAGCCGGCCGCGCTGACCGACTGGCACGGCAACCCCTGGACCCCGGGGTCGCAGGTCAAGGCCGCGCACCCCAACAGCCGTTTCTGCACGCCGATCCGGCAGGTGCCCACCATCGCGCCGGAGTACGACGACCCGCGCGGCGTGCCGATCTCGGCGATCATGTTCGGCGGCCGCCGCAAGACCACCGTGCCGCTGGTCACCCAGGCGCGCGACTGGCAGCACGGGACCTTCATCGCCTCGACGCTGTCCTCGGAGACGACGGCCGCGGCAACCGGTGAGGTGGGCGTGGTGCGGCGCGACCCGATGGCGATGCTGCCGTTCATCGGCTACAACGCCAGCCACTACTTCGAGCACTGGCTCGCGCTGGGCGAGGGCGCCGACCCCGACAAGCTGCCGAAGATCTTCCTCGTCAACTGGTTCCGCCGCGACGAGGACGACCGTTTTCTCTGGCCCGGTTTCGGCGAGAACTCCCGCGTCCTGAAGTGGATGCTCGACCGCATCGAGGGCCGGGTCGGGGCGCAGGAGAGCCCGATCGGCCTGCTGCCCCGTCCCGAGGACCTCGACACCGAGGCGCTGGACCTGTCCGAGGAGGACCTGGCGGCAGCGCTCGCGTTCGACCCCCAGGAGTGGGAGGCTGAGATCCCGCTCATCCAGGAGTGGTTCGACAAGTTCGGTGACGAGCTCCCGGCAGCCCTGCGCGAGGAGCTGGCGGCGCTGCAGGAGCGCCTGGCCGGTCAGGAGGTCTAGATGGGCATCGTCCCCGGGCAGGACCCGATCCCGCGCTCGGGTCCTCCCCTGCTCAACGAGGAGCCCGTGCCGCCGGGCGTCGATGACCTCACCGAGGACATCGACGCGATCGAGGAGCGGGCCCGCCGGTCCGGTCCGGCGGAGGTGGAGCGCGCCGACCGGCAGGCGGACGCCGTCGAGGGTGACCGGGAGCACGAGGAGCCCGGTGCCGAGCGGGACGGCGTCGAGCCGGGCGCCCGCTCCGACGCCGCGAACGACCCGACCACCGACGAGCCGGACGCCGACACCCCGACGTGAGTCGTGACCCGGTCCGGACCTGGCACGACCCCCGGTCCGAGAGCGGCCGGGGGTCGTGCGCGTGACCGGCGGAGGCGGAGGGATTTGAACCCTCGATGGGGCTATAAACCCCAAACCCGCTTAGCAGGCGGGCGCCATAGACCAGACTAGGCGACGCCTCCAGATCGGGTCACAATGTACCCTTCGGCGACGCCGGTACCCAAACCGGGCTCCCAGGACCTCACCAGCCGAGCCTGGTAGGACAGGGGGGTCCCCGACAGTCACGAAAGGCCACCGCACCTGATGAACGCCCGCCGCGACCGAACCGGCTCGCACGCCGTCTTCGGGTCCCGCGCCGAGTGGGTCGACCACCGCGAGGGCCGCGGACGGACCCTGGGCCGTGCGCTCTGGCTCACCGCGCTCAGCGCCCTGGTGCCCGGGGCGGGGCTGATCGGGACGCGGCGCCGCCGCCTGGGGCTGCTCATCGTCTCCCTCCTGGTGCTCGGCACCGTCGCGCTGGCTCTCGTGGTGCGGCACAACGGGCTGACCGCGACCGCCCTGGAGACGGCCGCCGACAGCAGGCTGCTGCGGACGGTCCTGTGGTGCCTGCTGGCCGGGACCCTGGTGTGGGTGGCCGCGATCGCCCTCACCGCGCTGACCAGCCGGCCGCGCCGCTCGACCGGAGGCCAGCGGGCGGTGCTGGCGGTCTTCACGGCCGTGCTCTGCCTGGCGGTCAGCGCGCCGGCCGCCCTGGCGGTCCGCTACGTCGACAGCCACCTGGCGGCGATGGACAAGGTCTTCGCGCGGCCTCCCAGCTCCCCCGACGGGGTCGAGCCGACCTCGGCGCTCGGCCCGCCCGACGACCCGTGGGCCGACCTGCCCCGGGTCAACGTGCTCCTGCTCGGCTCGGACGCCGCGGAGGCTCGGGAGGGGACCCGGACCGACACGATGATCGTCGCGAGCATCGACACCCACACCGGCGACTCCGTCCTGTTCTCCGTGCCGCGCAACCTGCAGAAGGTGCCCTTCCCGCGCGACAGCCCGCTGCACCAGCTCTTCCCCAACGGCTACGACTGCGGCAACCAGTGCCTGATGAACGCCGTGTGGACCCTGGCAGACCTCACCGCCGAGGAGCACCCCGACTGGTTCGCCGGCGACCCCGACCCGGGGCTCACGGCCACCCGCGAGGTGCTGGAGACGGTCCTGGGGCTGCCGATCCAGCACACGGTGATCGTCAACCTGGACGGCTTCGCCGACCTCGTCGACGCGATCGGCGGCGTGCTGGTCACGGTCAAGGACCCGATCCCGATCAACGGTCGCACCTTCACCAACGCCCAGGGGAACATCCAGCTCGACACCAGCAGCAAGGTGGAGTGGCTGCAGCCGGGAACCCAGCGGCTCACCGGCAAGCAGGCGCTGGGCTACGCCCGCTCCCGCGTGACCACCGACGACTACGACCGGATGCGCCGCCAGCGCTGCATCGTCGCGGCCGTCGTGCACCAGGTGGAGCCGATGACGCTGCTCCAGCGCTACCCGCAGATCATCGGCGCGGTGGGCGACAACGTGGTGACCGACATCCCCCGGCAGGACCTGCCGACCTGGGCCGAGCTGACCCTCCTCGTGCAGGGCGCGACGATGAAGAGCCTGCCCTTCACCGAGTCCAACACCGACACGGTCGACCCCAACTTCTCCGACATCCGGGCCCGGGTCTGGGAGGCCATCCACCCGGCGCCGGAGGCGCCGGCCACCCCCGGCGACAGCGGGAGCAGCACCGCCACCGCCTCCCCGACCGACGGCGACCGGCAGACGACGACCGCGCCGGGCCCGCAGGACCCAGGGACCACCACGCCGCCGGACAAGCTCGAGGACGTCGGCGCGGTCTGCGACTGAGGACGCGGGCCGGCGCGCTGGTGCCGGGCTGGCTCCGCAGGCCGCTCCCGCGCGTGGGATGATCGGGACGACACCGGCGCAGCCGCCGGTGCCCGGAGGGTTCGCATAGCGGCCGAGTGCAGGCGCCTTGAAAGCGCCCGAGGGAAACCTCCGTGGGTTCGAATCCCACACCCTCCGCCGGCGTCCCGGCAGGACCGCCCGCCCGGCGCCTTGTAGTGTCGTGGTGAGAACTGACCCACGGAAGGGAGTCACCATGAACAAGCTCTGGCTGCTCATCGGCGCAGGGATCGGATACGTCCTCGGGGCGCGCGCCGGGCGTGAGCGCTACGACCAGCTCGCCGACCAGGCCAACAAGCTGTGGACCGACCCGCGCGTCCAGACCAAGGTCGAGGAGGCCAAGGCCAAGGCGCCGGAGGTGGCGCACACCCTCGGCGAGCAGGCGAAGGCCAAGGTCGACGAGGTCAAGAGCAAGGTCACGGGGCACGAGTCCCTGGCCGCCGACGGCACCTACGAGAACGCGACCGGCTCCTACTCCCCGCAGGACGGGCTGCAGGTCGACGAGTCCAAGCTGGGACCGACCGACGCCTTCCGTCCTGACGGCGACGCGCAGGCCTGACCGGCCGGCCGTCCGCCGACGCAGCAGGCCCGCATCCTCGAGGCGAGGGTGCGGGCCTTCTGCGTCAGGCTGCTGGTTGTCCTGGCTAGATCCAGATGGCCGGGTCGTCGTAGAGCGTGGCCTGCGGGTCGGCCGCCGCATCGAGCCGGCGGACCTTGGCCGGGATGCCGGTGGCGACCGCCATCGACGGCACGTCCTTGGTGACGACGGCGTTGGCACCGACCTGCGCGCCGTGGCCGAGCAGCACGTCCCCCAGGATCTTCGCGCCTGCGCCGACGGTGACGCCGTCGCCGAGGGTCGGGTGGCGCTTGACCGGCTCCATCGAGCGGCCGCCCAGCGTCACGCCGTGGTAGAGCATGACGTCGTCGCCGACCTCGGCGGTCTCGCCGATGACCACGCCCATGCCGTGGTCGATGAAGAAGCGCCGTCCGATCTGCGCACCGGGATGGATCTCCACCCCGGTCGCCGCCCGGGCCGCCTGCGAGAGCAGCCGTGCGGGCAGCCTCGCCCCGGCCTTCCACATCGCGTGCGAGACGCGGTGCGTCCAGACCGCGTGCAGGCCCGGCGACGCCAGCGCCATCTCCAGGCGGCTCGAGGTCGCGGGATCCCGTGCCACGGCGGCGTCCAGGTCCTCCCGGACACCACCCAGGAGGCGCCCGAGAAGGGCCATCAGTCGGTCAGCCCCTCGAACAGCACCGTGGACAGGTAGCGCTCGCCGACGTCGCAGACCACGGAGACGATCGTCTTGCCTGCGAACTCCGGCCGTCGGGCGACCTGCAGCGCCGCCCAGACGTTGGCGCCGGCCGAGATGCCGCTGAGGATGCCCTCCTTGGTGGCCAGTGCGCGGGCGGTGCTCACGGAGTCCTCCAGGCCGGCGCCGATCACCTCGTCGTAGAGCTGCGTGTCGAGGATCTCCGGGACGAAGTTGGCGCCCAGGCCCTGGATCTTGTGCGGGCCGGGCTGGCCGCCGGCCAGGATCGGGCTGTCGGACGGCTCGACGGCGACGAGGTGGAGGTCGCCCTTCTGCTCCTTGAGGTAGCCGCCGGCCCCGGTGAGCGTGCCGCCGGTCCCCACCCCCGCCACGAAGGCGTCGATCTGACCGCCGGTGTCCTCCCAGATCTCCGGGCCGGTGGTGTCGTGGTGGACCTGCACGTTGGCCGGGTTGGCGAACTGCCGCGCCCTGACCCCGCCCTCGGCCGCGGCGATCTCCTCGGCCTTGGCCACCGCGCCCTTCATGCCCTCTGCACCGGGGGTGAGGACCAGCTCGGCCCCGTAGGCGCGCAGCAGCGCGCGGCGCTCCTTGCTCATCGTGTCCGGCATGGCGAGCACCACCCGGAAGCCGCGGGCCGCCCCGACCATCGCCAGCGCGATCCCGGTGTTGCCCGAGGTGCCCTCGACGATCGTGCCGCCCGGCTTCAGCTCGCCGCTGGCCACGGCCGCGTCGATGATGGAGCCGCCGATCCGGTCCTTGACCGAGCCCGCGGGGTTGGCCGACTCGAGCTTGACCAGCACGCGGGTGCCCTCGGGAAGTCCCTCGGTGAGGCGGTTGAGGCGGACCAGCGGGGTCCGGCCGATCGTCTGGGTGATGTCGTCGTGGACGGGCACGGGTGGAACCTTTCGTCGGGGTCTTGCGGACAGAGAGCCTGTCGGTTATACATCATGCAACTTCGAGTTATTCCGTGCGGGGCGCCCCTTCGGCCACGTCTGTCGCCCCGGACCACTACCCTCTTCCTATGGACACCCTCCAGGTCATCGCCATCGTCGTCGCGGGCCTCCTCACCCTGGCCGCGGTCGCGCTGTTCGTCCGCACGATCGCCGGCTTCGTGACGAAGTTCCGTCTCGGTCAGCCCGAGGGGCGCACCGACGAGCCGGGCACCCGGACGGTGACGCTGGTCCGGGAGTTCCTCGGCCACACCAGGATGGCCCGCAAGCCGGTCGTCGCGGTGGCGCACTGGTTCGTCATGGTCAGCTTCGGCCTGCTCGTGCTCACCCTGGTCACCGCCTACGGCCAGCTCTTCGACCCGGAGTTCGCGCTCCCGGTCATCGGCCACTGGCCCCCCTACGAGTGGATCGCCGAGCTCTTCGGCTGGGCCGCCGTGGTCGGGATCCTCGTGCTCATCGTGGTCCGCCAGCTGCGCCACCCGCGTGGCGAGGGCCGCCGCTCGCGGTTCTGGGGGTCCACGTTCTGGGAGGCCTACTTCGTCGAGGCGGTCATCCTCGGCGTGGGCGTGTGCATCGTCCTCCTGCGGGGTATGGAGTACGCGCTCGGCCGGGCGGAGGGCGAACCCTGGGCCACGCTGGCGCACTTCCCGCTGACCGGATGGGTGGGCTCCCTCTTCTCCGGGATGTCGGCCGCCGCGCTCGGCACCGCCATCGTCGTCGTCGCGCTGGTCAAGATCGTCATCTCGATGACCTGGATGCTCACCGTGGCGCTCGTGCCCACGATGAGCATCGCCTGGCACCGGTTCCTGGCCTTCTTCAACATCTGGTTCAAGCGGCACCCCGACGGTCGCACCAGCCTGGCCGAGCTGGCGCCGATCTCGGTCGGCGGCGAGCCGGTCGACTTCGAGGCGATCGAGGACCTGGACGAGGACGCAGCCCTGGGCGCCGGCAAGGTCGAGGACTTCACCTGGAAGGGCCTGCTCGACTTCTCCACCTGCACCGAGTGCGGCCGCTGCCAGGAGCAGTGCCCGGCGTGGAACACCGACAAGCCGCTGTCGCCGAAGATGATGGTCATCAACCTGCGCAACCACCACCACGCCAAGGCGCCCTGGCTGCTGGCCGACGAGGAGCACCGCGAGGCAGCGGCCACCGCCTTCGCCGAGCTCGGCGACGGACCGAGGCCGGACGCGCTGCACGGCATACCCACCTCGGCCGTCGAGGCGGCCCAGCGCGAGCTGGTGGGAGCCACCGAGGGAGACCCGACGGTCCCCAGCGGCGGCGCGGTCATCGACCCGGACGTCCTCTGGTCGTGCACGACCTGCGGCGCCTGCGTGGAGCAGTGCCCCGTCGACATCGAGCACGTCGACCGGATCGTGGACATGCGCCGCTACCAGACCCTCATCGAGTCGGCCTTCCCCACCGAGCTGGGCGGGCTGTTCAAGAACCTCGAGAACAAGGGCAACCCGTGGGGCATGAACGCCCGGCTGCGGATGGACTGGGCCAAGGACCTGCCCTTCGAGGTCCCGATGGCCGGGGGCGACGTCGAGGACATGGCCGAGGTCGACTACCTGTTCTGGGTCGGCTGCGCGGGCGCCTTCGAGGACCGCGCCAAGAAGACCACCCGCGCGGTGGCCGAGCTGCTGCACACGGCGGGCGTCTCCTTCGCGGTCCTGGGCGACGGCGAGACCTGCACCGGCGACCCGGCTCGGCGCGCCGGCAACGAGTTCCTCTTCCAGATGCTGGCGATGCAGAACGTCGAGGTCCTCAAGGAGGTCAACGCGACCAAGATCGTGGTGACCTGCGCGCACTGCTTCAACACCATCAAGAACGAGTACCCCCAGGTCGGGGGCCAGTTCGAGGTCGTCCACCACACCCAGCTGCTCAACAAGCTGGTGCGCGAGAAGCGACTGACCCCGGTGCACCGCCCGGACGCTGCCGACACCTCCGGCGTCGCCTCGACGGCGTCCACGGTGACCTACCACGACCCGTGCTACCTGGGTCGGCACAACCAGGTCTACGCCCCGCCGCGCGAGCTGCTCGGCGCGCTGCCCGGCGTGGAGATGCGCGAGATGCCGCGCCACGGGGAGAAGTCCTTCTGCTGCGGCGCCGGCGGCGCCCGCATGTGGATGGAGGAGAAGCTCGGCACCCGGATCAACCTCAACCGCACCGAGGAGGCGCTGGCCACCGGCGCGGACCGGATCGCGATCGGCTGCCCGTTCTGCCGGGTCATGCTCTCCGACGGGCTGACCGAGAAGCAGTCGCAGGGCGCGCGCGAGGAGGTCGAGGTCGTCGACGTCGCACAGATGCTGCTCGCCGCGGTCCGGCGCGGCCAGGAGCCGGAGGCCGCCGAGGAGGAGACTCCCGAGCCGGTCGCCTGAGCCAGCAGCCAGCAGCTGCAGCTCGCAGCTAGCCCGGCAGGCTCGCGGCCGACTCCAGCGCCAGGTCGGCGAAGCGCTCCCAGTAGGCCTCGCCGCGCAGGTGCATCCCCCAGGCCGCCCGCGGCCCGACGTAGCGCAGGTGCCACGGCTCGTAGCTGTAGCCGGTGACCGCCCGCCCGCCCTGCGGATAGCGGACGACGAAGCCGAAACGGTGGGCGTTGCCGGCCACCCAGCGCTCGTCCGTGGTCTCGCCGGTGCAGGAGAAGCCGCACGGCCCCGTCAGGTCGACCGCCAGGCCCAGCTGGTGCTCGCTGTGCCCGGCCCGCGCCGAGACGCGCTCGGCCCGCTGCGGTCCGACCCGGCGCACCCAGTCCTCGTGGCTGCCGGCCTGGTCGTCGTAGGAGCGGAAGCCGGACTGGACGACGAGCTGGGTGTGCCCCTCCTCCGCGGCGGCCGCGAGCAGCCGGTCCAGCTGCTCGGCGACCTCGCGGCGCGCCTCATAGAGCCCTCCTCGCAGCGGGACGAGGTCGTCCGGGGCGTAGGTGAGCGGCCGCACGGCGCGGTCCGCGTCGACGAGCGCGTAGAGCCGCTGCGGCTCCTCCGCCTCCAGCGGGGTCGGTGGCAGACCCGCGGCCGGGCCCAGCGGGCTGCACATCAGCTGCTGCAGGTCCAGCAGCAGCGCACCGACGGTCCCGTCGATCTGCGCGGTGCCGGCCGCGCCGCACCCACCGTCGCTCGGCGGTGCGGCCACGACCGGCCCGGGACCCGGCGCGGGGGAGGTGAGCGCGGCCGACCGCGCACCGCTGCCGGGCCCGGCCACGGCGCCGGCCGCCCCGGCGCCGGCCGGTCCGGCGTCGGCCAGCACGAGCAGGACGACGCCGAGCATGGCGGCGCTCGTCGTGCGCGCCTGGGCACGCCCGAGCGCGTTGCGTGCCGACGCGGCACGTCGACCGCCGCGCCGCTTGGCCCCCCGGAAGACCCGGTGCTTCATGCTCCGTCCGGTCAGCCCGACACCGGCGTGCGGTGGAAGTTGTCGAAGGAGCGGCTCGCGGTGGGTCCGCGCTGGCCCTGGTAGTGGCTGCCCCGCTCCGTGGAGCCGTAGGGGTGCTCCGAGGGCGAGCTGAGCTGGAAGAAGCACAGCTGGCCGATCTTCATCCCCGGGTGCAGCACGATCGGCAGCGTCGCCACGTTGGACAGCTCGAGGGTGACGTGCCCGGTGAAGCCGGGGTCCACGAAGCCGGCGGTGGCGTGGGTGAGCAGGCCGAGCCGACCCAGGGAGCTCTTGCCCTCGACCCGGGCGGCGACGTCGTCGGGCAGCGTCACCTGCTCATAGCTCGACCCGAGCACGAACTCCCCCGGGTGCAGCACGAAGGACTCGCCGGCCTCGACCTCGACCAGCCGGGTCAGCTCGGGCTGCTCCTGCGCCGGGTCGATGACCGCGTACTTGTGGTTGTCGAACAGCCGGAAGTAGCGGTCCAGCCGGACGTCCACGCTGGAGGGCTGCACCATGCGGGGGTCCCACGGGTCGAGCACGACCCGCCCGGAGTCGATCTGGGTGCGGATGTCACGGTCTGAGAGGAGCACGCAGCTACCCTAACGGGGGTCGGCTTGGAGGGGGCGGACGCGCCGGTTAGTATGGGCTCTCCGGTCCTGGCCGGACAGCCTTCGCGGGCGTAGTTCAATGGTAGAACATCAGCTTCCCAAGCTGAATACGCGAGTTCGATTCTCGTCGCCCGCTCCAGCACGACCGACGGTCCGTCAGTCGCCCATCAGCTCCGCGTCGTCGATCCCGTCGGAGTTGTTCCGCACCCACGTCGCATACTCCGCCAGCGCGTGCGTGATCGGCACCGCCACCACCTCGGGGATGTCGTAGCGGTGCTGCTGCACCACCACCTCGGTCACCCGCGCGAACGACTCCGCCGTCGTCTTGACCAGCAGCAGCCACTCCTGAGCCTGGTGCACCTCGCCCTTCCACGTGTAGACCGAGGCCATCGGCCCGAGCACCTGCACGCACGCCGAGAGCTGGCGGGCCACGAGGTCGCTGGCGATGCGCTGGGCCGACTCGGCGTCCGGGACCGAGACGTGCGCCTCGACCAGCGCCGGCTCGTCCACGCCCGGGGCGGTCACGACGTCACCTCGGCGAGCGCCTCGTCCAGCAGGGCTACGCCTTCCTTGGCCTCGGCGGGGCTGATCACGCACGGAGGCACCACGTGCACGCGGTTGGCGTTGACCATCGGCCACAGGCCGCGTCTGACGCACGCCTGCTGCAGGGCCTTCATCCGGTCCGCCGCCAGCGGCTCGCGCGTGCGCCGGTCGGCGACCAGCTCAACCGCCCAGAAGACACCCAGGCCACGGACGTCGCCGACCACCTCGTGGCGGTCGGCGAGCGAGCGCAGGCCGGGGCCGAGCGCGGTCTGCCCCACCTGCGTGGCGTTCTCCATCGTGCGCTCCTCGCGCATGATGCGGATCGCCGCGACCGCCGAGGCGGTGGCCAGGGCGTGGCCGGAGTAGGTGAGCCCCCCGGGGTAGGGACGTTCGTCGAAGGAGGCCGCGATCTCCTGCGACATCACCACGCCGCCGAGCGGGACGTAGCCGGAGTTGACGCCCTTGGCGAAGGTGAGCAGGTCGGGGCGCACGTCCCAGTGGTCGAGCGCGAACCAGGCGCCGGTGCGGCCGAAGCCGGCCATCACCTCGTCGAGGATCAGCATGATCCCGTGCTCGTCGCACAGGTCGCGCACGCCCTGCAGGTAGCCGGGGGGCGGCGGGATGAGCCCGGCGCTGCCCACGACGGTCTCCAGGATGATCGCGGCGAGGGTGTGCGGCCCCTCGGCCAGCACGGTGCGGCGCAGGTGCTCCAGCGCGCGCTCGCTCTCCTGCTCCTCGTCGGCGGAGTAGAACTCGCTGCGGTAGAGGAACGGCCCCCAGAAGTGCACCACGCCCGGGATCGCCGGCTCCGAGCCCCAGCGGCGCGCCTCCCCGGTCAGCGCGATCGCGCCCGCGGTCGCACCGTGGTAGCTGCGGTAGGCGGCCAGGATCTTGTGCCGGCCGGTGTGCTGGCGCGCCAGCCGGATCGCGTTCTCGTTGGCCTCCGCGCCGCCGTTGGTGAAGAACACCTTCTCCAGGCCCTCTGGCGCCACCTGCGCCACGGCGGCGGCCGCCTCGGCGCGCGACTCCTCGTAGAAGCTCGGGGCGACCGTGGTGATCCGGCCGGCGGCCTCCTGGATGGCGGCGGTCAGGCCGGGGTGCTGGTAGCCCAGGTTGACGTTGACCAGCTGGCTGCTGAAGTCGAGGAAGCGGCGGCCCTGGTAGTCCCAGAACCACGCGCCCTCTCCGCCGGCGAGCGGCAGCGGGTCGATCGCCTTCTGCGCCGACCAGGAGGTGAGCACGTGGGCCCGCGACAGCTCCCGGATCCGGGCTTCGCGGGCGGGGTCCGCGGGTGGGATGACGGTCATGCCAGTGCAGTATGCCGTGTCGCTGCACCCTCTTGACGTCCGGGGGCAGGAGGGCAGGATGGGGCCATGACGCAGACGCAGGCGGCGACCCCGGAGCTCTCCTACGCGCGGGGGGCGGACGACATACCCCTCATCGAGGAGACGATCGGGGACAACTTCGACAGCACGGTGCGCACCCACCACGACCGGGAGGCCCTCGTCGACGTGGCGAGCGGGCGGCGGTGGGACTACGGGGAGCTGCAGCGCGACGTCGACCGGCTCGCGCGCGGCCTGCTGGCCACCGGCGTGCGCACCGGCGACCGCGTGGGCATCTGGGCGCCCAACTGCGCGGAGTGGACGATCGTCCAGCTGGCCACCGCCAAGATGGGGGCGGTCCTGGTCAACATCAACCCCTCCTACCGCACCCACGAGCTGGCCTTCGTGCTCAACCAGTCCGGCGTGAAGATGGTCGTCGTCGCGCAGCGCTTCAGGTCCAGCGACTACCCGGCGATGGTCGAGGAGGTGCGCGGGGAGTGCCCCGACCTGCAGCACGTCGTCGTCATCGGCCAGGAGAGCTGGGACCAGCTGGCCGGTGCCGCGACGCAGGTGACCGCCGAGCGGCTGGCCGAGGTCGCGGCCACGCTGGCCGCCGACGACCCGATCAACATCCAGTACACCTCCGGCACCACCGGCTTCCCCAAGGGCGCCACCCTGTCCCACCGCAACATCCTCAACAACGGCTTCTTCGTCGGCGAGGGCTGCTCCTACACCGAGGCGGACCGGATCTGCATACCCGTGCCCTTCTACCACTGCTTCGGGATGGTGATGGGCAACCTCGCGGCGACCTCGCACGGGGCCTGCATGGTGATCCCCGGCCCGGGGTTCGACCCGGCGGTGACGCTGCGCACGGTCCGCGAGGAGCGCTGCACCTCGCTCTACGGCGTGCCGACCATGTTCATCTCGATGTTCGAGCTGATCGACGGGGGCGAGGAGTTCTCCGAGGCGGACCTGGCCACCGTGCGCACCGGCATCATGGCCGGCTCGCTGTGCCCCGCGTCGGTGATGCGGCGGCTGATCGAGGCCGGGGTGACCGACCTGACCATCTGCTACGGGATGACCGAGACCTCGCCGGTGTCCACCCAGACCACGCCGCAGGACCCCTTCGAGAAGAAGACGGGCACCGTGGGGCGGGTTGCCCCGCACCTTCAGATCCAGATCGTCGACCCGGTCACCCGGGAGGTCGTGCCCCGGGGCGTGGCGGGCGAGTTCTGCACCAAGGGCTACTCGGTGATGCTCGGCTACTGGGAGCAGCCGGACAAGACCGCCGAGGTCGTGCGCGACGGCTGGATGGCCACCGGCGACATCGGCGTGATGGACGAGGACGGCTTCGTCGAGATCACCGGGCGGATCAAGGACATGGTGATCCGCGGCGGGGAGAACATCTACCCGCGCGAGATCGAGGAGTTCCTGCTCACCCACCCCGACGTGCTCGACGCCCAGGTCGTCGGCGTCCCCGACGAGAGGTACGGCGAGGAGCTCATGGCCTGGGTCCGGATGAAGCAGGGCCGCGAGCCGCTCACCGCGGAGTCGGTGCGCGAGTTCGCCACCGGCAGGCTGGCGCACTACAAGATCCCCCGCTACGTGCAGGTGATCGACGACTTCCCGATGACCGTCACCGGCAAGATCCGCAAGGTGGACCTGCGCGACCGGGGCGAGAAGCTGCTCGGCGAGGACTCCTGAGGACCCGGAGCCCGGCGCCGGACCTCAGCCGAACGGCGGCGTGAACCTCCCGTCGACCGCGGTCCACCCGCCGTCGACCATCACCTGGGAGCCGGTGACGAAGCTCGCCGCGTCCGAGGCCAGCCAGCAGACCGCGCCGACCATCTCCTCGGGGCGCGCCCACCTGCCCAGGGCCGACTTCTCGGCATACGCCCGGCCCCACCGCTCGTCGTCGCGGATCTGCTGGGTCAGCGGCGTCTCGACGACCCCGGGCGCGACCGCGTTGACCCGCACGCCGGCGGGGCCGAGCTCGGCCGACCACGTGCGGACCAGCTGCATGACGCCGGCCTTCGTGGCGGCATACACCCCCTGCCCGGGCTCGACGACGACCGCCCGGATCGAGGTGAGGGCCACGACCGAGCCGCTGCCCCGCTCCACCATCCGCGGCGCGAACGCCCGCACCGTCTCGAAGGTCGCCCGCAGGTTGAGCCCGACCACCGTGTCGAACTCCTCCGCGGTGTAGTCCAGCAGCCGCTTGCGCACGTTGACGGCCGCGGTGAGGACGAGCACGTCGACGTCGCGCAGCTCGCCGGCGAGCCGGTGCAGCGAGGCGGTGTCCAGGACGTCCACCGGGTATGCCGCGTGCGCCCGGCCGCTCGGGTCGGCCAGCCGGTCCTGGGTCGCCTCCGCGACCCCGCCGTCCTTGTCCAGGCAGCTGAGCGTGGCACCCTGCGCGGCGAGCCCCGCGGCGATCTCGGCGCCGATGCCGCCGCAGCCCACGACGACCGCGTGGCGCCCGTCGAGCCGGAACATCCGGGAGTAGTCGAGCGAGGTCATCCCCGGAGTCTGCCACCCTGGGGACGAGTTCGACGGCGCTGGTCAGCCGTCCCTGGCTGGTCCGCGGAGCACGGGCCTCGGCGGAGCGCGCCGGGGAACGCCTCCCGGTAGGACCGCCACGTCCCGACCGGCGTCGTGACCGTCCCGGCCAGGAGCGTCGCCCGCACGATCGACCTGGTCACCACGTCGGCCGCGCCCTGCAGCAGCAGGTGGAGGCCGAACGGGTCGAGCGGCTCCCGTCCGCACGTGGACAGCCCGAACAGGGTGTCCCCGTCGAACATCGAGTGCGCCGGCAGCACCGCCCGCGCCAGCCCGTCGTGCCCGCTCATCGCCAGCCGCCGGGCCTGGGCCGGGGTGAGCGTGGCGTCGGTGGCGACCACGCCGATCGTCGTCGCCAGGCTGCGGGGCATGCCTCCGGGTCCCGGCCCGGCCGCCCGGGCCCGGGCCTCGGCCACCTCCGCGGCGTCGGGCGTGCGCAGCCGCGCGCCGGACGGGACCCCCGGGAGGCCCTCGAGGTCCTGGGCCAGCAGGCGGGAGGCGCCGTAGAGCTCGCCGGTGGCCGGGTCGACGCTCGAGCCGACCGCGTTGAGGACGACGAGCGCCGCCACGGTGGCGCCGTCGGGCAGCACGAGGCTGGCCGAGCCGACGCCGCCCCGGAGCCCGCCGGCCACCTGTGCGCCGGTGCCCGCGCCGACCGAGCCGAGGGCGGGCGGCGCGCCGCGCAGGGCGTCCTGGCAGGCGGCGGCGCCGAAGCTGCCGTCCGGCACGGCCTCCCAGCGGCCGCCGCGACCGAGGTCGAAGATCACCGCGCCCGGCACGATCGGCACCAGCTCGCCCGGCCCTCCCATCGGCAGGCCCCGGCCCTGCGCGAGGAGCCAGCGCATGACGCCGTCGGCAGCGGCCAGGCCGAACGCCGACCCTCCGGACAGGCTTACGGCGTGCGCCCGCTCGACGAGGTTGACCGGGTCGAGCAGGTCGGTCTCGCGGGTCCCCGGCCCGCCCCCGCGCACGTCGACGCCGCCGACCGCGCCCTCCGGCGGGGCGAGCACGACGGTGGAACCGGTGAGCCAGCCGTCGCCGACCTTCTGGTGGTGCCCGACGGCGAGCCCGGCGACGTCGACGAGCGAGTTGGTGGGGCCGGGCGCCGGACGGGGCTGGGTGGTCACGGGCTGTCTCCTGGTGCCGGTGGGAGGGTGTCGTCGGCGAGGATACCGACCATCCGCCAGAGGGTGCGCGGCTCGTCCGTGGGCTGCCGGGACCGCTGGATCGCCGTGTCCATCAGCTCCCCGATCGCCTCGGACAGCCACGTCACGTCCTCCTGGGTGAGCTCCAGCAGCGCGGTCTGCAACGTGGCGCGCGGGACCTGCTCGCGGCCGCTGCTCCAGTGGGGTATCCACGCGGTGAGGCGGGCGATGAGGTCGTGCAGGTCCAGCGCCTCCTGGTCGAGGAAGGAGCGCAGGACCAGCTCGTCCTCGGGGCCGACGCGCGCCTGCGGCGTGGGCACCACGTAGCCGTGGCCCGCCGCCACCCAGACGCGGTCCCTTCGGTCCCGCGCGTGCTCCGGGGCCTCGACGATCAGCCCGGCCCTGGCCAGCTGGCGCAGGTGAAAGCTGACCGAGTTGGCCGGGGTGTCCAGGAGCTCGGCCAGGTCGGCGGCCCGCCGGGGGACGTCCTCGTGCATGAGCTCGAGGATCCGGCGGCGCAGCGGGTGGGACATCGCCTTGAGCATCGGGGAGGTGAGCTGCAGCGGCCCTGCCCCGCTACGTGGAGAGTCCGCGTCAGCCATGCCACCCACCTAAGCACATCCCGCAAAAATAGTTGCGCAAATACTCTTGCGCACTTTTCCTTGCGGGTCTAGTGTCTCCCCCATGAGCACCACGACCACCGCCTCTCCGGCCCCGGCCGCCTCCGCCGTCCCCCTCCCGCTTCGGCGCTCCCGGACCTACTGGGTCTGGCTGGTGGGCGACACCGGTCAGGCGCTCGGCTCCTCGATCCAGTTCTTCCTCGTCCCGCTGATCGTCGTCCTCGTGACCGGCAGCACCGCGGCCGCCGGCACGATCGCCGCCCTCGGCCTCGGTGGCCGGATCGCGACCACCCTGGTCGGCGGCGTGCTCGCCGACCGCCACGACCTGCGGCGCATGATGGTCCTCAGCGGTGTCATGGCTGCGGTCGTGATGGTCGCGATGCTGGTGGCGACCCGGCTCGAGCTCGGCATCGTCGTGCTCGCCGCTCTCAACCTCCTCGCCGGGGTCCGGGCCGGGCTGCTGGGCGGCGCCTCGGACGCCGCCCTCAAGCAGGTGGTCCGGCCCGACCTCCTGCCCGCCGCCTCGGCAGCCAACCAGGCCAGGGACGCCGCGGTGTCGATGGGCGCTCCGCCGCTGGGCGGCGTCCTGCTGGGGATCGGCGCGGTGCCCGCGCTCGCGGCGACGGCCGCGGCATACCTCGTCAGCGCGGTGGGCGCGCTGGCGCTGCGCGGCGACTTCCGGCCCGCCCCCGTCGCCGACCCCGGCCCTGTCCGCGCGGAGGTGAGCGCCGGGTTGCGGTGGCTGTGGGCGCGGCCCGAGCTGCGGCGCATCATGGCAGTCGCGCTCCTGCTCAACCTGGGGCTCAACGCCGCCATCGCCACCCTGCTCTACCACCTGGCGACCACCGGCGAGGACCCGGCGCGGATCGGGCTGGTCTCCACCGCGCTGGGCCTGGGCATGCTGCTCGGCGCGACGGTGGCCGGCCCGCTCGTCCAGCGCCTCCCCTCCGGCCTGGTGGCGACGGTGGGCCTGTCCATGGCCGGCCTGTCGATGCTCGCGCTGCCCTTCGTGCCCGGCTTCTGGCCGACGCTGGCGGTCCTGACCGTCAGCGTTCTGGGGGCGCCGGCGGCCAACGCGGCCGTCTTCAGCTATCTCATGCACCAGACCCCGCGCAGCGTCGTGGGGCGCGTGCTGAGCGCCGTCGAGCTGGTCGGCGCGGGAGCCACGCCGCTCGCGCCGGTCCTTGCCGGGTGGGGCCTGGCCACGCTCGGGCTGCGCCCGACGCTCCTGGTCTGCGCCGTCATCTGCCTGCTGGCGGTGGTCGCCGTGGCCAGCAGCCGCGCGCTGCGCACCCTCCCCCGCCCGGACGCCTGGGGGGCGGCGGCGCAGTGAGGTGCCCGCGGTCACAGCCAGCGTGGCACCTGCGCGACGTAGTCGGCATACTCCTCGAAGCGCGCGGTCAGCGCGGCCTCCTCGGCCGGGATCTGCCAGCCGCTGACCACCGCGACGAACCCGGCGACCGGGAGCAGGGCCAGCGGTGAGCGGCGCGCGACCGCGTGGGCGGTCAGCAGGGTGGCCAGCCCGAGATACATCGGGTTGCGGGTGACGGCGTTCGGGCCGGTGCGGACCAGGGCCGAGGTCCGGTCGAGCGTGCGGGGGTCGACCGTGGTGCCGTGGCGGGCGAACTCCAGCACCGCGCCGGCACCCAGCCACCCGGCGGCCAGCACGAGAGGGGCACAGACCACGGTGGTCAGGGCGGTGGGGCGCCGGCCCACGCACAGCTGGGACAGGGCGGCGGCGCCGAAGAGGGCGGGGGGCGCGATCCTCATCCGCCCTCCACCCCGGCGGCGAGCTCCTCCGCGCTGCGGCCGGCGAGCGCCTGCTGCAGGTCGGGCACGGCCGCGAGCAGCGAGCGCGTGTAGGGGTGCTCCGGCGCGGAGAACAGCTGCTCGGTGGGCGCCACCTCCACGAACTCGCCCCGCTGCATCACCGCGACCCTCTCGCAGACGTGCCGCACGACGGACAGGTCGTGGCTGACGAAGATCAGGGTGAGGTCGAAGCCCTCGACCACCTCGTCGATCAGGTTGAGCACCTGCGCCCGCACCGAGACGTCGAGCGCCGAGACCGGCTCGTCGGCCACGAGGATCTCCGGGCCGGGCGCGAGGGCACGCGCGACCGAGATCCGCTGGCGCTGACCGCCGGAGAACTGGTGCGGGTAGCGGTCGGCGGCGTCCGCGGACAGCCCCACCCGCTCCAGCAGCTCGACGACGCGCTCCCGGTTGCCGCGGTGCCGGCCCTGCGCGACGAGGGGCTCGGCGACGATGTCGCGCACCCGCATCCGGGGGTCCAGGCTGCTCATCGGGTCCTGGAAGACGAGCTGGAGCCGCTCCCGCAGCCAGCCCAGCCGGCGGGGCGGCTGGTCGTGCACCGCACGCCCGTCGACGAGCACCTCCCCGGACGTGGGCCGGTCCAGCCCGCAGACCAGCCGCAGCAGCGTCGACTTGCCCGACCCGGACTCCCCCACGATCCCGAACCGCTCGCCCCGACCGACGGTCGCGGTCACGTCCCGCACCGCGTGCACCACCGGCGGCGGTGTCAGCAGCGAGGTGCGCCGCCGCCGGAACTCCCGGTTGACGCCGCGCAGCTCGACGGCCGCCTCAGTCGTCGTCTCCGTCATCGCCCTCACCTCCGGCCGGGTGGAAGCACGCATAGCCGTATGCCGCCGCGCCGGCCGGGTGCTCGCCGCGCGGTGTCCACGGGGGCAGCGTGGCACAGACCTGCGTCGCGTGGGCGCACCGGCTGCGGAAGACGCAGCCCTCCGGGAAGGCGCCGGCCGGCGGCACCGAGCCGGGGATGGTCGGCAGCGCCCCCCTGCCCCGGCGCCCCGCGGCTCCGGTCAGGTCGCTCGCCGCGACGAGGCCCTGGGTGTAGCGGTGCCGCGGGTCGGTGAAGACCTCGTGCACCGGGCCGGCCTCGACGATGCGGCCGCCGTACATGACGAGCACCCGCTCGCACACCGTGGCCACCACGCCCAGGTCGTGGGTGATGAACAGCAGGGCTGCGTCCCGCTCCTCCACGCCGCGGACGACGAGGTCGAGGACGGTGGCCTGCACGGTGACGTCGAGCGCCGTCGTCGGCTCGTCGCAGATGAGCAGGGCAGGGTCGTTGGCCAGCGCGATCGCGAGCACGACGCGCTGGCGCTGACCGCCGGAGAGCTCGTGCGGGTAAGAGCGGGCCAGGCTGGCCGCGTCCGGAAGGTCGACCTGCCCGAGCAGCTCGACGACCCGTCGGCGGGCCGCGGCGCGCGAGGGCTGGGTGCGGTGCAGCAGCATGACCTCGGCGACCTGGTCCCCGACCCGCATCGTCGGGTTGAGCGCGGTCATCGGCTCCTGGAAGACCATCGACATCGAGTCGCCGCGCAGCCGGGCCATCTCCCGCTCGCCCACCCCGAGCAGGTTGCGCCGCGCCGGGGAGCGGCCCGACAGCCGCACGTCGCCGGTCGCGCCCAGCCCCTCCGGCAGCAGCCCCATGACCGCGAGCGCGGTGAGGGACTTGCCCGACCCGGACTCGCCGATGAGCCCGACGCGCTCGCCCCGCTCGATCGTGAACGTGACGTCGTCCAGCAGCGGGGTGCGGGCCGTCTGCACCGACAGCCTCTCGACCCCGAGCACCACCCGCTCGCCGGGGCTCAGCACGGCACCACCTCCCCCGGCCCGCGCGACTTCCCGACGGACGTCGTAGAGAACGACGGATACATCCGGCAGACTCTACGATTTCCGTCGTGAAGTGAGGAGACGCGCCCGCTCATCGCCCCTCCAGCTTGGGGTCGAGCCAGTCGCGCAGGCCGTCGCCGAAGAGGTTGAAGCCGAGCACCGACAGAGCGATCGCGCCGCCGGGGATGAGGGCCAGGTGCGGGGCGGAGCGCAGCGTGGTCTGCGCCTCGTAGAGCATCCGCCCCCACGAGGCCTGGCCGGTCGGGGTGCCCAGGCCGAGATAGGCCAGGGCCGCCTCGGCGAGGATCGCGATCGCGAAGGACACCGAGGCCTGGACGATGACGAGCCCGGCCACGTTGGGCAGCACGTGCCGCCAGGCGATGCCCCAGGGCGAGCGGCCCGCGGACCGGGCCGCCACGACATACTCGGTCCTCATCACCCCGAGCGCCCCCGACCGCGTGATCCGGGCGAAGGCGGGGATGGTGGCGATCCCGATCGCGATCATCGCCACCCGTGTCGACCCGCCGTAGAGCGCGGCGAACATGATCGCGAGCAGCAGCGCCGGGAAGGCCAGCAGCACGTCGTTGGTGCGCATCACCAGCTGCCCGAACCACCCCGGCGACATCGCCGCGACGATCCCGACCGGGACCCCGACCCCGGCGGCCACGCCGACCGCGACGAGACCGACGGCCAGCGTGGTGCGGGCGCCGACGAGGATCTGGGTGAAGACGTCGCGGCGCAGCTTGTCGGTCCCGAGCCAGTGCTCGGCGTTGGGCGTCTGGTACGGCTCGACGGGCAGCACGCGCATCGGCTCCCAGGGCGTCCACACGTAGGACACCAGCGCCGCCACCACGATCAGCACGACGATGCTGCCGCCGATGAGCAGGCTGGGGTTGAGCGCGCGGCCGCTGGCGGTCGGCTCCTCGACGACGACCTCTGTCATCGCGCGCCCGTCCGCAGCCGTGGGTCGATCACCAGGTAGAGCACGTCGACGAGGAAGTTGATGAGCAGCACCGCGACGACGAGCACCATGACGACCGCCTGCACGGTGAGCAGCTCGCGCTTGGCCACCGAGTCCAGCAGCAGCGAGCCCAGCCCCGGGATCACGAAGACCCGCTCGATGACGACCGCGCCGACCAGCAGCGTGGCCAGCTGGAGGCCGAGCACGGTCACGACCGGCACCGCGGCGTTGCGGAAGCCGTGCCGCACCAGCGCCTGCACGGGCCGCAGCCCCTTGGCGCGGGCGGTGCGCAGGTAGTCCTCGCGCAGCACGTCGAGCACCGCCGAGCGGACGTAGCGCGCGAGCACCGCGGCCTGGACCAGCGACAGCGAGACCACCGGCAGGACCAGCCGCCGCAGGAACCCGACGGGATCCTCCGCGGGCACCACCCAGCCGCCCGAGGGCACCCAGCCCAGCCGCACCGCAAAGACCGAGATGAGCAGGATGCCGGCCAGGAACGCCGGCACCGCCACGCCGACCTGCGACAGCGCCGACATGACCACGCCGTCCCAGTGCCGGTGCCGCACCGCCATCCACACCCCGAACGGCACCGCGACGAGCACGGCCAGCACCATCGAGCACACCACCAGCCACAGCGTCACCTGGAGGCGGTCGGCGATCTGCGGGCCGATCGCCGCCCTGGACACGAACTCGATCCCGGGGTCCAGCGTCACCAGCCCGCGCACCCAGTCGAGGTACTGCACCAGCAGCGGCCGGTCCAGCCCGAACTGCGCGCGCATCTGCGCCACCGCCTCGTCGCTGGCGTTCAGCCCCAGCGCCACCCGTGCGGGATCGCCGGGCAGTACCCGCATGAACCCGAAGACCACCACCGAGGCCACCGCGACGCTCAGCACCAGCACGAGCAGGCGCTGCAGCATTCTCAGGAGCATCGGGTATGCCGTGCAGCCGGGGGTCGGTGGTCGGGTCCGGTCAGCCGCGGGCCAGCGCGGCCAGCGGGAAGGACTCCTTGATCGCGTTCTGCGGCAGCCCGGTGATGTCGGGGTCGGCGACCATGAGGTTGGGCAGCAGGAAGAGGAAGTCGGCCGCGGCGTCCTCGCTGATGACCTTGGCGGCCTCCTTCATCTTCTCCACCTGCTCCGCCTCGGTGCCGCTGTCGGCCTCCTCGAAGAGCTTCTGGATCTGCGGGGTGCCGTAGGTCGTGTAGTAGTCCGGGTTGCCGAAGACGTTGGCCATGTCGCGCGGCTCGACGTGCGCGACGATCGACATGTCGTAGTCCTTGTTGGTGTAGACCGTCTCCAGCCAGGCCGACGGGAACTCCAGCTCGTCGATGGTGACGTCCAGGCCCACGTCCTCGAGCATCGACTCGACCACCGTGCCGCAGGAGACGGCGTAGGGCAGGGTCGGGATCCGCAGCCGCAGCTCCTGGCCCTCAGCGCCGGCCTCGGCGATCAGCTCCTCGGCCTTGTCCGGATCGAAGGGGTAGTCACCGGTGCGGTCCTCGTACCAGGGGTCGGTCGGCGGCACCATCGAGCCGATGAGCGTGCCGCGCCCGGCCCAGCAGGTGTCCATCAGGGCCTGGTGGTCGATGCCGTAGCGGATCGCCTGCCGCAGCTTCTTGTCGGCGAGCGGGTTGCCCTCCTGCTGGTTCATCGACAGCACGACCTCGCCGTTGGTGGTGCCCTCGACGATCTGGTAGTCGCCGCCCTCGAACTCCGAGAGCGACTCCGGCGCCTGCACCGTGGAGACGATGTCGATCGCGTCGGTGAGCATGGCGTTGTTGAGCGCGTTGGCGTCCTTGAAGTAGTGCATCTCCACGGTCTTGAAGTACGGCTCGTCGCCGTGGTAGTCCTCGTTGCGCTCCAGGGTGATCTTGGAGCCGCGGTCCCAGCTGACGAAGGTGTAGGGGCCGGTGCCGACCGGCTCCTCGGCCAGGTTGCCCACGCCGTCGGTGTCGTACATCGCGCCGACGCGGGTGGTCAGCGCGTAGAGGAAGTTGTTGCTGGGCCGCGCGAGGGTCACCACGAGCGTGGTGTCGTCGGGAGCCTCGACGGTGTCGACGACGTCCATCTGGGACTTCAGGCTGGGGGTCCAGGCGTCGGACTTGACGCGCTCGATGGAGAACTTCGCGTCCTCGGCGGTGAAGTCCGCCCCGCTGGTGAAGGTGACTCCGTCCTGGAGGGTGAAGGTGTAGGTCAGGCGGTCGTCGCTGACCTCCCAGTCGGACGCGAGCGCGCCGACGATCTCGCCGCTGTCCACGTCGACGGTGACCAGCGTCTCGTAGACGTTGTCCAGCATCAGCTGCGGGATCGCCGCCCCGTCGGCGGTGCTGAAGTCCAGGCTCGCCGGTTCGGCGACCAGACCGACGCGCACGGTCTCGTCGCCGGCGCCCTCGGGCGGTGCGGCGGTGACCGGGCCGGTGCTCGGTGCCTCGTCCGTGCTCCCGGAGCTGGTCCGGGTGCTGGTGCCGGAGCCCGCGCTGCAGCCGGCCAGCAGGGCGGTGGTGGCCAGGGCGGCCACCAGGGCGCGGGTGCGTGTCGTCCTCGACGTCGTCATGGCACCGCATCATCCTGCATCGGGCGGCCCGAGCGCTACCCGCCCCACCGCGGGCGGTCCAGGTCCGCCCGGCGGAAGGCGCAGGACGAAGCGGGCGCCACCGGCCGGCGAGGTCCCGATGGTCACCTCCCCGGCGTGCGCGGCCACGTGCCGCTGGACGATCGCCAGGCCCAGGCCCAGACCGGGCGTGGGGGTCGACCGGCCCCGGGAGAAGCGGTCGAAGACCTGGTCGCGCAGCGCCTGCGCGATCCCGGGCCCCGCGTCGTCGACCGTCACCGTCACCGCACCACCGTCGCGGGCGACGTGGACGCCGGTGCAGCCGCCGCCGTGGGTGTCGGCGTTGGCCACCAGGTTGACGACGACCCGCTCCAGCCGCCGCTTGTCGACCTCCATCCGGGTGCCGACGGCGTCCGGGGCGACCGTGGTGACCACCCGGCCCGCGGTGCGGTCGGCGGCCCGGCGCACCAGGTCGGGCAGGTCCACCGGCTCCAGGTGCAGCGACTCCCCCGCATCGTGCCGCGAGACCTCCAGGAGGTCCACGACGAGGCGGCGGAACCGGTCGAGGTCGCCGGCCAGCAGCTCCACAGTCTCGGCCACCTCCGGCGGCATCGTCCCCGCGCGGTGACGGATCACCTCGACCGAGTTGAGCATCGTGGTCAGCGGGGTGCGCAGCTCGTGGCCGACGTCCGCGGCGAACCGGGCGTCCGCGATGACCCGGTGCTCCAGGTGCTGGGCGGTGTCGTTGAAGGAGGCCGCCAGCGGGTCCAGGTCCGGGTCGCCGGTCGGCCTGAGCCGGGCGTCGAGGCGGCCCCCGGCGATCGAGCGCGCCGCGTCCGTCACCGCGGTCAGCGGCCGGAGGGCGCGGTCGCTGGCGAGCCGCCCGAGCAGCGCGGCTGCCAGGGTCGTCAGCACCGCGGCGCCGGACAGCGTCCACCCCAGCCTGCGGACCGTCGCGTGCAGCGGGTCCAGCGGGAAGAGCTCGACGAGCACGTCCCCGTGGGACATCGGCTCGGCCGCCGCCAGCACCTTCAGCCCCAGCGCGGGTTCGTGGTAGGTCGTGGTGCCGGCGTCCCCGCGGCTCGCCGCGGTGACCAGGTCCTCGGGCAGGTGGTCGGGCGTGATGTGCGGGTTGCTGCTCGCCCAGACCCGGCCGTGACGCACCAGGACCGCGCTGGAGTCCTGCCCGGGCAGCCCGTCCAGGATGACCGGCAGCGAGACCCGGCCGAGGGCGAGCTGGCGGTCGGTGGCCTGGGCGTTGACCGTGGCCTCGGCGACCGCGCTGGTCGTCCGCTCCGTCATCAGGGTGGTGCGCACCACCAGCCAGGCGGACAGCGAGATCCCGACCGAGAGCACCAGACCCAGGAGCGCGAAGCTGACCGAGATGCGGGCACGCAGGCCGAGCGACCTCATACCTCGGGCCGCACCGCCAGCCGGTAGCCCAGCCCGCGCACGGTGACGACGTGCTCCGGGGAGGCGGGGTCGGCCTCGACCTTGGTGCGCAGGCGGCGGACGTGCACGTCCACGATGCGGCTGTCCCCGAAGTAGTCGTAGCCCCAGACCCGCTCCAGCAGGTGCTCCCGCGAGCAGATCCGACCCTCGGCGAGGGCGAGCTCGACGAGCAGGCGGTACTCGGTCCGCGTCACCGGCACCGTCTTCCCCGCGAGCCGCACGAGGCCGTCCTGCAGGCCGATCTCCAGGTCGCCGGCCCGCACCCGCGTGCGGCCCGCGGCGGCTGCGGGGTGCGGCTCGGAGCGCCGCAGCAGGGCCCGGATCCGGGCGGCGAGCTCCTTGGCGACGAGCGGCTTGGTGACGTAGTCGTCCGCGCCCGCCTCCAGGCCGGCGACCACGTCGTGGCTGTCGGTGCGCGCGGTGACCATGATGATCGGGATGTCGCTGCGCCGGCGGATGGCACGGCAGACCGAGAAGCCGTCGGTGTCGGGGAGCATGAGGTCCAGCAGGACGACGTCGGGCGGCTCCTCCTCCGCGCGCTCCAGCCCCTGCGCCCCGTCGGCCGCCTGGTGCACGACGAACCCCTCGTCCTGCAGGGCCAGCGCAAGCACCTTGCGCACCCTGGGATCGTCCTCGACGAGCAGCACCGTGCGGGCCACGCCTCCAGCGTGCTCCGACACCCTGCGCGTCTGCTGGGAGTGTCGTGGGAGCGTCACGCGGTCGTCATGCGCGGGGATCCGCACATGACGCTCCTGTGACGGTCCTGCGACCTTTGCCCCGATCCTGCTCCTGGGCGCCCGGGTGCTTCCTAGCGTGGCCGGAGAGCCGCCCGGTCCGGGCGGAGGAAGGCAGGACGAAGATGCAACAGCTCACGCGAAGCAGGAGGCTGGCGACCGCCGTGGTCCTGGCCGGCCTCACCCTCTCGGCGTGCTCCTCGGGGGGCGGCTCGGCAGGCTCCGCCGGACAACGCGGGGTCGACCGATGCGGCCCAGAGCACCGCCGAGGCCGTGACCGGAGGCACCCTAAACATGCTGGGTGCCGGCGACGTCGACAACATGGACCCGAACATCAGCTACTACTCGATCGGCTACCTGGCGCTGCGGCCCTGGAGCCGGCAGCTGTTCACCTACCCGGCCACGCCGGACCACACGACCGACGCCGTGCCGGACCTGGCCACCGAGCTGCCGACCACCGACAACGGCGGGGTGAGCCAGGACGGGCTCACCTACACGATCACGCTGCGCCCCGACGCGATGTGGAACACCTCGCCGGCGCGCCCGGTCACGGCGCGGGACGTCGTGCGCGGCATCAAGCGCACCTGCAACCCGGCCCTGCCCTTCGGCGGGCTGCCGGACTACGAGGACCTCATCAAGGGCTTCCAGTCCTTCTGCGACGGCTACGCCAAGGTGGGGACCAGCGCCAAGGAGATCGCGAACTACGCCGAGAACAACGACATCGCGGGCGTGCAGGCCAAGGACGACCACACCGTCGTCTTCACGCTGACCCACCCGGCGGCCTACTTCGTCGACATGCTGACGATGCCAGCCTTCTCGCCGGCGCCCAAGGAGTACGACCAGTACGTCCCGGGCAGCTCGGACCTGGCCCAGCACACGATCTCCGACGGTCCCTACCAGGTGGAGTCCTACTCCCCGACCAAGAAGATCGTCTACACCCGCAACCCGGCCTGGAAAGCCTCCAGCGACCCGGTCCGCAAGGCCTACGTGGACAAGATCGTCGTCGACGAGACCGTCACCCAGGACTCGACGCAGCAGCAGCTGCAGACCGGCACCGCGAGCGCCGACATGGAGTTCGACAACTTCCCGCCGCCCTCGCAGCTGCCCGGGCTGCTGTCCAAGAAGGACCCGAACCTGACGATCGGGCCGACGGCCTCGTCCAACCCCTACCTCGTCTTCAACACCGCCTCGCCGAACAACGACGGGGCGCTGGGCAAGGCGCAGGTGCGCCAGGCGCTGTCCTACGCGATCGACCGCGCCTCGCTCATCCAGGTGCTCGGCGGCAAGGCCGTCAACGCGCCGCTGAGCCGGGTGCTGCCGACCAGCATCGTCGGTGGTGAGACGCCGTTCGACCTCTACCCGTTCGACACGGCCAAGGCGACCTCGATGCTCAAGGACGCCGGCGCCGACGGCATGACGGTCAAGATCCTCTACCGCAACTCCTCCGAGGGCAGCACCAAGGTCTTCCAGACCGTGCAGCAGGAGCTCTCCAAGGCAGGGGTGAAGGTGGAGGGCGTCACCTCGCCGAACGCCGACTTCTACACGAAGTACCTCCAGGTGCCCTCCGTGGCCAGGCGCGGCGTGTGGGACATGGCGATCGCCGGCTGGGGCGCGGACTGGTACGGCAACGCCGCGCTGTCCTTCTTCAACCCGCTGTTCTCCGGCGAGCCCTCCTTCCCGCCGGTCGGCAGCAACTTCGGCCTGTACAGCTCCGAGGCGACCAACGCGCTGATCAAGCAGGCCGAGAGCGCCAAGACGCAGGACGAGGCGGCGCAGCTGTGGGCCAAGGCCGACAAGCAGGTCATGACCGACGCGGCGTTCTTCCCGATCACCAACCCGCAGCAGGCGAACTACCACGCCTCGCAGGTGCACAACACGGTCTACGTGCCGGCGATCCAGAACTACGACCCGACCAACGTCTGGCTGAGCCCGGACAAGCAGGGCGACTGACCGCATACACCGGTCGACGGACGGGAAGGAGGAGGATCATGGCACTGCTCGAGGTGCGCGACCTGCGGGTGTCCTTCCCGACCGCCGACGGCGTCGTCCAGGCGGTGCGCGGCCTCGACCTGACCGTCGAGGCCGGCACCACCCTGGCGGTCGTGGGCGAGTCCGGGTCCGGCAAGAGCGTGGCGACCCAGAGCATCACCGGGCTGGTGCGCGACGGGCGCGTCAGCGGGTCGGCCCTCTTCGACGGGACCGAGCTGATCGGCGCCTCGGAGCGTGCCCTGCGCACGATCCGCGGGGCGCGGATCGGGATGATCTTCCAGGACCCGCTCTCCAGCCTGCACCCGTACTACCCGGTCGGCTGGCAGATCGTGGAGATGATCCGGCTGCACCGGCCGCGGACCTCGCGGGCGGCGGCGCGGCGGCGGGCGGTGGAGATGCTCGACCGGGTCGGCATCCCGCGCGCGGCGGACCGGGTCGGGGACTATCCCCACCAGTTCTCCGGCGGCATGCGCCAGCGCGTGATGATCGCGATGGCGATGGCCCTGGAGCCCGAGCTGCTCATCGCCGACGAGCCGACCACGGCCCTCGACGTCACCGTGCAGGCGCAGGTGCTCGGCGTGATGCGCCGCCTGCAGGAGGACACCGGCACCACCATCATCGTCCTGATCACCCACGACCTGGGGGTGGTCGCGGACGTGGCCGACCAGATCGTGGTCATGTACGCCGGTCGGGCGATGGAGCGCACCGACCGCCGCACGCTCTTCTACCACCCCGCGCACCCCTACACCCAGGGGCTGCTGGCCTCGTTGCCGACGCACGACGGCGGCCGCACCCGGCTCACCCCGATCCACGGCACGCCGCCCTCGACGATCGACCCGCCGGACCGGTGCCCGTTCGCGCCGCGCTGCCCCTTCGCCTACGAGCACTGCTGGCGGTCCGAGCCCGACCTGCTCCCCGTCGACGGCGACGAGGCCCACCGGTCGGCCTGCTGGCTGACCATCGCCCCCGGTGAGCGGGAGCGGGAGACGGAGAGCGCGAGCACCAAGGAGACGCAGTCATGAGCACCCCGCTGCTCCGGGTGGAGCACCTGACCAAGACCTTCGCACCGCTGGGGGGCGGGCTGCGTCGCGGCTCCGGCGGCACCGTCCACGCGGTCGACGACGTCTCCCTGGAGATCGCCCCGGGCGAGACGCTCGGGCTGGTCGGCGAGACCGGCTGCGGCAAGTCCACCCTGGCGCGCTGCATCGCCCGGCTGCACGACGTGAACGGGGGACGGATCCTCTTCGACGGGCGGGACGTGACGGTCCTGCAGGGAGCGCAGCTGCGCGAGCTGCGGCGCGAGGTGCAGATCATCTTCCAGGACCCCTACGGCTCCCTGAACCCGCGCCGCCGCGTCGGGTCGATCATCGCCGACCCCTTCGTCATCCACCGGCTGGGCAGCGGTCAGGAGATCCGGCGCAAGGTGCAGGACCTGATGGAGCTGGTGGGGCTCAATCCCGAGCACTACAACCGCTTCCCCGCGGAGTTCTCCGGCGGGCAGCGCCAGCGGATCGGGGTGGCCCGGGCCCTGGCCCTGCGGCCGCGGCTCGTCGTCTGCGACGAGCCGGTCTCGGCGCTCGACGTCTCGATCCAGGCGCAGATCATCAACCTGCTCGTCGACCTGCAGGACGACCTGGGGCTGACCTACCTGTTCATCACGCACGACCTGTCGGTGGTGCGGCACGTCAGCGACCGGATCGCGGTCATGTACCTCGGGCAGATCGTCGAGGTGGCCCCGACCGAGGAGCTCTTCGCCTCCACCCGCCACCCCTACACGCGCTCGCTGCTCTCGGCCGTGCCCGTGCCCGACCCGGACCGGGCGGACAGCCGCGAGCGGATCGTGCTCACCGGTGACCTGCCCAGCCCGACGGACCCGCCCAGCGGGTGCCGCTTCCATACCCGCTGCCCCAAGGCGCGCCCGGAGTGCGCGTTGTCGCAGCCGCCGCTGGAGCCGACGTTCGACGACGCCGAGGACCACCGGGCCGCCTGCTTCTTCCCGCTGGAGCGCGGCGAGGTGCTCAGGACGCCGGACGTGGTCGGCGGGGGCGAGGAGCGATGAGCACGCCGGCGGCCGTCCCCGAGCCGGCCCCGGAGGCAGCCAGGCCGGTCGAGGAGCGGACGATCCAGGGGCGCAGCCCCTGGCGGCTCGCGTGGGAGCGGCTGCGCCGGGACCGCGTCGCGATGGGATCGGCGGTGGTCATCGTGCTGGTGCTGCTCATCGCGATCTTCGCGCCGGTGACGACGACGATCACCGGACACGGGGTCAACCAGCAGTTCTACGACACCGGGCTGAGCCCCGACGGGCTGCCGCGCGGTCCGAACAGCACCTTCTGGCTGGGGACCGACGACCTGGGGCGCGACCTGCTGGTGCGGATCGCCTACGGCGCGCGGATCTCGCTGCTGGTCGGCGTGGCCGCGACGGCCCTGACGGTGGTCATCGGCACGGTGGTGGGGCTGGCCGCCGGCTTCCTCGGCGGTCTGGTCGACACGGTCCTGGCCCGCCTCGTCGACGTGGTGCTCTCCGTCCCCTTCCTGCTGGTCGCGATCAGCCTCGTCTCGATCACCGGGCCGAGCCTGACGGTGACGGTGCTGGTCATCGGGTTCTTCAGCTGGGCCTCGGTGGCCAGGATCGTGCGCGGCCAGGTGCTCTCCCTGCGGGAGCGCGAGTTCGTCGAGGCGGCGCGTTCGCTGGGGTCGGGCAACCTGCGGATCATGTTCGTCGACGTGCTGCCCAACGTGCTGGCGCCGCTCATCGTCTACGCCTCGCTGCTGGTCCCCGTGGTCATCGTGGTCGAGGCCACCCTGTCCTTCCTCGGGCTCGGGCTGCCCCCGCCCACCGCCGACTGGGGCGGGATGATCAGCGAGTCGCAGGGCTACTACACCGTCGCCTGGTGGTTCGTGTTCTTCCCCGGGGCCGCGCTGGTCATCACCACCCTGGCGTTCAACCTGCTGGGGGACGGCATCCGGGACGCGTTCGACCCACGCGGCGAACCGGTCAAGAGCTGAGGCAGGAGGTCCACCATGGTGCGTTTCCTGATCCGCAGGATCGGTCTGGGCGTGCTCGTCATGTGGCTGATCACGATGGCGGTCTTCGGCCTGTTCTTCCTGGTGCCCAACGACGTGGCCCGGACCCTGGCGGGGCGGCAGGCGCCGCCGGAGACCGTCGCGCTGATCACCCACCGGCTCGGCCTGGACCAGCCCGTGTGGAAGCAGTACCTCGACTTCATCTGGAAGGCGCTGCACGGCGACCTAGGGTACGACTACTACCACCAGGTCCCGGTCACGCACATCATCGCCCAGGCCCTGCCGATCACCCTGTCGGTCGTCATCGGCGGCGCGATCATCTGGATCGTGCTGGGTGTGACCAACGGCATCATCTCGGCGGCCCGGCCCCGCTCGGTGCTGGACCGCGGGCTGACGGTCTTCTCGCTGGTCTTCTACTCGATGCCGACCTTCCTCCTCGGCCTGCTGCTGCTCTACTTCGTCTACTTCCGGCTCACGATGGTGGGCTGGGCGGTCTTCCCCCCGGGTGGCTACGTGGCGCTGAGCGACGACGCGGTGTCCTGGCTGCAGCACATGATCCTGCCGTGGCTCACCCTGGCGCTGGTCTCGGCGGCGACCTACACGCGCCTGACCCGTGCCTCCATGCTCGACGTGCTCGGCGAGGACTACATCCGCACCGCCCGCTCCAAGGGGATGGGTGAGGGACGGCTCCTGCTGCGCCACGCCCTGCGCGCCGCGCTGACGCCGGTCGTGAGCCAGTTCGGGATCGACGTCGGCACGCTGCTCGGCGGCGTGGTCGTCACCGAGACCGTGTTCTCCCTGCCCGGCATGGGCAAGACCGCCATCGACGCGATCAACCAGCAGGACCTGCCGGTCATCATCGGCATCGTCCTGTTCGCCTCCGCCGCCGTCGTCGTCGCCAACGTGGTGGTCGACGTCCTGTATGCCGTGCTCGACCCCCGGGTGCGGCTGCACTGAGGCCGGCGGGTCGCCCTGCGCGCGTCGGGCGGCCCGCCTCTCGGGGTCAGGCGTGCTCGTCCGGGGCGGCGTCACGCGTCCTCGTCCCCGAGCAGGTCGTCGATGGTGGGCTGGTCGGGGCGGGGGCCGGGGCGGGTCTGCCCGGTGTCGGGGTCGGTGTGCTCCGTCGTGAGCCCGTCGCCGCGGCGCCTGCCCTGGATCCCGGCCCGTTCGGCCAGGGCGGCCTGCAGGAGCTGACCGGCCAGGTCCCGGCGATCCTCCAGGTCATCGGGATGGACCCGCCTGAGGTAGGTGCGGTAGTCGTGCACCCGGGTCGTGACCACCTGGCCCAGCAGGGTCGTGAACGTCAGGTCCCGCCGGGCGCCGATCTCCACCTGCCAGGTCCCCTCGGTCTTGTACCGGTGGGGCCGCTTGGCCAGCAGCGCCAGGTTGACCTCGCTCGTCGGACCACCGGCCCAGCCGTAGGGGGTGACGTGGTCCAGCTCCCCGGTCCGGGCCCTGGCCCCCGGGGCCCGGGAGTAGACGTCCGCGGCGACCACCTGCCGACGCATGTCGGCGTCGGGCCGGTAGCCCTTGATCGTCCGCTCCACGAGCCGACCATCACGCGGGTCCACCACCAGCCGGTGCAGGGTGCTGCCCGGCATCAGCGCCAGCTCCCGGGCGTGGCCCTCGGAGACGAAGAACGGGTTCGGACCCAGCACCTCACCCACCCGGCCACGCCCGGACCGCCCCGGCGGCCCGCGACGGGCACAGTCCTGCCCCGCCCCGTGGGGCCGGTTGTGGACAGCCTCCTGCTGACCGGTGTCCCGGGTCGAATACGGCAGGACCACCTGCAGGGCGACCGGCGGCAGCCCGTTGACCACCCGGGCCAGCAGCTCCATGTCCTGCGGGGCGATGACCTCCTCGAACAGGACGCCGCCAGCGGACTCCCCGCCGGACACGGGGTGCCCGGACACGGGGTGCCCGGACACGGCGTCGGCGGACACGGCGTCGGTGGCCGGGTCGGGCTGCTTGTCCGGGCACCCGTGCAGGGCGACGGTGGCGTAGGTCAGCAGTCCCAGACCCACGTCGACACCCAGCTGGCCCAGGGTGCGGGGGTCACCGGCGGCCCTCACGCCCCTGGCACCACGCTCCAGCCGCTGGCCCGCAGCCAGCACCGAGGCCACCGGTCCCCGGATCGAGAGCGTCGCCACCCCGTCCTCGTGCACCCTGGTCCACGTCCGGCGCGCCGCGTAGGCCCGCGCCCGGGCCGCCCGCTCGGCCGCCACGTCGCTGCCCCGGCACGCCGTGACCTCAGCATCCAGCGCGGCCCGGAACGAGGGCACCGACCACGCCCGACCGTGCAGGTCACCCTCCGGGCCCAGCCGGTCCCCCGCCGCCAGGCCAGGATCGTCGCCGAACAGGGCCGCGGCGACCAGCAGCCGCCGGTCATCCTCCAAGGAGGCCGTCTTCTCGTAGAACCAGCGCACCTGCACCCACGTCGTCTCCCCCGCACGCAGCGCCGCGTCCACCATCCCCGCCAACGGCTCCGCGGCCGTGGCCGCCCGCACCAGCAGACCCGCCTCCCACGCCGAGAACCCCAGCGCCACCTCGATCTCGCCGATCGCGGCCAGACGCACCCCCCGCGACAGCGCCCGCGACCCGCCGGTCAGCGGCTCGCCACGCCCGGCACGCCGCTCCCGCTCGCGTTCCTGCACCCGCTCCACCACGCCCCGCACCGCCACGACCAGGTCCGCCTCAGCACGCGAACGCCGCACACCCGCACACCACGCAGGTCCACCACCAGATCTCGACCACGATCAACACCCTAGCAACCGACTCAGACATCTGTTCGAATATCCACAACGTGCCGCAGAGGCACCCACCAGGACAGGGGGGTGTGGACAGACCCCTCACCCGCCTCGCCCCGCCCCGCGCCACCAGGCACACTGACGCCATGGACCTGCGCATCTTCACCGAGCCCCAGCAGGGCGCCTCCTACGACGACCAGCTCGCCCTGGCCCGCACCGCCGAGGACGCCGGCTACTCCGCGTTCTTCCGCTCCGACCACTTCCTGGCCATGGGCAGCGGCGACGGCGCCCCCGGTCCCACGGACTCCTGGGTCACCCTCGGCGGGATCGCCCGTGAGACCAGCACCATCCGGCTGGGCACGCTCGTCACCTCGGTCACCTTCCGCCACCCGGGCCTGCTCGCCGTCCAGGTCGCGCAGGTCGACCAGATGAGCGGCGGCCGCGTGGAGCTGGGGCTCGGCGCGGGCTGGTTCGCCAAGGAGCACGCCGCCTACGGCGTCCCCTTCCCCGACGCCCCCGGCCGTTTCGACCTGCTCGAGGACGCCCTCCAGGTGATCACGGGCCTGTGGGCCACGCCTACCGGCGAGACCTTCAGCCACACGGGCACGACCCTGACCGTCACCGACTCGCCCGGGCTGCCCAAGCCGGCCCAGCAGCCGCGCCCGCCGATCATCATGGGCGGCAGCGGCAAGCGCCGCACCCCCGCCCTCGCGGCGCGCTTCGCCGACGAGTTCAACATGTCCTTCCCGACGGTCGAGGACACGATCAGGCAGTACGGCCGCATCGACGACGCCTGCCGCTCCGTGGGCCGCGACCCCTCCAGCATCCTGCGCTCGGTCGCCCTCGTCGCCTGCGTCGGTCGCGACGAGTCCGAGATCCGCCACCGCGCCGACGCGATCGGCCGCGACGTCGACGAGCTGCGCACCAACGGACTCACCGGCACCCCCGCCGAGGTCGTCGACCGCATCGGCCAGTGGCAGGAGCAGACCGGGGCCGGGCGGATCTACCTGCAGATGCTCGACCTGTCCGACCTCGCGCACACCGAGCTCGTCGCCGCCGAGGTCATGCCCCAGCTCGGCTGAGGCAGCCCCGCACATGTCCCCCGTCCTCCTCGTCGCCCCCGACAAGTTCCGCGGCACCCTCTCCGCGCCCGAGGTCGTCCGCGCGGTCGCCGACGCCGCCGCACCGCTGGGCTGGGAGGTGGTCGCCCTCCCGATGGCCGACGGGGGCGAGGGCATGCTCGACGCCTTCGGCGGCAGCAACCGCACCTCGACCGTCACCGGCCCCGACGGCACGCCGGTCCACGCCGCCTGGCGGCTGGACGGCGACACCGCGGTCCTCGAGTGCTCCGCCGCCTCCGGCCTCGTGCTGGCCGGCGGCTCGGCGACGACCGACGGCGGCCTCGGCGCGGTCGAGGCCGTCCTGGCGCGCCTCGCCGGCCGCCGTCCCGCCGACCTGGGGGTCGACCTCGTCGGCGCCTGCGACGTCCAGACCCTCTTCACCGACGCCGCCCGCGTCTTCGGCCCGCAGAAGGGCGCCTCGCCCGCCCAGGTCCTCGAGCTCACCGACCGGCTCGCCACGCTCCAGGACAGGTATGCCGTGCAGCATGCGGTCGACCTGTCCGCCGTCCCCGGCGGCGGCGCCGCCGGGGGCCTGGGCGGCGGACTGGTCGCCCTGGGCGCCCGCCTCGTGCCGGGCCTGCAGCTGGTCGCCGAGCAGGTCGGCCTGGCCGACGCGATGGCCCGCGCCGACGCGGTGCTCACCGGCGAGGGGGCCCTGGACGCCGAGTCCTTCAACGGCAAGGCCGTGGGCGGCGTCGCCGAGGAGGCGCAGCGACACGGCATACGGCCCCTGGTGGTCGCCGGGACGGTGCGGCCGGACGCGCCCGCCGACCGGCTGGCGGGCCTCGAGGTGGTCGACCTCTCGGCGACCTACGGGCCCGACGCCTCGTGGGAGCGCACCGCGTGGTGCATCGGCGAGGCGGTGCGCACCCGGCTCGGCGCACCGCCCGCCTGAACCGGCATCCCGGCCTTGCCTTCCGCAGCGTGCTGAGAGACACTTGCTACCAAGAAGTAGTACTGCGAGTATCGGATACCTGGGAGGCGGCCATGGGCCACTACAAGAGCAACGTGCGCGACACCGAGTTCATGCTGTTCGACGTGCTCGAGCGGGGGAAGATCCTGGGCTCGGCGCCGTTCGAGGACCTCGACGAGCAGACCGCCCGCGACGCGCTGCGCCAGATCGCCACGCTGGCCGAGGGGCCGATCGCCGCCTCCTTCGTGGAGTCCGACCGCACCCCGCCCGTCTTCGACCCGGCCACCGGCTCGGTGACGATGCCGGACTCCTTCACCGCCTCCTACCAGGCCTGGGTCGACAACGAGTGGTGGCGCCTGGAGATCGACCCCGGCCTCGGCGGCACCGCCGCCCCGCCCACCGTGAGCTGGGCGATGTCGGAGTACCTCCTGGGCGCCAACCCGGCGGTGAAGATGTTCGCCTCCGGCTACACCTTCGCCAACGTCCTGCACCGCCTCGGCACGATCGAGCAGCAGCAGCTCGCCCAGCTGCTCATCGACAAGCCGTGGGGCGCCACGATGGTCCTCACCGAGCCCGACGCCGGCAGCGACGTCGGCGCCGGCCGCACCAGCGCGGTCAAGGCCGGCGACGGCACCTGGCACCTGCGCGGCGTCAAGCGCTTCATCACCAGCGGCACCGCGCCGTTCTTCGAGAACGTCATCCACTTCGTGCTCGCCCGTCCCGAGGGCGCCGGTCCCGGCACCAAGGGCCTGTCGCTGTTCATCGTCAGCGACCACCACATCACCGACCTGGAGACCGGCGAGCTCGGCGGCCGCAACGGCGTGCAGGTCGCCAACATCGAGCACAAGATGGGCCTGAAGGTCTCCACCACCTGCGAGCTGCGCTTCGGCGAGGACGAGGACAACCCTGCGGTCGGCCACCTGCTCGGCGAGGTCCACGACGGCATCGCGCAGATGTTCCGGATCATCGAGCACGCCCGGATGCTGGTCGGGACCAAGGCGATCGCCACCCTGTCCACCGGCTACCTCAACGCGCTGGACTACGCCAAGGAGCGCGTCCAGGGCGCCGACCTGACCCGGATGCGCGACAAGACCGCGCCGCGCGTGACGATCACCCACCACCCCGACGTGCGCCGCTCGCTCATGCTGCAGAAGTCCTACGCCGAGGGCCTGCGCGCGCTCATGCTCTACACCGCCAGCTTCCAGGACACGGTCTACGCCGCGCAGAGCGCCAGCGGGCACGAGGCCGTCGAGCCCGGCAGCGAGGCCGAGATCGCCGCGCGCGTCAACGACCTGCTCCTGCCGCTGGTCAAGGGCTGCGGCTCCGAGCGCGCGTTCGTGCTGCTCGGCACCGAGTCCCTGCAGACCTTCGGCGGCTCGGGCTTCCTCCAGGACTACCCGATCGAGCAGTACGTCCGCGACGCCAAGATCGACTCCCTCTACGAGGGCACCACCGCGATCCAGGGCATGGACTTCTTCTTCCGCAAGATCCTGCGCGACCAGGGCACCGCCCTGGGGTATGTGGCGGGCCAGGTCATGCAGACCGCGACCGCCCAGGTGGACGACGGGCTCGAGCAGGTCCGCGGCGCGGTCCTGCGCGCCCTCGGCGAGGTCCAGCAGATGGTCGAGTTCATGACCGGGAAGGCGATCGCCTCCCAGCAGGACCCCGAGCAGGTGTATGCCGTGGGCCTGCACTCCTCGCGGTTCCTGCTCGCCGCCGGCGACCTCGTCATCGGCTGGCTCCTGCTGCGCCAGGCCGAGGTGGCCGCCCGCCTGCTGGACGCCGGGGAGCGACCGCAGGACACCGCATACCTGCAGGGGAAGGTGGCCGCCGCCACGTTCTTCGCCTCCGAGGTGCTCCCGCGCCTGGGCGCCGACCGACGGATCGTCACCGCCGGCGACACCTCGCTGATGGAGCTGCCGGAGGAGGCCTTCTGAGCGCCGGGCCGGGCTAGCGGCGCTGGCGGAAGACGACGAGGCGCATCATCAGGTACATGAAGACCGCCTCGCAGGCTCCGGCGGTCAGCCGGGCCAGGAGGTAGTTGACGCCGACCGCCTCCAGCGTGCTGGCCAGCAGCAGGATGAACAGCGCGTAGTTGGCGAGCACGCTGAGCACGTAGCGCGCGGTCTGCCGGCCGACGTGCCCGCCCACCTGGAAGTTGAGCCGGCGGTTGAGCACGAAGGCCAGGGCGAGGGCGACGGCATACGCGAGCGTCACCGCCACCGGGTAGGGCAGGCCGAGCAGGTCGAACCCGACGCCGAGCAGCACCAGGTCCACCCCGTAGGTGAACGCGCTCAGCGCCGCGAAGCCGACGGCGGTGGCCGGGACGAGCTCTCGCGCCCAGCCCGGCAGCCTGCCGTGGACGCGGTCGCGCACGACGGCGAAGCGCTCGGCCGCACCGGTCAGGTCCCGCGACGGCGCGAGCGTCGCGGACGCCTGGAGGGTGGTGCTCACTCGTCGATGTCGCGGCGACGCACCTCGGCGTTGCGGTCGATCACCTCACGGTGGGTGGTGTTCGTGCGCTGGGTGTTCAGCACCAGGCCGAGCAGCAGCGCGAGCACGCCGGCCGCCATCAGGATGTAGCCGATCGTCTGCAGCTCCACGCCGCTGATCGCGTAGTCGACGGCGAACGCGAGGATCGCGCCGATGACGAGGAGGACGATGCCGAGGCCGATGCCCATGTGTGACGCCTTTCCGTGGTGTGGGTTCTCACGGTAGCCCAGCAGGCGGGGCCCTGCCCCTCGGACGCACGCTGGTGCGACCATGGCGGCATGAGCCTGACCGTCGCCGTCGCCCAGTACTCCCCGACCCAGGACACCGCGGAGAACCTCGCCACGATCGAGTCCCTCCTGCGCCGGGCCGCCGAGCGCGGCGCACGACTGGTCGTGCTCCCCGAGTATGCGGTGTTCACCGTCCCCGACATGGGCGAGCGTCTGGTGCAGACCGCCGAGCCGCTCGACGGGCCGACCGTCACCCGCCTGCGCGAGATCGTCGCCGCGCTCGACCTCGCCGTCGTGGTGGGGGTGAACGAGGAGGCGGGCGAGAACCGCATCCACAACACCCTGCTGGGTCTGCGCGGGGGCGAGGTCGTGGCGACCTACCGCAAGGTGCACCTCTACGACGCCTTCGGCTACACCGAGTCCGACCGGGTGGTCCCCGGGACGCCCGGCGTGCCGGAACTGCTCGAGGTCGACGGCTTCCGGGTCGGCATGCAGACCTGCTACGACCTGCGCTTCCCCGAGTCCTCGCGGGTGCTGGTCGACGCCGGCGCGGACGTCCTCGCGGTGCCGGCGCAGTGGGTGCCGGGCCCCCTGAAGGAGGACCACTGGACCACGCTCGTGCGGGCGCGGGCGGTCGAGAACACCGCCTACGTGATGGCCGCCGGGCAGACCCCGCGCACCGGTATCGGCGGCAGCGCGGTGGTCGACCCGGCGGGAGTCACGCTCGCCGGGGTCGGCGAGGTGCCCGGGATCGGCGTGGCAGTCCTTGATCGGGACCGGCTCACCCAGGTGCGGTCGGTCAACCCGGCGCTGGCGCGGCGGCGCTACCGGGTGGTTCCGGATGAGGACGCCACCCGGTAGCCTGTCCCGCAGTCGCGGGGTCACGGACGACCCTGCCGCACCGTCGGAAGGAACCGATCGACATGAACTGGGACGCCGTCACGGAGGTCCTCAACGAGATCTCCGGAGTCATCTGGGGACCGTTCCTGCTCATCCCGCTGCTCGTCGGCACCGGTCTCTACCTGACCATCCGGCTGGGCGGGCTGCAGTTCCTCAAGCTGGGAGCCGCCTTCCGGCTGGGCATCCTCAAGCGTCGCGACGCCGACTCCGAGGGCGACATCAGCCAGTTCCAGGCGCTGACCACCGCGCTGGCGGCCACGGTCGGCACCGGCAACATCGTCGGTGTGGCGACCGCCATCGGCATCGGTGGACCTGGCGCCCTCTTCTGGATGTGGATCACCGGGCTGGTCGGCATGGCCACGAAGTACACCGAGGCCTTCCTCGCCGTCCGCTTCCGCGGCACGGACGTGGCGGGCGAGAAGTCCGGCGGCCCGCAGTACTACCTGCAGCGCGGCATCAAGGGGCCGATCGGCAAGGTGCTGGGCATCTCGTTCGCCATCTTCGCCACCATCGCCGCCTTCGGCATCGGCAACATGACGCAGGGCAACGCGATCGCCTCCAACGTCGAGAGCAGCTGGGGGCTGCCGGTGGCCATCACCGGCGTCATCCTGACCGTGATGACTCTGGTCGTCCTGGTCGGCGGGATCAAGTCGATCGGCCGGGTCACCTCCAACCTGGTCCCCATCATGATCGTCTTCTACATCGCCGCGGCGCTCTACATCCTCATCGCCAACGTCGAGAGCATCCCGGCCGCGATCGGCCTGATCTTCACCGACGCCTTCACCGGCACCTCGGCGGTCGGCGGCTTCGCCGGCTCGGCCATCATGATCGTGGTCCAGTACGGTGTCGCCCGCGGTCTGTTCTCCAACGAGTCCGGCCTGGGCTCGGCCCCGATCGCCGCGGCCGCGGCGCAGACGACGCACCCGGTGCGCCAGGGCCTGGTCTCGATGACCCAGACCTTCATCGACACCCTCGTCGTGGTCACCTTCACCGGCCTGACGATCATCACCACCGGCGCGTGGAAGGTCGTCGACCCGGAGACCGGCGAGCAGATCTCCGCCGCGCTGATGACCGGCGAGGCCTTCACCCACGGCCTGCCCGGCGAGTGGGGCCACTGGATCGTGACTCTCGGCCTGGTGCTCTTCGCCTACTCCACGATCCTGGGCTGGAGCTACTACGGCGAGCGCAACATGGAGCGGCTCTTCGGGCGCCGGACGGTGATGCCCTACCGCATCGTCTTCTCCCTGGTCGTCTTCGCCGGCGCGACGCTGCAGCTGGAGCCCATCTGGACCTTCTCCGACATCATGAACGGCCTGATGGCGCTGCCGAACCTGGTCGGCCTGCTGGTGCTCTCCGGCCTGGTCGCGCGCGAGACCCGCTGGTACCTCAAGAACGACCCGAAGCTGGAGGCCGACAAGGCGCAGGTCGAGGCGTTCATGGCGGGACGCCCGGGCTGGGCGGAGTGGAAGGCCGGCGACGTCGTCGGCTCCAGCCACGACTTCGACCGCGGCTAGCCCTCACCGGCTGACGACGATGCGCACCCGTGCCCCGGCACGGGTGCGCATCGTCGTCCCGAGGGCCTAGCGGGTCCGGCCGGCCGTCCGGTCCTGCTTGGCGAGCTGCGCCAACCGTGCGTTGTATGCGGTGAGCTCCGCGTCGTGGTCCCGCTCCGCCTGCCGGTCCGAGCGGGCCGCGTCGCGCTCGTCGCGGCGCATCCAGTCCACCGCGACCATGAGCATCAGCAGGAGCGTGGGCAGCTCGCCCAGGCCCCAGGCGATGCCGCCGCCGAGCTGCTGGTCGGCCAGCAGGTCCTGCACCCAGGGCACGTCGATGGTCTTGAAGAACTCCGGCGCCAGCAGCCAGCCGCCCTGGAAGATCGACAGCCCGAAGAAGGCGTGCGAGGCGAGCGTGACGAGCAGCACGATCATCCGCAGCGGGGCCGGCCACTTCGCCGGGCCGGGGTCGGTGCCGACGAGGGCCCAGACGAAGGCGTAGCCGACCAGCGTGAAGTGCACGATCATGAAGACGTGCCCGGCGTGGGTGCTCAGCGCCCAGCCCAGGATGCCGCTCCAGTAGAAGCCGACCAGGCTGCCGAAGAAGAGCATCCCGGCGACGACCGGGTTGACCACGAAGGAGGCCCACCGCGAGTGGACCGCGGAGAGCAGCAGCTCGCGCGGGCCGAGCGTCCCGTCGCGCCGGGAGGGCAGCGCGCGCATCGCCAGGGTGATGGCGTTGGCCGGCACGAGCAGGATCGGCACCCCCATCATCAGCGCCATGTGCGAGACCATGTGCACCGAGAACATCACCCGGCCGTAGACCCCCGGCCCGCCGCTGGTGACGTAGACGAAGGCCGCCCAGCCCAGCGTCCACAGCAGCAGCTTGTGCAGCGGCCAACGGTCGCCGCGCCGGCGCAGGCGCACCACCGCCGCCGCGTAGAGTCCCACGGCGACGACAGCGGCGAGGACGAAGAGCCAGTCCGGGCGCCAGGTCGTGAACATCCGGGCCCAGCTCCACGGCTCGGGCATCGGGTGCATGGTGAGCGAGATGACCGGGGTCACGTCGACGGCGACCGGCTCGGGCGTCGGGGTGCGGCCGAGCACCACCCCCAGGCCGACGGCGGCGCCCATCAGGACCAGCTCGCCGAGGGCCAGCCGCGCGAAGCGTGGCGGGGAGTCGACGCCCCGGGCCACGACCCGGCGGCGCTGCAGCCAGCCGGCGCCGCCGAGCACGAGCAGCAGGGTGACCTTGGCGACCACGACCGCGCCGTAGGGGGTGAACAGGTTGGCCGGGGTGCCCACGGAGACCGTGGCGAACAGGATCCCCGAGACCGCGACGGCGCCGAAGCACCAGGCCGCCAGCGTCGAGAACCGGGCGACGGTGTCGGGCAGGGCCGGGCCGAGGACCGGCAGCAGCACCGCGATCGCCAGCAGCCCGCCGACCCACAGCGTGATCCCGACCAGGTGCAGGGCCAGGGCGTTGACGGCCGTCTCGTGCCCCAGGGTCGAGCTCGCGTGACCGGTGAACGCTAGCGGCAGCAGGGCGCTCAGACCCACGGCGAGGGCCCAGGTCAGGGTGGCGCGGCTGCTCGCGTAGGCGCACAACGCCACCAGCGCCGCGACGATCACCGCCTCGACGAGCAGGAGCCGCAGCACCTCCAGGGCCCAGACGTTGCCGATGAGGTCCTCGAGGAAGCCCGGCGCGGACGGCGGGGTGCCGGCCAGCTCGGCGTAGGTCAGGTAGAGCATGACGAGCACGGACAGCATCCAGACCACGCCGCCGGCGAAGGCGCCCTGCGCCGCGGTCGTCCGCCGGAAGCCCTTCCCGTCGGTGGACTCGCGGGCCAGGAGACCACCGACGAGCAGCAGCCCGAGGGTGAGCGAGGCGGCGAGGTCGTGCAGGATCCGCACCAGCGGCTGCCCCCACCGCACGACGGCCCCGGCGTCGCCGAGGACGAGGGGCGTGGTGGCGCCCGACGCGGCCGCGACCGGGACCGCCACCAGCACCGCGACCGCCAGCACCACCGTCGCGAGCAGCCAGCGGGGCGCGGTGGAGGTCAGCGGGCTCGACATGGGGCCCATGCTAGGTCGCGATCCTGAGGCCACCCCGCCGTGCGCCTGCCAGGACCACCCGTCACAATGGATGGTTGCAGACGACAAGGACGACGCCTCGGCTCCAGCGTCATCCGGACGTCTCCGCCGTGCGCGCCGACCCTCGCCTGCGACGCAAGGACGAGACGAGCGAACACAGACGAAGACGGAGACACACATGCGACGCACCACCCTGACCGCCGCCCTCGGCATGGCCCTGGTCCTGGCCGGCTGCTCCTCCGACGGCAGCGGCGACGGGAGCACCACCGACAGCACCACCAGTGCCAGCACCGACGCCAGCGCGAGCAGCGCGGCGACCGAGGCCGGGGCGGAGACCACCGGGGCAGCCGCCGCGATGGAGGACCCGGTCTGCGCCGGCTTCTTCCAGACCGGCGCGGTGACCCTGGCCGACCGGGCCACCAAGGACCGTGACCTCCTCGCCTCCGGCGACACCCTCGACCCCGCCTCCTGGGGCGAGATCAGCCTGCTCAACCAGCGCATCACGCAGCTGGGCGCGCAGGCGGAGGGCGACCAGGCCGACCTCCTGGAGCGCATCAACGCCCCCTTCGTCGAGGCGACCGACGCGGTCCTCTCCGACGAGGACCAGAGCCCGACCGACGAGGAGATCACCGTCCCCGAGATCGACGTGGCCGACTCCGGTGCGGCCCAGGACGAGCTCGAGACCGCCTGCGCCGGCTGAGCGGCCCGACCACCGCCGACGCCGCCCGGGCCCCACGCCCGGGCGGCGTCGGCATACCCTGTCCTCATGCCTGTCCACCCCGCCGCGCCCGCCGACCTCACCGAGCTGGTGGCCGCCTACCGCCAGACCCTGACCTCGTTCGCCGACGTGGCCGACGGCCTGCGCGAGGAGGACTGGAGCACCCCCGTGCTCCCCGGCTGGACCGCCCGCGAGGTGCTGGCCCACGTGGTGCACGTGGAGGACTACCTCTCCGGGTCCGAGCACCCCGTCCAGGGCTGGACCCAGGAGGCCGAGGAGGGGGCGAAGGTCGCCGTGGACCACCCCGAGCACGTGCGCAACTCCTTCGGCGTGTGGATCGAGGAGGGGGTCCTCGCCCGCGCCGACCGCTCCCCCGCAGACCTGGTCGAGGAGCTGCGCGGGCTGCTGGAGGTGCGCTCGGCCGGCATGTACGACGCCGACCTCGAGCTGGACACCCCGGTCCGCTCGGTGCGCGGCCGGCAGTCCACCTTCGAGGCGCTGACCCGGATGCGGATCATCGACGTCTGGGTGCACGAGCAGGACCTGCGCGGCGTCGTCGACCGGCCCGGGTCGCTGGACTCCCCGGGTGCGAGCCAGCTGCTGGAGACCCTGCTCGGGGAGCTGCCGCGCATCGTGCTGGAGCGGCTGGCGCCCGAGCCGGGCACGGTCCTCATCCTGGAGAGCACCGGCCCGGTCACCGCCCGCGGCGGCGTGCGGATCGGCCTGGACGCCGACGACCGGCTGGTCGCCCACGAGCTCTTCACCGGGCACGCCGGCGACGCGGCCGAGGGTGAGGACGCCCCGAACGGCGCTCCCCAGCAGGCCGAGCCGGAGGAGCAGGCCACGACGGTGGCGCTGTCCACCTTCTTCCTGGGCCGCCGGGCCGCCGGGCGCGTGCCGACGCAGGAGACGGCATACCAGGTGGTCGGTGACGAGGACCTGGCCCGGCGGCTGCTCGACGCGCTGGTCATCACCCCCTAGGAGGACTGCCGTGGCACACCGCGAGCGCACGGACCGGGCGCCCCAGGCGAAGATGGGCCTGGTGCTGGGCGGCGGGGGCGCGCGCGGGCTGTGCCACATCGGCGTGCTGCGCGTGCTGGAGGAGCTCGACATCCACCCCGACGTCGTCTCGGGGACGAGCATGGGCGGGCTGGTGGGGGCGTTCGTCGCCGCGGGCTACGACGCCGCCGAGCTGGAGGAGATCGCCACCGACCTGCGCTGGCGCTCGATGATCAGCTGGAGCCCGCTGTCCGGACGGCTGCTGAGCACCCGCGCGTTCATGCACTGGCTGGAGGGCCTGCTGCCGCCGACCTTCGAGGAGCTCGAGCTGCCGCTCGTCCTCACCGCGACGAACCTGACCGACGGGCGGATCTTCTACGCGCGCAGCGGCGACCTCTACCGGGCCCTGCGCGCCACCACCGCCTATCCCGGCGCCATCGAGCCGGTGCGCGTCGGTGAGGACCTGATGGTCGACGGGGGACTGCTCAACCAGATCCCGGTGGACGGCGCGCTGCTGCACGGCGTGCGCCGGGTGCTGGCCGTCAACGCCACGCCGCTGACCGAGCTCGACGGCTCCGAGGACGGCGGCCGGCTGCGGATCTCGGCGCTGGAGTCCTTCCGCGAGGTCATGCGGGCGGTGGACGTCATGCAGGCGCAGCTGACGATGTCGCGGCTCTCGTTCTACCCGCCCGACCTGCTGCTCGACCCGCAGATCGAGGGGATGGAGATCACCGACTTCCACCGGGCGCGCCACGCCATCGCCGCGGGCGCCCGCGCCGCGCTGGACCGGCGCGAGGAGCTGGCGCGCATCTTCGGGCGAGGGGCCGTCGAGGAGGTCAGCGACGCGACGGAGCCGGTGCCGCCCGACGCCCGTGAAACCACAGCGCCGCGGTGAAGGTCCCGACGATCACCAGCGCCGTGCCGGCCACCCACAGCGCCGGCACCCAGCCGGTCGCCAGCTCCAGCACCACCCCGAGCGCGGCCAGCGCCAGCGCCACCTGACCGGCCAGCCGCGTCGCCCTGAACTGCGCCAGCCGCTCGGCCCGGTCCGCCTCCGAGCCGGTGAGCAGCCGAGCCGCCGGCGTCAGCCGCCGGGTCACGGAGTGCAGCACCCCGTAGCCCAGGAAGAACGCCGCACCCACCAGACCCACCTTGAGGTTTCCGCGCGACGCGCCGGCGATGAGGATCGCCGCCGCCCCGGCCGTGCACAGCAGCGTGAACAGGCGGTCCTTGAGACGGGGGCGGGAGGCCATGGGCGCAAGGGTATGCGGTGGCGCCGCCGTCCGACGACGTGCGTCAGGCCCAGACGAGCGCCCTGGCCGGGTCCTCCATCAGCGCGGCCAGGTCGGCCAGGAACCTCGAGCCGAGCTCGCCGTCGACGAGCCGGTGGTCGAAGGCCACCGCCAGCTGCGTCACCCAGCGCGGCTCGATGCGCTCCTCGGCGCCCTCGCCCACGACCCACGGCATCCGCCGCACCGCGCCGAAGGCCACGATCGCCGACTCGCCGGGGTTGATGATCGGGGTGCCGGTGTCGACCCCGAAGACGCCCACGTTGGTGATCGTGATGGTGCCGCCGGACTGGTCGGCGGGCTGGGTCCGGCCGGACTTGGCCGTGGCCACCAGGTCCGCCATCGCCTCGGCCAGCTGGCGCAGGTCCATCAGGTCGGCGTCCTTGATGTTGGGCACGATCAGCCCGCGCGGGGTGGCCGCGGCGATCCCGAGGTTGACGTAGTTGCGCCGCACGATCTGCTGCGCCTCCTCGTCCCACGCCGCGTTGATGCCGGGGTTGCGGCGCACCGCGATGGTCATCGCCCTGGCCAGGATCAGCAGCGGGTTGATCCGCAGCTCGCGCAGGTCGCGGTCCTTCCTGAGCCGCTCGACCAGCTCCATCGTGCGGGTCACGTCGACGGTGATGAACTCCGTCACGTGCGGCGCGGAGAACTTCGAGGCGACCATGGCCTGCGCCATCATCTTGGTGACGCCCTTGATGTCGATCCGCTCCTCGCGGGGACCCGAGCGGTCCAGGACAGGACGCTGGTATGCCGTCGCACCCGTCGCCGGGGCCGCTGCCACCGGGGCAGGGGTCGGCCGGTCCGTCGGCTGCGCGGTCGGCTGCTGTCTCGGTGCTGCCGGCGCGGCGGCCGCACCGCTCTGCAGGAAGGCGTCCACGTCGGACCTCGTGACGACGCCGTCCTCGCGGCTCGGCGTCACCGCGGTGAGGTCGACGCCCTTGTCCCTGGCGTACTTGCGCACGGGCGGCGCGGCCTTGGCGCGGCGCGGGGCACCGACCTGGTCGGCCTCCTCCGCGGCGGCCTCGGTCCCCCGCCGCCGGCGGCGGGAGGTCGCGGTCTCGATCGCGCCGTAGCCGACGAGCACCGCCTCGCGCTCCGGCTTGGCCGGCGCCTCGGGGACCAGGTCGGCGCCGGCGGCCTGCGCCTCGGCCCCGGTGGGGGCCGCGGCGTCGACGTCGGCACCGGAGTCCGCACCGTCCCGACCGGCACCGTCCCGACCGGCACCGTCGCCGTTGTCGATGACGACGATCGGGGTGCCGACCTCGACCTCGTCGCCCTCCTGCGCCAGGATCGCCGTCACCTCGCCCGCCCACGGGATCGGCAGCTCGACGAGGGACTTGGCGGTCTCGACCTCCACGACGATGTCGTTGATCTTGACCGTGTCGCCGACAGCGACCTTCCACTGGATGATGGTGGCCTCGACGAGGCCCTCACCGGGGTCGGGGAGCTTGAACTGCGGCATGGAGGACTCCTTCGGGCGGCGGCGACGGTCAGCGGCGGCGACGTGGGCCGCGGGGTCGGTGGGTCAGTAGTTCAGGACGGTGTCGACGGCGTGCAGCACCCGGTCGAGGTCGGGCAGGAAGACCTCCTCGTGCCGGCTGGGCGGGTAGGGGATGTTGTAGCCCCCGACCCGCAGCACCGGCGCCTCCAGGTGGTAGAAGCAGTGCTCCTGGACCCAGGCGGCCATCTCCGCGTGGATGCTGGTGAAGGTCGGCGCCTCCGACAGCGTGATGCACCGGCCGGTCCTGATCACGGACGCCTCGATCGTGTCGGTGTCCATCGGCGAGAGCGAGCGCAGGTCGACGACCTCGATCGAGGGGCCGTCCTCCAGCTCTGCGGCCTGCGCCGCCGCGAGCGCCACCTTGACCATCGGGCCGTAGGTGAGCACGGTGACGTCGCTGCCCTCGGTGCGCACGACGGCCTCGTCGAGGCGGTGCGGCGCGTCGGCCAGGTCCGGCACGCCGCCGCCCAGGTCGAGCACGCCGCGCTCGTGGTAGCGGCGCTTGGGCTCGTAGAAGATCACCGGGTCGTCCGAGGCGATCGCCTGCTGCATCATCCAGTAGGCGTCGTCGGTGGTCGACACCGAGACCACGCGCAGCCCGGCGGTGTGCGCGAAGTAGGACTCGTTGGACTCGCTGTGGTGCTCGACCGCGCCGATGCCCCCGCCGTAGGGGATGCGCACGACCATCGGCACCTTCAGCTTGCCCAGCGAACGGTTGTGCATCTTGGAGACCTGGCTGACGATCTGGTCGAACGCCGGGTAGACGAAGCCGTCGAACTGGATCTCCACCACCGGGCGGTAGCCGCGCAGCGCCAGGCCGACCGCGGTGCCCAGGATGCCGGACTCGGCCAGCGGCGGGTCGATGACCCGGTCCTCGCCGAAGTCCTTCTGCAGTCCCTCGGTGATCCGGAAGACGCCGCCGAGCTTGCCGATGTCCTCCCCCATGAGCAGGACCTTGGGGTCGCGCTCCATGGCGGCGCGCATGCCCGCGTTGAGAGCCTTGGCGATCGTGGTCCGCTGCGCGGTGGACGTCGGGGCGGGCGCCGCGCCGGGGGTGGTGGTGCTGGTCATCTCTCTCCTTCGTCCTCGAAGCCGGCCTGGTAGGCCGCGAACTCCGCCGCCTCGCGCTCGACCAGCCGGTGCTGCTCGGCGTAGACGTAGGTGAACATCTCCTCGTGCGGCGGGTCGGGCATCGTCTGGCAGGCGTGCCGGATCCGCCGGGCCAGCTCGTCGGCCTCCTCCTCGACCGCGGCCAGCCAGTCGTCGTCGACGATGCCCTCGGCCAGCAGGTACTTCCTCATCCGGTCGATCGGGTCCTTCTTCTTCCAGATGTCGACCTCGGCGGAGATGCGGTACTTCGTCGGGTCGTCGGAGGTGGTGTGCGCGCCCATCCGGTAGGTGAAGGCCTCGATCAGCGTCGGTCCCCCGCCGGAGCGGGCACGCTCGAGCGCGGCGCGCGAGACGGCGTAGGAGGCGATGACGTCGTTGCCGTCCACCCGCACGCCGGGGAAGCCGAAACCGTCGGCACGCCGGTAGGGCGGCACGGTGAACTGCTTGTCGTTGGGCTGGGAGATCGCCCAGTGGTTGTTCTGCACGAAGAAGACGACCGGGGCGTTCTTGACCGCGGCGAAGACCAGCGCCTCGTTGTAGTCGCCCTGGGCCGTCCCGCCGTCGCCGGTGAACGCCATCACCGCGGTGTCCCGCTCGGGGTCCCCGGTGGCGTAGTCGCCGTCGAACTGCACGCCCATCGCGTAGCCGACCCCGTGCAGCATCTGGTTGCCGATGACGATCGTGTAGAGGTGGAAGTTGTGCTCCCCGGAGTCCCACCCGCCGTGGTTGACCCCGCGGAACATGCCGAGCAGGTTCTCCGGCGGCACCCCCTTGCACCACGCCACGCCGTGCTCGCGGTAGCCCGGGAAGGCGTAGTCCTGGGGGCGCATCGCCCGGCCGGCGCCGACCTGGGCGGCCTCCTGCCCGAGCAGGCTCGGCCACAGGCCCAGCTCGCCCTGGCGCTGCAGCGCGAAGCCCTCGGCGTCGAAGCGGCGCACCAGGATCAGGTCGCGCAGCATCCCCTTCAGCGCCTCGTCGTCGAGGTCGTCGAGGTAGGCGGCGTAGGGGCTGCTCACCTCCGTCACCGGCACGCGGCGTCCCTCGCCGTCCAGGAACTGGACCATGTCCGGGCCGCCGTCGGTGATGTCCTTCTCCGGCGGCTCGTGCGCACCCCGCGCGGGGGTGCCGTCGGGCTGGGTGCCCTCGAGGGTGTTTGGCGCGGCGGGCCGCGCGACTTCCTCGTCGCTCAACGCAGGCTCCTTCATCTCACGGCAGACGCCGCAGCGTGACGGGACAGCTGTTCGTCGTCAGGTTACCCCCGAACCTCGGCGGGTCGGCAGGACGTCCGCGAGGAAGTCCTGCGTCTGCGCCCAGGCGGCCCGGCTCGCGGCCTCGTGGTGGAACATCGGGTTGGGGTTGTCGAACGCGTGGCCGGCGCCCTCGTGCAGCTCGAAGCGCACCTCCTCGCGGGTCCCGCCCCCGGTGACCGCCTCGCGGATCTGCTCGACCGTCTCCATCGGCAGGTAGGTGTCCTGCGTGCCGAAGACGTGCAGGCTCGGGCACCGCACGTCCTCCGCCAGGCCCAGCAGGTTCGGCAGCGCCGAGCCGTAGAAGCTCACCAGCGCGGCCGGCGGCACCTGCGCCCGGGCGGCCGCGGCGGCCACGTTGAAGGCCAGTCCGCCGCCGAAGCAGAAGCCCACGAGCCCGACCTGGTCCGCCAGCACCTCGGGCAGCGCGGCGAGCGCGTCCCGGGCGGCGAGCCCGTCGCGCACCGCGAGGTCCCAGTCGAGCTGCCCGACCAGGCCCATCGCCGTGCCGAGCAGGTCGTCGGCGTCGTCCTCGAGGGACTCCACCGGCGGGTCGAGGCGGGCGTAGACCTGAGGGGCGAGCACGGCATACCCCAGGGTCGCGAGGTCCTTGCACCGGGACCGCACGTAGTCGCTGAGCCCGAAGATCTCCTGGAAGACCACCAGACCGGGCACGGGAGCCTCCGAGGAGGAGTGGTCCGGCAGCCACAGCAGGCCGGGCAGGGGCCCGTCCGCGCCGGGGATCTCGTGGGCGACCGGTCCGCCGGTGACGCTCACGTCAGTCCCTGGCGTCCGGGAGCAGCATGTCGACCACCAGCGAGACGGCCGAGATGATGATCGCGCCGAGCACGGCGTCCCAGAAGAAGCTGTCGACGTGGAAGTCCAGCCCGATCGCCCCGGCCAGCCAGGAGGTGAGCGCGAGCATCAGGGCGTTGAGGATGAACAGGAACAGGCCCAGGCTGAGCACGATGAGCGGCAGCGAGAGCAGCTTGAGGATCGGCTTGACGATCGCGTTGAGCACTCCGAAGACCACGGCGACGCCCAGCAGCGTGAGGAAGAAGCGGCTGCCCTCTCCCCCGATCTGGATCCCGTCGAGAAGGTAGGCCGCGACCCAGATGGCCACGGCGTTGGCGACGATGGTCAGGATCATCTTCATGGGCCCATCGTGGCACGGGAGCGCCTTCACTACCCTGAGGACATGACCGAGCCGTCCGCCAGCCCCGTCCGACTGCGCTCCGTCCTCGCGACGGTCCCCGCCTACACGCCGGGCCGGCCACCCACGCCGGTGGAGGGCGTGACGGCCTACAAGATCTCCTCCAACGAGAATCCCTACCCGCCGCTGCCCTCGGTGCTGGAGGCGGTCGCGGGGGCGGCCTCCTCGCTCAACCGCTACCCTGACATGGGCGTCACCGCGCTGACCGCGGCGCTGTCCGAGCGTCTCGGCGTGCCCGCCTCGCACCTGGCCACCGGCACCGGCAGCGTCGCGGTGCTGGGGCACCTGCTCAGCATCACCTGCGAGCCGGGCGACGAGGTCGTCTACGCGTGGCGGTCGTTCGAGGCCTACCCGATCGTGGTCGCCCTCTCCGGCGCGACGTCGGTGCAGGTGCCGGTGGACGCCGAGGCCCGCCACGACCTCGACGCGATGGCCGCCGCGATCACCGACCGCACGCGTCTGGTCGTGGTGTGCACTCCGAACAACCCGACGGGGCCGGCCGTGCGCGAGGACGAGCTGCGGGAGTTCCTGGCCAAGGTGCCCCGGGACGTGCTCGTGGTCGTCGACGAGGCCTACCTGGAGTTCACCACCGAGGACACCGTGCCGGACGCGCTGGCGATCTACCGCGACCACCCCAACGTCGCGGTGCTGCGCACCTTCTCCAAGGCCTACGGCCTCGCCGGGCTGCGGGTCGGGTATGCCGTGGCGCACGAGGAGGTCGCCACCGCCCTGCGCAAGGCGGCCACCCCCTTCGGCGTCAGCGACCTGGCGCAGCAGGCGGCGCTGGCCAGCCTGGCCGCCTACGACGAGCTCGAGGTGCGGGTCGAGCAGATCGTCGCCGAGCGCGAGCGGGTGGTCGCGGCGCTGCGCGAGCAGGGCTGGACGGTCCCGGAGGCGCAGGGCAACTTCCTGTGGCTGCCGCTCGGCGAGGACGCGGTGCCGTTCGCGCAGGCCTGCCAGGCCCGGGCGCTGACCGTGCGCCCGTTCGCCGGCGACGGCGTGCGCGTCTCGGTCGGGGAGAGCGAGGCCAACGACCGGTTCGTCGCGATCGCGGCGGAGTGGCTGCGCAGCCGCTGACCCGTCAGGAGCCGTGCCGGTCGGCCCACCGCAGCAGCGCGCGGGTGACCCAGCAGGCGGCGTAGCTGACCGCCCAGCTGGTCACCAGGATCACCAGCGAGGCGGCCCAGATGCCCTGGCCCTCGAACTCCACGGCCAGGTCGAAGAACCAGGGCGTGGTCATGCCCAGCATGCCGGCGATCCCGAGCAACCAGGGCATCGAGGTCTTGCCGGCCACGAGCGTGGCGGGGACGGCGATCGCGACGAGGGTGCCGTAGGCCATGACCAGCTGGAAGGGCTCCCCGAACCCGCGGCCCACGCTCCAGGACTGCCCGGAGATCCACGCCAGCACCCCGCCGACGAGCATGATCACCCAGCCCTTGCCGGGATTGCCGGTGACGACCGCGGTCGAGCCGCGCGGGGAGAGGGACACGCTCAGGAGCCCTGGCGGACCACGTCGTAGGGGGCGTCGCTGGCGAGGCGCTGCTCGATGCCGCGGGTGACGAACTCCTTGGCCGCGCGCGCCGCGTCGAAGGGGCGGTCCCCGAGGGCCAGCCGGGCGGCGACGGCCGCCGCCAGCGTGCAGCCGGCGCCGGCGACCTGGACGCCGTCGCCGAGCTTGGGCGCGGCGAGGATCTCGGTCCGCTCGTCGTCGACGTAGACGTCCACCGCCTCCTCCCCGGGCAGGTGCACCCCGCCCTTGGCCAGCACCACCGCGCCGGAGCGCTCGTGGATCCGGCGGGCCGCCTCGACCAGCTCGGGCACCGTGCCGATCTCGTCGATCCCGGACAGCGACATCGTCTCGAAGTGGTTGGGCGTGACGAAGGTGGCCTGCGGCAGGACCTGCGCCTTGAGGGCCTCGTCGGTGTCGAGCGCGGCGCCGGGCTCCTGGCCCTTGCAGATGAGGACCGGGTCGAGGACCACGTGGCCGAACCCGCGCCCGCGCAGCGCGCCGGCCACCGTCTCGATGGTGGCGGGGGTGCCGAGCATCCCGATCTTGACCACGTCGAGCTGGTCGCGGGGGTAGGCGGCGGTGATGGCCTCGAGCTGGTCGGCGATGACCTTGGGTCCGACGGCGGAGAACCGGTGGTTCCAGTCCTCCTTGGGGTCGAAGGAGACGATGCAGGTCAGCGCGACGCAGCCGAAGACCCCGTGCGCCTGGAAGGTGCGCAGGTCGGCCTGCGCCCCGGCGCCTCCGGTGGCCTCCGAGCCGGCGATCGTGAGGACGACTGGTGTGGTGCTCATCCTCCGATCGTGCCACGTCTTCATCCGCCGACGGGCGTGACCGCCTGTCCGTCGTAGGTGACGACCTGTCCCGCCCGGATCTGGGTGCCGCGGCGCAGGACGGTCTCGCCGTCGACGGTGACCTCGCCGTTCTCGATCACCATGCGCGCCATCGCCCCGTCCTGGACGAGGTTGCCCAGCTTGAGCAGCTGGCCCAGGCGGATGGCCTCGTCCCGGATCGGGACGGGCTGCGGCTGCGGGTCGGTCACGGGCCCTCGTCCTCGGGGACCAGCGAGGGCTCCAGCAGCGACTGGTGCTCCTCGTTCCGGTCGATGTAGGCGCGCACGAAGGGGCAGCTGGGACGCACGTGGAGCTTCTGCGCGCGGATCTCGCGCAGCGCCTCCTCGGCGAGCCGGCCGGCGATCCCCTGGTGGCGCATGGCGGTGTCGACCTCGGTGTGGTGCAGGTCGACGGTGCCACCGTTGAGCGTGTAGTCCAGGCGGCCGACCTCGTCCTCGCCGCTCATCGCGATGAAGCGGGACTCGGCAGGGTGGTGCACGACTGCGACGTTGGTCATGCCTCCAGCCTAACGGGGCGGCCCGTCCGGGGCCGGTCGACCAGATCCGGCCGCCCTAGAGCCAGTCGACGCGGGGGGCGAGCACGGCATACCCGACGAAGGCGACCACGTCGAGGGTGGTGTGCGCGACGACCAGCGGCATCACCCGCCGCGTGCGCGTGTAGACCCAGCCCAGCAGCAGCCCCATCGCCACGTTGCCGATGAACCCGCCGAAGCCCTGGTAGAGGTGGTAGCTGCCGCGGATCAGCGCCGAGGTGAGGACGACGGTCCAGGTGCCCCAGCCGGCCTGGGCCCAGCGGCTGAAGAGGTAGCCGACCATGATCACCTCCTCGAGCACCGCGTTCTGGGCGGCGGCGAGGACCAGCACCGGCACCGCCCACCACACGTCGGCCAGGTTGGCGGCCGCCACGGTGGTGTTGAGGCCGAGCTCACGGGCGAGCAGGTAGAGGCCCAGCCCCGGCAGGCCGATCACCGCGGCCAGGCCGAGCCCGAGCAGCAGGTCGCGCACCGGTCGGCGCAGGTCGAACCCCATCGCGTGCCGCGGCCCCCCCGGGTGGCGGGAGTCGCGGGCCAGCAGGTGCAGCGCGAGGAGCACCGGGACCAGCGCGATGACGATCCCGGCCAGCTTGTAGGCCAGGTCCAGCCAGGGACGGTCGGGGGTGACGCTGGTGTTCATGCTGGTCGTCTGCGCGGCCAGCGGCGCCTCGTAGGTGAGCTTGCGGATCAGCGAGAGGACCGACCAGACGGCCGAGGCGCCCAGCGAGACGCCCAGGACCAGGACCGTCTCGACCAGGAGCGTGCGGCGGGCGGGCTGGGCGGTCACCCGCCCAGGGTATGCCGCACCGGCCGTGTCGCCGGTGCGGCTGACCATCGGTCAGTCGTCGTCGCCGTCGTCGTCCCAGTCGTCGTAGTCGTCGCACTCCCAGCCGTCGTCGTCCCACTCGCACCAGCCGCCGGGGTTGACCGGGGCGGGCTGGACCTCGACGGCCTTCTTGTCCGCCCTGGCCTTCTCATCCGCCCTGGCCTTCTCATCCGCCCTGGCCTTCCTGTCGGCCTTCACCTGCTTCTCGGCGCGGTCGACCAGCTCGCCGGCGGAGGCCCGCAGCACGGAGACGACGCCGGCGTCCAGACCGTCCTCGGCCGCGGTGCCGTCCACGACCAGCGCGGCGCCGCTCATCCGGGCCGGGTCCACGGTGCCGGTGATCGCCACGCCGGCCGTGTCGCCGCGCGCGTCGGCGGTGGCGCCCAGCCAGAGCCAGCCCGCCACCAGGCCGGTCAGGACCAGGGCTGCGACGGAGGCGATGAGCTTCATGCCGACCAGCATGGGCCCTCGGCAGGAGAGCGCCATGAGACGACGATGAGAGTTTTCTCATCCGCGGGTCGCGACCAGCGCGCCTCGGCCCACTCCAGCACCACGCCGCGCCACGCCGGCCGGAAGGCGTAGACGCAGGCCAGCCGCACCACGGTCGCCAGCTCGGCGGCAGCCAGCCGCTCGGGGGCAGCGCCGCCGGCGAGCGCGACGTCGCGCGCGGTGCGGGCCACGGTCGCGGCGGCGCCGGCGGCCCAGAGCCCCTGCGCCCGGCGCAGGTCGGCGTGCACGGCGAGGTTGGCCGGGTCGACCTCGGGCGCGGCCAGGCAGGCGGTGTCGAGGTCGAGGACACCGAGCGTCGAGCCGTCCCAGAGCAGCTGCTTGTCGTGCAGGTCGCGGTGGGTCGGTGCCAGCCGCACCGGGGTGCCCTGCCCCTCCAGGCGCCGCGCGACCTCCTCGACCCGTTCCTGCCAGATGCCCGGGAGCACGCCGGCGTCCCCGGCCCGGCGCGCCCAGGTGCGCAGCACCTCTGCCTCGTCCTCGTCGGTGTGCGGTGCCAGCCCCTCCGCGGCCCCCGCCCCCAGGTCCTGGAGCCGGCTCCAGGCCGCGGCCCACCCGCCCCAGACGGCGTCCCAGCTCGGCTCCTCGGACAGCGCGTGCACGGGCCGGCCCGGGAGGACGTCGCAGGTGACGGTGCTCCGGTCCTCGTGCAGCACCTGCGGCGCGCCGAGGCCTGCCGCGGCGGCGAGCAGGCCGCCGGTGCGCGAGGCTGCCGCCAGGACGGCCGCGCGGCCGGGCCGCACCACCTTCGTGTAGCCGCCCGCGTGCCGCACCACGGCCCGCCGCCCGGCGCGGTGCACGACGAGCTCGGCGGCCTCGCCGCCGGCCTCGGCAGCCACGAGAGGCTCGAGCGCGGGCAGCTTCCCGTCGGTCCCGTACGGGAGCAGCCTCACGGCGCCGGTCCCGTCGAGCGCCCCGGCCCGCAGCCGGCCGTGCTGGTCGCGGCCCTCCACGGTGACCAGGTCCTCGCGTCCCGGCCAGGCCCGGGCCACGGTCACGACGTCGCCACCGTCGGTGACGCTGGCCGGGACGGCCCGGGGCGCACCGGGCGCACTCACCGGGCCACCTCCAGCAGCGGCTCCCGCAAGGCCCAGACGTCCTCCACCGGCAGCACCCGTGCGGCGAGCAGCGCCCGCCGCACGGTCTCCCCCGGCCACCCGGGCACCTGGTGGCGCCACGGCTCGGCGATCCGCCCCAGCAGGGCCGCGGCGACCCAGGGCCCGGGGGCGCTGGGGCGGGTGCCGGCCGTCCCGGCATACCCCTGGGCGAGGGGGCCGAGGGTGGCTCGGCCGTCGAGCAGGTCGACCGCGACGAGGGAGGCGTGGTCGAGCACCGCGGGAGCCGCGACGGCCCGGTCCAGGTCGGTCAGGACGACCTCGCCGGAGCCGGCGCTCACGAGCAGCTGGTCCGGGGAGAGGTCGCCGTGGCAGACCACGAGCCCATCTGCCGGGACGTCGGCGGGCAGCCGGTCCAGCACCCGGCGCGCCCCGCCTGCAGCGCCCGAGGCCACCTCCTCGAGCAGCTCGACCGAGGAGCGCGCGGCCGCCAGCGCCTCCGCCCAGCCGCGTACCACCAGCCCGCGGACGCGCGCGGGGTCGACGCAGTGCAGCCGCCCGAGGCCCCGGCCCGCCTCGTGCAGCACGTCCTCGGCGCCGTCCGGCAGCGAGGCGGCGTCCGTCCCCTCGACCCACGGCCACCAGCTCACCCGGCGCCCGGCCGGACGGCCGTCGGGCGCGGCGGTGCACGTCAGGACCGGGACGCCCGCGGCGGCCAGGTCGTCGGTGACGTGCGCGAGCCGGGAGCGGTGGGCGGCGGAGGTGACCCGCACGACCCGGTCACCGTCGCGGACGACGAGGCGACGCAGCGGGTTGTGCCGCAGCACGTCCCCCGGCGCGGGGTCCAGGGCCGCGGCGATCCCCACCAGGCGCGGGTCGCTGACGACGGGCCCCCACTGGACGAGCGTGTCACGGCCGGGCAGGTCCGCCTCGCCGACGACCCGCCCCAGACCGGCCTCCTCGGCGGACCGCCGGGCCTTCCCCGCCTTGGCGGCCGCCCCGCCGGTGAGGGTGCGGACCCAGCCCCACGGCGTGCCGTCGGGGTTCGTGAGGGCGGCGGTGGTGGAGACGCCGAGCTTGGGCCGCACGTAGGTCGCCCGCACCTCCCGGCCGACGAGCTCGGCCAGCCGTCCCGGGTCGAGGACCAGCGCCAGTCCCGGGTCGGCCAGGCTCATGACGCGCTCCCCGCGGCGACCGGCGCCGCGACCGGCGCACCCGACTCGTCGAGCACCCGCTCCAGCGGCGCGTCGAGCGGGTCGCCCTCCCAGGTCACGCGGCCGTCCTCGACGACGACCACCCGCTCGGCGCGCCGCGCGGTGGCGGCGTCGTGGGTGATGACGAGGCAGGTGCGGCTGCGGGCCAGGTCGGCGATCGCTTCGGTGACGAGGACGACGTTGTCGGGGTCCAGCCCGGTCGTCGGCTCGTCGAGCACGAGGACCGGCGCGTCTCGCAGGAACGCCCGGGCCAGGGAGATCCGCTGCCGCTGGCCGCCGGAGAGGTTGCTGCCGCGCTCGGTCACCGGTGTCTGGAGCCCGTCGGGCAGGTAGTCCGTGAACTCCCTCACCCGCGCGCGCCGCGCCGCCTCCTGCACCTCGCGGTCCGTCGCGTCGGGGCGGCCCTGGCGGATGTTGTCCTCGACCGTCCCGCTGAGGAGCACGGCCTCCTGCTGGACGAGCGCGACCTGGGAGCGCAGCCAGGCGAGGTCGACCTCGCGCAGGTCGACGCCGTCCAGACGCACCGACCCGGCGTCGGGGTCGAGCAGGCGCAGCACGAGCGCGGCGACGGTCGACTTGCCGGAGCCGGAGGGACCGACGACAGCCAGGTGCTCGCCGGGGCGCACGGTCAGGTCCAGCCCGGACAGCACCGGCACGCCTGGCTCGTAGGCCAGGTCCACGGCCGACAGCGACAGCTCGCCGCTCACGGCCCACGGCTCGACCGGCTCCGGGGGGGAGACGATCTCGGGCCGCACGTCGAGCAGGTCGGCGACGCGCTCGCCGGAGGCGGTGGCGCGGGCGATGCGGCCGGTGTACTTGGCCAGGTCGCGCAGCGGCTTCATCGCGGTCTTGAGGTAGGTCAGGACGATGACCAGGTCCCCCGGCGTCATCGCGCCCTGCAGCACTCGGGTGCCGCCGAGGAAGAGGACGGCCGCGGTGGAGATCCCGACGAGCACGTCGGTGCGCCGCTCCAGGCCGGCCGCGAGGCGCTTGGCCCTCACCCCGTCCTTGAGGGACTTCTGGTTGGACCCGCCGAAGTGGCGGGCCCGGTCGGCCTCCATCCCGTAGGCCTGCACGTGCGTCATCCCGCCGAGGGTCTCCTGGGCGATGCTGGCCAGGTCGCCCTCGCTGCGCCGGGTCCTGCGGGCGGCACTGGTGATCGCCGGGGTCGAGCGGCGCGAGAAGGTCGCGAACACCAGGACCGCGAGCAGCGCGACGAGCGCCATCACCGGGTCGATCCAGGTGAGCACCCCGAGCATCGCCACGAGCGTGACGACGTTGGCGAGCAGCGGCATGCCGGCGGTGATCGCCACGTCCTGCAGCCGGCCGACGTCGGTCACCAGGCGCTGGACGAGGTCGCCGGAGCGCGAGCTGCCGTGGTAGCCCCGCGACAGCGTCTGCACGTGCTCGAACACCCGCGCGCGCAGCACCGTGGCCACCCGTGAGCCACCGAGCGCGAAGAGCACGGTCGCGCCGAAGTTGCACGCCGCCCGCATGCCGATGATCGAGATGGTCGCCAGCGCGAGCGCGACGAGCAGCTGCACGCTGGCCGTCGGGCCGGCACCGGGAAGGTCGGCGCCCAGGCTGCGGGTGACCGCGTCGACGACGAGCTTGGTGGGCCACGGCTCGAGCACGCGGAAGGCCACCTCGAGCAGCAGCAGGCCGACGCCGCCGATGAGCAGCAGCCGCTGCCCGGCCAGGTGGGGGCCGACCAGGGCCAGGGTCCGCCGCAGGGCGGAGGTGCGCAGTCGGGTGGACGGTGCCACGGGGTTCCTCTCGGGGTATGGGGTGGGGCTAGGCGACGGGTGCCGGCACGGGGGCCAGGGTGGCCTCCAGGACGCGGCCCCAGGAGTGGTGCTGCTCCATCAGGGCGCGCGCGGCGGCGCCCATGGTGCGCGCCGTGGCCGGGTCGGCGGCCAGCCGGTCGACGGCGGCGGCGAGCGCGGCCGGGTCGGAGGGCGGGACGAGCAGGCCGGTGACGCCGTCGCGGACGACCTCGGGGATCTGCCCGAGGCGGGAGGCGACGACGGGCAGGGCGGCGGCGCCGTACTCGTAGACCTTGAGCGGGCTGAAGTAGTGGTCGCCGAAGTCCGGGTAGGGCGCGACCGCGACGAGCGCGCCCTCGAGGGCGGCGGGGACCTGCTCGGGCGCGAGTGCGCCGACCAGCTCCAGGTCGACGCCGAGATCGCCGGCCAGCTCCTCCAGGCCGGCCCGCTGCGGGCCGTCGCCGACGAGCCGCAGCCGCCACGGCACCTGGGCGAGGGCGGCGGCGCGGACCAGGTCCTCGACGCCGTGCCAGGGCTTGAGCGTGCCGACGAAGACGACGACGGGGCCGCCGAGGGTGCCGGTCTCGGGGCTGACCGGGCGGATCCGGTCGGTGTTGACGCCGTTGGGGGTGACGACGACGGCGGGCGCTGCGTGCTCCGCACCACCGTGCACTTCTGCCGTGACACGGTGGTCGGCGGGCGAACCACCGTGACACGGCATTCCTGCACGACGGTCCTCGGCGGCGTCGAGCCGGCCGCGCACCCAGTCCGCGACCGGCTCGGAGACGCAGGCGACGACGTCGGCGGCGGCCAGCTGGGCGGCGAGCGCCTGCCCGGCGCCGGCCTCGTCGACGAGCACGCGGTGGTCGCGCTGCTCGTCGATGAGCGGGGCGTTGACCTCCAGCACCGCGGTGACCGGGTGCGCCGCGCGCACCTGCGGCAGCACGGTGGAGAAGAGGGAGTAGCGCTCGTGCACGACGTCCGGGCCCCACGCGGTCACCAGCCGGGCCAGCTCGGCGGCGGCCTCGCGCTGGGCAACCTCGCGGGCCGCGGGGCCCGAACCGTTGGTCACCTCCACGACGTGCACCGGCAGGTCGGCCAGGTCGGCGGGGACCTCCTCGCCGCGCCGGACCGCGAAGACCTCGACCTCGGCGCCGCGGGCGTGCCAGGCACGCACCAGCTCCTGGACGTGGACGCTGGCCCCCTTGGTCCCGAAGACCGGGATGCCGGGGTCGGCGCAGACGTAGGCGACGCGGTTCACCGGGCCACCTCCGCGAGCACGCCGCCGCGGGCCGCGCCCTCCAGCTCGGCGAGCATCCTGCTCTGCCGGACCGTGTCGAACTCGCGCTCGACCAGGGTGCGCGCGGCGCGCGCGACCTCGACGCGGGGCCAGGTCGGGTCGGCCACCGTGAGCAGCGCCCCGGCGAGCCGCTCCTCCAGGCCCTCGACCTCGTGGGAGAGCAGGATGCCGGTGCCGGGCGTGACGGCCTCGGGGATGCCGGTGACGTCGGTGGCGACCACGGGCAGGCCGCTGGCCATCGCCTCGAGGATGACGGTGGGCAGACCGTCGGCGTTGCCGTCGGCGCCCACCACGCAGGGTGCGGCGAGCACGTCGGCCCGGTCCAGCTCCTCGACCAGCTCGGCCTGGCTGCGGGCACCGAGCAGCTCGACGCTGCCGCCCAGGCCCAGCTCGTCCACGAGCGCGGCGAGCGGCGCGGCCAGCTCGCCGTCGCCGACGAGGCGGAGGCTGCACCCCATACCCTCGGAGCGGAGCAGCGCGAGGGAGCGCAGGAGGTGGGCGAAGCCCTTCTTCTGGACCAGGCGGCCGACCGCGAGCACCCGCAGCGGGGTGCGCGCAGGCGCGGGGTCGCGGTAGGCGAAGCGCGGCAGGTCCAGCCCGTTGCGCACCAGCCGGACGGTGTCCGCCAGGGCGGGCTCGAGGTCGATCAGGAAGCGCCGGTTGAAGTCGCTGATCGCGATGACGTTGTGCGCGCGGGCGAGCACCTCGCGCAGCAGGACCAGGTCGACGTCCTCGTGGAAGAGGTCCTTGGCGTGCGTGGTGACGGTGTAGGGGATGCCGGTCAGCGCCGAGGCGACCATCGCGGTGCGGGCGGCGAGGGAGGCGAAGTGCGCGTGCACATGGGTGATGCCGTCGCGCCGCAGCCGCGTCGCCACGTCGACGGCCTGGGCGACGTCGGAGGCGTCCATCCGCACGAGCAGCGGCATGAGCTCGCCGAGCCGGGCCCCGAAGCGGGGCAGCTGCTCCTGCGCGCGGGCGAAGACGTCCCACTCCACCGACAGCCGGTGCGGCCGGGGCAGGTGCGTCACCGGCGCCTGGACCTGCGCGAGCTGGGGGTGGAAGCGGGTGTCGCTCGTGGGGCGCAGTGCGTAGATCGCCAGCTCCTCCCCCGCCGCCTCGCGGGCGAGGATCTCGGTCACCACGAAGGTCTCCGAGAAGCGGGGGTAGACCTTGACGAGGTAGGCGGTGCGCGCGGGCTCAGACGGCGACGGCATGGTGCTGCTCCTGGTGGGGGACGGACGGGTGTGCGGTGAGGTCGGCGGCCGCGCGGGCGACGGCGGCCAGGCCGTTGAGGTCGAGGTGGCGGCGGTCGATCCGGTCGCCGGCGCGGGCGGCGAACCACGCGCCGAGGGCCCGGGACGACAGGTCGCCCTGGCGCAGCAGGTCGGTGGCGCCCGCGGCGGCCAGGCCGTGGGAGCGGATGAGCTGCTCCCGGCGGGGCCACTCGCGCGGGACGAGCAGGGCGGGGACCGTGGTGGCCAGGCTCTCGGTCACCGTGTTGTAGCCGGCCATCGAGACGGTCGCGGCGGCACGGCGGATGAGGCCGGCGGCGTCGGGGACGGAGCGGACGACCCGGGTCCGGGGGCCGGCGGCGCGCTCGACCCGGCGGTGGTCCGCGTCGCTCATCTGAGGGCCGGTGACGACGAGGTGGCTGTGACCCGTCGGGAGCGGCGCCGCGGCCGCGGCGAGGCACAGCGCGGTCCCGTCGGAGCCGCCGCCGGCGGTGGTGAGCAGGTAGGGGCGGTCGGGGTCGACGCCGGGCGGGTCCTCGGCGCGGCCGTGGGCGAGATAGCCCTGGTAGCGGACCAGGTCGTGCAGCGCGGCGGGCAGCTCGCCGGTGCGGCGCAGGTCGTGCACGCGGGGGTCGCCGTAGACCCAGATCTCGTCGAACAGCTCGCGGACGACCTCCGGCGGGGTGCGGTCCCACTCCGCGGCGACGGTCTGCGGGGCGTCGAGGACCTCGCGCAGGCCGAGCACGACGCGGGCGCCGGGCCGGTCGGCGCGCAGGTCGGCCAGCGCCGGGGCCAGCTCGCCGCCGACGCCCAGCGCGTGCCGGTCGACGACGACGAGGTCCGGGGCGAAGGAGGAGAGGGTGGCGTGCACGATCGAGCCGCGCAGCGAGGTGACCGCCGCCAGGCCGACGCTCAGGCTGCGGGGGCCGTAGCTGCGGCCGGACTTGCCGACCGCCGGCAGCGTCACGACGTCGAAGCCCTCCGGCACCGAGGACGCGCTGGTCCCGGCGACACCGTTGATCAGCAGGCCGGTGACCGGCCGGCCGAGCAGCACCGGCAGGCGGCGGGACAGCGAGTGCGCCAGGGCCCGGTTGCGGCGGAAGTGCCCCAGGCCCTGGCTGTCGTGGGAGTAGAACACGACGCGCAGGGGTTCGCTCGCGTGTGTCGTGGTCGGGGCCATGGTCCGCCTCCTCGTCTCCGGCCGCGGGGATGCGACCTGGTGACGAGTGAACTACCGCCGGATGAGCCGTCGATGACACGACGGTGAGAGTGCTCTCATGGACGGGGCTCAGCCCTCGAAGCGGTAGCCGACCCCCCGGACGGTGGTGATCCGCGCGACGCCGAGCTTGGTGCGCAGGTAGCGGACGTAGACGTCGACGACGTTGGAGGCGCCGGTCACCTCGTAGCCCCAGACCCGGTCGAGCAGCTGCTGGCGGCTGAGCACCTGCCCGGCGTGCTCCATCAGCTCGCGGGCGAGGGTGAACTCCCGGGCGGACAGCTCGACCGGCTCACCCTCGACGACGGCGGTGTGCGCGACGAGGTCGAGGGTGACCCCGCCGGCCGAGACCTGCTGGGCTTCGGTGCCGCCGCCTCCGGAGGGGCGGCGCAGGCGGGCGCGGACCCTGGCGAGCAGCTCCTCGACACGGAACGGCTTGGCCAGGTAGTCGTCGGCGCCGCTCTCCAGCCCGGTCACGGTGTCCTCGAGGGAGTCGCGGGCGGTGCACATGATGACCGGCACCGGGTCCTCCATGGTGCGCAGCATCCTCAGCACGGTGAGGCCGTCCATCCGGGGCAGGCCCACGTCGAGCACGACGAGGTCGACGTCGGCCTCGGCGACCGCCTCGAGCGCGGCCAGGCCGTCGCCGACGACCGTCGTGCGGTAGCCCGCTCCCCGCAGGCCGCGGTCGATGACGCGGGCGATGCCCTCTTCGTCCTCGACGACCAGGATGTGGTGCATCCGGCCAGGCTACTGATAGGCGTCCGGTATGCCGTCCGCGTCCAGGTCGACGCTGTCCGCCTCCGCGAGCTGGGCGTAGTGGCGGTTGCGCGCGGTGAGGACGGCGGCCCCGAGGAGCGCCGCGACCAGCGAGGCGAGGAAGATGCCGACCTTGGCGTGGTCGCCCAGCTCGGTGCCGGCACCGAAGCTGAGCTCGGCGACGAGCAGGGAGACGGTGAAGCCGATGCCGCCCAGCGCGGAGACGCCGACGACGTCGATCCAGCGAAGCGAGGGGTCCAGCTCGGAGCGGGTCAGCCGGGTGACGAGGTAGGTGGTGCCGGTGATGCCGACGATCTTGCCGACGACCAGGCCCGCGACGATGCCCAGCGTGACCGTGGAGGCCAGCGCGGTGGTCAGACCGTCCCAGCCGCCGACGGTGACGCCGGCGGAGAAGAAGGCGAAGACCGGCACCGCCAGGCCCGCGGACAGCGGCCGCAGCCGGTGCTCGAAGATCTCGGCCAGACCGTGGTCGTCCGGGCCGTCCGGCTCGCCGGCCTCGGGGCGCAGCCGGGCCGGCACGGCGAAGCCCAGCACGACGCCGGCGATGGTGGCGTGGATGCCGGAGGCGTGCACCAGCGCCCAGAACACGGCACCGACCGGCAGGAGCAGCAGCCAGGCCGGCAGCTGGCCGGACCGGAAGATCAGCCGCCGCCGCCGAGCGAGCAGGGCGTAGGCGGCCAGCGGCAGCAGCGCCCACAGCAGCATCTGCGGCTCGATCCCCGAGGAGTAGACGAGGGCGATGATGAGGATGGCGATGAGGTCGTCGACGACGGCGAGCGTGAGCAGGAAGATCCGCAGCGCGGGCGGCAGGTGCGAGCCGATGATCGCCAGCACCGCCACCGCGAAGGCGATGTCGGTCGCCGTCGGGACCGCCCACCCGACCAGGGCGTCCGGCGAGCCCTGGTTGACCGCGACGTAGACGAGGGCCGGCACGACCACCCCGCCGACGGCCGCGGCGACCGGCACGACCGCCCGGTCCCAGCGGCGCAGGTCGCCGATCATCACCTCGCGCTTGAGCTCCAGTCCCACCATGAAGAAGAAGATGGCCAGCAGCCCGTCGGAGGCCCAGGCGCCCAGGCTCAGCCTCAGGTGCCACGGCTCGTAGCCGACCTCGAGGTCGCGCAGCGCGACGTAGCTGCCCGCGAACGGGGAGTTGGCCCAGACGATCGCCACGACGGCGGCCGCGACGAGGAGCATCCCGCCGATGGTCTCCTTGCGCAGCAGGTCCGCCACGCGCAGCGTCTCGGCGTAGCTGCCGCGGCCCAGCGTGGTCGGGCGGGCCGGAGGGTCCGGCGGCTGGTGCTCGGTGCTCGACATCGTCGTCTCCCTGGGCTCGGTGACATTGCCTGCCGACCAGACTTCCCGGCGCACCGCGGCCCACTGTAGCGCCGTCGAGCGCGCAGCGGGGACCCACCGGATAATCGGCACGCCGGGGTTGGTGGTCGTGGCCGCCTTGGTCGGCGCGGGGGCCGTCGCCGTGGCCCTGCTCACGCTGTCCGGCTCCCGTCCGGGCTCCGCGCCGACCCAGCTGATCCTCGTCGGCGTCGCCCTCACCGCGATGCTCACCTCCGTCGTGCACTGGGTGCTGCTGCGCGCCGACGTCTACCGCGCCCGCGAGGCGATGGTCTGGCTGACGGGCAGCCTCAACGGCATCACCTGGAGGCAGATCGGCGTCCTCGCCGTGGTCGTGGCTCTCACCCTCCCGCTCCTGCTGGCCACCGCGAGGGAGCTGCACCTGGTCGAGCTGGGCGACGACCTCGCCGCCGGGGTCGGCGCCCCGCCGCAGCCGGTCCGGGCCAGGGCACTGCTGCTCGTCGTGCTGCTCGTCGCCGCCACGACCGCGGTCTGCGGTCCTGTCGCCTTCGTCGCCTTCCTCTCCGGCCCCATCGCCCGCCGCCTGGGCGGCCGGGCCTCCATCGGCGCGGCCGCGCTCGTCGGCGCGGTCGTGGTGGTGGCCGCCGACCATGTCGGCGCGAACGCCCTCCCCGGCTCCAACATCCCCGTGGGCGTGGTGACGGGGCTGATCGGCGCCCCCTTCCTGCTCTGGCTCCTCACCCGTGAAAGGGCCTCCTGATGACCACCCTCACCGCCGAGCGGCTCACGCTGGGCTACGGTGCGCGCACCGTCGTGCCCGAGCTCGACCTGACCGTCCCCGAGGGCCGGGTGACCGCGATCGTCGGCCCCAACGGGTGCGGCAAGTCCACCCTGCTGCGCGGCGTCTCCAGACTGCTGCGGCCGAAGGACGGACGGGTCCTGCTCGACGGGCAGGACGTGCACCGGATGCCGACCCGGCAGGTCGCGCGATCGATGGCCCTGCTGCCCCAGCACCCGGTCGTGCCCGAGGGCATCACCGTCGGCGAGCTCGTCGGGCGCGGGCGGCACCCGCACCACGGGCTGCTGCGCCGCTGGAGCCGCGAGGACGACGAGGTCGTCGCCGAGGCCCTGGAGCAGACCCGCACCCGGCACCTCCTCACCCGCCAGGTCGAGGAGCTGTCCGGCGGCCAGCGCCAGCGGGTGTGGATCGCGATGGTCCTCGCCCAGCGCACCGATCTGCTGCTGCTCGACGAGCCGACCAGCTTCCTCGACATCGCCCACCAGGTCGAGGTCCTCGACCTGGTCCGCGACCTGTCCGTCGACCGGAGCACCACGGTCGTCATGGTGCTGCACGACCTGGCGATGGCGGCCCGCTACGCCGACCACCTGGTGGCGATGCGGGAGGGCCGCGTCGTGGCACGCGGCACCCCGCGCGAGGTCGTCACCGCCGAGACCGTCTGCGACGTCTTCGGCATCACCTGCCGGGTCCTGTGGCAGGAGGCCACCGGCGACCTGTCCGTCATCCCCCTCGGCCGGCACCGTCCGGTCGGTCACGTCCTGGGCACGGCGGCCTCGCCGCGCCTCGCCCCCGAGCTGGAGGTCCACCGATGAACGCCCCGACCACCCTGTCCGCGGCCCGCCGGACCGTCACCCGCGTCGCGAGCCGGGCGCTCAGCTCACGGGCCGCCACCGTCGCGGTCCGGGCCGCCTACTCGCGCTCGACGGCGATGCCGCTGGAGCGCACCGAGCACCGTTGCGTGCCCGGCACCGTCATCGGCGCCGCCGACGTCGCCCCGTGGCTGCGGCGCCTCACCCTGCACGTCCCGGGACTGCGGGGGTATGAGGTGCAGGCCCCGGACGAGTACGTCGGCCTGGTCATGCCGCGCCCCGGCACCACGCTGCCCGACCTGTCCTCGATCACCGGCCCGCACCCCCGGCCGGTGCTCGCGACGATGCCGGAGGAGGACCGGCCGGACGTGCGCTGGTACACCGTGAGCGACTGGAGGCCGCAGACCGCCGAGCTCGACGTCGAGGTCGTCCTGCACCCCGAGGGGGAGGTCGACGAGGGGCCCGGCGCCACGTGGGTGCGCGCGGCCGCGCCCGGCGACGCGGTCGCCGTCCAGACGGGCACCGCCTGCTACCACCAGCCGGCCGACGCCAGGGTGCAGGTGGTCGCGGGCGACGAGACGGCATACCCCTCGATCGCCGGGATCATCGAGGCTGCCCGTGGCACCGATCGCGAGCTGCACGTCTTCCTCGAGCTCGCGCGCGCGGACGCGCTGCCCGCGCTGCCGCAGCCGGAGCGCGGCAGCCTCACCCTCGTGGACCGCGTGCAGACCCCCGGAGAGGCGCTGCTCGTCGCCGTCCGCGCGGCCGACCTGCCGGCGGTGGACTATGGCTGGGTGTGCGGCGAGCAGCAGCTGGCCGCGGGCGTGCGCAAGCACCTGGTCGGCGAGCGCGGGCTGGGTAGGACGGACGTCTACTTCTGCGCCTACTGGATCCTGGGGCGCGCGCGCGGCTGAGCCACTCCGACCCGTCGGTAGCAGGCGGCTGACGAGTCCGGGGCGCGGGCGGTCCGACCGACCCGCACCGGGAGCGCTGGTCAGCGGGTGCGCCGACGGCGCGCGAGCGCCAGCCAGGCGGCCGCCGCGAGCAGCACGGCGGCGAGCAGCCAGCCCCACAGGTCGGTGGCCACGGCCGCCGTCCACGCCATCGGGTCCGGCCAGCCCCACCACTGCGACAGCGCCCCGGACAGGGAGGCCAGGCCGACGACCCCGGCGACGAGGACCGACAGGACCGTCACGGTGACGTTGTAGCGGCGCATCCGCCCCGGCGCCTCCACGGCCCACCCGTAGGCGTAGCGCGCCACCCACCCCTCGACCAGGTCGAGGGTGGCCATCCCGGCGGCGAAGAGGACCGGCAGGGTCATCACCGCCCACCACGGCAGCTGGGCGACCCCGGCCGACCCCGCCAGGATCAGCAGGCTGATCTCGGTGGCGGTGTCGAACCCGAGGCCGAACAGCAGACCCACGACATACATCTGCCGCGGGGTGCGCACGTGTGCGCCGACGCGGTCGAGGATCCGGGTGACCGGCCCGCCGGGCCTGCCGTCGGCCTCGCGCAGCGAGGCGACGTTGACCGCCGCGATGACGAGGAGGAAGACGCCGGCGACCAGCGGCCCCCAGACGCTGGTGAAGGCGGTCCACGTGGACTCCGCGTCGGTGGCGCCGCGCACCAGCGTGGACATGCCGGCGGCGACGAGGGCGGCGAGCGCGACCACGACGGTGGAGTGGCCCAGGGAGAACCAGAAGCCGACGGTCGTCGCCGGGCGTCCCTCGCCGACCAGCCGGCGGGTGGTGTTGTCGATCGCGGCGATGTGGTCGGCGTCGAAGGCGTGCCGGGCACCGAGGGCGAAGGCGGTCACCCCCAGCGCCACGCCGAAGACCTGCGCCTCGCCACCGAGCTCGAGCCGGGAGGGCGCCACGAGGAGGAAGAGGCTGCCCCAGCCCAGCAGGTGCAGCACCAGGACGGTCAGCCCGGCGAGCACCATGCTGCGCCGTTCCTGCTCGCCCAGCACCCGCCGGTCGACGTCCACGAGCTGTCCACCTGTCCCCGTCACGGCTCGATGATAGGCCGTGCGGCGCGGACCCTCACCGGCCCAGGCCGAGGCGCATCACCATGCGCCGCGGCGTGGGCCGGGTCACCTCGCGCAGCCCGGCCGCCTCGAAGGTCGCCAGCGTGCCGACGTGCAGCTCCTCGTCGATGACGTTCCTGGTCAGCAGCGGGTAGGCCTCGACCGCCCGGGCGCCGCGCTCCCGGGCGTGCGCCACCGCCGCGACCGCGAGGGCCCTGCTCACCCCGCGCCTGCGGTGCCCGGCCCGCACGAACAGGCAGGTGATCGCCCAGACCCCGTCGTCGGTCCGGTCCTCCCGCTCGCGTCGCTGGCCGGGACCACCCGGAGGTTCGACGCCGTCGCGTTCATCCCCCCATCCCCGCCTCCCGGCGAGGACTTGGCACCTGGCCCGGGCGGGGCTATGGTCGGCCGGATGCGTCCCAAGCAGCTTGCGGTCGTCGGCACCATCTGCCTCCTCTCCGGCATCGCCGGGCTCGGCCTGAGGGCCAGCGCCCCCGGCATGGATGAGCCCTCCATCTGGTACCCCCTCTGGACCGCGGCCGTCTTCATCCTCGGCGTCGTCGGCGCCGGCCTCCTCATCATCGGGCTGTCCTTCCGGCCGGAGGGCCCGGCCCCGGCACCCCGTCCCCGCCGCCGTCCCGCGCTCGCACGCGGCCGCGGCTGACGCCTCTCACCCCGCACCGCGGTCGAGACACACAACGTCCTGCCCCTCGTGCAGTGTTGTCAACGCTGCATGACGTGCAGGACGTTGTCTGTCTCGGGGCGAAGCCTCTCCCGTGGAACGGGTTAGGCCGGCGCCGACCCGTCCGGGAGCGCCAGCCAGAACGTCGACCCCTCGCCGGCCACCGAGGCCACCCCGACGGCGCCGCCGTGCGCCTCGGCGATGACCCTGACGATCGCCAGGCCGAGCCCGGACCCCTCGGCCTGACCGGCGTTGTCGGCCCGGGCGAAACGCTCGAAGACCCGCTCCTGCTGCTCGTCGGGGATGCCGATCCCCTCGTCGTGCACGCTGAGCACGAGGTAGCGCCGGGCCTCCACGGCGCCGGCGGCCACCGCGCCGATCGCCGCGGGCGACCCGGTCACGGCCCAGGCCGAGGAGAGCTCGATCGCCGAGCCCGGCTCGCTGAACTTCACCGCGTTGGCGGCCAGCTGCACGACCGCCTGCAGCACCCGCTGACGGTCCATCCGCATGCTGCCCTCCGCGCCGGCGCGCAGCCGCCACGTCCGCTCCCCCAGGGCGGTGACCCGGTCCATCGCCTCCACGGTGAGCTCGGTGACGTCGGCCCGCCCGGTCCGCAGGAAGTCGGGCCGCTGGACCCGGGCCAGCATGAGCAGGTCGTCGACGAGGCGCTGCATCCGGTCGACCTCGCCGAGCACCAGCCTGCGGGTCGCCTCCACGTCCTGCGGGTCGTCGGCGCTGAGCAGCTCGGCGTTGCCGCGCACGATCGTCAGCGGCGTGCGCAGCTCGTGGGCGGCGTCGTCGAGGAACTGCCGCTGCTGCTGCACGCCGGCCTCGATCCGGTCCAGCATCTCGTTGTAGCGCACGACCAGCTCGGCCACGTCGGTGTCCGCGCCGCTGACGTCCACCCGTCGGGACAGGTCGTCGGTCGTGGTCGCGGCGGTCGCGGCGCGCAGCTCGGTGAGCGGGCGCAGCAGCCGCCCCAGGAGCAGGTGCGCCAGCCCGGCGACGGCCCCGAGGACGAGCACCGCGAGCACGCCGTAGGTCAGGGCGTACCGCCGGATCTCGGCACGCTGCTGCCCGATGTCTTTGACGACCACGAAGCGGGCGGGTCGCGTCTCCAGCGGGAGCCGGACGTCGGCGACGAGCATCCGCAGCTGGGTGCCCTGCGAGCGCAGCTCGGTCACCCGGGCCCGGCCGGGTTCGAGGGACAGGCCCCGCGCGGCCGTCTGCACCTCCTCGTGCGCCACCTCGAAGGTGCGCGCCCCGCCGGAGAAGATCTCGACCTCCCCCTCGACCATCCCCATCATCGCCTCGTCGTTGCCGGCGACCGCGGTGGTGAGGAAGGCGAAGAACAGGTCGGACACGTCGGCGTAGGGCCTCCCGTCCTGCGCCGGGCCGCGCTGGGCCATCTGCCCCAGCTCGGAGACCTCCTGCTGCAGCTCGGCGTCGACGCGCTCGGTGAGCGAGCCGTACTGCAGCCCGAAGTTCACCGCCCCGACCACCGTCAGCCCCGCCGTCATCACCAGCACGATGAGCACCAGCAGCCGCTGCCGGACCGACCAGCCTCCCCACCTGGACCGGCGGACGTGCTCCTGCACCGCCTCGCTCACGCCGGCTCCAGCACGCCGTGCGCCAGCAGCGCGAAGGACACCAGCCAGTGGGTGGCCATGAAGTCGCCGGCGACGATCTGCTCCAGCACCGCCGCCTCCTGCGCGTCCGCCGCCTCCCGCAGCCGGTCCTCCGCCCCGGGCAGGTAGGCGGTCAGCTCGCGCAGCTGCCACGCGCGGCTGAGCGCCAGGCCCAGGAGGTGGGCGTACTGCCCGTCGGCCGGGTCGCGCACCTCGGGCACCGCCAGCAGGTGCTCGTGGCGCCCCTCGCCGAGGCCGGGCAGGAAGCCGGCGAGCCACGCGGCATACCTCTGGTGCGGCAGGACGTGCGCCATCAGGCTGGCCTCGGTCAGCGCCGGGCTGAGGAAGTCGGTGCCGCCGGGCTCCCAGGCCGTCGGCGCGTCGGTGTCGGCGCCGAACCAGTCCAGCGCCCGTCCGCGGCAGGCGGCGACGACGTCCTCGCGACCGAGCCGCCCGTAGGCGTCGATGAGCAGCCGCAGGGCGAACGCGTCGTTCTGGTGCTTGCCGTGCCGCACCGGGTAGGGCTGGCGCGGAAGCCACCCGAGCACGAGGTCGGCGACCGTCTCGCCGAGGGGGGCGGTCGCCTCCGCCCACGCCCCGGTATGCGGTGCCGCGCCACCGCGCGCCGCCTCCTCCAGCGTCGCGACCAGCTGGGCCGCCCACGCCCACCCGTAGGGCCGCTCGAAGGCGGGCCGGGCGCGCAGGTAGTCGACCTCGACGGCGACGTGCTCGCGGCCGAGGCGCTCGTCGAGGAGGGCGACGACCGCGGTGCGCTCCTGCGGGTCCAGCGCGTCGGCATACCTGGTGAGGAGGGTGACCAGGGACCACTGGACGTGCACGCAGGAGTGCCAGTCCAGCGACCCGTGGAAGCTGGGGTGCAGCTGCTCGGGGACGAGGTGCGCGTCCTCTGGTCCCATGACGACGTGGCCGGGCGACCACGGGTAGGTGGTGCCGACGACGGCCCGGCCGACCCGGCTCCACGCCGCGGCGTCGGTGGGCGTGCGGGTGGTGGGCATGCGAGCCATTGAACACGGCGGCAGCCCGGAGCGCTCCCCCTTGCCGGGGCGGGGACCGCCGCGTACGGTGACCGATGGTGCGTGTCTCGGGGCGTGCGACCGATCCCCAACGAAGGGTGTACACCGTGGTACGTAGAACACTCGTCGCCGGCATGAGCCTGGCGGCACTCCTCACCCCCCTGGCGCTGGCCGGCGGAGCTGCCGGCGCCTCACCCGCCGACCCCGTGGACCGGTTCGTCCTGGCCCCCCGCGTGGGCGCCGTCGACCCTGTCGTCCTGCCGGTGGGCGCCGACGACGACCGCACCGTCCAGGTGATGGTGCAGCTGTCCCGGCCGTCCGTCTCCGAGGTGCAGGCCAGCAGCGGCACGGAGCTGTCCAAGGGCCAGAAGAAGCAGCTGGTCAAGCAGATCAAGGCCCAGCAGCGCGGCGTCGTCGCCGCGGCGAGGGCCGACGGCGGCACCGTCCTGGCCCAGACCCAGCACGCGATCAACGGCGTCAAGGTCTCGATCGCGCGCAACAAGGTGGCCGACCTGGCCGCGGGCGCGGACGTCCTGGCCGTGCGCCCCGTCGTGGTCCACCACCTCGAGAACGCCACCGCGATCCCCTTCCTCGGGGTGCCGCAGGTGTGGCAGGACACCGGCTACACCGGTGAGGGCGTCAAGGTCGCGATCATCGACACCGGCATCGACTACACGCACGCCGACTTCGGCGGGCCGGGCACGGTCGATGCCTACGAGGCCGCCGACGCGACGGACACCGCGCCCGCCGACCCGGCGCTGTTCGGTCCGGACGCACCGCGCGTCAAGGGCGGCCGGGACTTCGTCGGCGACGACTACGACGCCAGCGAGCCCGGATCGGTGCCGCAGCCCGACCCCAACCCGCTGGACTGCCAGGGGCACGGCTCGCACGTGGCCGGCAGCACCGGCGGCAGCGGCGTGCTGGCGGACGGCAGCACCTACGAGGGGCCCTACGACGCGAGCACCCCCGACACCGACTTCCTCATCGGGCCCGGCGTCGCACCAGAGGTCGACCTCTACGCCCTGCGCGTCTTCGGCTGCGCCGGCTCGACCGACGTGACCGTCGAGGCCATCGACTGGGCCGTCGCGAACGACATGGACGTCATCAACATGTCGCTCGGCTCCGACTACGGCTACGCCGACGACTCCACCGCGATCGCCTCCGCCAACGCGGCGGCCGCGGGCGTGGTCGTCGTGGCCTCGGCCGGCAACGCGGGCCACAACCCCTACCTCGTCGGCTCCCCGTCCACCGCCCGCGGCGTGCTGTCCGTGGCGGCGGTCGATCCGACGGCGACCTACCCGGGCGTGCAGATCACGCTGCCCGATGGCGCCATCCCGGCGATCTCGGCCAACGGAATCATCCCGGAGGACGGCACCGCCTACGACGTGGTCGTCCTGGAGGACATCCCCGGCACCACGGAGGACGAGTCGCTCGGCTGCTCGGTCGAGGCCTTCACCGAGAACGGCATCGCGGATGGCGGCAACCAGCTGGCCGTCACGGTCCGTGGCACCTGCGCCCGGGTGGCGCGCGGAGTCTTCGGCCAGCAGGCCGGAGCCGCTGCCGTCGCGATGATCAACACCGACCCCGGCTTCCCGCCCTACGAGGGCCCGATCCTGGACAACCCGGACACCGGTGCGCCCTACACCGTCACGATCCCGTTCCTGGGCGTGCGCGGCGTGCTCGGCCCGAACCCGACCGACGACGGCGACCAGCTCGTGGCCGCCGACGGCCAGCCCGTCTCGATGGTCGGTCAGATCCTGGACAACCCGGGCTACACCGACTCGGCCGGTTTCACCTCCGGCGGGCCACGCTCCGGCGACAGCGGGCTGGCCCCCAACGTCGCCGCGCCGGGCGTCGCGATCGAGTCTGCCGCCGTCGGGACCGGCTACAAGGGCGTGCGGATGTCCGGCACCTCGATGGCCGCCCCGATGACCTCCGGCGTCGCCGCGCTCGGCGTCCAGGCGCACCCGGAGTGGACCGCCTACGAGGTCACCGGCGCGATCATCAGCAGCGCCGACCGCGACAACGTCGGCGACTACGCGCTGAGGATCACCGGCAACGGCCTGGTCGACGCCATGCAGACGGTCACCACCGACACCGTCGCCTTCGGCGACAAGCTGGAGACGGGTGGCTGGGAGAGCACTCTCAACTTCGGCTTCGTGGAGTCGGCGAAGAACTTCAACGCCACCAAGAAGGTGACGGTGGTCAACAAGGGCACGACGACGCAGACCTACCGCGTCAGCACCGTCGCGTCGCCGGACAGCCTCCCCGCGAACGTCACGGTGTCGCCCTCGAGGATCACCGTGAAGCCGGGCAGGACCGCCAGCGTCACGATCAAGCTGAGCGCTCGCGCGGCCGACGTGCCGACCTCCCTCGGCGGGGACCAGTGGTCCTTCCACGAGATCAGCGGGCAGGTCCGCCTCTCCGCCGACTCGGGCGAGCTCAACGTGCCCTACCTGATGGTGCCGCGCTCGCTCGCGCAGGGCGACGCCAAGGGCCCGAAGCTGGACCCGGCGAAGAAGGCGACCACCAAGGTCACGCTGGTCAACAAGGGCGGAGCCCTGCCGGCCGCGATGGACTTCTACACCTGGGGTCTGTCCGACGGTCAGGACGTCGACTACGAGGCGATGGGCGGCCAGGGCTACGACCTGCGGGCGGCCGGCGTGCAGTCCTTCCCGGAGGACGACGTGATGGTCTTCGCGATCAACAACTGGGACCGCTGGTCCAACGCGGCGAGCCTGGAGCACGACGTGCTCATCGACGTGGACGGGGACGGGGTGGCCGACCAGGCTGTCTTCGCCCTCGACTACGGCCTGGTCACCAGCGGCTCCGCCGACGGCATGAACGCGGTGTTCACCATGGACCTGGCGACCGGCGCCATGGACGTCTACTACCTGGCCACCTCACCGACCGACAGCAGCACGCTGCTGATGCCGGTGCCGATGAGCGCGCTGGGCGTCACTGACGGGACGAGCTTCAGCTACGAGGTCGCCAGCTTCGACCTGGCCGGCGCGGGCTTCGACGTCATGGACGGCACGGCCGTCTACGACCCGTGGAACAAGGCGTTCGACACCGACGGCTACTACACGGAGGTCGCCCCGGGTGCCTCGCAGAAGCTGCAGATCACGGCCGACCTGGACGCCTGGCGGGAGCAGAGCCCGCTCGGTCAGATGATCGTCGTGCTCGACAACGCTGCCGGCGAGGACGAGGCACTGCTCCTGGGCAGCGGCCGATGAGCTGACGCGCGACAGCAACGAAGGACCCCCTCGCCCCGACGCGAGGGGGTCCTTCGGTTGCCGGCCCGAGGTCCGGGCCTGCGGTGGCCGCCCCCTGCGCGGTCGGATCGAGACTCTCAGCAAACGGCCAGGTGCGACTACACCCCGACGGATGTGGCTCCCGGGCCTCACTAGAATCGCGGGATGACCGCGGACGAGGACCACTACTACGTCGCGCTCGGCGAGGGACGCTACGAGCCGACCCGGCACACGATGGGCGCCTGGAGCGAGGATGAGCAGCACATGGCGGTCGTCACCGGCCTGCTGGTGCACAACCTGGAGCGGCACGACCCGCGCCCGGACCTGCAGTGGGGCCGCCTGACGTTCGACATCCTGGGGATGATCCACCGCTCGGAGACGACCGTGCGGACGCGGACCCTGCGGCCCGGCCGGACCATCGAGCTGGTCGAGGCGGTCGCCAGCGCCGGTGGCCGCGACGTCGTGCGCGCCAGCGCCTGGCGCCTCGCGCGCGCCGACACCTCCAAGGTCGCCGGAGCCGAGGCCGAGCCGTTGCCGGACCCGACCTCGGTGCCGGTCTGGCACGGCATGTCGCACTGGGGCGGCGACTTCCTGCGCACGCTGGAGTTCCGCGCGCTGGACGGGCTGCGCCCCGGCCGCGGCAAGGTGTGGGTCAGCACGCGGCACCCGCTCGTGGCCGGCGAGGAGGTCTCGGAGCTGGCCCGCTGGTGCGGCATGCTCGACGTCGCCAACGGCATCGCCTGGCGCCAGGACCCGGACGAGTGGCTCTTCCCCAACGTCGACCTCACCCTGCACCTGCACCGCCAGCCCGAGGGACCGTGGGTCGGCCTGGACACGCAGGTCTCCTGGGGCCCGACCGGGATCGGCCAGTCCTCCTCCGCCGTGCACGACGTGCAGGGCCCCGTCGGCACGGTGGAGCAGTCGCTGACGCTCCGGCCGCGGAGCCGGGACGTCGCGCCCTGAGCCCGCCGGCCGCCCGCCCCACCCGTCCGGGTGAGCTCCGGTAACGATTCGGTCACGTCGCTGGCTTTCCACCGGAGCAGCGCGGAGGATGATGGCGGATCCCCGGACGACAGCGTTGTCGTCGGGGTTCCTTCTTTTCCAGGGACGCTGCGCACGATGTGGCACAGATCACATCTCCAGACTGCAACATTCGGGCCGCTCCCGACGTCTTAACTAGTGTCAGGACGGGACACCTGACACCTCGTCACGAGGGGTCGCCCACCGGCGATGACGACGGGGGCGCGGAGGGCGGGGCGCAGGGTCAGGGGACCTGGCGCCCCGCCCCCGCCACAACGTTCGTCCGGCCCCACCGGCCGCTCTTCTAGACTGGACGACCGACCCGAGGAGGACGCATGATCCGCACGATCCCACGGGCCGCCGCGCTCGTCGGTGCGCTCACGCTCGGCCTGACGGGCTGCGGCGAGGCGTCGACGCCGGGCAGCACCCCGACCCCGACGGACGTCGCGACCGCCACCGGCCCGGCGCAGACCAGCATCCCGGACGAGAGCACGTCCGCACCCAGCACCTCGGAGGACGAGATGAAGACACCCCGGCCGGTCCCCCTGCCCAGCACGGGTCAGCCCGATCTCCCGACCGGCCCGGTCCCCCAGGCCGTGCTCGACCGCCCTGACGTCCAGGCGGCGGTGGCCGACTACGCCAAGCGCATGGACGTGGCCGTCGACGACGTCAAGGTCGTCGGCTTCGCCGAGGTCACCTGGTCCGACGGCAGCCTCGGCTGCCCCCAGCCCGGCATGATGTACACGCAGGCCCTCGTCCCTGGCTACCAGCTCGTGCTGCGGGCCGCGGGCAGGACGGCCAGCTACCACGCGGCCAAGGACAAGGCCTTCTCCTACTGCGCCAACCCCAAGAGCCCGGTCGGCTCCGGCAGCAGCACCCGCTGACCCGGAGGCCGCGCCGCGCCGTAGCGGCATACCTCGCTCTCGTGCATGACGCGCCGGTCTTGACGTGCACGTCAGTGGAGCGTTGTGGTCGCCAGGACGACCACAACGCTCCACTGACGCGCTCGTCAAGCGGGCGTCAGCCGATCTTCACGACCTGGGTGCCGGCGAACTTGTCGTGCCAGCCACGGCGCGCCACGGCATCGCCGCTGATGCCCACCGCGATGAGGATCATCGCGACCAGCTGGCCCAGGCCAGCGAGGACGCCGCCGATGATCGGGATGACGCCGAGGAGGCCGAAGGCCACCCAGATGTTGCGCCGGATCGCCTGCTCCATCGAGGGACGGCCACCGTCCTGACCCCGCGTCTCCAGCTTCATCACCATCTTGCCGATGGTCTGCCCACGCGTGGACTCCAGGTAGGCGAAGTAGGCCAGGTAGATGGCGGCCGCGAGGACCGAGCTGACGACGTTGGTGAAGAAGTTGCCGCGACCCATGAGCCCGCCGGAGCCGTTCATCACCACACCGACGATGAGGAAGACCACGAGGACCATGTTCACCGCGAACAGGAGGACGTGGTCGATCAGCCGAGCCACGAACCGGTCCATCAGCTCAGCGGGCCGCCCGACGCCGCTCACGGCCCCGTCGTAGGGCTGGGCCGGCTGGTAGCCGCCGTACTGCTGGGACGCCGGCTGCTGGTAGGTCTGCTCGGGCGCCGGCTGGTAGGTCTGCTCGGGCCCGGGCTGGAACCCGGTCGGCGGCGGCGGCGCTCCGCCGGGACGGCGGGGCTCGTTCGCGGACGCGTTGTACGGGCTGGTGGGATCGGTCATCGGAAAGCTCACCCCTGGCACACGAATGGTACGGATCGTCTCCGCGTGTGCCGCCCGAGACGCACCGGTCACGCTGTCGTTGCGTGGCTTCCCCGCGACCATAGCGGGGATCGGGCCAGGTGGGAAGGGGTCACCGCGTCGTGGGCTCGGGATCGTGGGGCGCCCTGCGGTGCGACGCAAGGATCCCAGAGCGAAGTTCGCCCGCGACCTCCTCGAGGTCTGCGGCTCGCCGTTAGGGCGGGTGACGGGGACGGCGGTCACCTCGTGCGTCTGGTAAAGGCGCAACTCGGGGAAGCTCGCCCTGCCAGGAGTAGGTCGACGACACGGGGACCGAGGACGTGGATCGCGGTGGCCGGGTGTTGGGCATCAAGTCGTCCGCGGTCCTATGCGGCGCACAGCGGGTCAACATCAGCAGGTGGCCACGAAACTGGCACCGCGCGCCCAGGCGCCGGCCGCGCGAAAGTTCCTCAGTAGGCGCCGTTGGACCTTGGCCGCAGCACGACGCCTACGGTCCGCAGCAGGATCAGGAAGTCCAGTAGCGGGCTCCAGTTCTCCACGTAGTAGAGGTCCAGGCGCACGGCCTCTTCCCAGGAGAGGTCGCTGCGGCCGCTGATCTGCCAGAGCCCGGTTAGTCCCGGCTTGACCAGGAGCCGACGCCGAGTGGCTAACTCGTACTCGGCGACCTCGCGCGGCAGAGGTGGACGGGGACCCACCAGGCTCATGTCACCGCTGAGCACGTTGAACAACTGCGGCAGCTCATCGAGGGAGTACTTGCGGATCACCCGTCCGGCCCGCGTCACCCGAGGGTCCTTGCGCACCTTGAACAGGGGCCCGGCGGCCTCGTTGAAGGACATGAGGCTGGACACCCGCTTCTCGGCGTCGACGACCATGCTTCGGAACTTCCACATCCCAAAGGTCCGGCCGTCCTGGCCGACTCGCACCTGACGGAAAAGCACCGGCCCGCGGTCATCCAACCACACCCACCACGCCACCCCGAGCACAACCGGCGAGAGCAGCAGGAGCAGCAACAAGGCCGCGATCCGGTCCATCATGTTCTTGAGGGTCAGCCGGGGTCCGGAAAAACTCGGAGACTCCACGTGCATCAGGGGTAACCCCTCCACCGGGCGGGTCAGCACACGCGGACCGGCCACCTCCATGATCCCGGGAGCGACGACGAGGTCGATGCCGGTGCCCTCCAACGCCCAACCCAGACGCCGCAGGCCGTCGGGCCCCAGGTCCGCAGAGGAGGACACCGCGATGACGTCGACACCCAGCTCGATCGCCCGGCCGAGAACCTCCGCTTCCGTACCGAGCACCGGCACCCCGGCCGCGGTCCCCGTGCCTCCGTCGACGCACGCTCCCACGACGTGATAGCCGGCGCCGGGCGCCCGGCCCAGCGCCGAGGCCAGGCCCGCGACATGATCTCTGTCGCCCACGAGCAGGACCTGGTCGCACAGCAGCCCCTCCCGCCGACGACGGATGAGCCAACGTCGGGAGAGCCAGCGCCCGAGCAGCAATATCGCCGTGCCCAGAGGAAAAGCGACCAGCACGTATCCGCGCGCGACGTCGAGCTGAAAGGCGTAGGCGGTGATCGACAGCGCCGCAAACAACCACACCGACCCGCGCAGCATCTTGCTGTACTCCTGCACGCCATGGCCGACGAGCCGCCCGTCGTAGGCGTGCACGAGGTGGAGTACGGTCACCCAGCTCACCGTCAGCGCTGCCGACACGCCCGTGTAGTCGACGAGCGCAAAACCGCTGAGCGGCGGCTTCTCGCCGCCGAATCTCACAAACTGTGCGCACAGCACGGCGAAGATCACCGCCAGCGTGTCTACGCTACGGAGCGTCAGCAGGTAGCGATCCAGGTAGCGACGTGCACGAGAGGGAGCGTCCCGTTGACGGGTCCATACCTCAGGCACGACGAAGAGTGAGGCGAGTCGCGAAGCGGCCCCCATGTCGTCCTCTGACTGGACCCCGTGCACTCCAGCCCTGATCTCCCCAGAAGTCGTCAAGAGAAGGTCCCATCTGCTAGTCCCGCCGATCGCCACATTGCCGACCGTGGAGCGGGCCTTTACCTCTTCTTTACCCTCGCACCCTAGCCCTGTAGAGGCGATAGCGTCTACCAGTCGACTCCGATTGGTTCAGGAGAGCCTGTTGCGAGGCGTGGGACGGACGTGGCTGCGCGGCCCCGGCAAGCTCAGGAGACGACCGCGCAGTCGCGCAGGTGCACCCGCATCTTGACGAGGTCCTTGGCCTGGACCCCAGGGTCGTCCGCAGTCGCGGCTACCTCGCCGACGCCCTCGACGTCGACCTGTAGATGAACCGCGTCGGAGACCCTGACGGCCCGACGCACCACACCGGTGACTTCGCCCGCCTCATGGACCCTGAGCGCCCCGCGCCGCAGGGCGAGGACCCCGGACCGGGGCACCCTTTCGCCGGCGTGCTCCCGGAACGCCTCGAGCCGCGCGCCGTCGAGGAACGTCCCGTAGCCGACGAACTCCGCGACCTCGCGGGAGGCGGGCGCACGCCATACCTGCGAGGAGGGCCCCTCCTGGGCCACGCGGCCGGCGAGCATGACCGCCATCCGGTCGGCGACGGTGAAGGCCTCGTCGTGGTCGTGGGTGACCATCAGCGCGGTGGTGCCGGTGGCCACGAGGATCTCGCGCAGGTCGCCGGCGAGGCGGTCGCGCAGCGAGCGGTCGAGCGCGGAGAGCGGCTCGTCGAGGAGCAGGAGGGCGGGGTCGGCGGCGAGGGAGCGGGCCAGCGCGACCCGCTGCTGCTCGCCGCCGGAGAGCGTGGTGGGCCGGCGCTCGCCGTACCCCGGCAGGCCGACCAGCTCCAGCAGCTCGGCCACCCGCCGGGTCCGCGCGGCGCGGCCGACGTGCCGCAGCCGCAGCGGGTAGGCGATGTTCTGCGCCACCGACGCGTGCGCGAAGAGCTGCCCGTCCTGGAACATCAGCGCGAAGCCCCGCTCGTGGGTCGGTACGCCGGCGAGGTCGCGGCCCTCCCACCGCACGCTCCCCGCGGCCAGCGGCTCGAGCCCGGCCACCGCCCGCAGCAGCGTCGACTTGCCGCAGCCGGAGGGGCCCAGGACCGCGAGCACGGAGCCGGACTCGACGGACAGGGACACGTCGTCGACCGCGGTCTTCGTCCCGAAGCGGACGGTGACGCCGGACAGCTCGAGCATCAGAACGCTCCCACCGATCCCACGCGCAGCCGCTCGACCACGCCCATGACCACGACGGTGAGCAGCGCGAGCACGACGCTGGCGGCCAGGGCCATGCCGAGGTTCTCGGCGCCCGGGCGCGAGATCAGCTGGTAGATGACGACCGGCACCGTCGGCCGGTCCGGGCGGGCCAGGAAGGAGGTCGCCCCGAACTCGCCCAGCGACACCGCGAAGGCGAAGCCGGTCGCGGCCAGCAGCGGCCGGGCCAGCACCGGCGCCTCGGTCGTCCACGCCGCCCGCCACGGCCCGGCGCCGAGCGCGACGGCCGCCTCGCGCTGGCGCGGGTCGACCGAGCGCAGCACCGGGGCGAGGGTGCGCACGACCAGCGGGAGCGCGACCATCGCCTGGGCGACCGGCACGAGGACCGGCGAGGTGCGCAGGTCCAGCGGCGGCCGGTCCAGCGTGATGAGGAAGCCGAAGCCCACCGTCACCGCGGAGATCCCCAGCGGCAGCATGAACACCCCGTCCATCGTCGAGACCACACCCGACCACCACCGCGAGCGCGGCCGCCGCGAGACCACCAGCGCCACGACGACCCCGAGCACCATCGCCAGGACGGTCGCGTCGACGGCGGTGCGCAGCGAGTTCTCCACGGCCTGGGCGACGCTGACCCGCAGCACCGGCGTCGAGCCGGGGTCGGTGAGCATCCGGTAGTTCGCCAGCGTCCACCCACCCTGCCGCCGCAGCGAGCGCACGACGAGGGAGCCGACGGGCAGCAGCACGAACACCACCGCCAGTCCCGTCGCCACCAGCGCGGGTATGTCGCTCCGCCCCGGCCGGCGGGCCGCCGCCCGCGCGCCGACCCGCTTCAGCCCCCGCTCCCGCGAGCGCCGGGTCCGCGCGGCGAGCGCGAGCATGCCGACGACCGCGAGGAGCTGGAGGACCGAGAGCACGGCCGCACCGCGCAGGTCCAGGAGCTGGGTGGTCAGCAGGTAGATCTCGGTCTCGATGGTCCCGTAGCGCAGCCCGCCGAGGGTCAGCACGACCCCGAAGGCGGTGGAGCAGAAGAGGAAGACCAGCGTCCCGGCGGAGACGACCGCGGGGACGAGCGCGGGGAGGGTGACCGAACGCCATACCTGCCAGGGGGTGGCCCCGAGGGTGGCGGCGGACTCCTCGGCGCGCCGGTCCAGGCCCTCCCACATCCCGCCCACGGTGCGCACGACGACGGCGAGGTTGAAGAAGACGAACGCCAGCAGGATCGGCACCCACGTCCCGTCCCAGCCCAGGGACCCCAGCGGCCCGCCGGCGGACAGCAGCGAGCGGAACATCACGCCCACGACCACGGTCGGCAGCACGAACGGCATGACCACCAGCGCGCGCAGCAGCCCCCGGCCGGGGAAGCGCAGCCGGTAGAGCACGAAGGCCACCGGCAGCCCCAGCGCCAGGGTCAGGACCGTCCCCGCGGCCGAGCTCCACAGCGTGAACCACAGCACCCGCAGCGTGCGCGCCCGCCCGAGCACCTCCGGCACCGCCGACAGGTCGAGGCCCCCGTCGGGGAAGAAGCCGCGCGCCAGCATGCCGGAGACGGGCAGCACGAAGAAGACGCCAAGGAACGCCAGCGGGACCAGCGTCGCCAGCCCCAGGGTGAGTCCGGGACCGGTCAGGTATGCGGTGCCGCGCCCGCGCGCCGGCGCGCGGGCGGCCGGCTCCCGCGGTGCCGTGGAGACTGACATGCTCGACTTCCTTCGCCGGTGCTAACCGGAGCAGGTTCGCAAAGGGTCTGCGGGCGGTTCCCGCACTCTCAGCGCCGGCGGCGCTCCCCTGTCGTGACCTGGTTAGGGTACTTCACCGGTGGGGCCACGACCCGCTCCGGACCCGGCTCAGGTTCTCGCGGCGGACAGGTAGGCCAGGACGGCGCGCACCCGGCGGTGCTCGTCCGGGGCGTCCACCAGGCCCAGTTTGGCGAAGATGCTGCCGATGTGGGTCTCGACCGTGCGCGCGGACAGGTGCAGCCGGCGCGCCACCGCGCGGTTCGACAAGCCCTGAGCCATGTGTCCCAGCACGTCCAGCTCTCGAGGCGTGAGCAACGCCAGCTCGGTGTCCGCCCGCGCGGCACCGACCAGCTGCGCGACGACCTCGGGATCGAGGGCGGTCCCACCCCGCGCGACGCGGTCCAGCGCGACGAAGAAGTCGTCGACGTCGAGGACGCGGTCCTTCAACAGGTAGCCGAAGGAACCACCCGTCGCCAGGTCGACGCAGTGGCGGGTCTCGACGTGCTGGGACAGCAGCATCACAGGAGCCTCCGGCTCCCAGGCGCGGATCTCCGCCGCGGCCGCCACTCCTTCGTCACGCTCGGGCATGCGCACGTCCAGGACGGTGATGTCCGGCTGGTGCGCGCGTACCTGGGCGACGGCGGCGGCGGCGGTGGCCGCGCGTCCCACGATGGTGTGGCCGGCCGTCACCAGCAGCGCGGCCAGCCCCTCGCGAAACAGCGCCGAGTCCTCGGCGATCACGACCCGCACGGCAGCACCGCCTGCACCGTGGTCCCCCGGCCTGCTCCGGACGCCACCCGGAAGCGGCCACCCGAAGCAGTCACCCGCTCCTCGAGCCCGGCAAGTCCTCCAGGTCGCCGCACCCGAGCTCCCCCCAGCCCGTCGTCGGTGACCGAGACGACCACGGCGGAGCCCTCCTGGTGAAGAGTCACGTGGATACGCTCCGCGGCAGCGTGACGCAACGCGTTCGTGACGGCTTCGTTGACCACGAAGTAGGCGGTGAGGGCAACCTCCGCCGGCACCATGTCCGTGCCCGCATCCACCGTGATCCGTTCCGGGTCACGCCGTGCCAGCTCAGCCAGCGCCGCAGGGAGGCCTGCGTCCAGGATGCTCGGGCGCACGCCGTGAGCCACCTGCCGCAGTTCTGCCACCGCCGTGGCAAGTTCGGCCACGACCACGTCCAGCTCCTCGGACTGCGCCGGTGAGGTGGTTCCGGCACGTTGCAGCACCCGCAGACGCATCCCCAGCGCCACCAGGCGTTGCTGCGCTCCGTCGTGGAGGTCGCGTTCCAGCCGGTGACGCTCGCGCTCGCCGGCGAGCAGCATCCGCTCCTGGGCCAGCTCCACCTCGGCAAGAGCCCGGCTGATCTCCGCCCGAGAACGGATGGATGCGACCAGCGGTGCCGATGCCTTGCAGACCGCCGCGGGGACCTGGCGCGCTCCGGCCCCCGAGGGGACGATGGCACCGATCTGCTCACCACCCAGACGAAGGATGCCGGTAGCGGCGGTGGGCTCAGCAGGCGTTCCGTCCAGACGGAGCAGCGTCGGATCCGTCCATCCCCGGTGAGCCACCACCAGACCAGGGTCGTTCAACGCCGTGCGCAGCTCCGGTTGCAGGTCCTCGGGCCTCGCCGTGCCCGCCTCCACGCCGGCAGTGAGCGCCAGGACGGCACGCAGGGCACGGGCGCGCTCGGGGTAGAGCACTTCCTCGAGGCGCCCCCGGAGTCCTGGGTAGGCGATTGCTGCCCCGGCGGTGAGGACCGCCACGGCACCGACGGCACCGAAGGTCGACCACTCGGTCAGGCGCAACCCGACCGCCCAGACGGCGGCGGCGACGACGCACAGAGCCGCCGCGGCCAGCACCGTCGCCGTCGTGGCGGCCACGACGGCACGGTCCACGTCGAACAGCCGCGGCCGCAGCAGGCCGACGGCGCCCCCGACCGGGATGATGACGTAACTCACCAGCAGGCCGATGACCACCAGGTCCGGCGCCCCGAACATCAGGTAACTGGCCCAGCACAGGAGCAAGGTCCCGGGGAGGGCGAGACCCGCCACGAACATCCACCGCAGCCGCAGCCGCTGCGTGGAGGGAGCACACCGGTATCGGGCAAGCGGAGCAGCACAGCACCAGCCGAGCATGACCAGGAAAGCTAGGACCAGCACCAGTCCGGGCGGTTCCAGGACGGGCCGCAGCCCCGGCGCAACGGCAGCGACGACGCAGACGGCGTTGAACAGGACCACGACGCCGGTCGTCGAGCGGGCCGCCCACCTCCACCCTGCCGTGGCGGCACGTCCCGAGGGGAACCACACCAGCATGAGCGCCAGGGGCAGGTAGAGAAGCATCCAGGTCCCCTCCAGCGCGGAGGCCTGCCGTTCGGGCAGGAGATGGAGCGCCATGAGGACCGCCCCCGCGGCTGTGACCAGTGGACCGAACGGCAGCTCCGGCAGGCGGCGTGTCAGAAGACCACCCAGGACCAGGAGGGCGCACCCCACCCCCAGGACGGCGGCGAAGAACAGCGCCTCCAGCGGATCTCGGACCAGCGCGAGGACGGCGACCAGGAGCTCCCATGCTGCGACCACACCGGCCAGCGCGGACGCGGCGGTGGCTGCGATCATCGTTCGCCGCGAACGTGACGAGGCCCCCATCGAGCAATGCTATGGCACGAACGCCGCGCCGGTCATCCGTGCCAGCCCGTAGACGTTTCCCGTGCAGTCCCCGATGTGCCGGAGGTCCCAGGCTGCAAGTCTCGAACCCTGTTGGTTCGACATGAGGAGCAGGCCATGACCACCACGACGCCCCGCGCTGTCCCCGAGCAGGACGACGCCGTCGAGCACGACCGCACCGTCCGGTTCCGGCGGTACGCCGCGGCCCTGGCTCTTCCCGTGGCCTTCCTCTTCCAGCTGGTGTGCAACTCCCTCTACGCATGGGCGTCCACCACCTCAGGGCTGACCGACAGCGGCAGCGCCGCGGACGCGCTCGCCTTGTACGGTGCTTTCCCCGGCACCTTGATCGCCGCCGTTGTGCTGGCGACGGTGGGCTCCATGCTGGCCCTGCTCGGACTTCCCGCAGCTCTGCGGGTGTTTCGTCCGAGCCGGCCCAAACTGGCGTTGTGGGCGGTGGGACTCATGATGACCGGTTATCTGTGCTACTTCGGCATCAGCTTCACCGGTTTCGACACGGTTGCGCTGGCTGTGGGCAAGGTCGACGCGGCAGCGGCACTGGATGGCTCTCCGGCGAGCGCGTGGTCGATACCGTTCTTTGTGCTGTTCGTCATCGGCAATCTCCTGGGCACCTTGTTGCTGGGCCTGACGGCGTTCCTCGCGGCCCGGTCACAGGAGACGGGAGTGCCTTGGTGGGCGGGGGCACTCATCGCGTGCTGGACGGTGGGGCACGTCATCAACATCGTCGTCACCAACGAGTGGTTCGCCGTGGCGGGCGGCGCACTGGAGATCGTCGGTCTCCTGTATGTGGCGGCCGCGGCACTGCGGCTCAGCAACCGGCAATGGGTCGAGCGCGGGTAGCGGTCGGACGACCGGGTTGGGGCGCACCGGCGCCTTACCTCACCCCGTCGCGATGTCCGACCACTCCTGCAGCCACGTCTGCCGCTCCTCCTCGATCTGCCGGGCCGGCACGACGATCGGCTCCTCCGCCAGCGGCGCGAACTGCGCCCACAGGTCGGGCAGCGGCGCTCGGCCGTCGACGGGATACATGTACATGCTGTCCGGGATGACCGCCTGCACCGCCGGGCTGACCAGCCAGTCGATGACCGCCTGCGCCCCCTGGGGGTTGTCGGTCCCGTCCAGGACGCCGGCATACTCCGTCTGCCGGAAGCAGGTGTCCAGCAGCGCGCTGGTCGTCGGCTGCCAGCCGCCCTCGGGGATGGTGAACGGCGGGCTAGAGGAGTAGGACAGCACGATCGGCCGGTCCCCGTCCCCGCCGCCGGCGGTGAAGTCCACGGTGTAGGCGTCGGTCCAGCCGCTGGTGATCTTGGCCCCGTTGGCCATGAGGTCCTCCCAGTAGGGCTGCCACTGACCCGGGCCGAACTCCCCGATCGTGGCGAGGAGGAACGACATACCCGGGCTGGAGGTGGTGGCGCCGGGGGTGACGAAGAGGTCCTCGTACTCCGGCTTGAGCAGGTCGTTCAGGCTCGCCGGCGGCATCATCCCCTGGTTAGCGAACCAGACGTCGTCCACGTTGACGCACACGTCGCCGAAGTCGACGGGGGTCAGGTATGCCGCGTCGCCGCCCTCGAGCGCGTGCTCCTTCGCGGACCTTGGCAGGCGAGCCGGGGTGTATGGGGTGAGCACGTCGTTGTCGATCGCCCGCCCGGCGAAGGTGTTGTCGATGCCGAAGGCGACGTCGCCGATCGGGCTGCCGGCGGTCAGGACCAGCTGGTTGGTCAGCTGCCCGGCGTCGCCGGAGAGCTGGATCTGCAGGTCGTAGCCGGTGTCGGCCTCGAACTGGGCGATCAGGTCGTCCGGCAGCGCGAACGAGTCGTGCGTCACCAGCGTGACGGTGCCGGTGTCCGTGGGCGCAGCGGCCTCGGTGGCCTCCTCGGCGTCGGTGCCGCCGGTGGCGGTGGCGCCCTCGGTGTCACCCTCCTGCGTGGTGGGTGCCGGCGCGGTGGCCGGCGCGGGCGTCTCGTCGTCACCGCCGCCCATGAGCGAGCACGAGGTGAGCGGGAGGGCCACCGCCAGGCAGGCTGCCAGGGCGCCGGCACGGGTGCGTGTGGTGCGGGTCATCGTCGTCTCCTTGCGACTTCCTTCGCCGGTGCTAACCGGTGCAGGTTCGGAGGGTCTGCGGTCTGGTGCCGCACTCTCAGCGCTCGCGCGCTCCCCTGTCGTTTCGTGGCATCGAGGCTAGCACCGCTCCCGCACGAGATGGGGACCGACGTCAAGCGATGGACGCGATCTCGCTACACCCAGGGGGGTGACTCTCTGGTCGTTCCCTGCAGCACGTGTTACCGACACCACACGATCGAGACCTGATCGTGACCTAATCCGTTAATCCGGTTGCCTATCGTGGCGTAGCTGGCAGGGAATGGGCCCTGCCGCTGATTCTCGAGGGAGAGAATATGAAGAAGATCATCGCCGCCGTACTCGGCGGCACCGCTGTTGCATCCTTGGCGTTCGCCTCCGCATCGCTGCTGACCGTTGACGGTGGCGTCATCCAGGCGGGCGTGTCCACCGACCTCACGTGCGACGACACGGGCGTGAAGGTCAACTGGTCGTTGGAGACGGGCACCAACAGCGTGAGCGGGGTGCGCATCGAGGGCATCGATGCCGCGTGCGCAGGAGCAGAGATGTTCGTCCGGACCAACGTCATGGACGACAGCACGAAGGTCACGCTCGACGGCAGTGGGCAGGCGAGGGTGGGTTTCGCGCCGACGTCTCCGGAGAGCCTCGAGTCGATCAAGATCTGGATCGAAGGCTGATTCCGCCGTGGCGGCCGTGACCGCTGGGCCACGGCCGCCACGGGTCGTCCGCTCCAGCAGCAAGGGACATCGCAAGAGCGTCCTCGGGTGGGCGCTGCTCATCACTGTCGTCCTCGCATGGGCTTTCACCTTTCGTCCCACGCAGCTCGGGGGACCCGCGACGTTCATCGTGGTGTCGGGCGACAGCATGGAGCCGACGCTCTCCGACGGGGACCTCGTAGTCCTGAGGGCGCACGACGCGTACGCGGTCGGCGACATCGCAACGTTCACCGTCCCTGACGGCGAGCCCGGCGCCGGAGCCCTCGTAATCCACCGGCTGGTGGGGGTGGAGGGCGACGCATTCGTCCCGCAGGGCGACAACCGCGATCAGACCGACGACTGGAGACCGATGGGCGCCGACGTCAAGGGCACCCTGTGGCTCCACGTACCCCGCGGCGGTGATTACCTCATGCGCCTCATTCACCCGCCACTAATGGCGGCGCTGGCGGGTGGCCTGGCTACGACGTGGTTCCTTCTACGCAGCCCGCGGTCGACACGTGCAGAGGGCGGCGATGAGAACTAGCGCGGCCCTCGGCACAGCGATGGTGCTCGCCACCGGCGCCTTCCTCGGCTCGTGGATCGCCGCGTCCGCATCGTCGCTCGGTGTCGACGGAGGCGTACTGCAGACATGGAGCTACACCGTCGATCTGGGAATCCAGGATCCAGGCAGTCAGCCCTCCCCGATCCAGGCCTCCCGACCGGCAGAGATCGTCGGGGCCGAGCCGACCGAGACGCAGGGCACCGTTGACCCGGACCATGATCTCGGAGCAGACGAAGTCGTCACCGCAGAAGACGTATCGCCTCCGTCAGAGCTCATGGTCGACATCGCGGGCGACACCGCACCCCCACCGGGGCCAGCGCCCGCCCCCTGACCCGCCAGGATCGATGGACGGCTCCGGCTCGCCACTGAAGAACCCTGTGGCAGGATCGGTCCCATGGCTAACCTCGTCGCGAAAGCTGTCACCGCAGGAGCCGCCGTCGTGGCTGCGATCGTCGCCCGCAAGACGACGGACGGCACGTGGAAGTTCGTCACCGGCAGCGATTCGCCCCAGAACCCGGACGACCCCGAGATCGACCTCAAGGAGGCCATCGCCTTCGCCGTCCTGTCCGGCGCGCTCGTCGGGCTGGCCAGGATGCTGGCCAACCGGCAAACGACGCGGATGATGGCCAAGGGAGCCGGCAAGACCCCCGAGCAGACCGCCGACCGAGCCAACTCCTGAGAGGCTAACCCACTCGGGTGGGGCGCTCGGCAACCATTGTCGCGCAGTCAGAGCCTTCCTTCCTGCGACCCAGTGCAGCGTGTAGTTGGTTGAGTTACAGTGGTCGGCTGGGGACGATGGGGTATGGCGAATCGACCTGCCCCGCGCTGGGGTTGCGTGATGGTGACCATGCCGAACTTGCCCGGCTGACCCGGTCCTCCCTGCTTGGCCGGCCTGGCCCAACGGGCACGGATCGTGCTGCTGGCCGCGGACGGTGAGTCGAACACCTCGATCGCAGCGAAGGTGGGGTAGCGCGGCCGCCGGTGATCGACTGGCGGCACAGGTACTCGCCCTCCAGGCAGACGTGGACGACAACCTCGTCTGGGAGCAGATCCAGCGTGGTGGCCGCAGCCGGGGCCCTCGTGAGCGGATGGAGAGGAACTCGGCGGTCCGGCGACGGTCATCGTGGTCAATGGAGACAGCATGGAGCCGACACCGTCGAACGGTGATCTGGTGATCTTGTAGGACCGCGGCGGCTATGCGCAGGGTGATGGTCGTCACCTTCGCCGTACCTATGGACGAGCCGGGCGCCGACCCCCCATACATCGGGGCACCCCCGGCGCACGGCCCCGACTCTGGCAGCAAAACGCATACGGATGGTTACGCTCACTGCGTTTGCATATCCCGCCGTTCCTCGGTCAGCCGCCCCGCAAGGGTCCGGGCGGCCAGCATCACGAAGTAACCAGTCCAGTTGACAATGGCGATCAGTTTGAACCCCTCCTCGATCACGGCGTGGCCCTTGAGCAACCCCAACGGCTCAAGCGTGTCGAGAACCAGCATGAGCGTGAACCCGGCGACGGCCAGCATCATGAAGACTTTCGGCCCCGCCAAGACGTGTCGTCGATACCAGACAAGGAAACCTGCGGTCAGCAGTCCGAGGACGGCCAGCACCACGCTCTCCGGGATCCCGAGGGCCGGCAGCGCCTCATCGTGCAGCATGAGGGTGTCGTCTATCGCTAAGAGAAGGGTCATCAAGCCACCGGCCCGGAGCAGCCTCGCCTGCCAACCATGGCTGTAGAAAGAGGTAAAGAGAGGGATCCCTGCGCCGGCCGCCCAGACCAGGATGCCGATGTTTGACATGATGCCGGCGACCGGCGACGCCTCGACAGCGCCAGCATCGGCGGTCATCAGCTGCAGGTCGATCCCCCAGATGATCCTCGCCAGCCCTACCGCGACGATGACGACCATCGCTCCGGCGTTTCCCCAGATCAGCCAGCGCTGCTCGCCTACGTCGAGTGGTGACCAGACGTGGGTGACGATCTCTCGGTTAGCCACGGCCCGTGCCCCGAACCCACGAGCTGGCCTCCGCGTGAACCCAGCTCGCTGCTCGACGGGCGCGCCACCACACGGGCCGGGAGAGATGGATGAGCAGGAGAGGGTTGGCGGCGGCCTGCCGGGCGGCGCCGACGACATCGCGGTCTCGCAAGAGGCTCGCCAGACGTACGTACTCCAGCGCCTCATGCAGGATCGCGCTGCGGTGCTCAAAGGCCTTCTGGGCGGTAGGCTCGAGATCGCACTCCTCCAGGATCGCTGCGTCCGCGCGCATCCAGGCCTTGATATGGGGAGGGCCCACACGCGCGGATACCGACTCGGGGTAGATCGTGTAGTGGTAACCACCAAGAGGCTCGACGGCTGCTGCCCCGGCGAAGTGCAGGGCACGGGCCAGGAAGTAGAAGTCGGCCCCCACCCGCAAGTGCGGGCTATAGGTCAAGCCGTGCTCAGCCACGAAGTCGCGCCGAAGAGTCGGCTTGAGGTAGCCGTATGCCTCCGACCAGGACCTGAGCGGTCGACTGCCTCGTACGAACTCCGCAAGAGTGAGCGTCCCTAATCCGGCGAGCCGCGCCGGCCGGAACATCGGCCAGCTCGTCACCGACACCCCCGCGTCGCCATCACCCGGGCGGTAACGGTGCATCAGGATGTTGTCCACGACGATGGGCAGCCCCTCCGCCGCTTCCGCGCGGTCCAGCAGCCGCCGTGAACGCGCCTGAGCCACCGTGTCATCGGCGTCCAGCACCGAGACCCACCGTCCCCGTGCGTTCTCGATCGCTCTGTTGCGGGAGCGTCCCTCACCCTGGTTGGTCCTGTTGCGCAACACGTGGACCGGGGGGCCAAAGGACTCCGCGATCTCCGCCGTCCTATCGCTAGAGGCATCGTCGACGACGACCACCTCGACAGTCACTCCCTCTTGCGCGAGCGCGCTAGAGATGGTCGCGGCCAGGGTGCGCTCAGCGTTGTGCGCCGGCACCACGAAACTGACATCCGGGACCATGTTTCCTCCTGCGCTCAGGGGCTCTTCGAACTTGACCGGGCACGTCGGGGGACTTCGCCTTCCGTGAAGTACCCGTGACCTCGGTGATCATGGCTGTGTCTAGCAGTTCAGGGTCACGTAGGTGAGGTCACGGGCGTGTCCCAGGGTACGCAAACTTGGGGATGAGGTTCAGCAGGTCGATGTCGGTGCGAATCGGTTGCTGGGGGTGGCGGCGGTCGCGGTCCAGCGGGTCGAGCCGACCAGAGGACGGCGCGCGGGTGGGGCACGTGGCGACCGCGGCGGAGTCCGCTGCGGCGGCCCCGGCGTGCGTAGTGATCTCCAACCTCGCTCAAGGGCGCCCAACGACAAGGCCAGCGGGACCTTCCCTGCGCCACGGAAACGGTACGCCTGGTTCTCCGCCGGGCGCTTCTCCACAAGCTGACCTCGAGTAGGGTATGAGCGCTCCTTCGCCTCTCCTCCAGGACCCCCTATTGAACTCACCTACCACGCGCCCCTTCTCGGGCAGAACTGGCGGCTCGTCGCCGCACCCCTCGGGGCGACGGTGAAGCGCGAGCAGCTGCAGCGAGCGCTGCATACACTCGACCAGGTGGACGCCAACGTGCTCGGACTGGTGCTCAACCGCCTGCCGATCAAGGGACCCGACGCCTACGAGGCCTACACCAGCTATCGGCCCGACCTGGCCACCGAGGGACGCGGCAAGCGGCCCCGCTCGCGGAAGGTGCGCCGCGGAGCCGAGGCGTCGGCGGCGCAGGGCTAGCCCGTGGAGATCCCCACCAAGGTCCAGAACCTGGCGCTGGTAGTCCTGTGCGTGGTCGCGGTCGGCGCGTCCGGCCTCGCCTACTGGAGCGTGAACCGGCCCCACCCCGCCAGCCAGAACCCGTCCGCCGCGGCACCGGTGGCCCCCGGCGACTCCACGGCGGGTCCGACCGGCACGGCGGACCCTGCCGCGACGACGTCCGAGGGGCCGTCGGCGACCGCCACCGAGGCGCCCGACGGCGGGTCTGCCTCCGTGTCCGAGTGGGTGGACGCGTGGTCCGGCGACGCCGACCTGCTCGTGGTCGGCGACGGCTTCAGCCACCTGCCGACGCAGTGGGTGCAGCTGTGGGCCGACCGGGTCGGTCGCGACCGGCCCGTCACCATCCACCACTGGGGTGAGACGGCCGACGTCTCGTTCAACGACCCGATCGAGCTGTCGGACGGCGCCGGGGAGCCGCTGGACGTCTGGAGCGCGAGCCGGGACGGGTCGACGATCCACGACGCGGCCGAGCGCTACCAGCGCTTCGTCGACGCCTCCACCGAGCCGGACGCGGTCCTGGTGTCCATGGGCCTGGACAGCGGGGAGGAGGACGTCGCCGACGGTCTGGACGAGCTGGTCGGCCAGGTCGACGAGGACGTCCCCGTGCTGATCGCGATCGGACCCGACGACCTCTACGACGAGGGCGTGGCCGACGCGCTGCTGTCCTGGGCCGAGGAGTACGACGACCGCGTCGCCGTGCTGGACCTGCGCGGTGAGGCACCCGACTCGGCGTCCGCGGAGGAGTGGGCCATGGCCTTTGCGAGGGCACTCGACCGCTCCTAAAAGGCTCTGCGCCTTACTGTGCCAAGTGCTATTTTACTGGGTATCAACGCATGCCGTGTTGGTGCCCGACCCCTTCGAGGGAGCCGGACGAACTTGACGCAAAGGAGCGTTTGTCATGGTGAGAAGAGTCTGGACGGCAGTGGCGGCCAGTGCTGCTCTGGCGCTGACGGCATGCAGTGGGGAGGGCGGGCAGCAGCCCGGGACCCCGGGCGACGGTGCCGGGGCGAGCGGCTCCGGAGACCAGGCGGCGGCGAGCGGGGCGGAGCTCGACGAGGACGGGTGGGCGTTGCGCACTCCCGAGGCGAGCGAGGGCGGCACGGTCGTCGTGCTCGGCAACGCCGAGCTCTCCTACCTGGACCCGGTGAAGGGCAACGACGGCAACGTCAACAACTTCTACCGGCTGATCTACCGCACGCTCACCACCTACCAGTCCGGCACGGGGGACGCCGGCAACACCGTGGTCCCCGACCTGGCGACCGACACGGGCACGGCGAGCGAGGACAAGAAGACCTGGACCTTCACGCTCAAGGACGACATCTTCTACGAGGACGGCACGCCGATCCGTGCCCAGGACTTCAAGTATGCGCTGGAGCGTTCGGCGGACGCGCGGCTCCGGCTCGGGTCCACCGACCACCTGCAGTACATCGATGGGCTGGACGACTACGCCGGCATCTACGAGGACCCCGCCGGTCTGGACTCGATCGAGACGCCCGACGACAAGACGATCGTCTTCCACCTCGACCAGCCATTGGCAGGCTTCCCGAACATCGTCGCCGCCACTGCGACGGCGCCCTTCCCGGAGGGCAAGGTCACCTCCGTCAACCAGCTCGACGAGCAGCCGATCAGCTCGGGCCCCTACAAGCTGGACAGCTACAAGCGGGGCTCCGAGCTGGTCCTGGTCCGCAACGACAAGTGGTCGGCCGAGACCGACGAGGTGCGCACGGCCCTGCCCGACTCCTTCGAGTTCGTCTTCGGTCTGGACGCCTCCACCATCGACCAGCGGATGATCTCCGCCCAGGGCGAGGACCGCAACGCCGTGTCCTCCTCCACCAACCCCCTGCAGGCCGCGTCGCTCCCGCTCGTCCTCGGCAAGGACGACCTCATGGCCAGAACGGTGCGGGACCAGCCGACCTGCACCACCTACCTCGGCATCAACACCACCAAGGGGCCCCTGCAGGAGCTCGAGGTGCGCCAGGCCATCTCCTACGCCATCGACAAGCAGCAGGTCCTCACCGCGACCGGCGGGCCGATGATGGCTGCGATCGCCACCGACATGCTGCTCCCGGCGACCCCCGGCTGGGTCGACTTCGACCTCTACCCCAGCGACAACCACGAGGGCGACCCGGAGAAGGCCGCTCAGATGCTGGCCGATGCCGGCTACCCCGACGGCTTCGAGCTCACCATGGACGTGCGGGCGCTGCCGAAGTGGCAGTCCCAGGCCGAGGCTGTGCAGGACTCCTTGAAGAAGCTCGGCATCGACGTCAACCTCAACGTCATCGAGGCCTCGACCTACTACTCCACCATCTACAACCCCAGCCAGCAGCACGACATCGCCATCACCGGCTGGTGCTCCTCGTGGCTCTACGGCGAGGTCCTGCTCGCGCCGCTCTTCGATGGCGACCGCATCAGCGACACCGGCAACTACAACCTCTCGATGCTCGACAACCCCGAGATCAACGCGGCCTTCGACCAGATCTCCGAGATGACGGACCTGGACGAGCAGAACGCGGCATACGCCGAGCTCGACAAGCAGATCCTCGAGCTCGCCCCGGTGGTCCCCCTCGTGCGGGACACGCCGCTGCAGATGGTCGGGCCCAACGTCGGCGACGCCTACTCCCACGCCGGGACCACGGGATACGTCGACTACGCGAGCGTGGGCCTCATCGACCCTGACCAGTAGACCGTCGCCATGACCATCGAGAGTCAGATCGGCACCGGGGGCGAGGACCTCGGCGTGGCGCCTGCGCCACGCTGGGGCCTGCCCCGCTACCTGCTCCGGCGCCCGTCGGCGGTGCTGGCGATCGCGGTCCTCGCCGTCGTGGTGCTCCTCGCGGTCCTGGCCCCGCTCCTGGCGCGCTGGAGCGGCAACGACCCCTACGCGTTCAACCAGGACGCCCTGGGCCCGGCCGGCCTTCCGGCCGGGCCGCTGGGAGGCATCAGCGCCGACCACTGGTTGGGCGTCGAGCCGCTCAACGGGCGCGACCTCCTCTCACGCATCCTCTACGGCGGTCGCACCTCGCTGTTCATCGCGACCGCGGCCACGGTCCTGACCATGCTCGTGGGCACCGTCCTGGGACTGGTCGCCGGCTACTTCGGTGGCTGGACCGACCAGGTGATCTCACGCGTCATGGACTTCCTGATGGCCTTCCCGCAGCTCATCTTCATGATCGCCATCCTCTCCGCCGTCCCCGGCGCCAACCGGATCGCGATGCTCATCGCGGTGCTGTCCATCTTCGGCTGGCCCAAGATCGGCCGGGTGGTGCGCAGCCAGGTGCTCTCGCTACGCCAGCGGGAGTTCGTCGAGGCGGCCGTCGCCTCCGGGGCCAGCCGTGGACAGATCGTCTTCCGGGAGATCCTGCCGTCGCTGACCGGCACGATCATCGTCTACACCAGCCTGACGTTCCCCATCTACATCGCGACCGAGGCGGGCCTGAGCTTCCTCGGCGTGGGCGTGAAGCCACCGCAGCCGTCGTGGGGTCAGATGATCTACTCGGCGGTGCCCTGGTACCAGACCGACCCCATGTTCTTCGCGCTGCCAGGCACCTTCCTGACCCTCACGGTGCTGTCGGCCATCGTGCTGGATGACCACCTGCAGAACTTCATGTCCCGCCGGGGAGGTCGCTGATGCTCATCTTCGCCGCGCGCCGCCTGCTCGGTGCGGCTCTGACGCTCCTCGGCGTGCTGCTCTTCACCCACATCATCTTCTTCCAGCTGTCCGCAGACCCGGCCGTCATCATCTGCGGGCAGACCTGCACCCCGGAGCGGATCGAGTCCATCCGTGAGGTGCTCGGGCTCGACCGCGGCTTCTGGGTGCAGTTCGGCACCTTCGTCTCAGGCCTCTTCGTGGGGAGCACCTACGGGGAAGGGGCGACCGCCGTGCACTGCGCGGCACCCTGCCTGGGCTACTCGTTCCAGAGCAACCAGGACGTCACCACGATGATCGTGGAGCGCCTGCCGGTGACCCTCACCCTCGGCATCGGTGCCGGGATCCTGTGGCTCTCCTACGGCGTGCTCTCCGGTCTCATCTCGGCCTACCGCAAGGGCACCTGGGTCGACCACTCCTTCAACGCGGTCGCCCTGGCGGGGATCGCGCTCCCCAACTACTTCGTCGCGCTGATCCTGCAGTACGTCCTCGTCGTCAAGCTGCAGGTCCTGCCGTTCCCCACCACTGTCGCCTTTCGGGACGATCCCGGCCTGTGGTTCGACAGCTACCTCATGCCGTGGGTCGTGCTGGCGCTCATGTATGCCGCGATGTACACGAGGATCACCAGGGCCAACGTGCTGGACACCCTGAGCGAGAACTACATGCGCACCGCCCGGGCCAAGGGCCTGGCGCCGCGCACCGTCCTGCTCCGCCATGCACTGCGCCCGTCGCTGACTCCGGTCCTCACCCTCTACGGCATGGACCTGGCCGCCCTCCTCGGCGGTGCCCTGATCACCGAGACGGTGTTCGGCCTCAACGGCGTGGGCAAGCTCGCCCGCGACGCCATCACGGACAACGACCAGCCGGTCATCATGGGCGTCACCCTGCTGGCCGCCTTCATCGTCATTGTCGCCAACATCGTGGTCGACATGCTGTATGCAGCGCTCGACCCCCGGATCCGGACGAGGGCGTCATGACCGCACCCCTGCTGACCCTGGACCGCCTCACCATCTCCTTCCCGGACGGCAGCGGCTCGGCCACCCCCGTCCTGCAGGACATGTCCTTCGAGCTGGCCCGCGGGGAGTCCCTCGGCATCGTCGGGCAGTCCGGCTCGGGCAAGTCCATGACTGCCCTGGCCATCATGGGGCTGCTCCCGCCCGAAGCGGCATATACCGGCGAGATCTGTTTCGACGGGACCGACGTCACGCACCTGCCGGACCGCCGGATGCGGGCGTTGCGCGGCGACCGCATGGCGATGATCTTCCAGGATCCCCTGTCCTCCCTGAACCCCTACTACACGGTGGGCTCGCAGATCGCCGAGGCCTACCGCGCGCACCGGGGCGGGTCCCGGCGTGCCGCGCACAAGGTCGCCGTCGAGGCGATGGAGGCGGTGCACATCCGCGACGCCAGGTCCCGTGTCGACCACTACCCCCACCAGTTCTCCGGCGGGATGAGGCAGCGGATCATGATCGCCATGGCCCTGGCGTGCGAGCCGGACCTCATCATCGCCGACGAGCCCACGACCGCCCTGGACGTCACGGTCCAGGCGCAGGTGCTCGGGCTGATCGACGAGGTGCAGGAGCGCATGGGGTCCGCCCTTATCTTCATCACCCACGACCTCGCCGTGGTCGCGCAGGTCAGCGACCGCGTGCTCGTCCTCAAGGAGGGCCAGGTCGTGGAGACCGGCCGGACGCGGGACGTCTTCTCCTCGCCCCGGGCCGACTACACCCGAGAGCTGCTCGCCGCCACGCCGCGGATCGACGACCCGGTGCCCGACCTGCTGACCCGCCACGAGGTCCTGGCGGCGGGCGGACGACCGGAGGTGCCCGGTGAGTGAGGTTCCCCTCCTGCGCGCGCAGGGGATCGGCAAGGTCTTCAAGGTGCCCGAGCGCTCCGGCCTGCTCCCGCGGACGCGCGACTTCCAGGCGCTCCAGGACGTCAGCTTCAAGGTGCACCACGGCGAGACCGTCGCCCTGGTCGGCGAGTCGGGGTCCGGCAAGTCCACCACGGCACGCATCGCGGCCCGGCTGATCGACCCGACGTCCGGCCGGCTGGAGTTCGAGGGCAAGGACGTCACGCAGAGCCGTGGCCGTGAGCTGACGACACTGCGCTCGAGCGTGCAGTTCGTCTTCCAGGACCCGTACTCGTCGCTGAACCCGCGTCATACCGTGGAGCAGATCATCACCGCTCCCCTCGTCTACCAGGGGCGAGCGGTCCCGGGAGGATCCCGGCAGTTCGCGGGCACGCTGCTGGAACAGGTCGGTCTCAAGCCCGAGTACGTGGACCGCTACCCGCACCAGTTCTCCGGCGGGCAGGCCCAGCGCATCGGGATCGCGCGCGCGATCGCGTTGCGCCCGGCGCTGGTGATCTGCGACGAGGCTGTGTCCGCCCTGGACGTGTCCGTGCAGGCCCAGATCATCGAGCTGCTCCGCGACCTGCAGCGGTCCTACGGCTTCTCCTACCTCTTCATCGCCCACGACCTCGCGGTCGTCCGCCAGCTGGCGCACTGGGTCTGCGTGATGAACCAGGGTCGCATCGTGGAACAGGGCGGCCGGGACCAGATCTTCACCGACCCGCAGCACCCCTACACCCGCGAGCTGCTCGCCGCGATCCCCCGGATCCCGGCCGAGTGGTCGAGCCCGGACACCTAACCGGCGGGCCGCGCCCCGCCCGCCGCACCACACCAACCCGCCACCGCGGGAGAGAAGGAGAGGCATGTCAGAGTCGAGCGCACAGGACCGGTTCGTCGCGATCTACACCGAGGAGTGGGCCTGGCGCGAGCGCGAGCTGGGTCGCCAGCCACGCTGGATCTCCGGCGAGCTCGAGCCCTTCCTCCCCGACGTCTCACCCCCGGCGCAGGAACGCCGCGCCGCCCACTGGAGCTGCGTCCGCGACCAGGTGCTCCAGATCGACCCCTCCGAGCTGAGTCAGCGCGCCCGCTCGGACCGCAAGGTCTACCTCTACCAGCTGGACACCTTCCTGGCCCAGCACAAGAACCGGATGTTCGAGGCGCCCATCAACTCCGACACCGCCTTCTGGCAGGACATCCTCGACGCGGCCCGACGGCATTACCCCACCCCCGCGAGCGTGGAGGGCTACCTCGAGCTGCTGGACGGGGTCCCGCGGCACTTCCAGGCTCACATCGCCAACATGCGCGCCGGGCTGGCCCGCGGCTTCGCCCCGCCCCGCATCACGATGGCCGGGCGCGACGCCACCGCACGCACCGTCGCCGAGGCGCGGTCGGCTGCCGACACCGACCTCCACCTGCCCGTGGGCCGCTACCGCGGCACCGACGCGGACAGGGTCGCGCAGCACATCGGGCCGCAGCTCGAACGCGTCCTCGAGGAGCAGGTGCTGCCCGCGTTCCGCGAGCTCGCGGCGTTCCTGGCCGACGACTACTTCCCGCACCTGCCGCTGGAGATCTCGGCCACGAAGAACTGGGGGGAGGAGTTCTACCGGGACCAGGTGCGGGAGTTCGCGACCCTCGACCTCACGCCCGAGCAGGTCCACCAGGCCGGGCTGGACGCCGTCGCCGAGATCACGGCACGGATGGGCGAGGTCGCGCACGAGGCCGGCTTCGACGGCGACGCGCCCGCGATGCTGGCCCACATGCGCACGGACCCCTCCTTCTACGTCGACACGCCGCAGGCCCTCCTCAAGGAGGCAGCGTGGCACGCGAAGAAGTTCGACGGCGTCGTGCACCAGTACTTCGGGCGCGTCCCCCGCCAGCGCTTCGCCATCATCGAGCCGCCGGCCGACCTCGCCCCGTTCTACACGTTCGGGCGCGGTGGCGTGGACCACTACGTCCTCAACACCTACTCCCTGCCCGACCGGCCACTCTTCTCGCTACCTGCGCTCACCCTGCACGAGGCGGCACCCGGGCACGCCTTCCAGATCCCCTACGCGTTGGAGATGACGGACCTGCCGCCCTTCCGCCGCTTCTTCTACAACTCGGCGTATGGCGAGGGCTGGGCGCTCTACGGTGAGCACCTGGGCGTGGAGATGGGGATGTACACCACCCCGTTCGAGACCATGGGCATGCTCAGCTACCAGATGTGGCGCGCGGTCCGGCTGGTGGTCGACCCCGGCATCCACGCCCTGGGATGGACCAGGCAGCAGGCCATCGACTACCTCGCGGCCAACACCGCGATCGGGATGCACGAGGTCGTCACCGAGATCGACCGCTACATCAGCTGGCCCGGGCAGGCGGTCGCCTACTACCTGGGCAAGACCACGATCCTGCAGGCGCGGCAGCGGGCCGAGGCGGCCCTCGGGGACGACTTCGACCTGCGCGCCTTCCACGACCTGGTGCTCTCCCTGGGCGCAGTCCCCCTGGAGGTCCTCGATGACGAGGTCGATGCCTTCGTCCGGGACGGCGGCAGGTCCCCCTTCGCGAGCAAGGAGGCAGCCGCATGACGCTGGTCGTCCGGGACGTCCGCCTGGCCGCCGACGACGCCCCTGTGGACGTCACCCTGTCGGACGGACTGATCGACGCGATCTCTCCCGCCGCCGGACCCGGTCCCGCCGGGGACGACGCGGAGGTGATCGAAGGCGGCGGCGGGACGCTGCTGCCCGGCCTCATCGACGCGCACTTCCACGCTTACGGCGTCGAGATCGAGAACCTGGCCATCAACGCCCACCCGCTGAGCTATGTCGGCATCAAGGGGGCCGTGCGCTGCCGGGCGGCCCTCGAGCGCGGCTTCACCACCGTCCGCGACGTGGCCGGCGGCGACCCCGGACTGGCGGCCGCGCTCCGGGAGCGCGTCCTGCCGGGTCCCGACTACTTCTACACCGGGCCGGCGCTGTCACAGACGGGCGGACACGGAGACGAACATCCCGGCGTCCTCGACCTGTGCTCCGGCCACGGCCACATGGGGGAGGTGGTCGACGGGGTCGATGCCCTCCGGGCGGCTGTGCGCAAGCGCTTCCGTGCCGGCGTCCACGCGATCAAGGTGATGGCCTCGGGCGGGGTCGTCTCACCGACCGACCCCATCCAGCTGTCGCAGTATTCGGAGGAGGAGCTGGAGACGGTGTGCCGGGAGGCTGCCAGGCGTGGCAGCTACGTGGCTGCCCACGCCTATCCTGCCGAGGCCGTGCGCCGCGCGGTCGCCGCGGGAGTCAGGTCCATCGAGCACGGCAACCTCATCGACGAGGGGGCCGCGGACGACATGGCGGCCGCCGGCGCCTTCCTCGTGCCGACCCTGGTGGCCTACGACGCGATGAGCCGCCGTGGCTCGGACAGCGGGCTGTCTGCGGAGGGACTGCGCAAGAACGGCGAGGTCCTCCTGCGCGGTCAGGACGCGGTCCAGCTGGCCCACCGTGCCGGCGTCCGGGTCGGATGGGGCTCGGACCTGATGGGAGACCTGGAGGACGAGCAGCTGAGAGGCCTCGAGCTGCAGGCCGACGCCTCCGGGCTGGATGAGACCCTGCGCTCGGCGACGGAGGTCAACGCCGAGCTGATGGGTCTGACCGACCGAGGCCGCATCGAGGTCGGTCTTCGCGCCGACCTGCTCATCCTGCCGGGACGTCTGGCCGAGGACCCCGCCCTGCTGTGGACCAACAGACCGGGACGGATCGTCATACAGTCTGGTCGCGTGGCCGCCCGGGACGGCCGCCTGGTGGACTGAGCGTCCACCGAGGCGCGCGTGCGTGCGCGGCCCAGTCTCGATGCCGCGCGGTGTGTCTAATCCGTGAATCTCCCCGTCGCCGTTACGGGTCCGCGTAGGTCTCCAGCAGGTGGGCGAGCGTGGTCCCTCCCGCAGCGGCCCGGTCATGGGCCAGCCACGCCCACAGCAGCAGCCGTGCCTGGCGTGCCTGGCGTGCCGACAGCGTCCCACCGAGCAGGACGCCCCGGTCCAGGAGGTCTGCCAGGAAGGCGCTCTCGGGCAGCGTGTCCGTGCCCTGGACCAGGACCGCCCCGTCGCTGCCGGCGGCCACCCGCTCGCGGCTCAGCCCACCGCCCGCAGGACGTGCGCGGGGGTCAGGCTGGCGCTGGGCAGCTGCTCGAGCGTCTCCGCCTCGACCTGCAGGTCCTCCCCCGCCACCCCGGCCAGCAGGTCGGCCGCTCCGAGCCTCGGCTGCGCGCCCTGCGGGCCGCCGGTCATCGTGATCGTCCCGCCCAGGCTCCCGACCGCCACACGTCGCATAACACACTCTCCCAGATCCGTCGGCACAAGATCCTTCGTCGATACGGGTCAGTGGCCACTGTCCGAAGCGGCACGCCGACGACCCTGGCGCCCGCACCCCGAAGGGTGTAGTGTGCTGGACCACCGTCGACAAGGGGTAGACGGTTTTTCTCGGGGGAGGCATCATGCCTGATTCCAGATCGATCCACACCTGCGCGACCTGCTGCGTCGCTACGACGACCGGCTCTGGCGGCTCAAGGACCTCATCGACGTCTCGGCGCCGCACGTGCTGGGCCCGTACGTGAGCGGGTCCGGCCCGATGCACGGACCGCCCGGCACGATGGTGACCGTCAGCGGGAGGAACTTCGCACCGGCGCGCTGGGACAACACCGTGCGCTTCGGCGGCGTCGACGGGCTGGTCGTGTCCGCGAGCTCCACGAGCCTGCGTGCGATCGTGCCCTACGGGGCTGCCGACGGGCCGGTCGAGGTGGAGACGGGGGGCCGGAGCGCGAGCAGCACCGTCGACTTCGTCGTCGACCCGTTCCCGGCCGTCGGCACCGGCGGCGACGGACCGCCGATCTTCTTCCACGGCGCCGGCGAGGGGCAGCCGTCGGCCGGGGTCGACCCGATCGGCACGCCCAAGGTCCTCGTCGTCTGCTGCAACGCCACCGACAAGGTCCCGTCGGACCCGTCGACGACGCGCTCGGCGATCATGACCGAGTTCGACCACGCGGTGACCTACTACGACCAGGTGTCCTACGGGCGGACGCGGCTCGACCTCGACTACACCGTCTGGGTCGCGCTCGGCGGCGCCTACACCGACTACGTCGACGCGAGCATCAACAACATCGACAACCCCGACGGGCTCAACCGGATCATGGCCGAGGCCGCGCAGGGCGCGGTCGACCAGGGGCTGGACCTCGACGACTACGTCGCGATGGCGGTCGTGCTCTTCCTCGACGGCGGGTTCATCCGCGCGTGGGGCGGCTGGTCGTCGAGCAACTTCAGCTACTCCGACGCCGCCACCTCGATCAACATCACCACCTCGGCCCCGCTGGGCCTGATGGCGATCGGCGACAACGCGGACTGGGGGCGCTTCGCGCACGAGGTCGCCCACAACTTCGTCGACGCGGGGGCGGTGCTGGGCGAGGACGTCTACTCCTCCGACCTCGTGGACCCGGCCGTGGCCACCGCCCAGAGCTTCGACCTGATGGGCAACCACGACTCGCACCCGTGCTTCAGCGCGCACTTCATGCAGCAGCTGGGCTACTGGGACGCGAGCAACGTCGTCGAGCTGGACTGGGACCGCAACCCGTTCTCCCAGACCTACACCCTCCAGGCGCACGGCTCGGTGGAGAACGCCGCCACCTCGCGGGCGCACGCGCTGCGCATCAAGATCGGCAGCGGGCTCTTCTACTACGTGGAGGTGCGGGAGCGCAACGGCGGCCCGGGCAACTCCCTCGTCTTCGACACCGCGATCCCGGTGGGTTCGGGCACCGGCGGGGTCCTGGTCACCAAGGTGTTCACCGACCGGGTGGACCTCAACCAGGAGATGCGCTTCGTCACCCTGCTCCACGACGCGCTCACCCAGAGCAGCGGCGCGGTGATCGAGGACCCGCTGCGGGGGCTGAGGATCACCGTCGGTGCGCCCACCTCGACCAACCCGCTCGTCGTCGACGTGGGCGTCGAGTGGGCCCAGACCATCGGGCCGAACCCGGCCGGCACCTTCGACCTCGAGATGAGCCAGTCGGGGGCGTCCTGGGTCAGCGACGACGTGTGGGTGGACCGCCAGCCCTGGGGCATCAGCCCCGAGCAGGTCGACGGCAGCACCGTCGCCACCCTCGAGCGACCCCGGCCCGGCGAGACCAACCGGCTCTACGCGCAGGTGCGCTGCACCGGGGCGGACGCCGCCGCCGACGTGAAGATGACCTACTACGCCATCAGCCCGCCCGGCGTCGGCGACAACGGCGCGTGGGCACCGATCGCCACGACGCTCATCCCGAGCATCGCCAGCGGCGGCAGCGCGGACGCCTTCGTCAGGTGGACGCCGACGGTCGGGGAGCACACCTGCCTGAAGGTGGTGGCCGGCAACCAGTTCGGCGAGGTCTCACCCGGCAACAACCAGGTGCAGGAGAACGTCTTCCACTTCGCCGCCCCGGCCAGCAGCCCGCCCGACCCGGTCACCATGACGTTCTGCGTGCGCAACCCGCGCGAGGAGAAGGTCGTCCTGTCCGTCGAGGCGCTCGGCGCCGCCCAGGGGTATGTCGTGCACGTCCCCCACCGCTGGGTCGAGGTGGACGCCAGGGGCGAGCGCCGGCTGGAGCTGACCGTCCTGCCGACCTCGGACATCAAGAACTATCTCTTCCTCGAGAAGCCGGGGCGCAGGAGCGAGCTGCCGTCGACGGCGTGGGGCGACCTGGTCGGCCGGCTGCCCCACAGCTATGACAAGGAGCTGCCGGTCACCGGCAACCCGGGCTCGACCCACCGCACGGTCGGCGGGATCGGGGTGTCGGTCACGCCCAAGCACAGGGGCGACATCCGGCTGGACAAGGACGAGTCGTCCGACTCTGTCTACCTGACCGGCCAGGTGCGCCCCGCCGCGCCGCAGCAGCGGGTCACGCTCGCCATCCGTCCCGAGCGGGCCGACGACCCGATGGTCGTCGACGTGCTCACCGACGACGACGGGAGATTCTGGGCGCAGATCCCGCTCAAGGCGCTCCTGGGCCACGACGGCCCGTGGGCTGCTCGCAAGCTGCGGGGCGGCCGGTTCGAGGCCTGGGCGGAGACGACGAGCTCGCAGGTGTGGGCGCCGACCCGGTCCGAGCCGGTGTACTTCGACGTCGACCGTCCGCAGGGGTAGCGCCTTCGGGCTGGCACCGGCTTGACGTGCACGTTAGCGGAGCCTTGGTGTCGTCCTGGCGACACCAACGCTCCACGGTGCGGGCCGTCCGGTCGACCGCGCCCACTCCCTGGCGGGTCCGGGCACACCGGCACCGGACGGCTGGCCTGTGGACAAGCTCTGCGGCGGGCGGCGCAGATCGGGGACCGTGTCCCCGTGAAGAACGTCACCGCCCGCCGGCAGGCGCTCGCCCAGGGCCTCACCCGGGCGACGATCCGGCACCGGCTGGGCACCGGGCGGTGGCAGCAGATCTTCCCCGGTGTCTACCTCACGCACAGCGGGACCCCGACGTGGCGCGAACGGCTCATGGCGGCCACGCTCGCCCGCGGGGCCGGCACGGTCGCCAGCCTGGAGTGTGCCCTCAACCTGTGGGGCCTGACCGACCGGGAGCCGCCGATCCTCACGCTGGCCGAACCCGTCGACACGCGCCGCACCTGCCACCTGCCCGGGGTGCGCGTGCGTCGACGCCGGCGGCTGGCGCGCGCGAGGCGGCACGGCATACCGGTGACCTCGGCGGCCCAGACGGTCCTCGACGTGCTCGCGCTGCCGGGGCGGACGCTCGACGACGACGTCGCGCTGATCATCCGCGCCGTCCGCACCAAGAAGGTCACCGTGGAGTCGCTGCGCGCGGAGCTCGAGCACCATCCGCGGCACCCGCGCCGGGCCGCGCTCGCCGAGATCCTGGCCGTTGCGGCGGACGGGCTGGAGAGCGTGGCCGAGGTGAGGTACGTGCAGCGCGTCGAGGCACCGCACGGCCTGCCGAGGATGGAGCGGCAGGTGCCGATGGACGGACCGACGGCCGTGCGGGACGGTCGGTCGCGACGGATCGACTTCAGGGACAAGGTCCGCAGGGTCAGGCTGGAGATCGACGGCGAGCTCTACCACCGGGACAAGCAGGCCGAGGACCGTAGGAGGGACCGCGAGGCCGCCGGGAAGGGCGAGGTGAGCCTGCGGGCAGGCTGGGTCGAGGTGGTCGAGCGGCCGTGCGAGCTGGCCGTCGACGTCGCGCTCGTCCAGCGGTCCCGCGGCTGGCAGGGCCGACCCCAGGCGTGCGGCTCCTCGTGCGCCGTCGGTCGGGACGCACGGTTGCGTGGCTGGTGAGAGACGTCATCCACGCACAGTTGCGCTTGCGTGAAGTCCGCGACCATTTCAGCGACGTCGTCGACCGTGTGCAGCGGAAGCACGACCGCGTGACCATCACCCGCAACGGCAGGGCCGCCGCTGTGCTCCTCAGCACCGAGGACCTACCGAGCTCGAGGAGACGCTGGCCGTGCTCAGCGACGACGAGGCGCTGGCCGACATCCGGGAGGCCGACGTCGCCTACCGGCGTCCACCCCTCGGACCACGTCGCCCTCCCACCCTCAGCGTGTCGGCAGATGGCTACGTGGACAGCTCGAGGGGATCCACTCGGCGAGGCGAGGTACCTACCGCGTTCTCTACCGGATCAACGAACCGGCACGCGAGGTTGTCGTCCTGCGGACCGAGCATCGACGGGACGTGGACGGACGGCACTGACGCCGGCCGCAGAGCTGCCGAGGTGTCGGCTGCTTGATGAGGAGTGACTCCCAGGTGCGGCCCCGTGCTTCGATGGGGCCGTGCCCACCCCCTGTCCTCGCCCACCGGCCGACGTCGAAGCGCTCGCCGCCGTCTTCCTCACCTCCGGCGCCCTGCACCTGGTCCGCCCGCAGGTCTTCGAGCCGATCGTGCCCAGGCAGCTGCCAGCGCGGCGGGAGCTCGTCCTGGTCTCCGGGGTGGCCGAGCTGGCGTGCGCGGTGGGTCTCCTTGCCCCGCGCACCCGGGCTCCGGCCGGGATGGCGAGCGCGCTCCTGCTCCTAGGGGTCTTCCCGGCCAACGTGCAGATGAGCCTCTCCTACGGCCGGCGTGCGGCGCGGACCCGTAGGCCGGCGCACGTGCTGGCCTTCGTCGGGACGCTGGCGCGGCTGCCGCTGCAGTGGCCCTTGGTCAGGACCGCCCTGCGGGCGGGAGTGGCCCGCACGGCGACCGTTGCGTGATCCACGCGGAACCTTCCGGTCCTAGACGCCCGAGCTCACCATCGAAGCGCGCCATCCGTTCCGGCACGGCATGCCCGACGCAGCGGGGACGCACTTCCGCCGGATCCGGTTGACGTCCACGTCAGCGGAGTGTTGGTGTCGTCATGACGACACCAACACTCCTCAGTGCCGGGCGACCGTTGCGACCGTGCTGCTGACGACGGCTGCTAGTTTGCAATGAAGCCGGGACCGGCAGGGCCCCGGGCTCATGGCGAGGAGGCCACGGTGTCCGCACTCATCACCCGATCCAGCACGGTCGACGGCATCCTGCGGCGCAGCGCCGCACGCTACCGCGACCGCACCGCGCTGGTCTTCGCCGGCCGCACCTGGAGCTTCGCCGAGCTGGACGAGGCGGTGACGCGGGTGACCGCATACCTGCTGGACCTCGGGCTCACCAAGGGTGAGCGGGTGGCGGCGCTGGGGCGGAACAGCGACGGCTACCTGATCGGGTTCCTGGCGTGCGCCCGGGCGGGGCTGGTGCACGTGCCGCTGAACTACAACCTGCTCGGCGGCGAGCTGGGCTACCTGCTGGCCGACTCCGGGAGCCGGGCGCTGCTGGTGGACCCGGCGCTGGAGCGGTCGCTGGCCGGGGTGGACGAGGCGGTCCTGGCGGGGGTGGAGCACCGGGTTCCGCTGCGTGACGCCGACGGCTCGGTGGTCGAGATCGCCACCGCCGCAGGCGAGCTGCCCGAGGTCGGCGTCGAGGTCGCCGACACCGACCTGGCCCAGCTGCTCTACACGTCGGGGACGACCTCCAGCCCCAAGGGCGCGATGATGAGCCACAAGGCGCTGGTGCACGAGTACCTCTCCTGCATCGTCGACCTCGACCTGACGGCCGAGGACCACCCGCTGCACGTGATGCCGCTCTACCACTCCGCGCAGATGCACGTCTTCCTCCTGCCGTGGCTGGCGGTGGGCGCGACCAGCACGGTGCTGGAGGTGCCCGACCCCGGCGAGGTGATGCGGCGGATCGAGCAGGACGGGCACCGGGCGTTCTTCGCGGCACCGACGCTGTGGGTGGCGATGACCAACCACGCCGACTTCGAGGGGCGGGACCTGTCCGGGCTGCGCAAGGCCTACTACGGCGCCTCGATCATGCCGGGCCCGACGCTGCGCACGCTGCTGGCGAAGGCCCCCGACTGCGGGTTCTACAACTGCTTCGGCCAGTCCGAGATCGCGCCGCTGGCCTGCGTGCTGCGGCCCGAGGACCACGCGCAGCGGCCGGACTCGGCGGGCAAGCCGGTGCTCTTCGTGCAGACGCGGGTGGTCGACGGCGCCGGGGCGGACGTGCCGGTGGGCGAGAGCGGGGAGATCCTCTACCGCTCGCCGCAGCTGTGCGACGGCTACTGGGGCAACGAGGAGGCGAGCGCCGAGGCGTTCAGCGACGGGTGGTTCCACTCCGGGGACCTGGTGCGGATGGACGAGGAGGGCTACGTCTTCGTCGTCGACCGGATCAAGGACGTGATCAACACCGGCGGGGTGCTGGTGGCCTCGCGCCAGGTGGAGGACGCGATCTACACCCACCCGGCGGTGGCCGAGGTGGCGGTGGTCGGCATCCCCGACGAGAAGTGGGTCGAGGCCGTCGCGGCGTTCGTCGTGCGCAAGGGCGAGGTGGACGAGGCCGGGATCGTCGAGCACGTGCGTGGCCAGCTGGCGGCGTTCAAGGTGCCCAAGCGGGTGACGTTCGTGGAGGACCTGCCGCGGAACGCCTCGGGCAAGATCCTCAAGCGGGAGCTGCGGGACGGGTAGCGGGCGGGGCGCGCCCGGGGCGGGGCGGCTACTCGCCCGGATCCTCGACCTCCGGGTCCTGGGCCGGGCCCTCGCGGCGGGCCAGCAGGAGCGCCACGACGATGGCGACGGCGGCCGCGATGCCCACCTGGCCGGTGCCCAGCAGGCGGCCGGCCCCCTCGGACACCTGGCCGACGAGCCGGATCGCCTGGACGATCAGCAGGCCCAGCACCACGACGATGACGATGTTGCGCGGCGAGAGCTTGGAGCCGAAGGCGTAGATCATCGCGCCGACGATCCCGGGGATGGCGTAGGTGAAGGCGGCCAGGACCGAGTCGGGCAGCGCCTGCACGATGAACGTGCCGCCGATGATGACGACGAAGAGGATGACCAGGTTGGTGATCGTCGAGGCCGCCAGCCCGTAGACGGCGGCCAGCTCGGCCCGCTTGGTGCCCGGCTCGGCGTCCAGCGCCTTCTGGACCCCGCCGACGACCGGCATCCGCATGTTGCCGATGTTGCCGGACAGGAAGGACATGTAGTTGCCGACCGGCCCGAGCACGGGGTAGTAGGAGATGGGCTCGACGATCCAGATGATGCCGACGAACCCGAGGACGAAGATCATCCCGGCCGTGAGCGTCGTGACGTCGACCCCGTGGCCGAGGACGACCGAGAGGTAGAACGGGATCGCGAACGAGCCGACCAGGGCGACGAGCAGGCTCAGCCGCCCGCGGTCGTGCACCTTGCGGTAGTAGGCGTGGTCGTAGTCGTGGTGCTGCTGCGTCGTGAGGTCAGGAGTGTCCATGGCGTCAGATCCTTTCCGCGAGGACGCCGGCGATGATGGCCAGGACGAGGGCCAGGCCGATCGCCCACTCCCCCATCCAGGCCAGCCCGCGGCGCAGGTGCGCCAGCCGGACGAAGCCCCACATGGCGAGCGCGCCGACGACCACCGCGGCCAGTGGGCCGTAGTTGGCACCCTCGTCGGCGGTGATGCCGCCCATCGACTGCTCGTAGCCCATGACGAAGAAGACCATGAAGGGCGCCATCGCCCCGACCAGCCCGATCAGGGCGGGGTTGGTCTGCTCGAACTTCTCCTGCGCGGTCTCCAGCGGCTTGGTGAACAGGATCGTCGTGACCAGCCAGCCGGCGCCGCCGAAGGCCATCACCCAGGTGGCGGTGGCCAGCAGCGTGGGGGTGAACTCCGCCGTGCCGAGGGTGTCGCCCGAGCCGGCGTTGGCGGTGAGCCCCTCGAACGCCGCCGAGCCGATGATCCCGATGCGCGAGAGCGTGATCGGTGCGCCGATGAGGCCGATGAGCACGATCGCGACGGTGAAGACCGCGATCGCCGGCCCGATCGTGGCGATCGTGCCCACCCGGATCGCCTTGGCCCGTTCGGCGTGGGTGATGACCCCGGTGTCCTTGACGTACCTGTTGGCCATCGCCACGAACATGTACGTCTGGACGAGCACGAGCCCGACCATCCCGAGCGCCAGCCCCCACACGACGGGGCTGTGCGCCAGTTGCAGCGTCTCGGTCATCGCTGACCACCTCCAGGGTCGGGCCTCATCGTAGCCGCCCGCACCGCCTCGACCCTGGAGGTGAAGGCCGCCACGTCGTGGGGCTGCTGCTCCCCGCGGCGGAACGCCTCCTCGAGCAGCGCCAGCTGCCCGGCCAGCTCGGAGCGCAGGCCGGGCTGTTCCGCGCGGGCGCCCACGCGCTCCACGAGGTCCACGGCGGCGTGCATGACGGCCGGGGAGGAGACGGCATACCACCGTATGTTGTCCAGCACCGTCGTGGTGAGCTCGCCGGCGTCGACGGGCGAGGTGCGGACGCGCACGGTGCCGTCCTTGTCGGCCCTCCACCCGGAGGGCATCGGCCGGGCCGCCAGGCGGGACAGCCCTGCCGACAGGTCGTCCAGCGCGTTGATGGCCGTGAACGGGTCGTTGGTCCCCGGGGAGAGGGCCCTGACCGCGAGCTCCACCAGCTGCTGGACGGCGAAGGAGACGTCCTGGAAGGGGTCGCGCTCGTCCCCGACCCGGACCGTCCCGCCGATCGACTCCCTCACCTGCGAGGTGGCCCGGCCGGCAGGATGCACCGAGGCGAGCAGGGTGCCCTGCACGACGTAGTCGCCCGGCCGCACGTGCAGGTCGACGCGCACGTCTGCGTCCCGGGCCTCGTCCATCAGCTCCTCACCGCTGACCCGGGTGACGTATCCCGCCCTCGAGGCCCGCACCGGCTCGGCCTGCTCGGACCACGCCTGCCGCCCGGGGACGGGGTCGCCCTCCTCGCCGACGTGCTCGGGGTAGAGGCGGTCGATGGTGTCGAACAGGTCCGTGCGCACCCGCCGGGAGATGGTGGCGATCTGGATCGAGCTGGAGATGTGGTGGATGAAGTAGACCAGGACCCCGACGTTGAGCACCGCCAGGACGACCGCGAAGTTGACCGCGAGGTGGGGGACGAACGCCTCTGCCTGGGAGTCCGCCGGGTCGCCGATCGTGCGGATCGAGCGCAGGACGAGCAGGCTGTAGAGGAAGGTCGCGACATACACCCCCAGCACGACCTGGTTGCCCCGGTCCGCCATGAAGTTGCGCACCAGGCGGGGACCGTAGCTGGACGACGTGAGCGCAAGCACCGCCATCGTGATCGAGAACGTGGTGCCGGCGACGCCCAGGGCCGAGCCGGCGATGGACCCCAGGATGTCGCGGCTGCCGGTCTCCCCCACCCGGTAGACGATGCCGTCCGCCCAGCCCGGGAGGTTGAGGACCCACGTGCCGTCGACCCAGACCAGCAGCTCGGCGAGCACGACGGCCACGAGGCACAGCAGCGCCGGGACGAACCAGAAGCGCTGTCCGAGCCGATGTATGACGTCCATGGCGCCAGCGTGGCAGGCGACCGCCCCGTCGAGGGGGCGGCGCGCGGCGCTCGCCCGGGAACGGCCTGGGCGTGCGGGCCGTCCGGCCCGTCCCTACGGTGGGTCCGAGGAGCGAGCGAGCCCAGCACACCAGCGGAAGGAACGAGGATGACCCAGGACCGGCACCCCCGATGAGCGTCGTGCTCACCCTCGCCGGGGTGCTGCTCGTCCTCGTGGGCCTGCAGGACATGTTCCACACCCTGCTGCACCCCACCGGGCAGGGCCGGCTCACCGGACTGGTCCTCGCCGCGCTGTGGAAGCTCTCCAGGGCCACCCGGCACCGCCTCGTGGTCGTCGGCCCGTCCGGGATGCTGCTCGTGCTCCTGCTGTGGGTGATCCTGCAGGTGTGCGGGTGGGCCCTGATCTACCTGCCGCACGTGCCGCGCGGCTTCACCTACTCCTCCGGCCTGGACCCCGGCCGCTACGTCGATGCCGTGGAGTCCCTCTACGTCTCGGCGGTCACCCTGACCACGCTCGGCTACGGCGACGTGGTCGCCACCCAGCCGTGGGTGCGCGCCGTCTCCCCCCTGGAGGCGTTGACCGGGTTCGCGCTGCTGACCGCGGGCCTGACGTGGTTCACGCAGATCTATCCCCCGTTGTCCCGCCGACGCGCGCTCGCGCTGGAGCTCAAGGGGCTGGCCGACGCCGGCTACGCCGACAGCCTGCAGGACACCGACCCTGCGGTCGCGACCAGGGTCCTGGACACCCTCGCCGCGCAGGTCGGCACGGTGCGCATCGACTTCGCCCAGCACGGCGAGGGCTTCTACTTCCAGGAGTCCGACCCCGACCTCTCCCTGGCCCACCACGCGTCCTACCTGGTGCGGCTGACGTCCTCGGCCCTGGCCTGCCCGGACCGCTGCGTGCACCGCAGCGGTCTGCGGCTGTCGTCCTCGGTCGAGCAGCTCAGCGCGACCCTGGACGCGAACTTCCTCCACGTGGGAGCCGGGCCGCAGCAGGTCTTCGACGCCTACGCCGTCGAGCACGGCCACGGGCAGTAGCACAGGATTTTTCACCCCTTTGGGCGGATTGCGCCGGCCGTCGGGTCGACCTAACGTCGAAGACGGCCCCCGCCTGGTCCGTCAGGTGCGGGGCCACCACCATGCCCGGGGGCCGTTTGCGATTGCGGCGCCCGTTCAGTCGTGCTTGCGTGCAGGGTGGATGGCCCTACCTGAAGGAGGAGCCGTGACCACATCACACGACGACAGCGACGGACACCTGGACCGGGTTGCCGCCGACCGCGACGCCATCGTGGAGCGCGAGCGGGAGGCGTTCGGCGGCCTCCAGCCCGGCGCGACGTTCTTCGGCTGGCTCAGCGCCATGGGGATGGCGGTGCTGCTCACCGCCCTGCTCGCCGCCGTCGGCGCGGCGGTCGGCCTGGGCACCGGCACCACGGTCGAGGAGGCCGCCCAGCAGGCGCAGCAGGCCTCGAGCGCGATCGGCTGGGCCGGCCTGGTCGGGCTGGTCGTCGTCCTGTTCGTCTCCTACTTCTGCGGTGGCTACGTGGCCGGGCGGATGGCGCGCTTCGACGGCGCGAAGCAGGGGCTCGGCGTCTGGCTGTGGGCGCTGGTGGCGGCGATCGTCGTCGGGCTGCTCGGCATGCTCGCCGGTGATCGGTTCAACCTCCTCGGCCGGGTCAACGCCTTCCCGCGCATCCCCCTCGGCGAGGGCGACCTGACCACGATCGGCATCGTCGCGGCGGTCCTGGCCGCCCTGGTCCCGCTGGCGGCGGCGCTGCTCGGCGGCCAGGCGGGGATGCGCTACCACCGCAGGGTGGACGACGTGGGGATGGACTACCGCTGAGCTGAGTCGCCCACCCCGGGGCCACCTTTGAGACGATGCCCGTGCACATGGGCTTCGCGACCGACCCGGAAGAGTTCAGCCGTCACCGTCGCGCGGTCCGCCGGCAGCCCGACACGCCAGGGCAAGGGAGCAACTCATGGACGACTACTTCGACCTCGGCAGCTACTCGCGAGCGGTGACGACCACCTCGCCGCAGGCCCAGCGCTGGTTCGACCGCGGGCTGGTCTGGACCTACGGGTTCAACCACGAGGAGGGCGCGCGCTGCTTCGAGAGGGCCGCCGAGGCCGACCCGGCGTGCGCGATGGCGCAGTGGGGCATCGCCTACGCGCTGGGGCCCAACTACAACAAGCCGTGGGAGTTCTTCGACGAGGAGGACCTGCGCACGACCGTGCAGCGGACCCATGCCGCGATCCGGCGTGCCGAGGCGCTCGCGGCGGGGGCCACCCCGGTCGAGCAGGCGCTCGTCGCGGCGCTGCGGCACCGCTATCCCCTCGGGTCCGGCACCGAGCCGACGATCTGGAACGAGGAGTACGCCGCCGCGATGGGGCGCGCCTACGCGGCATACCCCGACGACCACGACGTGGCGACGCTCTATGCCGACGCCCTGATGATGTTCACCCCGTGGGAGCTGTGGGACCTGCGCACCGGCGAGCCTCGACCGGGCTCGCGCGCACCCGAGGCGGCGAAGGTGCTCGACCGCGTGCTGGAGACCCCGGCGGGCCGCGACCACCCGGGCGCGCTGCACTTCTACGTCCACCTGTGGGAGATGTCGCCGACCCCGGAGCGCGCGCTGAGGGTCGCCGACCGGCTGCGCGACCTGGTCCCCGACGCCGGCCACCTGCAGCACATGCCGACCCACCTCGACGTCCTGTGCGGCGACTACCGCGCGGTCATCGCCTCCAACCAGGCCGCGGTCCGCGCCGACGAACGCTTCCTCGCCGCGCGCGGACCGCTCAACTTCTACACCCTCTACCGCGCCCACAACCTGCACTTCCTCGTGTATGGAGCGATGTTCAGCGGGCAGTCGCAGGTCGCCATGGAGGCGGTCGAGGCGATCGAGGCGACGATCCCGGAGGAGCTGCTGCGGGTCGGGTCACCACCGATGGCGGACTGGCTCGAGGGGTTCCTGTCGGTGCGGGTGCACGCCCTGATCAGGTTCGGCCGGTGGGAGGAGATCCTGCAGATCACCGAGCCCGCGGACCCCGAGCTCTACGCCACGACGGTCGCGACGCGCCACTACGGGCGAGGGGTCGCGCTCTCGGCGCTGGAGCGGATCGAGGAGGCGGAGGCCGAGCGCGAGCTCTTCGGCGCGGCGCAGGCCGCGGTGCCGGACAGCAGGACGATCTTCAACAACACCTGTCGCGACATCCTGGCGGTGGCCTCGGCGATGCTGGACGGGGAGCTGGAGTACCGGCGTGGCGAGCACGAGGCCGCCTACGCCAGCCTGCGACGCGCGATCGAACTCGACGACACCCTTCCCTACGACGAGCCGTGGGGGTGGATGCAGCCGACGCGCCACGCCTACGGCGCGCTGCTGCTCGAGCAGGGGCACGTCGAGGAGGCGCTCGCCGTCTACCGGGCCGACCTGGGGTATGACGACACGCTCCCCCGCGCGCTCCAGCACCCGGGCAACGTGTGGGCCCTGCACGGCTTCCACGAGTGCCTGACCAGGCTCGGCCGCGAGGACGAGGCGGCGATCGTGTCGGGCCGGCTGGCGGTGGCGAAGGCCGTCGCCGACGTGCCGGTGGTGGCCTCCTGCCTGTGCCGGCTCAGCGCGGTGCGGGGCGAGCCCCACGACCTGCCCGAGGTCGACCTGCCCGAGGCCGGCATGCCCGAGGTCGCCGCAGAGGCCCCGGAGGACGGCTGCTGCCACTGACGACCCCGTCGAGGCCCCGCGGCCGGTTGACGTGCACGTCAGTGGAGCGTCGTGGTCGCCATGGCGACCACGACGCTCACCCGTGCGGCCGCGGTTGTGGATAACCTCGGCCCCAGCCGTCGCCGATCGGCGACCGTGTCGGCATGAAGGACGTCATCACCCGGTCCCAGGCGCTGGCCGCGGGCATCACGCACTCGGCGCAGAGGCACCGCCTGCGCACCGGCCGGTGGCAGGTCGTCTTCCGGGGCGTCTACCTGACCCGCAGCGGGAGCCCGAGCTGGCGCCAACGGCTCGAGGCGGCGACGCTGGCCCGCGGGGCGGGGACGGTCGCGAGCCTGGACTGCGCCCTCAACCTGTGGGGACTCACCGACCGCGAGCCACCCGTGCTGACGCTGGCCGAGCCCGCCACGACACGGCGGAGCGCTCACCTCCCGGGCGTGCGGGTGCGCCGGCGGGCCCGGCTGTCGGTGGCGCGGCGCTACGGCATACCCGTCACCTCGGCCGCGCAGACGATCCTGGACGTGCTGGCCCTGCCGGGGCGCAGGCTGGACGACGACATCGCGCTCATCACGCGCGCGGTCAGCCGGAGGAGGGTGAGCGTCGAGGCGCTGCGCGCCGAGCTGCGCCACCATCCGCGCCACCCACGTCGGGCGGCGCTCGAGGAGATCCTGGCGGCGGCGGCGGAAGGCCTGGGGAGCGTGGCGGAGGTGAGATACGTCGAGCGCGTCGAGCGGCCGCACGGGCTGCCGACCATGGCACGTCAGGTGCCGATGGACGGGCCGGAGGCCACCGCGGACGGCCGGACGCGGCGGATGGACTTCAAGGACGAGGCTCGGGGAGTCGTGGTGGAGATCGACGGCGAGCTCTACCACCGCTACCGGCAGGCCCAGGACCGCGGCCGTGACCGGGAGACCGTCGGCCGGGGCGAGGTGACGCTGAGGGCAGGATGGGCCGAGGTCGCGGAGACCCCGTGCGAGCTGGCGGTCGACGTCGCCCTGGCTCTGCGGGCGCGAGGGTGGACCGGTCGACCGACACCGTGCGGGCCGACGTGCGCCGTGGGCCGGGACGTGAGGTTGCGGCGACCGCCGGGCCGGCTGCCGCAAGGGTGAGCGTCGTGGTCGCTATGACGGCCACAACACTCCCCTGACGTGCACGTCAAGCGACCCGGTGGGGGCCACCGGAGTGGCCGAGGGGTCGTGCAGGGTCAGCCGGCCGACTGCTTCAGGTGCTCCTGGTCCCTGACCCACAGCCCCGTCAGCCCGCGGAAGTGCGCGACGAACTGGTCGTGCTCGTGCTGGGGGTAGGTCGCCTGCACGGTGTCGATGAGCAGCTTGTCGAAGTCGTCGGAGCCGACCCATTCCAGCACCCGCTCGGGCAGGTGCGCCAGGTGCTTCTGGCACCACTCCCAGTAGCGCTCGGTCTCGAACTCGTCGTCCGCCAGCTGGCGGTAGGCCTGCATCTTCTCGGCGTAGGAGCGGTCCGGGTCGTCGGCGATGTCGAAGTAGGCGCGCGGCGTGCGCACCCCGATGAACGACTTGCGCCCGGTCACCAGGCAGTAGGTCGACCAGCGCACCAGCGCGGTGATCGCCCACGGGAAGTAGTAGTGCAGCGAGGTCAGCGCCACGTCGGGGCAGGCGTTGGCGTAGTCGATCGGGAAGACGTCCTCGCCCTTGACCAGCATCTCGCAGCTGTTGAACTCCCAGCCGAAGAACGCGTTGACCACCTTGCTCACCGTCTGGGTCTCCCACCCGGCCTGCGGGGAGAGGAAGTTGTGCGTCACGGCATACCTGGAGTGCATCGGCTCGCCGGGACGGAAGTCCATGACCATCGTCTCCGGGCCGATCGACAGCGCGCGGGCGAAGTGGTCGTAGTCGACCGTCGCCTGCAGGTGCATCAGCATGTTGCCCGACTCGTCGTAGGCACGGTGCAGCGCCTCGACGTCGTCGACCCGGGACACGCCGCGCCAGCCGCCGCCGTCGAACGGCTTCATGTAGAGCGGGTAGCCGACGTCCTCGGCGATCTTCTCCAGGTCGAACGGGTCGTTGTAGCGCGCCGAGGTGTAGGCCCAGCGGACGTTGTCGACCGGGTTCTTGTAGGGCACCAGGACCGTCTTGGGGATCTTCATCCCCAGCCGCAGCATCGCGACGTAGGCGCTGTGCTTCTCCATCGCCTGGAAGGTGAAGGGGCTGTTGAGCAGGTAGGTGTCGTCCATCAGCGACGCCTTCTTGAGCCACTCGCGCGGGTGGTAGTACCAGTAGGCGAGGCGGTCGATGACCAGCCCGTGGCGGACCGGGTCGGTGAGGTCGAACGGGGAGATCCGCACCCGTTCGCTGTTGAGCGCGTGGGTCTGCCCACCGTCCTGCACCGGCCCGACCATCCTCAGGATCGCCTCGAAGGCCCGTGGCCAGTCCTCCTCCGCTCCCAGCAGGAGCCCGATCAGGTGGTTCCGCACATCGCTGCTCATGCCACCGAAGGTTATCCCCTCGGGCGGTCCGCCGCACCGGTCCGCGGGGTCCGGGTCGGGCAACCCCCGAGGTATGACCGTCCGGCCAGGTCGTCCTGACCGTTCGGCCGATCCGTGGGGCACCTCCGCGTCCCTACCTTCGGTGACGTCGACGGGGACCCGCCCCGCCGACCTGACCAAGGGATGGACATGAAGAAGAGACTGATCACCGCGGTGCTCGGCGGCACGGCCGTCGCGAGCCTGGCGTTCGCCTCCGCGTCGGTGCTGACCGTGCACGGCGGCACCGTCCAGGCCGGCGTCGCCAGCGGCCTGAGCGACACCGACGGCGTGAAGGCCAACTGGGGCCTGGAGACCGACGACAACACCGTCCGCAGCGTGCGGATCTCCGGCATCGCCGCCGAGTGCGCCGGCGCCGACATGTGGGTGAAGACCAACACCATGACGAGCCCCGCCAAGGTCACGCTCGACGCCAGCGGCCAGGCGACCGTGCGGTTCTCGGCGCCCTACCCCTCGCCCGAGAGCCTGGACACCGTCCGCATCTGGATCGAGGGCTGACGTGGTCGTGGCGGTCGTGGCGACGCGGCCGCGACCGCCACGGTCGCGGCCCCTCCCGGCCCGGGTCCTCCGGGACGCCACCGGATGGGTGGTCGTGGTGCTCGTCCTGCTGGCCTGGGCCGTCACGCTGCGTCCGACCCAGCTGGGCGGACCGGCGACCTACGTCGTCGTGTCGGGCGACAGCATGGAGCCGACGCTCTCCGACGGCGACCTCGTCGTGCTCAGGCACCAGGACGGGTATGGGGTGGGAGACGTGGTCTCCTACCCCGTCCCGGCGGGCGGGCCGGGTGCCGGGTCGCTCGTCATCCACCGAGTGGTCGCCGGCGACGGCGACGGCCTCACCACCCAGGGCGACAACCGGGACCGCCCCGACGACTGGCGGCCGACCGCCGCCGACCTGCGCGGGACGCTGTGGTGGCACGTGCCCGGCGGCGGCCTGCTGCTCCTCCGGCTGCTTCAGCCGCCGGTGATCGCCGCGCTCGCGGGCGGGCTCTCCACGACGTGGATCCTGATGCGTCGACCAGCGGCCGGGCAGCCCTCGGCCTGGCCAGCGGGGAACAGGGTCCCGTCCGGCAGCGCCGGGGAACACCCCGCCCGGGCGGTCGTCGCGGGTGAGCGCACGGGCGGGCGCCCGCCGCCCGCGCGGCGCTAGTGTGCGGTCATGAAGGCCCTCATCCCGGCCGGGGCCGCGCCGCCGGAGCGCGCCTGGTGACCGGCGCCCAGCCCCTCGTCGTGCACGTCACCGGGGCGCGGCCCAACTTCCCCAAGGCCGCACCGGTCATCGCCGCGCTGGAGCGGCACCCTCTCCGCCAGCTGCTGGTGCACACGGGGCAGCACTACGGCGACCGGATGAGCGAGGTCTTCTTCCGCGAGCTCGGGCTCCCCGCCCCGGACGTCAACCTCGGGGTCGGCTCCGGCACGCACGCCACGCAGACGGCGGCCATCATGGTCGGCTTGGAGGAGCTCTTCGTCGCGGAGCGGCCGGACCTCGTCATGGTCTACGGCGACGTCAACTCCACGGCCGCCGCCGCCCTGGTCGCGGCCAAGATGGGCGTCGCGCTGGCGCACGTGGAGGCGGGCCTGCGCTCGTTCGACTGGACCATGCCCGAGGAGATCAACCGGGTCGTCACCGACCGCCTCGCGGACCTGCTCCTGGTCACCAGCGCCGACGCGGTCGCCCACCTGGGCAACGAGGGTGTGCACCCCGACCGGATCCACCTCGTCGGCAACCCGATGATCGACACGCTGATGCGGCACCTCGGGGCCCTCGACGCCACCGCCGCCGCGGCGCAGGTCGGCGTGGACCCCTCCGAGCCCTACCTCGTCGCCACCCTCCACCGCCCCGGCAACGTCGACGACCCCGCCGACGTGGCCGAGCTGGTGCAGGCCGTGCACGCGACCGCGGACCAGGTCCGCGTGGTCGTCCCCCTGCACCCGCGCGGCCGGGAGCGGCTGGCCCGGGCCGGCTTCATGGACCACGACCGGGTGCTGGTCGTCCCGCCGCTGGGGTATGTGGAGTTCCTCGGCCTGGTCACCGGCTCGGCTGCCGTGGTCACCGACTCGGGCGGCGTCCAGGAGGAGACCACGGTGCTGGGGGTCCCGTGCCTGACGCTGCGGCCCAACACCGAGCGTCCCGTCACCATCACGCACGGCACCAACCAGCTCGTCACGCGCCCGGACCTGCCCGCGGCCGTCGCCCGGGTGCTCGCCGAGGGCCGCCGGGCGGACCCCGACCGCGTCCCGCCGCTGTGGGACGGGCACGCCGGCCCGCGCATCGCCGCCGTCGTCGCGCGCCACCTCGGGCTCTGACCGCCCCCGGAAGGTCCCCCCTCAGCGGTCCGCGAGGTGCGCGACGCGGTCGGCGATCATCTCGCCGAGCGGCAGGGCCGAGGTGGCCGCCGGCGAGGGCGCGTTGAGGACGTGCACCGTCCGCTCGGTCGTCACCGCGAGGAAGTCCTCGACCATGGTGCCGTCGGCCCGGAGGGCCTGCGCGCGGACGCCGGTCTCGTAGCCGGCGAGGTCCTGGACGGTGAGGGCCGGGCAGTATCTCCGCACCCGCGCCAGGTAGGCGGACCGGCGCAGGGAGTCCCACTCCTCGGCGACCCCGCTGCGCAGGTGGCGCCGGACGAACCGCCACCAGCCCGGGAAGCGCAGCACGTCCACCGCGTCCCGCGGGTCGACGGCCCACCGCCGGTAGCCCTCGCGTGCCCACGCCTGGACGGCGTTGGGGCCGGCCGTGACGCCGCCGTCCATCGTCAGCGTCAGGTGCACCCCGAGGAACGGCAGGGCAGGGTCCGGCACCGGGTAGACCAGCGTCCCGACCACGCCCCGGCGGTGATCGGGGAGGCGGTAGTAGTCGCCGCGGAACGGGACGATCCGCACGCCCGGGTCGACCCCGGCCATCCTCGCCAGCCGGTCGGCCTGCAGGCCCGCGCAGACCACCACCCTCGCGGCGTGCACGGCGTCGAGCTCCTCGCCGTCGCGGGCGAGACGGACCGTCACCCGGCCGGCCGACTCCCCCAGGCCGGTGACCTCGGCCCCCAGCCGCACCTCGCCGCCCAGGCGCTCGACCTGCCGGGCCATCACCAGGGCCACCTCGCCGTAGTCCACGATGCCGGTGCTCGGTGAGAACAGTGCGCCCAGCCCGGCGACCTCCGGCTCCCTCCCGCGCAGCTCGTCGGCGTCCAGCCGCTCCAGGACCAGGCCGTTGGCGCTCGCGCGCTCCTGGAGCGCCCCCAGGCGGGACAGCTCGGCCTCGTCGGTGGCGACGATCAGCTTGCCGGTGTCGCGGTAGGCCAGGTCGTGGGCGTCGCAGAACTCCCGGGTCGCGCGGGCCCCGGCCACGCAGAGCCGGGCCTTGAGGGAGCCCGGCCGGTAGTAGACACCGGCGTGGATGACCCCGCTGTTGTGACCGGTCTGGTGCCGTCCCGGCCGGTCCTCCTTCTCGAGGACCAGGACGTCCGAGCCCGGCCGGCGTCGGAGCAGCGTCATCGCGGTCGCCAGGCCGACGATGCCGCCACCGACGACGACCACGTCGTGCACGCTGCTCATGGCTCGCCCTCTCGCGCCACGACCGGGACGGACGGGGCCCGGCCAGACTCTAGCGGACGGCGACAAATCTGCGCTAGCCTCACCCCTAGGCACCGCGGCAGGGAGCGGCGCCGGACGCGTCCGCGGCAGCCACGGTGCGCGCCGTGCAGGGAGGCTGGCGACGTCCGCCGTCCCCTCTGCCGAGCAAGGGTGACGGAAGAAGAGTCCCGTGAGCGATCCGGACGAGCGTCGACGACAGCATGGACTGAGCCGCCGGAGGTTCTTGTGGTACGCCGCCGCAGGAGCGGGCTCCGCGGCGGTGGTGGGCCAGGCCGCACCGGTCTTCGCCTCCCCCGGCGCGCAGCTCGCCCAGGGCGGCTTCGGCGAGAGCGTGGCGGGGGAGAACCTGCTGCCCGGCTCACCGCCCTCCGAGTGGGAGTCGTGGGGCGACGACGAGGCCATCGCCGGCTTCACCACCCGCTACAGCTTCCTCCCCGGGGAGGAGGTGGCCTTCAAGATCAGGAGCGACGCCACCGCATACCGCGTCCGGATCTACCGCCTGGGCTGGTACCAGGGCCACGGCGCCCGCCACCTGGCGGACGTGACGCCGAGCGCCACCCTCCCCCAGCACCAGCCGGACCCCGTCACCGACGAGGCGACCGGCCTCGTCGACTGCGGGACCTGGGCGGTCTCGGCCACCTGGACGATCCCGGCGGGCGCTCTCTCGGGCGTCTACTACGCGCTCTTCGACCGGCAGGACGGGGGTCGGTCCAGCCACACGATCTTCGTGGTCCGCCGCCCCGGGCCCTCCGACATCCTCGTGCAGACGTCGGAGATGACCATGCACGCCTACAACCGCTTCGGCGGCAACAGCCTCTACTTCGGCGAACCGGTCGGGCGTGCCTACAAGGTGAGCTACAACCGTCCGTTCAACAACAGCGAGGCGGAGAGCAACTTCTTCAACGCCGAGATCCCGCTGCTCCGCTGGCTGGAGCGCAACGGCTACGACGTCGCCTACTGCGGCGGCATCGACGTCCACCGCGACGCCTCGGTCCTCGAGGGCCGCAAGGTGCTCGTCTCCTCGGGCCACGACGAGTACGTCACCGGCCCCCAGCGCGAGCACGTCACCGCGGCGCGCGACGCCGGCGTGCACCTCATCTTCATGTCCGGCAACGAGTACTTCTGGCGGGTGCGCACCGAGCCGTCGATCGACGGCACGTCCACCCCCGACCGCACGCTGGTCTGCTACAAGGAGACGCTCGCCGACGCCAAGATCGACCCCCTGCCGGAGTGGACCGGCACCTGGCGCGACCCGCGCTTCAGCCCGCCCTCGAACGGCGGACGGCCGGAGAACGAGCTGACCGGGACCCTCTTCCGCGCCATCCTCCCCGTCTCCGCGCCGGACCTGCGGATCCGCGTCTCCTCCGACTACGCACGGCACCGCACCTGGCGGCACACGGCCGTGGCCGACCTGCAGCAGGGCGAGCTGTGCGAGCTGTCGCCCAACACCCTCGGCTACGAGTTCGACGTGGACGTGGACAACGGCCACCGGCCGCCGGGGCTGATCCGGCTCTCCACGACCGAGGCGGAGGTCCCGCAGCTCCTCGTGGACTACGGCGCCACCTACGTCAGCGGCACGTGCACGCACCACTCCACCATGTACCGCGCCGCGAGCGGCGCCCTCGTCTGGGGGCTCGGCACCGTGCAGTGGTCCTACGGCCTGGACGACTACCACATCTGCGACCAGGGGACGCCGACCGACCTCACCGCGCAGCAGGCCACGCTCAACGTCCTGGCGGACATGGGGGTCCAGCCCGGGACGCGCCAGTCCGACCTGGTCGCCGCCAGCGCCTCCACCGACACGCTCGCGCCGAGCGTGACGATCACCGCCCCGGCCGCCGACGCCAAGGTCGCCATCGGCTCCCCCGTCGCCCTCAGCGGCACCGCGACCGACTCGGGCGGCGGCATCGTCGCCGGCGTCGAGGTCTCGCTCGACGCGGGCACGACCTGGCACGTCGCCACCGGGCTGGACTCCTGGAGCTATGTCTTCACCCCGCTCGAGGTCGGCCCGATCGAGGTGCTCGTGCGCGCCGTCGACGACAGCTGCAACGTCGGGGACGCCGCGCAGGTCCGGCTCGAGGGCGTGCCCCGCGGCTACCCCTGCTCCATCTGGCCCGAGGGGACCGTCCCGGGGACCGCCTCGGTGGGCGAGACGACCCCCATCGAGGTGGGCGTGCGCTTCCGGTCGTCGGTCGACGGCTTCGTCACTGGCCTGCGCTTCTTCAAGGGTGCCGGCAACACCGGCACGCACGTCGGCCGGCTGTGGAGCGCCGACGGGCGCGAGCTGCGCAGCGCGACCTTCTCCGAGGAGACGGACTCCGGCTGGCAGACCGTGCCGGTCCCGCCGGTGGCGGTGGCCGCGGGCACGACCTACGTCGCCTCCGTCTTCATGCCCGCCGGTCGCTACGCCGCCGACGCGGGCTACTTCTCCACGGACTACGAGCTGGCGCCGCTGACGGCGCTCGCCAACAGCCAGGAGGGCGGCAACGGGCTCTACCGCTACGGGGAGTCCGGGTTCCCGACGTCGACCTTCGGCGCGAGCAACTACTGGGTCGACGTCCTCTTCGACATCGACAACCACGCGGCCCCCACGGTCGTGGACCACTCGCCCGCGTCCGGCCTGCAGTCCGTCGCGGTCGCCACCGCGCTCACGGCCACCTTCGACGAGCAGGTGGAGGCGGGCACGGTCACGGTCGCCGTGGTCGGTGCCGACGGCTCCGAGCCGGAGGGCACCGTCACCTACGACGCCGAGACCCGCACCGCGTCCTGGACCCCCTCGTCCGCGCTCAGCCCGCTGACGGAGCACACCGCGACCGTCTCCGGGGCCCGCGACCTGACGGGCAACCCCATGGCGCCCTTCACGTGGGTCTTCACCACCATCGGCGAGCCCGGCACGAGCCCCACCAGCCTGTGGGACACGTCGGCCACCCCGTCGACCGTCGACAAGGACCCCAGCGCCGTCGAGCTCGGCATGAAGTTCACCGCCACGGCCGCCGGGTCGGTCACCGCGCTGCGCTTCTACAAGGCGCCGGGCAGCAGCGGGACGCACGTCGGCCACCTGTGGTCGGCCACCGGCGACCTCCTCGCCACCGCCGTCTACGGCGACGAGACGGGATCGGGGTGGCAGCAGGCGCGCCTGGACGCGCCGGTCGAGCTCACACCAGGGACCCGGTATGTGGTCTCCTACCACGCCCCGCACGGTACCTACGGCGTCACCCCGGGCATGCTCGTCACGACCGAGGTCACCCGCGGCCCCCTCCACGCGCCCAGCGGCAGCTCCGCCGGCGGCAACGGCGTCTTCGCCTTCGGGGACGCCCGCTTCCCCAGCGGCTCCTGGGGCGACGCCAACTACTGGGTCGACCTCGTCTTCGAGCTGGCGCCGGACGTCGGGCCGCCCAGCCTCCTCAACGTGGAGCCCGCACCCGAGCTGGTATCGGTGGCCCTGGCCGGACCGGTCGTCGCCACCTTCGACGAGCCGGTCGCGCCCGCCTCGGTCGGGTTCGTCCTCACCGGCCCGCAGGGCCAGGTGCCGGCCGACGTCGCCTACGACGCCGACACCGCCACGCTGACCCCGCGGTCGCCGCTCCTGCCCGGCACCGGCTACACCGCCTCCATCACGGCCGAGGACCGCCACGGCAACGCCATGGCCGAGCCCTACACCTGGTCGTTCCGCACGGTGACCGCCGACGGTGCCTCGCCGGTGACGCTCTGGGACACCGGCGCCGTGCCCGCCCACAAGGCCGAGAACGACGCGTCGGCCGTCGAGGTCGGCGTGCGGTTCACCAGCTCGCGCGCCGGCGAGCTGACGGGCCTGCGGTTCTACAAGGGCCCCGGCAACGACGGTCCGCACCTCGGGCGGCTGTGGTCGGAGACCGGCACCCTGCTGGCGACCCTCACCTTCACCCAGGAGTCCCGGTCCGGGTGGCAGCAGGCCTCCTTCTCGGCGCCGGTGCCGATCGAGCCCGGCACGACCTACGTGGCGTCCTACCACGCACCCTCGGGCCACTACGCCGCCACGGGTGGAGGCCTGTGGACACCGCGGACCAGCGGCCCGCTCACCGCCCCGGCGTCCGTCCCGCAGGCGGGCAACGGCCTCTTCGCCTACGGCCCGGGCGGCTTCCCGACGCACACCTGGGGTGGCGCCAACTACTGGGTGGACGTCATCTTCAACGACTCGGCAGGACCGAGCGTCGTCGACCGGTCACCGGCCTCCGGCGCCAGCGTCCTGGTCGGCGCGACGGTGAGCGCCACCTTCGACGAGCCGGTGGTCCCGGAGAGCGTCCGGATGACCCTGCGGGACGGCACGGGCAGCGTCGCACCGGCGAGCGTCACCTACGACGTGGACAGCCGGGAGGCGGTCCTCACCCCGACCGGCGGTCTCACGCCGGGCACCGCCTACACCGCCAGCGTCGAGGCGGCCACCGACCTGGACGGCAACCCGATGCGTGAGGCCTCGACGTGGAGCTTCACCGTGCTGCGAGCGGACTACAGCTCGCTGTGGGACACCAGCACCGTCCCCGCCACCCCGACCGTCGACGACGCCGGGGCCGTCAACCTCGGCGTGCGGTTCCAGGTCCTGTCGGCCGGCACGGTCCACGGCATCCGGTTCTTCAAGGGCGGCCCCGACAACTCCGGACCGCACACCGGGACCCTCTGGACGGCGACCGGCACGCTGCTGTCGAGCGTGGAGTTCGCCGCTGAGACCGCACGCGGCTGGCAGACGGCGATGCTGCCGGCACCGGTGCCCGTGGCCGTCGGCACGGTCTACGTCGTGGCCTACCACGCACCGGACGGGCACTACTCCGTCGACGGGAGCTACTTCTCCGCCGCCCGCACCAGGGGTCCGCTCCAGGCCCTGGCCGACGGCGCTCAGGGCGGCAACGGCGTCTACCGCTACGACGCCGAGGTAGCCCTCCCCACCAGCACCTACAACGCGGCGAACTACTGGGTCGACCTGCTGTTCACCGCGGACGGCGAAGGAGACCCAGGATGACCGGCAACATGGTGGACCCCGCCACCGGGGTGCCCCCGGCCGACCGCCCGCCCGGGACGGGTGCCGCGCACCTCGTCCCCCTCGCGGTCGAGGGGCTGCAGAGGATGTGGCGCCAGGAGCACGAGGCCTTCGCCCAGACCGTCCGGCTGGTGCCGGGCCCGACCGGCCCCTGGCTCCGCCCCGAGGGCCACAACCCCCGCTACACCGCGATCGTGGCGCTGGGCGCCTCGCGGCTGCCCGAGGAGCAGCAGCGGCAGGCCCTCCGGGGCAGGCGCGCGGCCGACCTCGTCGAGGAGCTGGTGGACCGCGCGCCGGCCGAGGACGGCGCGGCGGCGCTGACGGCGTGGGCCGCGGGCGAGGTCCTGGGGACCGTGCCCGAGCCGCTCCTCGGCCGGCTGGCCGCCCTCGTGGAGGAGCGAGCCGTCGACACGGTCGTCCTGGCCTGGGCCCTGACAGCGAGCACCACCCCGACCCAGCACGGGAGCGACGGCCGCCTCGCCGGGCTCCGTCGGGCCGCGCGGCGGCGGCTGCTCGAGGCGCGCGGGGAGGGCGGGACCTTCCCGCACCGCATACCGGCGGACTCCCAGCCGCGGCTCCGCCGGCACGTCGGCTCCTTCGCCGACCAGATCTACCCGGTCCAGGCCCTCACCCGGGTGGCGATGCTGGACGAGGACGACGCCGCGCTCGCCGCGGCGGTCGGCACCGCCGACCACCTGGTCGCGCTGCAGGGGCGGCACGGTGAGTGGTGGTGGCACTACCACCACCCGCACGGCGGCGTCGTCGAGCGCTTCCCCGTCTACTCGGTGCACCAGCACGGCATGGCGCCGATGGCCCTGACGGAGCTGGGCGCGCTGACCTCCCGCCGCTACGACGCCGCGGTCGAGCGCGGCGTCGGCTGGCTGCGCACGCACCCGCAGACGGTCGTCGAGCTGGTCGACCCCCGGCACGCGATGATCTGGCGCAAGGTGGGCCGCCGGGAGCCGGGCAAGCTCGTGCGCGGCCTGGCGGCCACCGCGACGACCGCCGGGGTCACCCTGCCGACGGAGCACGTCGACCGGGCCTTCCCCGCCGGCGTCGTCGACCACGAGTGCCGCCCCTACGAGCTGGGCTGGCTCCTCTACGCCTGGGCCGGGCTCCCGGACCAGCCACCGGCCGGAGGTGCGCCATGAAGGACGTCGGTCCGGCCCCGGTCCTGGCGACCGGGCAGCTCTTCGGCCTCCCCCTGGACCCGCTCACCATGCAGCAGACCTGCGAGCGCTGCGAGCAGGCCATCGTCGACCACCAGACGCTCCTCCTGGGCATGCTCAACGCCGCCAAGGTCGTGGACCAGCGCCACGATCCCCGGCTGAGCGCCGCGCTGTGCGCCTGCGACCTGGTCCTCCCGGACGGGATGTCGGTCGTCGTCGCCTCCCGGCTGCTCGGCGTGCGGGCACCGGAGCGCGTTGCCGGCATCGACCTCTTCGTCAACCTGCTGGACGAGGCCGCCACCCACGACCACAGCGTCTACCTGCTGGGCGCCACCGCCGAGGTGCTCCAGCTGCTGCTCGAGCGGGTGCACACGCGCTGGCCCGCGCTGCAGGTCGCGGGGTCCCACGACGGCTACTTCCTGCAGGACCCGGACGAGCTCGCGCGCGTCGTCGACGACATCCGTCGCACCCACCCGGACATGCTCTTCGTCGGCATCCCCTCCCCGCACAAGGAGATCTTCCTCGCGGAGCACCGCGCGGTGCTCGGCGTGCCGGTGCTCCACGGCGTCGGGGGCTCCTTCGACGTGCTCGCCGGCATCACCCGCCGCGCCCCGGCCCTGCTCCAGAGGACGGGTATGGAGTGGTCCTACCGCCTCGTGCAGGAGCCCCGGCGGCTCTGGCGGCGCTACGCCCGGACCAACGGGGCCTTCGTGCTGCTCACGGTCCGCGAGCTCACCACCCACCGACGGCGCACGGCCTGACATGGCCCGCCTGCTCCTCGTGGCACCCTGCGCCGACGCCTCGGACGTCGGCGAGGCCTGGGTGGCGGCGCAGTGGGCGCGGCTCCTGCCGGAGCATCACGAGGTCACGCTCCTCACGCTGCGCAAGCAGGGTCGTCCCTCGGCCGTCCCCCAGTTCCCGGACGCGCGGGTCGTCGAGTGGGACGAGCCGCGGCTGTTCGCCCGGGGCGAGCGCTTCGACAGCCTCCTCAAGCCCTGGTACCCCTACTTCTACCGGGCCTGCCGCAGGTGGCTGGCGGACGCGCGCCGGCGTGGCGACCGGTTCGACGTCGCCTTCCAGCCGGTGCCGGTCGCCATGCGCTACCCGAGCCCGTTGGCGGGCCAGGGCCTGCCGTGGGTGCTGGGGCCGGTCGGCGGCGGCCTCGCGTCCCCGCCGGCCTTCGACAGCGAGGACACCGCGCCGTGGTACGTCGGCCTGCGCCGCCTCGACGGCCTCCGGCTCCGCAGGGACCCGCTGCTGCGGGGGACCTACACCGACGCGTCCCTCGTGCTCGGGATCGCCCCCTACGTGCGCGACGCCCTCGCGGACGTGCCCCTGCGGCGCTTCGAGGTGATGAGCGAGACCGGCGTCGTGGCCATGCCGCCCCCGGTGGTCCGTGCCGGCGACCCCTCGCCCCTCACCCTCCTCTTCGTCGGCCGGCTCATCCGCACCAAGGGCGTGCGGGACGCGGTCTCCGCCGTGTCGCGCCTGGCCGACCTCCCGGTGCGCCTCGAGGTGGTCGGCGACGGGTTCGACCGCGCGGCGTGCGAGCGGCTCGCGGCCGACCTGGACCTGGGCGACCGCGTCACGTTCCACGGGTGGCTCCCGCGCGCGGAGGTGGACGAGCACTACCGCCGCGCCGACGTCTTCCTCTACCCGAGCTATCGCGAGCCGGGCGGCAACGCCCCGTTCGAGGCGATGTCCTACGGCCTCCCGCTCGTGGTGTGCGACCGGGGCGGCCCCGCCGCCGCCGTCGTCGACGGGTGCGGCTTCCGGGTCCCCGCCGTCACCCCCGAGCAGTATGCCGCCGACCTGGCCGTCGCGGTCCGCATCCTGGTCGCGGACCCGGACCTGCGACGGTCCATGGGGCGGGCGGCCAGGGCCCGCGTCCGCGCGGCCGGCACCTGGGAGGCCCGGGTGCGGGACCTCGACCGCTGGGTGGCCGATCTGATCACCCCTCCCGCCCCGCGGCCGCGTCCCTGGCTCCCCGGGCCCGGACCCGTGGCCAGCGTCGTCGTCCCGGCGCACGACGAGAGCTCGTCGGTCGGGCGCCTGCTGGACCAGCTGCTCGACGGCGGTCCGGAGCTCGAGGTGGTCGTCGTCTGCAACGGGTGCTCCGACGACACCGCCGACGTCGCCCGCCGCTACGCACCGGCGGTCACGGTGGTCGAGGAGCCGGTCGCCTCGAAGTGGCACGCCCTCCGGTCCGGCGACCGGCACGCGCGCTCCTTCCCCCGCGTCTACGTCGACGCCGACGTCGAGATCACGGGGGCCGACGTGCGGCGCCTCGCCGACACCCTCCGGACGGAGCCCACCGTGCTCGCCGCCGGACCCGTCCGCGAGGTCCCGCTCGACCGGGCCTCCCCGCTCGTCCGCGCCTACTACGACGTGTGGCTGGCGCTGCCGCAGGTGCGCGCCGGACTCTTCGGACGCGGTGTGGTCGCCGTCGGCGAGCGCGCCTGGCGACGCCTCCAGGCACTGCCCGTGATGATGGCCGACGACCTGGTCATGTCGGACTCCTTCGACCCTGACGAGGTGCGCGTGGTCTCCGGCAGCACCGTGCGGATCCGCCCGCCGCGCACCGTGCGGGACCTCTACCGGCGCCGGGTGCGGGTCGCGACGGGCGTCCAGCAGGCGGCCGAGCACGGGCTGCGCCGGGAGGGGTCCTCGACCTCGCTGCGCACCCTGGCGCGGATGTGCCGCGCGCAGCCGCGGCTGGCGCCCCGTGTCGTGGTGTTCCTCGCGGTCGCGGTGGCGGCGCGTCTCACCTCGCGCAGGGCCGTGGCGGCCGGCGACTACGACACCTGGCTGCGGGACGAGAGCTCGCGCTCGGGGTGAGACGTCGAAGCTGCCCGGCGTCGGCGGTGCCGCGGCCCTGCGGGCCAGACGACCGCGGGGCGGCCCTGCGCGCCCGGCCAGGAGGTGACCACGACATATCCCGCCACCGTCGCCATGAGCACCAGCATCGCGAACGCCCGCTTGCGGTTGCCCTCGTGGTAGGTCACCGTCGGCGCCGCCGGGGACAGGCGCGTGGTGATGCGGTTGAAGCGGTCGACGCCCTGGTCGTCCTGCAGCTGCCGCAGCGTGGCGTCGACTGTGGCGACCAGCGCGTCCCGCCGCCGGGCCACGTCCTCGGGGTCGTCGCCGGTCACCTCGACCGTGAGCAGCTGCTCGTCGAAGTCGGGAGCCCACTGGCCGCCGTTGTCCGGCAGCCGGACCGCCTCGTCGTGCAGCCGCCGCTCGCCCAGCAGGGTCACCCGGGAGGAGGCGTTGCGGACACCGGCGCCGTCCGGCCCGTTGAGGACGCGCTCGACGACGCTCGCCGTGCTCACGACGCTGCCCGAGGTCGTCACGACAGCGTTCGGGTTGCGGGCGCTCACCGGCGCCAGGAACATCACGTCCACGGTGCTGTAGTAGGTGCCGGGGTGTCGCTGCACGACCACGCCCGCGACGAGGACCCCGAGGAGGACCGCGGCCGCCACCAGGTTGCGCCACCACGCCCCCTGCGCAGGCACCCCGTTGGTCGCGCGGGACCGCGGTGCGAGGCGACCGTGCGCCATACAATGCAGGCTAGCACTCGGGCGAGCCGGGGATCGAGCGAGAGGTGCGGACGATGTTCAGCTGGACCCTGCTGACGGCGCTCCGCCGGCGGTGGTACCTCCTGCTGCTCAGCCTCCTGGTCACGGCGGCCGCGACCTACCTCGTCGTCGACCGGGTCCCCCCGACCTACGAGCTGCGGGCCGACGTGGTGCTGCTCCCGCCCGACGCCCTCCTGGAGGAGGGGGAGAACCCCTTCCTCGCGCTCGGCGGGCTCAACCAGGCGCTCGACGTGCTCGTCCGCGCCTTCCCGCCGGAGCTGCGGCAGGAGGTCCACGACACGACGGGCGCGGAGTTCGAGGTCGTGCGCGACCCGGGCGCGAGCGGGCCGATCATGCTGGTCACCGCCACCGCGCCCACGCCGTCGGGGGTCGACCAGGCGCTCGGGGCGGTCCTGGACGCCACCCCGCGCATCCTCGAGGGGATCCAGGACGACACCGACGTGCCCGCCGAGGACCAGATCATCTCGATGGTCCTCTACCAGGAGGTGACCCCCGAGCGCTCCCTGACCCCGACCCTGAGGGCGGGCGTCCTCGTCGGCGGCGTCTCGTTGCTGGCCGGCGTCCTGGCCATCGCCGCCGTCGACGGGCTGCTGCTGCGCCGGCGCGGCCGACCGGCCGCGGACGCGCCCGCCCCCACGGCCTGATGGCCACCCCCGCCCGTCCCGGCGCTCGCGGGACGGCCACCGGACGCCCCTCCCCGGACGCCACGACCGTCCTGACGGCCTACGCGGTCGTCCTCTTCGCCGTGCCGTCCCGGCTGACGATCGAGCCGCTCGGCGGAGCCGGCTCACCCGCCCAGCTCCTGGCGCTGGGCGCCCTGGTCTGGTGGGCCTGGCAGCAGCTCTACGACAGGTCCTGGCACCTCGTCGGCACCCACCCGCGCCCGGTCGCGCTGGCCAACATCGCCTTCATGACGTGCGTCGGCGTGAGCTACGTGGCCGCGATGACCCGGCCCATCGAGGCCGACGAGGTCAGCACGGCCGATCTCGCGGTCGTCGCGGTGCTCGCCTGGAGCGGGGTGCTGCTGGCCACCCACGACGGCATCCCCGACCGCGACCGGCTGGAGGTCCTGGTGCGGCGGCTCTCGGTGGCGGCCGGGCTGATGGCCCTCCTGGGCCTGGTGCAGTTCGCCACCGGCGAGACCTTCGTGGAGCGCATCAGCGTCCCGGGCCTGGTGGAGAACTCTCGGTTCCAGGGCGCGTTCGACCGGTCGGAGTTCGTCCGTCCGGCGGCGACGGCCGTCCACCCGATCGAGTTCGGCGCGGTGCTGACCATCCTGCTGCCCTTCGCGCTCTACACGGCCAGGCACGGCCGGTCGTGGTTCGTCAGGTGGGTGCCGAGCAGCGCGATCCTCCTCATGGCGCCCTTCTCGTTGTCCCGCTCGGTGCTCGTCGGGGTGGTGCTCGCGTTGGCCCTGACCGTGCCGTGGTGGCCGCGGCGGCAGCGCCTGGTGGCGCTCGTCCTCTCGGCCGGCGTGGTCCTGACCGCCCTGGCCTCGGTGCCCGGCCTGGCCCGCACGGTGGCCGAGCTGTTCACCGGGATCGGCTCGGACACCAGCGCCGCCTCCCGTCTCTCGGCGGTCGACAACGCCCTCGCCGCGTTCCGCCACGGCCCCTGGCTGGGACGGGGGCTGGGCACCTTCCTGCCCAAGTACCAGATCCTCGACAACCAGGTCCTCAGCTTCCTGGTCGAGCTCGGCGTCGTCGGCCTGGCCGCGTTCCTGTCGGTCTCGGCGGCCGCGGTGGTCGTCTCGGTCAGGGTCCGCAGGTCCACCACCGCACGCCGGGACCGTGACCTCGCCCAGGCCTGCGTGGCCGCCTCCGTGGTGGGCGTCGCCAACTTCAGCCTCTTCGACGGGCTCTGGTTCCCGATGGCCGCCGGCACCTACGCGGTCACGCTCGGCATCGCCGGCGCGCTCCACCGGGTCACGACCGGGTCCAGGGTGCTAACGCGGGACCCACGAGGAGCCGGCATCAAGGACGTCCGGTCGTCGCCGGGGATCCAGGAGGGCGAGCGCCGAGGCCCGTGAGGACCGGTGCCCGCGAGCCACCCAGGTGAGCTCGCTGAGGATGTTGAGCACCTGGAAGACAGCTCCCCGGACCGGACCGTGCCGCCGCCGGTAGAGCCGCACGCGGTTGACCACCTGCAGCGTGTGCGTCCAGTCGTTGCGGCCCGAGGCCCCGCCGATGTGCACGGCGCGGGCCCGCGGCTCGTAGACCGTCGCCCACCCGCGGTCGCGCGCCCGCAGGCAGAAGTCCGTCTCCTCGCTGTAGAGGAAGTAGGACTCGTCCATGCCGCCGAGCTCGGCGAAGCACTCCGACCGGATCAGCAGGACGGCGCCCAGCACCCAGTCCACGGTCTGCCGAGTCCGGTAGCGCCGCGGTCCCCGGACGTACTCGTTGAGCCCCAGGCCCGAGGCCCGCGCCAACGAGGGCTCGTGGCGCATGGAGAGGACCAGGGCGCCGTCCTCCTCCTCGAGATGGGGCCCGACCACGCCCACGCGGGGCTCCGCGAGCGCCTCCAGCATCTGCGGCACCGCGTCCTCGGCCAGGCGCGCGTCCGGGTTGAGCACGAGCACGGCGTCCGCGGCACCGGCGGCGGCGACGCCCCGGTTGATCCCCGCGGCGTAGCCCACGTTGGTGGAGCGGACCAGCCGGCAGTCGGGGCGGCGGGACACCACCGCGCAGGTGTCGTCCGTCGAGCCGTTGTCGACGACCACCACGTTGATCCCCAGGTCGGGGGTGCCGGCCGGCAGCGAGTCCAGCAGGCCCTCCACGACGTCCGCGCTGTTGTAGGTCACCACGACGGCCGTCACCGTGACCAGCGGCTTCATCCCGCGAGACTAGCGCAGGTCGGGCCGCCCCGGAGGAGCCCGCGCACCGGCCCGGCGGCGAGGGTGCGCGGCGGCCCCAGCGCGCCTAGGCTGGAGGCACGAGCAGGGACGGGCCGCGCCGACGCGCGGCCCCGCCCCTCCTGGACGGAGGGCCTCACGATGCGACGTGCTCGCTGGACGAAGGTAGAGCGGCGCCCGCGCGTCGTCGTGAGTCTGGTGCTCGCGTGCCTGGCCGTGGCCGCGACCGTCTGGTGGGGAGGTGCCGGCACGCCCCCGGGAGGTCCTGCGAGCCTCGGGGCCGTGGCCGACGGAGGTCCGCCCGCCGCCGACGCCGCCACCCTCCTGGACTGCGCGCCGGTGCCGAGCACCTGCGGCTATCCCGACGCCACCAGCACCGGCGTGACCGACGAGGACGCCCTGCGCGTGGTGGGTGAGGACACCTCCCAGGGCGACGGCTGGGAGCTCGACCCCCGCGGCTGGGTCAGGGTCAGCACGGACGGCGCGGTCGTCGAGGACCTCGACGTCCCCTACAACCTGGACATCACCGCCGACCACGTGACGCTCCGCAACGTCCGCGTCCGGGTGGGCGGCGAGACGTTCGGGATCAGCCTGCGGCACACCAGCGACGTGACGATCGAGGACGTGACGATCACGGCTCCGGACCAGGGCGCGGGCCGCCTCATGGTCGGCGTCAAGGACATCTACGGCGACAGCACCGGCACCGTCGTCCGTCGCGCGGACATCTCGCACGTGTCGACCGGGGTGCAGCTCGACGCCGGCCTCGTCGAGGACAGCTACATCCACGACCTGGGGATGCTGGGCGAGGACCACGTCAACGGCATCACCAGCAACGGCGGCGGCGAGCAGCTCACGATCCGTCACAACACCGTGCTCAACGAGCACCCGCAGACCGACGCGATCAGCCTCTTCCAGGACTTCGGGACGCAGCGCAACCGGCTGATCACGGACAACCTGGTGGCCGGTGGCGGCTACACGCTCTACGCCGGTGCCGGGGCGCTCGGGCCGACCGAGGGCATCCGGGTGACCGACAACCGCTTCTCCCGCCTGTACTTCCCCGCGAGCGGCCGCTACGGCCCGCTCACGGCCTACGAGCCGGGACCCGGCAACGTGCTCAGCGGCAACGTGTGGGACGACACGGGCCGCAGCATCTCAGGCCCCTAGCGCAGCCGTCCCCACCTCCGGCACCGCGTCGACGAGGAGCTGCGCGCGGGCCTCCCAGGAGTGCCTCTCGGCGAACGACCGCCGGCGCCCGGCAGCGTCCGCGTCCACCTGTGCGCCGGCGCAGTGGCCGGCGACGAGCGCCACGAACTCGTCGTCCGACGTGGCGATGTCGACCAGGTCGGTCCCCAGCCATCGGGTCGCCGGCAGGTCGCTCGCCACCACGGGCAGCCCGTGGGCGAGGTACTCCAGGGTCTTCAGCGGGAAGCTGGCCTCGTTGAAACGGTCCCGGCGATAGGGGGTGACGCCCACCGTCAGGTGCTGCAGGTAGGCGCCGAGCCGTTCGGGCGGCCGGTGACCGAGCCAGGTCACGCCCGGCCGGGCGAAGAGGTCGTGGAAGTCGCGCAGGGTCGCGGGGTCGCGCGTGGTCAGCGGCCCGATGAGGACGAGGGGCAGGCCCGCCGCGGCGATCCGGTGGAGCAGCCGCACGTCGGTGCGCTCGTTGAGCTGCCCGACCAGCCCCACCAGCCGGCCGTCCGGCAGGTCGGTCGGCCGCGCGGCGGGGGTCGCCGGAGGGAGCACGCATCCGTTGGCCAGGAGCAGTGCACGCGCGCCCGGCCCCAGCTGCGCCAGCCGGTCCACCAGGACCGGCGTCACGCCTCCGACCAGGTCGGCCGCCGCGGCGTTGCCGGCGAGCCGACGGCGGACGAGCCCCGGGTCCAGGCCCATCAGCCCGGCGCCGCCCTCCCAGTCGTCGGTCAGGTAGAAGAACCGGACGCCGGGCAGGGCACGGGGGAAGCCGGCCAGCGGCGAGGCGACGACGACGAGGCACGGCCCGAGGTCGAGGGCCCGGCTCGCGCGCACGGTGAGCCGGTGCTGCCACCAGGTCGCCAGGCCGACCATCACCCTCCTCGTGAGCAGCGGCGGCCCCAGCGTCCGCAGCCGGGTGACCCCTGGAGCCACGTCGACCAGGCCCCACGGCTGCCCCGGCCCGCGCCTGCGGCGGCGCCGCAGCAGGTGCGTGACCGGCTGGGCCGGGTCCACGTAGAGGACCGGCCCGAGCACGGAGGCCAGGGCCGTCGCCAGCTGGCGGTCGGTGCCGGCGACGCGGTGCCACTCGGTCCCCGCGAGGTAGACGACCCCACCGCCGTGGCCGGCGCTCACCCTCTGCTCACCCGCCGCGCCGGACCGGTCGGCGCGGCGGCCACCGGACGGGCGTTGAAGTCGTCCGCCGCGCGCCGGCCGGTCAACCGCTGTCCGGCCCGGCCCGCCCGGTAGCGCACGAACCGCCACGCCGTGCGCGGCAGGTCTCCGCCGTCGGCGGCCGGCCCTGGCTGCACGGTCGTGGCCCGACGGTAGTGGTCGACCTGACTCCGCGCCGCAGCGTCCAGGGAGAAGCGCTCCTGCACCGTCCGGAGCGCGAAGGCTCCCAGCTCGCGGCGGGACGCCGCGCCGGTGACCAGGGGCAGCAGCTCACCCCGGAGCCGGGCCGGGCCCGTCTCCGGCCCGTCCCCCACGCCGTACCAGCCCGTCCACAGGAAGTAGGCGAGCGTGTCCGGACGCACGGTCCGCCAGAACCCCTTCTCGCCCTGGACGACCACGGGCTTGCCGAACGCCATCGCACGCAGGGCCGAGCTCCCCATACCCAGTGACACGTCCGCGGCCGCGTAGGCGACCCGCGGGTCCGCGAGCTCACCGACGAGCTGCACCGCGGGATCGGCACCGCCCGGGGGCCGGGCCGTCACCACGGCGTCCTCCAGGTCCTGGCGCGCCGGGCCGTTACCAACGACGAGCATCCGCACCGCGTGCTCGGTGGACAGCTCGGCGACGACCCGCGACGCGACCAGCAGGCCCTCCCGCTTCATCTCCACGGCGAGCCGGGAGACGACCACGACGAGGACCTCCTCGGGCCGGATGCCGTAGGCCGCGCGGAAGCCGGCCGTGTTGAGACCCAGACCCGGGTGGTTGGCCTCCAGGTCCACCGGAGGCTCGATGACGTCGACGGCTGACCGGCCCGCCCGGCGCTCGGCGTCGGCGATCTGCTCGGTGCCCACCGCGAGCGGGACCGACCGCGGGATGAAGTCCGCGACGGCCATGGACATGACCGTGCCCACCACCGCGCACCCTGTCCGGCGGGCCGCGAGCCAGCACTCGAGGATCGGTGGCCACTCGTAGCCGTGGACGACGTCGATGCCCCGCTCCTCCACCGTCCTCACCAGCGACGCCACCACCGACCGCGAGGGACGCCGCCGCGGCCTCGGGGCGGGGACGAAGTCGAGGCCGAGAGCGTGGACCTTGGCCACCAGTGGACCCGGGCAGCCGAAGACCATGACCTCGTGGCCGAGATCGGCCACGCCGCGCGCGAGCTCGATGGCGTTGATCTGGCTGCCGCCGATGGCCAGGTCGTGCGGATAGACGAGGACCCTCATGACGCCGACCCCGCCTTCAGCGGCTGGTGCCGGAGGCTGGCCACGGCCGAGACGGCGGCAGGCTCCCGCGCCAGCATCACGCCCGTGGCGAGCAGTCCCACGGCCGCCGACAGGGCGACGGCGAGCAGGTCGGAGCCCAGCCGGTCGACCAGCACCAGCGCGGTCGCGTAGAGGCCCGAGCCGGCCACGACCGGCAGGACGAGGCGGCCGAGGAACCTGCCCGCGGGCACGCCGGCGGCCGAGAGCCGCCACAGGTAGAGCGGCAGGACGACGGCGGCGACGACGACGACCTGGCCGACCGCCACACCGCCGATCCCCCACCAGGTCGCGCCGAGGAGCACCGCGGGGACCAGCGCCGCCAGCCAGACCGCCTGGATCAGCAGGATGGCGCTGGCCCGACGCAGCACCACGAGGTAGTCGTAGCTCAGCTCGACCACGATCCGCACCGCGGCGAGCACGCCGAGCGCGGCGAGCGGCACGCCGGCCGGCTCCCACTCGAGCCCGTAGACCAGGCGGACCACCGCCGGCGCGGCTCCCGCCAGCACGAAGCAGACCGGGAAGGCGACAGCGGCCAGGACGCCCACGACCCACACGACGTTGCGCGCCATCAGGGCCGGGTCCGACTGCATCCGCGCGAAGGCGGCCGGCGCGACCGAACGGAGCGGTTGGGACAGCACCGCGACGGGCCAGGAGGCCAGGTTGAACGCCAGCACGTAGAAGGCGAGCTGCGTGGGGCCGAGGAGCGCACCGGTCAGCAGCTGGTCGGCATAGCTGGAGGCGAAGACGATCATGCTCGCCCCGGCGAGGGGCAGGCCGAAGCGCAGGAGCGGCGCGAGCAGCGAGCGGTCCATCCCGAGCCGGAAGGCGGACGGGACGTAGCGCAGGAAGAGCAGCGCGCCGGCGAGGCCTCCGGCCAGCCGGCCCAGCGCCAGGCTCATGGCGCCCATCCCGGCCAGCGCCAGGGCGATCGAGACCAGGGCCCCGAGCCAGGCGTTCGCCTGGTCGGAGACCATCCGCTCCCGCTGGCGGAACTGCCGCTGGAGCAGCGCCGCCGGCGCCGCGCTCAGCCCGTTGAGCAGGATCCCGACCAGCAGGGTCCGCACGACGGGGGTGGACCCGGGGCTGCCCATGGCCGCGGTGTAGGCGGGTGCGGCGGCGTAGCAGGCCAGGAAGAGGACGAGGCTGCTGACGACGGAGATGGTCGCGACCGTCGGGACGATCGGTGCGGGCTCGCGGTCCCACCGCACGATCGCCAGGCTCACGCCGAGCTCGTTGAAGCTGAGCACCGCGAGCAGCGCGACGATGGCGACGGCGAAGGTGCCGAACTCCTCCGGTCCCAGGATGCGCGCCAGAGCGATCCCGATGACCAGCGTGCCGACCTTGGACGCTGCGGTGTTCAGCAGACTCCAGCCGAGCGCACCGCCGGCCTGTCGGGCGAGGTCGGCCTCGATCTCGGGCGTGGTGCCGTCGCGGCGTCTCACGGGCCCTGCGCCGCCATCGTCCGGCTGCCCGCGACCGCCCCGACGAGCGTCTCGACGACGTGCTGCTGCTGGTCCGCCGTGATGTGGGGGTAGATCGGCAGGGAGAGGATCCGGGCGGCTGCCGCCTCCGCGACGGGGAAGGCTCCTGCCCGGTGGCCCAGGTGCTCGTACGCCGGGCTGAGGTGCACCGGGGTCGGGTAGTGGACCGCGGCGCCGACACCCGCGGCCTGGAGCGCGGCGAGCACGCGGTCGCGGTCCTCGACCTGCACCACATACAGGTGCCAGACGTCGGTGTTGTCGGGGTGCCGGCGGGGGGGCCGGACCTCCTCGACCCCCGCCAGCAGCCGGTCGTAGCGGTCCGCGGCGGCGCGGCGGCGCTCGTTCCACTCCTCGAGCCGGGCGAGCTTGGCCGACAGCACCAGCGCCTGCAGGGCGTCGAGCCGGGAGTTGAAGCCGACCACCTCGTGGACGTACTTGCGGGGGCTGCCGTGGTCGGCAATCGTCCGGACGCGCCGCGCCACCTCGGCGTCGTCGGTGAGCACCGCGCCCGCGTCGCCGGCGGCGCCCAGGTTCTTGCCGGGGTAGAAGCTGGTCCCCGACGCCGTGCCCCACGTCCCGGCACGACGGCCCGCCCTGCTCGCCCCCTGAGCCTGCGCTGCGTCCTCCACGACCGCCACGCCCACCCGGTCGGCGAGCCGGACGAGCTCGGCCACCGGGGCGGTCTGCCCGTAGAGGTGCACCGGCACGATCGCCGACGTGCGGTCCGTGACGGCCGCCTCGGCCGCGGCCGGGTCGATGAGCAGGTGCTCCGGGTCCACGTCGACCGGCACCGGGACCGCCCCGATCCGGCTGACCGCCTCCGCCGTGGCGATGAAGGTGTTGGCCGGCAGGACCACCTCGTCGCCGGCCTCCACGTCGACCGCCCGCAGCGCCAGCTCGAGCGCGTCGGTGCCGTTGGCGACACCCACGCAGTGCCGGACGCCGGCGTAGTCGGCGTAGGCCTGCTCGAACCGCGTCACCGCCGGGCCGCCCACGAACGCACCCCGCAGGATCGCCTCGCGGACGGCGGGCGCGACCTGGTCGACGATCTCCGCGCCCTGGGCGGCCAGGTCGACGAGCGGGACCCTCATGCCGTCGCCCCCGCCGCTCGCAGGGGCAGCGGCCGGGCCGGCACCCCGACCCAGGTCTGGTGGTCCGGCAGGTCCTGGAGGAGGACGGCACCCATCCCGAGCACGGCGCCGGTCCCGACCCTCAGGTCCTGCCGGACGGACGCGGACATCCCCAGGTAGGCGGCCTCGCCCACGCGGACCCGCCCACCGAGCGTCACGCCCGCCGCGAGGGTCGCGAAGTCGGCCACCTCGGTGTCGTGGGTCAGGACCACATGCGGCATGAGCACCACGTGCGCACCGACCTGCACCGACGTCGTCGCGACGACGCCGGCGAGGACGACCGTGCCCTCGCCGAGACGGGTGTCGGGCGCCAGGTCGGCGCCGGGCGAGACGACGGTGGCACAGCGCCCGGCGACAATCCCCAGGCGGTCGGCCAGCGCACGCCGGGCGTAGCCCCCGCCCGGGCACAGGAGCAGCTGGGCGTCCGGGTGCCCGGCCTCCTCCTCGGGGCCGCCCAGCACCGGCACGCCGTCGAGGTCCGTCCCGTGGAGCGCCACGTCGTCGTCGAGCACCCCGACGACGCGGTGGCTCCCGAGCTGCCGGACGACCGCCAGCACCTCCCGCGCCAGGCCGCTGGCGCCCACGAGCAGCAGGTCGTCCACGTCAGCCCTCCCGGCCGCTCGTGGCGAGCCGCGCGCTGCTGGGCACCACCGTGCCCGTCAGCACCGTGACGACGCGGTCGAGCTGGTCCTCGGTCATCTCGTGGAAGAGCGGCAGGATGAGGGTGCGGTCGGTGAGCCGCTCGGTGGTGGACAGGTCGGTGCGCACGCCGTCGCGCCCGGCATAGGCGGGCTGGCGGTGGGCAGCCATGATGCCCCGCCGGGCGGAGATGCCGGCCTCCGCGAGCCGGGCCAGCAGCCCGTCCCGGTCGACGGGGTGCTCCGGCGGGACCTCCACCCAGAAGGACTGGTAGTTGGTCGTGCCCCATGCCGGGTCGCGGACGGCGCGCAGCCCTGTCCCGTCCAGCGCGCGGTGGTAGCGGGCGGCCAGCTCGCGGCGGCGGCGTACGACGTCGTCGAGCCGGCGCAGCTGGACCAGTCCGACGGCGGCCTGCAGGTCGGTCATCCGGTAGTTGAAGCCCACCTCGAGGTAGGCCTCGGCCGGGGCGAGCACCTGCGCGTGCCGGTCGGCGGCCGAGACGCTCATCCCGTGCTCCCGCAGCCGGCGGGCCTGGCTCGCCCACTCTGCGCTCCGGGTGGTGAGCATCCCGCCCTCGCCGGTGGTGAGGAGCTTGCGCGGGTGGAAGGACCACGCGGTGACGTCGGCGCCGGCGCCGACCGGGCGTCCCCGGTAGGTGGAGCCGATCGCGCAGGCCGCGTCCTCGACCACCGCCACTCCCCGGGGGTCGCAGACGTCGCGCAGCGCGACCAGGTCCACCGGCACCCCGCCCTGGTCCACCACGATCACGGCACGGGTGCGCCCGGTCAGCGCCGCGCGGAGTGTCTCCGGGCTGACGTTGCCGGTGGCCGGGTCCACATCGGCGAAGACCGGCCGCGCGCCGAGGTAGGTGGCCGCGTTGGCGGTGGCTATGAAGGAGAACGAGGGGACGACCACGTCGTCCCCGGCGCGGACCCCCGCGACCACGAGAGCGAGGTGGAGGGCCGTCGTGCAGCTCGAGGTGGCCACGGCATACCCGACCTGCTGGCGGTCCGCGAAGGCGCGCTCGAACTCGGCGACGCGTGGTCCCTGGGCCACCCACCCGGACCGGATCACCTCCGCGACGGCCGTGACCTCCTCCTCGCCCAGCCACGGCTGCATGACGTTGATGCGGCTCATGGCACGTCTGCCGTCGCGCTGCCGGCCGCGACGGACTCCCGTCGCGGCCGCCACCACTCGACGAGCTGCCGCAGCCCCTCGTCGAGGGAGGTGCGGGCCTCGAACCCGAGGTCCCGCCGGGCGGCACCCGTGTCCGCCAGCCTCCTGGTCACGCCGTTGACGGGACGGTCCGGTCCGTGCTCCACGCCGAGGCCGGACCCCATCGCGCGCAGCAGGGCCCGGGCCAGGTCGAGGAGCGAGGTCTCGGTCCCGCTGGCGATGTTGTAGGTGCCGGAGATGACCGCGCTCTGCGCGGCCAGCACGTTGGCGCGGGCGATGTCGGGCACGAAGACGAAGTCCATGGTCTGGGTGCCGTCCCCGAAGATCAGCGGCGGCTCCCCGTCGGCGATGCGCTCCATCCAGCGCACGAGCACCTCGGTGTAGAGGCCGTGGATGTCCATCCGGGGCCCGTAGACGTTGAAGTAGCGCAGCATCACGTAGTCGAGGCCGCTCATCGCCCGGAAGCTGCGGGCCAGGCCCTCGTTGAACGTCTTCGCCGCGCCGTAGATCGTGTCGTTGGCGTAGGGGTGGTGATCCTCCCTCGTGGGGAAGGTCTCCGCCAGGCCGTACACCGAGGCGCTCGAGGCCGCGACCAGCTTGGCGACCCGGTGCTCGGCGGCCGCCTCGACGACGTTGAAGGTGCCGTCGACCAGCACCTCGAGCGCGAGCCGCGGCTGCTCAGCGCACATCGTGATGCGGATGGCCGCCTGGTGGAAGACGAGGTCGCTCCCGCGGACGAGGTCGTGGACGAGGTCGCGGTCCCGGATGTCTCCCTCCACGAGCTCGACGCGTCCGGTGGCGAGGGCCTGCTCGAGGTTCTCGCGCCGTCCGCGGACGAGGTTGTCGAGGACCAGGACGCGTGCGGCATCTTCGTCGAGCAGCTGGTCGACGAGCGTCGAGCCGATCGTGCCCGCCCCGCCGGTCACCAGGGCCGTGGCACCAGCGACGGTGCTCATCGCGCGCCCTCGGGCTGCGCGGCCGGGACGGTCGCGGCGGTGGTGGTGGGCGCGGCGGTCGCCGCGGTGGTGGTGGGCGCGGCGGTCGCCGCGGTCGTGACGGGCGCGAGCCCGCGCGCCGGCGCGGCCGCGGACATCGGCACCGTGGCGCCGCCGTGCGCGAGGCTCCACTGGGCGGCGGTCAGCGTCCGCAGCACCCGCAACCCCGCTGCCCCGTCGGTCGCCCCAGGCCTGCCCTCCCGGATGCAGGCGGCGAACTCCCTGACCATCTCGGCGAGGGGCTCGACCTCCGGCAGTGCGGGGGCCCACATGTCGCCGAGCCGGTAGGAGACCATCGCGACCCTCCGGTCCGTCGCGTCGACCGCCTGCTGGACGAGGTCGACACCGCGGTCGTAGACGCTCAGGCGCTGCTGCGGGTTGAGGTCGTCCCAGACCACGGTCCGCCTCGATCCGGCGACCACCATGTGGCGGATCTTGGTGGGGCTGAGCCAGTTGACGTGCACGTTGGCCATCGCCCCGGTGACCAGCGGCAGGCTGAGGTAGCCGACGCACGCCTTCCCGGCCTGCAGGGGGTCCGCGCCGTGCGCCGAGACGGCGTCCGGCCGCAGACCCCCGGGGAGGATGTAGTCCAGGATCGACAGGTCGTGCGGTGCCAGGTCCCAGAAGACGTCCACGTCGGGCTGGACCAGACCGAGGTTGATCCGGACGGAGTCGATGAAGAGGATCTCGCCGAGGTCGCCACCCTCGACCAGCTCCCGCAGCTTGCGCACCGCCGGGGTGTAGCAGTAGGTGTGGTCGGTCATGAGGGCCAGCCCGCGCTGCTCCGCGAGCTCGACCATGCGGGCCCCTGCCTCGATGTCGTGGGCGAGCGGCTTCTCGACGAGCACGTGCAGACCCGCGCCGAGCGCCTCGACGACCAGGGCCTCATGGGTCGCCGCCGGTGTCGCGACGGCGACCGCGTCCACCTCGTCGGCGTCCAGGAGCTCGGTCAGCGACGAGGTCACCCTCACGCCCGGCATGGCCCCGACGACGCGACCTGCCCGGCCGACGTCCCGGTCGACGACGGCGCGCAGGTCCCAGTCGGGACTCGCGGCAAAGTTCCTGATCAGGTTGGGGCCCCAGTAACCGGCCCCGACCACGGCAACGCTCAACATCCCTGCAGACGCCACGACGGCCTCCCTGCCCTGCGTGCGGCGTGCCCGACAGACACGGGTACGGTGGGCAACCGCTCGTTCGGCGTCATCCCCGGGACCAGGCTCATGGCCCGGCCGTCACAGCTCCAGCGAGATCACGCGGGCCGCGGGCGAGCGTCCACACCTGCGAGGGTAGTGCGGCGCGACGATTCGCACCACCCCCAAAAGGTCAGCGGTGCTCGGCGGTCCGTCTCAGGGTGGCCCACAGACGGACGAGCGCCGCCCCGAGGAGCGCGCCAGCCGTGTTGAGGGCGATGTCGCGCAGGCTGGGCGTGCGTCCGGCGAGCCCCGTCTGCGCGACCTCGACCGCCGCTGACAGCAGGAGCCCCGCGGGTCCCGCCACCCACCAGGGACGGTCCGGCAGCAGGCCGGCCAGCAGGGCACCGAGCGGGAGGAAGAGGCAGAGGTTGGCCACCGCCTCCACGTGGGCGTAGCGCACACCCGCGACTCCGTGGTCGGCGAGCCAGGCCAGCCCACCGTCCAGCTGCGCGCGGACGGGCACGTCGACCGCGGTCGCCCACAGCCCGACGACGCCGAGCAGGAGCAGGTAGCCGACGAGCACCGCGGCCCAGCCGCGTCGTTGCCTGCGCACCGGGTGCCTCCTGCCGTCGCGACGCACCGGGGGAAAGGACGGGGAGAGCGTGGTCGCCGTCCTCGCCACGGGCCGTGGAGGCCGTGGCATGATCACAGGCTATGACCGAAGCGTCGTCAGACGCAGGCTTCGTCGCCCAGTCCACGCATCTCCTCGAAGGTGGGGATGCCGGTCCCGCACGGAGGGACGTGGAGCTGACGACCTGGGGGTTGCGCCCGGTCCCGGACGGCGGCTCGGTCCTCCTCTCCTGCGGGGCGCGTGCCGCCGACCGCGACGTGGACGAGACGGTGCTGGGCGCGAGCTGGGCCGAGACCCGCCACGTCCTCCGGGCTGCGCTGCCGCCCTTCGCGCTGCTCACCCGGCTCGACGGCGGTGTGCGGGTCTCCACCGACGAGCTGGGCCTCCGGCACGTCTACTACGGCCGCAACGACCGCCTGTCGCTGGCGTCGACGTCAGCGGGGGCGGCCGCCGCCCGCCTCGGTCGCGGGCTCGACGAGCACGCCGTCGCGGTGCAGTCGCTCCTGGGGTGGCAGCTCGGCGACCGGACCCTGTTCCGGGAGGTGCTCAAGCTCCCCGCCGGCGCGTCGGCCGTCGTCGACGGAGACGGGGTCCGGGTGGAGCGTGACGCCGACGCCGACGCCGACGGCTCGCGGCACCCCTCGATGTCGCTGGCTGAGGCCGTCCCGGCCGCGGCGCACCTGCTGAGGACCTCTCTGTCCCGCTACCTGGACGACCATCCGGATGCCGTCCTGCAGCTCACGGGCGGGCTCGACTCACGCATCCTGCTGAGCGCGGTGCCACCCAGCCGTCGGCGCGGGCTGCGCACCCTCACCCTCGGGGAACCCACCGAGGTGGACGTGCAGATCGCCTCGCGCCCGTCTCGCGAGCAGGGCATGTCGCACGAGGTGATCTCGGTCCGCGGTCTGCAGGACCTCAGCCCGCACGAGGCCTACGAGTCGTGCGTCCGGGCAGCCCGCCGCGTCGAGTGCATGGCGGACCCGCTCGCGTTCGCCGCCGTGAGCTTCGCCGAGGCCCAGATCGGGCAGGGGCCGCGCCTGGCCGGCCTCGGCGGCGAGTTCGCCCGGGGCTTCTACCATCTCGGCCGCGCCCCGCGGGTCCCGGTGTCCAGGGCAGCGGCGGCGGGGCTGGCGTCCTGGCGGATGTTCCCCAACGAGGCGGCCGAGCCCGGTGCGCTCGACCCGGACTTCCGGCGGTGGTCCCGCGCCGTCACCGTCGACGACATCTTCGGGCATCTCCGCGAGACGGGGCTGGACCTCTTCGCCGCGACGGACGAGTTCTACCTGGCTCAACGCGTGCAGAGGTGGGCGGGGGTGACGGCGACGGCGGTGTGCATCTCCCGCCCCGTCGTCACACCGATGCTCGACGCGCGCTTCATCTCGATCGCCCGGGCCCTGCGGCCGGCCGACAAGAGCTCCGCACGCTTCCTCGGCCTGCTGCAGGTGGAGCTGGACGAGGAGCTCGCCGCGGTCCCCATGGACGGCAGACCCGCGCCGGTCACCTACGCTCGGCCGGGGGTCCGGGGGACGGTCGCCGGCGCGAGGACCTCCGCGACCAAGCTCGTCCGCAAGGCGCGTCAGCGTCTGACGGGGAGCCCCCGGCCGCCGGTGGGTGGCGCCGTCCTGGCGGCCAAGGTGGTCGAGCACTGGTGGGCGCACCCCGATGCGCTCGCGCCGGCCCGCCGGTGCGGCTTCGTGCGCGAGGAGTGGCTCGACCGCCTGGTGTCGCGGGAGCTGGAGGCCGCGCCGAGCACGGTGGCGCTGCTGGTCAACCTCGTCACGGCGCTGGACGACGGCCTCCCCGCCGGTCCGGACCACCGGTGAGGTGCCGCGTCCACGGACGCGGCCGAAGATTTTCTTCCCGGGATGTATCTGGGCGCCACCAACCTGCTCTGACTGGTCGGGACGCGCGATCGTCCGGCAGGGTGCAGGGGCCCGTCCGGACGGGCAGCGCACGGCCTGCCGGCCAGGAACAGGGACCTGGCCGGCGGGCTCGGGGGACTCCCGCCCGGGCGGGGCTTCGGGGGTGACCGCCCGGGCGGGCTCCGGCGTCGGCCGCTGTCACGCCTCGGACGCGCTCTCGGCGCCCTCGGCGTCCGCGATCTCCTCGTCCAGCGAGCGTGGCTCCTTGTCGGGAACGGCCAGGCTGACGACGAAGAGCGCGACGAGCGCCACCGGCAGCGAGACGAGCACCGAGTTGACGCCGCCGGGCTGCCCGAGCTGCTCCCAGGTGATCGTGACGACGACGCCCAGGATCATCGACGTCAGGACCCCAGCCTTGCTCGCGCGGCGCCACAGGAAGATGGCCAGCACGGGCGGGGCGATCGCGACGCCGTAGACCGTGTAGGAGTAGAGCTGCAGCTCGAGGACGGTCGGGAAGAAGCGGCCCAGCACGTAGGCGACCAGGCCGATGCCCAGCACAGAGAGCCGATGGATCCACAGCCGCTTGCGGTCGTCCATCTCGACGCCGAGCATCCGCTGCGCCACGTCGTAGACGACGTTGCCCGCGCCCGAGAGCTGGAAGGAGGAACCGGTCGTGATGATGAAGGCAAGCGCGCCGGCGAGGAGCAGGCCACCCAGGACGGTCGGGAGGTAGAACTCCCCGGCCAGCGACAGGATCGCGGTGTCGGGCTGGATGTCCGGCATGAGGACGACGGCCGCCGAGCCCAGGAGCGCCACGGGGACGGTGACCAGGAAGCTCGAGAAGAAGAACCCTGCCGTCGACTTGCGCGCCTCCGCCTCGTCGCGAGACGCACCGAGGCGCTGGTACATGTTCTGGTCCGCGAGGATCAGCAGGAAGAGCGGCAGGAAGAAACCGAGCAGCTCGATGGGCGCCAGACCGCCCGACAGGCTGCGGTGGGTTTCCGGCATCCCCGACCAGTAGTCGCTCATGCCGCCGATGTCCTTGCCCAGGATGAGCGGCAGCGCGATGACCAGGCTGAAGACGATGACGAGAGCGGAGACGAAGTCGCTCCAGGCGACGGACTTGAGACCGCCGCCGAAGGCGAGGAAGGTCACGAGGATCGCGACGACGATCGCCCCGGCCTCCGGGGAGAGCGGTGTGATCACGCTGATGATGTAGCCGCCGCCGGTGTACTGGTAGGCGGTGATGCCGACATAGGCGAGCAGCGTGATGAGCGCGGCGACGATGCGCACGCTGAGGCCGTAGCGCTTCTCCAGCAGCTCGGGCACCGTGTAGGTCGAGTGCCGACGGATGCGCTTGGCGATGTAGTAGAGCGCCACGATCCCGACCGGCGTGCCCGCCAGGAAGAAGATCGAGGCCAGCGGTCCGTAGCGGTAGGCGAAGCTCGCGCCGCCGATGATCGTGCCGGAGCCGACCCAGGTCGCAAGGAGAGTGCCGATCATCACCGGACGGGGCAGGTCACGGCCGGCGAAGACGTAGTCGTCGGCGGTGGCGACCACCTTGGTCCGGCTGAACCAGGCGCCGATGCCCACCATCAGCAGCAGGTAGAGCACCAGGATCGTCACGTGAACGGTTTGCATCGGACCTCCGTGGCTCGGCGTCGAGAGACCGGGCAGGGAGCCGGTCGGGCACCCATGCAACCACGGGGTCGAGCCCCATGCAATAGCTATTGCAGATCTTCTCCCGGGTCGGGAAACAGCCCGTAACGGCTCCACAGGAGCTCTGCGCGGTCGCTCGCCGCGGCCGCCGCGTCCGGATCGCGGGCGACCAGCGCGGCGAGCGTGGCCTCCACGACCACCGTGGGCGCGACCAGCGAGGGAAACATGCTCGACCCCTCGCTCGGCACGTGGACGAACTCGTCGGCGAGCGTCACGAGCTCGTCCCGTGTCTGGTCGCAGACCAGGACGATCCGCACCCCCGGAGGCGCAGCCTGCATCGCGTGGAGGATCTGCCAGGGCGTGCGCCACAGCAGGAAGGCGATGAGGCAGTCGCCCTCGCGGAGCAGCGACACCTCGTTGAAGAGCGAGGTGCCACCGGTGCGGTGCAGGCGCACGTCGTGCCCGATGGTCTGCGCGAGGTGGGAGAGCTGCAGGCCAGGGCCGGCGAAGCTCCCCGAGCCGAGGACGAGGGTGACCCTCGCCCCGGCGATCGCCCCAGCGACCCGGTCGATCTGGGCCTGGTCCAGGACGAGCGAGAGGTCCTGCAGGTTGTGCGTCCCGCGGCGCACGGCCGCCGCCGCCGAACCGTCGCCGCCCGTGCCGTGCTCGGAGAGCACCTCCGAGGCGGACAGGCTCGACAGGTAGCGAGACCGGATCTCCGAGCGCAGCGCCGGCCACCCGCTGAAGCCCAGCAGCTGGGCCGCGCGCACGACGGTGGCCGCGTTGACCCCGGCAGAGGCCGAGACCTCGGCGGTGCTGGCGTAGGACACCTGGCGCGGCTGCGCACCCAGGACCCGCAGGACCTTGGCGACCCCACGCCCGGCCGTGCGGTCACCCAGGCGCGAGGCCATCCAGTCCGGGAGCTGAGAAGTCGTCACCACGCCATACTGCAACATCCGTTGCTGTTTGCGTGGGATCCTGCGACGATGTCTCGACGCTCGCGAAAGGAACTCACCCATGGCTCAGCAGGCACTCGTCCTCCGGCACGGCTCGGTCTGCGACGTCGCGTCGGGGGAAGCGCGTCCTCAGGACGTCCTCGTCGTCGACGGCACGATCGCGGAGGTCGGCCCCACGGTCTCCTCCCCCGCCACCGCCACGGAGATCGACGCCTCCGGTCTGCACCTCGTCCCCGGCCTCATCGACGCCCACGTCCACGTCACTGCGGGCAGCGCGGACCTCGGGGCGCAGGCCGAGGACTCGCCCTACTACGTCGCCGCGCAGACGAGCACGATCCTGCGCAGCATGCTGGGCCGGGGCTTCACGACGGTGCGCGACGTGGGTGGCGCCGACTTCGGCATCGCGGCCGCGGTCGACGAGGGACTGTGGCCCGGGCCGAAGGTCCACTTCGGCGGCAAGGCCCTCTCGCCCACGGGCGGGCACGCCGACCTGCGGGGTCCGGGTCGTCAGGCGCTGGACAACCACACCTGCTGCCCGAACATCGGCACGGTGACCGACGGGGTTGACGGGGTGCGGCGCTCCGCCCGGGACCAGCTGCGCACCGGCGCGCACCACATCAAGCTGATGCTGTCCGGCGGGGTCGCCTCGCCGACGGACCGGGTCGACTCCCTGCAGTTCTCCGCCGACGAGGTGCGGGCGGCCGTCGAGGAGGCGGACAACGCCAACCGCTACGTCACGGGGCACGCCTACACCGCCCGGGCGGTGAACCGCGGGCTCCGGCTCGGCGTGCGCTGCATCGAGCACGGCAACCTCATCGACGACGAGAGCGTGCGGCTCTTCGTCGAGCACGACGCATTCCTGGTGCCCACGCTCGTCACCTACGAGTACCTGCACTCCGAGGGCGCGGCCGCCGGGCTCCCCCCGGCCAGCCAGGCGAAGGTCGCGGACGTGCTCGAAGCGGGGCTGCACGCCCTCGACCGGGCGGCGAAGGGCGGCGTGCGCATCGCCTTCGGGACCGACCTGCTGGGCTCGATGCAGCCGCACCAGAGCGAGGAGTTCCGGATCCGCGCCCAGGTCCAGTCGCCGGCCGAGGTGCTGGCCTCGGCGACCCTGGTCGGTGCGCAGCTGCTCGGTCGCGAGGGCGAGCTCGGCGCGATCGCCGAGGGCGCCTGCGCCGACCTGCTGCTGGTCGAGGGCAACCCCATGGAGGACGCCGCGGTGCTCGCCGAGCCGGACCGCAGCCTTCGGATGGTGGTCCAGGACGGCAGGGTGGTCGTCGACCGGAAGGGGCGCTGACATGGCCCTGGTGGTTCGCGACGCCGCCGTCTGGGACGGCGACTCCTCCGAGGTGACCCCTGCCGACGTCGTCTGCGACGGCGGCCGGGTGGTCGCGGTCGAGGCCGTGCGCTCGGTCCGCCCGGACACGGACGACGATGTCGTGGAGGCCGACGGTGCCGTGGTCGTCCCCGGGCTGGTCGACGGGCACGTGCACCTGGTCTGGAGTGCCGGCCCCGATCCCGCAGGGGTCGTCGAGGCCGACGGCGAGCAGCTCACCGTCCTCCGGGCGGCGGAGAACGCACGAGCCCACCTGCAGGCCGGCGTGACGACGGTCGCCGATCTGGGCAGCAACTGGGACGTCGCCATCGCGGTGGCCCGTGCGGTCGAGCTCGGGCACGTCGTTGGCCCTCGCGTGCTGGCCGCCGGGCGCACGGTGGCCATGACCGGTGGGCACGACCCCTTCTGGGTCAACGCCTGCGACGGCGTGGACGCCGTGGTCCGGGGCGTCCGTGAGCAGGTGTTCCTCGGAGCGGGACTGATCAAGACCGCGGCGACCGGCGGCGTCTACGGCCGGGCCGAGGGCGAGGAGGTGGGCGCGAGCGAGCTCACGGCGGAGGAGCTCGCAGCCCTGGCCCGGGAGGCGCACCGGCGCGGCGTCAAGGTGGCTGCCCACGCCCTCGGGACCGAGGGGATCCGGGACTCTGTCGAGGCCGGGATCGACGTCATCGAGCACGGTGTCTTCCTCACCGAGGAGATCGCCGCCGCCATGGCCGGGCGCGGCACCGCACTCTGCCCCACGCTGGCGGTCTACCGCTCCTTGGCCGCTGGCGGTGGTCCCGACTACGCCACCGCCAAGGCGGTCGAGGTGGTGAGGGCCCACGACAACGCCGTGCACCTCGCCATGGAAGCCGGCGTGCCCATCGTCGCCGGCACCGACGCCGGGTCCCCCGGCATGCCCCACCCCAGCCTGGAGGACGAGCTGGCGGCCCTCCACGCGTGCGGCCTGCCCCCGCTCGACGTGCTCAAGGCCGCCACCTCTCGCGCTGCCGACGCCCTGGGCGCCGACGTCGGCCGCATCCGACCGGGAGCCCCCGCCGACCTCCTCGTCCTCGACGGTGACCCCTTCACCGACCCTGTGCTGGCGGCCCGCCCGCGGACGGTCGTCGCCCGGCAGCGGCTGGTGCGCGGGGGCTGACTGGTCTGTCGTCCCCTCCCGGGGTTCGCCGGAGACGTATCTCTGATCCACCACACGGATCAGAGTTACGTCTCTGCCGGATGGGTCGCCCGAGATGCCGACCCCGGTTGTTGGACAGTGGAAATCGGCGCCGGGCCACGCAGAAGCCAGGTCCAATAACCAGGGTCGGGGCGTCACGGCAGGAGAGCGCGCGCTCAGCGGCAGGGCACTGTGCAGAGCGCGCGCCCGGTCGTGTGCAGAGCGCGCGTCCGGTCGCAGGGCACCGTGCAGAGCGCGCGCCCGGTCCTGTGCAGAGCGTGCGCTCGGTCGCAGTGGGGGTCGTGTCAGGTCCAGTCGCGCAGGTCGACGAGGGGCCCTTCGCCGGGGGTGAGCTGCTCGACGACGTCGACGCGGGTGCTGAAGCGCAACCCCGAGCGCACACGGTCTGCGACCCCGGCGGCCAGCTCCTCCCCCGGCGACGACCCGGCCACGGCGCCGGCGGCGGGCACGACCTCGCACCGCAGCTGGTCGACGTGGTCGACGCGGTCGATGACGAAGCGGTAGTCCGCCACGCCCTCGACCCCGTCCATGACGGCGGTCACCTGGCGCGGGTGGAGGAACATCCCCCGCACCTTGACCGCCTGCCCGACCCGGCCGAGCACGCCGCGCAGGCGCAGCGACCCGTCCGGGCCGAGGGTCCATCCCGACAGGTCGCCGGTGCCGAAGCGCACCAGCGGGTAGTCCGCGCGCAGCAGCGTCACGACCACCTCGCCCTCGGTCCCGTCGGTGACGGGCACACCGGTGCCGATCTCGCAGACCTGCACGTGGACGCCGTCGGCCAGCACCAGCCCGGCGCCCGGCTCCTCCCCCGCGGGCTCCCACGCCAGCAGCCCCGTCTCCCCGGTCCCGTAGGCCATCCGCACGTGCGGCACCCGCTCGGTCAGCACCGCGCGCAGCGAGTCCGGCAGCGGCTCGGCCGTCACCAGCGCCCGCTCCAGGCGCCAGCGGTCGCGGTCCAGGCCGGCCTCGTCGTAGCGCTCGATCAGCGCCTTGAGATAGGAGGGCAGGCCGAGGTATGCCGTCACGCCCAGGTCGGCGACCGCCCTCACCTGGAGGTCCTGGGCGCCGATGCCGCCGGGCAGCACGGCCGCCCCGACCGAGCGGGCGCCCTGCTCGAGCATCGCGCCGGCCGGCGAGAGGTGGTAGCCGAAGCAGTTGAGCACGACGTCGTCGCGCCCGACGCCGAGGTCGGCCAGCGCCTGTCCCCAGCGCCAGTCGGCGCCCTCGAGCTGGGGCTCGTAGAGCGGCCCGGGCGAGCAGAACCACCGGGCGACGTCCGCGTCGGGCGCCAGCAGGCCGCCGTGCGGCGGGTCCTGGCGCTGCAGCTCGACGAGGTCGTCCTTGGCCAGCACCGGCAGGGACGCGAGCCCGGCGCCGGAGCCGAGCTCACCGCATACCTGCTCGACGGTGACCCCCGCCCGGTCGAGCCGGGCGGCGAAGCCCGGCACCCGCGCGGCGGCGCCGGTCAGCGCCTCGGTCAGCGCTGGCGCGAGCGACTCCTCGCGCGCCCTCAGGGCAGCGTCGATCGACATCGGTCCCTCCTCCTTGAAAAGTCGTCCGTCCGGCGGCGCCGGTCAGAGCCAGCGCTTGCGCCGCTTGTAGTGCTTGACGTCGCGGTAGGACTTGCGTCCGCCCTCCTCGCCGAGGCCGAGGTAGAACTCCTTGACGTCCGGGTTCTCCTGCAGCTCCCTGGCGGGGCCCTCGAGGACGATCCGCCCCTGCTCCATGATGTAGCCGTGGTGGGCCACGTCGAGGGCGACCTGGGCGTTCTGCTCGATGACGAGCACGGTGAGCCCGCGCTCCTCGTTGAGCCGGCGGATGTAGCCGAAGATCTCCTCGACCAGCAGCGGGGCCAGCCCCAGCGACGGCTCGTCGAGCATGAGCAGCGTCGGCCGGGCCATCAGCGCCCGGCCGATCGCCAGCATCTGCTGCTCGCCGCCGGAGCAGTAGCCGGCGACCCGGTTGCGCAGGTCGGCCAGCTTGGGGAAGTAGCCGTAGACCAGGTCCAGGTCCTCGGCGCTGTGCTTGCTGGTGTAGGCGCCGGCGACGAGGTTCTCGGCGATCGTCAGGTGCTCGAAGACGTGGCGTCCCTCCATGCACAGGCTCATCCCCTGGCGGACCCGCTGCGCGGCGTCCATCCGGGTGATGTCCTGCCCGTCGAAGACGATCGTCCCGTCGGTCACCTCGCCGTGCTCGCTGGGCAGCAGCCCGGAGACCGCCTTGAGCGTGGTCGACTTGCCGGCACCGTTGGAGCCGAGGAGGGCCACGATCTGACCCTTGGGCACCTCCAGCGACAGTCCGCGCAGCACGAGGATGACGTCGTCGTAGATGACCTCGACGTTGTTGAGCGAGAGGAGGGACTCCCCCTCGGGGGCGGCGGTCGCCGCCCCCGAGCGAGCCGTCGCACCTGACGGGGTCGTCATGGCCTGGCGCCCGCCTCGACCTCGACCATCTGGCCACCCTCGGACTGGTACACACCGGTCGAGGTGGAGCCGCGGTGGGAGTCCGCGGAGAACTCCACCGTGCCGTCACCGATGAGGCCCTCGGTGTCGATCGGGCCCATCGTCTCCAGCGCCTCGCGCAGCGCCGGGCCGGTGACCTCGTCGCCGTCGTCGAGCACCTTGGCGATGCCCTGCGCCATGACGTCCATGACCGACCAGCCCTGGACCCACGCGGCGCCCTTGTCGTCGATCGACTCGCCCTTGTCCTCCAGGTAGGCCGCGATCGTCTCGTGGCCGGGCTTCTCGGAGGTCACGGGGGCGAACGGCTGGATGAGCAGGTGACCCTCGGCGGCGTCGGCACCGGCCGTGGTGATGAACAGCTCGTTGCCGCACCAGTTGAGGCAGACGACCTTCATGTCCAGGCCCTGGTCCTTGATGTCCTTGGCCACCTGCGCCGCCGGCGAGGCGACGTTCTGGATCACGACGTACTTCGCGCCCTGGGACTTGGCCTGGGACAGCAGGCCGACGTAGTTGGCCGAGCCGCCGGGCATCGCGTAGGCCTGGTAGCCCAGGTCGTAGCCCTTCTCCTCGACCCACGCCTGGCCGTCGGCCACGGGGGCCTCGCCGAACGGGCTGTCGTGGTGGAAGACCGCGACCTCACCGGTGCCGCCGGAGTCCTCGTTGATCCAGTTCAGCGCGACGCGCATCTGGTCGGAGTAGGTCGGCGCCACGACGAAGTTGTAGGGCGACTCCTCCGGGTCGGCCAGCACCTCGGCGAAGGAGCCGGACATGAACGGCAGCTCGTCGTTGGCGACCTTGGTGCGCAGCGCCTCGGAGTCGCCGGTGCCCCAGCCCTGGATGGCCACGACGCCGTCATTCACGTACTGCTTGTAGAGCTGCTCGGCCTTGGGCACCTCGTAGGCGTAGTCGTTGGACAGCGCCTCGATCTTGTGCCCGTCGATGCCGCCGTCGGCGTTGCGGTGGTCGATGTAGGCGAGCATGCCCTCGTTGTAGGGGGTGCCGACGTCGCCGGTGGCGCCGGTCAGGTCGGCGATGATGCCGATCTTGATCGGGGCGCCGGCGTCGCCGCCGTCGCCCTCGCCTCCTCCGCCGTTGCCGCAGGCGGACAGGCCCAGGCTCAGCGCCGCGGCTGCGGCGACGAGCGAGAATCGGTTGCGGATCATGTGCGGGTTCTCCTTGTGAGCGTGCGTCCGGGACGCGGTGGGGTGTGGGGTCGGGTATGGGGTGTGCTCGCCTAGTAGCGGAACGGCCAGTAGCGGACGTAGTCCTTGGCCCGTTGCCACAGCCGGGCCAGGCCGCGTGGCTCGAAGATGAGGAAGGCGATGATGACCGCTCCGAAGAGCGCGTTCTGGACGGCGGGCAGCTGGTCCTTCAGGACCGGGACCGCGTCGCCCCACTGCTGCGCCGCGGTGCGGATGAGCACCGGCAGCAGGCTCATGAAGATCGCGCCGTAGACCGCGCCGGCGATGCTGCCGAGCCCGCCGACGATGATCATCGCCAGGTAGGTGATCGACACGTCGAGGGTGAAGCGCTCCCAGGAGACGATCTCGGTGTAGTGCGCGATGAGGGCGCCGGCCAGACCGACATACCCGGAGGACACCGCGAAGGCGGTGAGCTTGGCCCGGGTCAGGTTGACGCCGATCGCCTCGGCCGCGATGTCCTGGTCGCGGACGGCCATGAACGAGCGGCCCAGGCCGGTGCGGAACAGGTTGCGGGCGGCGACCACCGCGAGCACCGTGATGATCGCCAGGATCAGGTACCACTGCTGCTCGAAGGTGGACCGCTCGACCTGCCACCCCAGGATGTTCAGGCGCGCCACGTCGATGTAGCCGGCCCCCTCGGTGAGGAAGCCGCCCGGGTCGCGCCGGACGACGAACTCGATGATCACCTGGGAGGCGAGGGTGGCGATCGCCAGGTAGAGACCCTTGAGCCGCAGGCCGGGCAGGCCGAAGAAGATCCCGATCGCCGCGGTGGCGACGACGGCGGCCACGACGGAGAGCAGGACGGGCACGCCGTACCGCTCGGTGAGGATGGCCGAGGTGTAGGCGCCGACGGCGAGGAAGCCGCCCTGGCCCAGCGAGATCTGGCCGGTGTAGCCCACGAGGATGTTCAGGCCGACCGCGCCGATGACGGCGATGAGGATGGTGTTGACGATCGAGAGCCAGTAGTTGTCGAGCACGAACGGCACGACGACCAGGAGGGCCAGGGTCAGCCCGAGGCGGAAGTACTCGGCCTTGGTGGCGCGCAGCCGCAGCTCGGAGGTGTAGGACCGGTGGTGGATGCCGGTGGCGGTGGCTGCCATGTCACACCCTCTCGATGCGGGTCTCGCCGAACAGGCCGTACGGCTTGACCAGCAGGATGAGGACGAGGACGACGTAGGGGATGACCGTGGCCAGCCCCGGGTCGAGGTAGCCGGAGACGAACTGGGTGAGCAGCCCGATCGTCAGGCCGCCGATGATCGTGCCGGGCACCGAGTCCAGGCCGCCGAGGATGACGACCGGGAAGACCATGAGGCCGAAGGCGGCGATGTTCTGGTCCACCGCGGACAGGTCGGCCAGCAGCACGCCGGCGATGAAGGCGCTGACCGCGGCCAGCGCCCAGGAGAGCGCGAAGATCCGGCGCACCGAGATGCCCATCGTCATCGCCGCCTGCTGGTCGTCGGCGACGGCGCGCATCGCGATGCCGTGCTTGGAGCGGGAGAAGAAGAGGGTGAAGGCGGTGAGCACCACGGCCGCGATGAGGATGACGAGCAGCCGGTTGACCGGCAGGGTCGCGCCGAGGACGCTGACCGACCCGGTGGGCAGGACCGCGGGCTGGCTGCGCGGCGTGGTGCCGTAGAACATCTGGACCACGGCCTTGAGCAGCATCGCCAGCCCGATCGTGACCATGATGATGCTGATCGGGTCCTCGCCGACCATCGGGCGCAGGATGAGCCGCTCGACGAGGACGCCGACGACGGTGGCCGCGACGATGCCGACGAGGACGGAGACCACCATCGGCAGCCCCAGGACGACCCAGGCGGTGTACATCAGGTAGGCGCCGATGAGCAGGAACTCGCCCTGGGCGAAGTTGATGACGCCGGTCGCCTTGTAGATGAGGACGAAGCCGAGCGCGGCGAGCGCGAGGATCGCGCCGTCGGCGAGCCCGTAGGCGAGCAGGTTGAGGAAAGTAGACATAGGTGCTCCCTGGCGGCGCGTCAGCGCCGACCGCTCCAGACCGGGCGTCGGCCCCTGCCCTCCGGGATGGAGTAGGTGGTCAGGTCGAAGATGCGCAGGGTCAGCTCCCGTTCGATGCTCGTGCCGTCCTGGTAGGTCACCCGGCTGCTGATGTCCACGTGGTCCTCGCCCCGCTGCAGGGCGGCGATGATGTCGCCGTAGCGGTCGGCGATGACGTTGCGGCGCACCTTGCGGGTGCGGGTGATCTCGTCGTCGTCGGGGTCCAGCTGCTTGTGCAGGAGCACGAAGCGGCTGACGCGGATCGACTCCGGCAGGTCCTCGTTGGCCCGGGTGATCTCCTCGGCGACGAGGTCGTAGACCTCGGGCTTGGCGGCCAGGTCGGTGTAGGTCGTGTAGCTGAGCCGCTCGTGCTCGGCCCAGCTGCCCACGGTGGCCGGGTCGAGGGTGATGAGCGCGGTCATGCCGCCCGCGGACGGGACGTCCTGGCCCGCGGCGTCGGGGGCGAAGACGACCGCCTCCTCGACGTAGGGGCTGAACTTGAGCTTGTTCTCGATGAACGCGCTGGAGTAGCGGGTGCCGTCGGGCGCGGTGAGCACGTCCTTCTGCCGGTCGATGACGACCAGGTGGCCGCGCTCGTCGAGGTAGCCGGCGTCACCGGTCATCAGCCAGCCTTCGGCGTCGACCGTCTCGGCGGTGGCCGCAGGGTTGCGGTGGTAGCCCTTGAAGACCGACGCCGAGCGCAGCAGGATCTCGCCGTCGTCGCTGATCCGCAGGTCGGTGCCGGCGATCGGGGTGCCGACGGTGTTGAAGGCGACGTCGTCGTCGCGGTGCACGACCGCGATGCCGCAGATCTCGGTCTGCCCGTAGATCTGCTTGAGGTTGACCCCGATCGCGTGGAAGAAGCGGAAGACGTCCGGCCCGAGCGGCGCGCCGCCGGTGTAGCAGCGCTTGATCCGGGCCAGTCCGAGCTGGTCGCGCACGGGACGGGTGGCCACCTGGTCGGCCAGCGCGTGCGCCATGGCCAGACCGGGCCCCGGCCGCTTGCCGCGGACCCGCAGGTTGGCGACCTTGTCCCCCACGTCATACCCCCACCCGAAGACCGCCCGCTTGAGCCAGCCGGCCTCGTCGATGCGGACCTGGACCTCCGAGAGCATCGACTCCCAGATCCGCGGCGGGGAGAACATGACGTCGGGGCCGATCTCGCGCAGGTCGCTGCGCTGGGTGGCCGAGTCCTCGGGGAAGGAGAGCGTCATGCCGCGGGTCAGGCCGCAGGCGACCGCGAGCATCTGCTCGCCGATCCAGGCGAAGGGCAGGAAGGAGACGTAGCGGTCCTTGGGTCCGATCGGGTCGACGTCGGTGAGGTGCTCGCCCATCGCCAGCAGGTTGGCGTGGGACAGCTCGCCCAGCTTGGGCTTGGAGGTGGTGCCCGAGGTGGTGCAGATGACCGCGATGTCGTCGGGGGTGCCGGCGTCGACCTGCGCGTCGTACCAGCCGGGGCGCTGCCGCCCCCACTCCCGGCCGCGCACCTCGAGGTCGGTGAAGTCCAGCAGCCACGGGTCGTCGTAGGACTCCAGGCCGTGCGGGTCGTAGAAGACGACGTGCTCGACCAGGAGCGGGTCCTCGCCGTCGGCGAGCACCCGGGCCGCCTCGTCCTCGCGCAGCCGGAGCAGCTTGTCGACCTGCTCCTGGTCCTCGACCACGACGACGCGGGCCGCGGCGGTGGTGAGGATGTGGCGCAGCTCGTCGCCGATCGAGGTCGGGTAGATGCCCACGACCGCGGCGCCGACGCTCTGCGCGGCGAGCTCGGCGATGACCCACTCGGGACGGTTGTCGCCCAGGACCGCGACGATCTCGCCGCGCCGCACGCCCAGCGCGGCGAGCCCGTGGGCCGTGTCGCGGACACGCGCGGCGTAGCCGGCCCAGGTGAGGGGCTGCCAGATGCCGTACATCTTCTCCTGCATCGCGACGTCCTCGGGCCGGGTGGCGGCCAGGTCGCGCAGCAGGCGCGGGAACGTCGACACCCGGGGGGCTCCGCCCCCCGTGGACCCCCCGGATGTGGTGGCCACGGCGGTCTCAGTCATGGACGGCCTCCTGGTCACGGGCGGCCTGCTCGACGACGGCCGCGGCGGAGTGGTCGGCGCCGAGGTAGGCCTCGACCACCGCGGGGTCGGCCTTGACCTCCTCGGGGGTGCCGTCGGCGATGAGCCGGCCGAAGTCGAGGACGCTGACCCGGTCGGAGATGTCCATGACGACGTTCATGTCGTGCTCGATGAGGACCACCGAGACGCCGGCCAGCTCGTGCACGTCGAGGACGTAGCGGGCCATGTCCTCCTTCTCCTCGGCGTTCATGCCGGCCATCGGCTCGTCCAGGAGGAGCAGGGTGGGCTGGATGCAGAGCGCCCGGCCGAGCTCGACGCGCTTCTGGATGCCGTAGGCCAGCGACCCGACCGGCTGGTTGCGGAAGGCCTGGAGCTGGAGGAGGTCGATGACCTCCTCGACGAGGTGGCGGTGCTCGATCTCCTGGTTGCGGGCCGGGCCGAACCAGAGCATCGAGGCCAGCACCGAGTGCTTCATGTGGATGTGCCGGCCGAGCATGAGGTTCTCCAGCACCGACAGGTGGGAGAAGAGCTCGATGTTCTGGAAGCTGCGGGCCACCCCGAGCCGGGCGACCTTGTGGGGCGGCAGCTGGGTGAGCAGGTGCTGGCCCTCGGGGACCTCACGGTCGTCGCCGGCCGGGTCCGCCTGCACGCCGCCGCCGGTGTGCAGGCGGATCTGCCCCTCCTGCGGGTGGTAGATGCCGCTGATGCAGTTGAGCAGCGAGCTCTTGCCGGCGCCGTTGGGGCCGATGATCGCGTGGACGTGGCCCTGGGTGATCGTGAACGACACGTCGGTCAGCGCCTTGACGCCGCCGAAGCGCAGGGAGACGTCGTCCACCTCGAGCAGCGGCCGCCCCTGCGGGCGGCTGCTGCCGTTGAGCGAATGCTGGTAGGCCCTGGTCAGCACGGGGGCGCTCCTGCCGGTCGACGGTGATCGAAGGACGATGACGATGTGACACTACGTTTCCACTATCTGAAAATCAAGGACCTGGAGACGCAAAGTTTGACCGGATGCTGGTATGCGGAGCGCCTGTGGTGGAAGATGGCTCCATGGCAGCGGTCGACGACAGAACGGACGGCGCGGCTCGGGGCGGCCTGGGGACCGTCCGCAACGCGGTGGCGCTGCTCGAGCTGCTCAGCGAGGGGCCGGCCTACCAGCAGCTGACCGACCTGGCCGAGCGCAGCACCTTCTCGATCCCGACCGTGCACCGGCTGCTGCGCTCGCTCGTGCTGGCCGACCTGGTCGTGCAGGACCCCCGCTCGTCGCGCTACGCCCTCGGCCCGGAGCTGACCCGGCTCTCCAGCCACTACCTGGCGCGGCTGCCGCTGCTCGGGGCGCTGACGCCCTACCTGACCCAGCTGCGCGACCAGCTCGGCGCCACCGTGCACGTGCAGACCCTGGTGCGCGGCGAGGTCGTCTACGTCGACCGGGTCGACGGCGACGACCGCGGCCCCTACCGGGACACCCACCGCGTCCACTGCGCGCTGGAGACCGCCGGCGGCCGGCTGCTCGCGGCCCGCGCCGACGGGGATGAGTGGCGCCGCGCGGTCGATCTCGCCGACGACCCGCTCGCCGCGCTGGCCCGGGACTGCCAGCAGGCCTGGGCCGCCGCCGACCACCTGGCGCTCACCCCCGATGACCCGATGCTGCCGGCCGAGGTCGCCGTCCCCGTCCTGGACGGCGAGGGCGAGACGGTCGCCGCGCTGGCCGCCAACGTCGAGGACGCCGGCGACGAGGCCGTGGTGGCGCGGGTCGCCGCCCACCTGAGCCGCGCCGCCCGCGCCGCCGGAAGGACCCTCGGCCATGCCTGACGACCGGCGACACGCTCTGACCACTGCCCCGCCCCAGGACGTCTGGACCGAGGTGGTCGGCCAGCTCGGCCTGCTCACGCCATACACCTCGCTGTGGGAGGCGGGCGAGCGCTCGGGGCGGTGGATGACCGGCGCCGAGATCAACCTGTCCGTCTCGTGCGTCGAGCGGCACCTGGCCGAGCGCGCGGACCAGGTGGCGCTGCACTGGGAGGGCGAGCCGGGCGACCGGCGGAGGCTGACCTACGTCGAGCTGCACGAGCAGGTGGTGGCGCTGGCGCGTTCGCTGCGCGCGATGGGGGTGGGCGTCGGCGACCGCGTCGGGCTGCACCTGGGCTGGCTGCCCGAGACGGTGGTGGCGATGCTGGCCTGCGCGCGGATAGGCGCGGTGCACACGGTGCTGCCCGCGCCGCTGCCCGCCGAGCCGCTGGCCGACCGGCTGGCCCTGCTCGACCTCAAGGTGCTCTTCACCCAGGACGGGGCGTGGCGGCACGGCACCGTGCTGCCGCTCAAGGCGCGCGCCGACGAGGCGATGCTGGCCGCGGGCGGCATCGAGCACACGGTCGTGGTGAGACGCACCGGGATGGACGTGCAGTGGTTCGAGGGCGACCGGTGGTTGCACGACCTGATCGCCACCACGCGCCCCGGGCAGACCGACGACGGGGGCGGCGGCGCGGTGGCGCTGCCGGTCGACCACCCCGTCGCCTCGATCCCGCTGGCCACCCGCGGCGGGCACCCGGTCTCGGTCGTCCACGGCAGCGGCGCCATGCTCGCCGGCGCGGTCGCGGTGCACCGGCACCTGTCGACCGGCGGGCCGTTCTGGTGCGCCGGCGACATCGCGTGGGCGGTGACCCAGTTCCACGGGATCTACGGGCCGCTGGCCTGCGGTGACCCCGCGGTGATGTTCGAGGGCACCCTCGACGTCCCCAACCACCAGCGTGCCTGGGACATCATCCGCCGCTACGGCGTGGAGGTCCTGCTCACCTCCCCCTCCGTCATGCGCACCGTGCGCGGGTGGGCGCGGGAGATGCCCGAGGTCGCGGCGATCCCGACCCTGCGGCGGGTCGCGACCGCCGGCGAGCCGGTCGAGGAGGAGGTCGCCGCGTGGATGCGCGGGGCCTTCAGCGCCGACGGGCTGGAGGTCGCCGACGCGTGGGGCCAGCTGGAGCTGGGCGGCGTCGTGCGGATCACCGGGCTGGCCGACGCCCCGCCGCTGCCCGACGTGGGCCTGGAGATCGTCGACGAGGAGGGCGGGACGGTGGCCGTCGGCGGGGAGGGGGAGGTCGTGCTCACCCGGCCCTGGGCCGGGACGATGGTCGGGGTCGAGGGCGAGGCCGCCGACGTCCTGCTGTCGCACTGGACGCGCCACCCCGGCGTCTACGCCACCGGGGACCTGGCGCGCCAGGACCCCGACGGACATGTCGACTTCCTGGGCCGCACCGACGACGTCGTCTCGGTCTCCGGGCAGCTGGTCTCGCTCCGCGAGGTGCGCGAGGTGCTCACCGACCACCCCTACGTCGACCGCGCCGACGTCACCTGGCGCAAGCATCCCGAGCTGGGACGGGCGCTGGTGGCGGCGGTGACGCTGTCGGACGCCGCGGGGCAGCCCCAGCACCTGGACGATGCCGCCCTCGACGCGGTCGCCGTCGACCTCATGGATGCGGTGCGCGAGGTGCTCGGCGGCCTGGCCCGGCCGCGGGCGCTCCTGGTCGTGGACCGTTTCGGCGACGAGCTGGGCCGCCGCGAGCGCGCCCGCGCCATCGCCACCCTGGCCACGCCCGACCGGCACGGCGCACCCCGGTCCGTCACGTGGGAGCAGGTGCTCGCCGCAGCCGGCCATTCCGTCGGCTAGCGGCAGCACCATCCGTCCTGGTGACACGCCCGGCCGGAGCGGCCACAGCGTGCATATGAACGCTCCAGCCGGTCCTGGCCGGCGCGGTGTCGGGACGGATCGCGAGAGTGGACCCGTCGGCCGGCCACGTATCTCTGACCCACCAGACGGGTCAACCACAGGACTGACCCACCAGACGGGTCAACCACACGACTGACCCACCAGGCGGGTCAGAGATACGTGGCGGGCAGGTCCGTCAGCAGGGACGGCGCGTGAATCTCCGCAGAAGCGTGGCAGGTGGCGCGCAAGCTGCTTGCACCGCTACGGCGGATCGGTCGACCCGCACTATGGCCGCGGGTGGGCGCCGGCCGGCGCGCCGGTCGCCAGCTGGAGCGTCACCACCCCGATCACGACGAGGGCGATGCCGACGACCTGGACGGCGCCCAGGTGCTCGCCCAGGAAGGCGGCACCCACCAGGGCGATCGCCACGATGCCGGTCGCCGACCAGATGGCGTAGGCGACGGCGACCGGCATACCCGCCTTGAGGACCTGCGAGAGCAGCACGAAGGCGAGGACGTAGAACACGAGGACCGCCAGGCTCGGCCACAGCCGGGTGAACCCGTCCGAGCGCTTCAGGGCGAGGGTGCCCACGACCTCCAGCACGATGGCAGCGGCCAGCAGGCCGTAGGCACCCACGCGCGTCACCTGCTCACCGGTCAGCCGGCGGGGTCGGCCACCCGCTGCGGTGGCGGAGCGAGGTCCGCCCGGCCGGCTACCCAGCGTTCGTAGTGGTCGAGCACGGAGGTGCAGACCTGGTCCTCGTCGTAGGCCATGATGTCGTAGCTGCCGCCGGTGGGCAGGTCGACGTCGAGGGTGGTCGTCTCGTCGCCGGCCTCGATCACCCGGGCCCCGAAGCTGGGCGCCAGCTGCCGGCGCACGCGGACGGGGTAGCGGAAGTCCTCGCCCTCGTGGTGCACCACCAGCTCGGCCGTGCGCCGGACCGCGCCGGAGGGTCGCAGCTCGTCGACCACGATCTCGGTGTCCACGTCCTGCGCGGCCAGCTCGGCACGCACCGCCTCCAGCGCCGGCAGCACGACCTGCTCGAGGTGGCTGTTGGCCTGCTTGACGGTGACGGTGCCGAACGCACGGGCCACGCGTCTGCGCCACAGGCCCGGGGTGGGCCGGCCCGGCAGCTCCGGCATCCGCCGCGTGGGCGCCGCCAGACTTCGGGCCCGGTCCTGGGCCAAGGCCTTCGGCAACCCGATCATCACCGCGATGATCACGAACGCGAACGGCAGACCCATGATGATCGTCGCGCTCTGCAGGGCAGGTATGCCGTCCACCACCAGCATCCCGATGGTCAGGACGCCGGTCGCCACGGCCCACACGATGCGCAGCGCCGGGTGCGCGTCGACGTTGCCGCCCGGGAGGTTCGAGGACAGGTTGGCCATCACCAGCGCGCCGGAGTCGGCCGAGGTGACGTAGAACAGCAGGCCCACGAAGGTGGACAGGCCGACCAGGAAGAAGGCGCCGGGGTACTGCTGCAGGAGCGCGTAGAAGCCCTCCTCCGGGACGTTGACCGCCGTCTCGCCGAAGGCGGCGTCGCCCTGGCGGATCTGCTGGACGGCGCTGTTGCCGAAGATGCTGATCCACATGACGATGTAGCTGAACGGGATGGTCAGGGTCCCCAGGACGAACTGGCCGATGGTGCGGCCCTTGGAGATCCTGGCCAGGAACAGGCCGACGAAGCTCGCCCAGGCGATCCACCAGGCCCAGAAGAACAGCGTCCAGCCGCTCATCCAGTCGGCCGGGTAGTCGAAGGCCATCGTGTCCATGGTCATCCCCGGGAACATCGAGACGAAGTCGCCGACGTTCATCACCAGGGCGCGCAGCAGGAAGGCGGTCTGCCCGGTCACCAGCACCCACGCGGCGAGGAAGATCGCCAGCAGCACGTTGAGCTGGGACAGGATCCGGATGCCGCGGTCGACGCCGGTCACCGCCGACACGGTCGCGGCACCGACGGCCAGGATGACCAGGACGGTCTGGGCGGGCAGGCCCTGCGGGGTGCCGAAGAGGATCCCCAGCCCGACGTTGAGCATGACCACGCCGATGCCGAGGGTGGTGGCCACGCCGAAGATGGTCCCGAGCACGGTGGCGATGTCGACGGCGTCGCCGACCGGGCCCTTGATCCGCCTGCCGATGAGCGGGTACAACGTGGAGCGGATGGCCAGGGGCAGGCCGAGCCGGTGGACGTAGAAGCCGAGCGCCAGCCCCATGAGGGCGTACATCCCCCAGCCGGTGATCCCGTAGTGGAAGATCGCCCACACCGTCGACTCGCGTGCCGCGTCCAGGGTCTCGGGATCGCCCTGCGGCGGGAAGAGGTACTGGCTGGCGGGCTCGGCGACGGCGAAGAACATCAGGTCGGTGCCGATGCCGGCGGCGAAGAGCATGGCCGACCAGGAAAACAGGGAGTACTCCGGCCGGTCGTCGTCCTTGCCGAGCCGGACGTCCCTGTAGCGGACCCCGATGATGATGACGAACAGCAGGATCGCGGTGGCCAGCGCGATGTAGAACCAGCCGAACCAGTTCGAGGCCCAGGCCACGACGGAGCCGAGGATCGTGGCCGACTGCTCGGGCGCGACGAGCGCCCACACCGCCACCACGAGGATGAAGACGAGGGACACGACCAGGACGGTCCACTTCGTGGTGGCCTGGCTCGGTGGTGGGTCCAGGTCGAGCCCTGGTGCGCTGTTCGTGCTCATCGGTCGTCCTCTCCGGGGGCGGCCATCGCCGCCATGGCGCTGGGTATGTCGGTCCGTGCGTTCCACGCGGTGTTGCGGGCGTCGCCCTCGGGATAGAGCGGCATACCCGCCCCGGCCCGGTAGACCGGCGGGTGCTCGGGGGCGAGCGGGGTGTTGCCGGCGACGATGTCGGCGGCCTTCTCGGCGACCATCATCACCGGGGCGTAGATGTTGCCGTTGGTGATCGAGGGAAAGACCGAGGCGTCCACCACGCGCAGCCCCTCGGTGCCGTGCACCCTCATCGTCGAGGGGTCCACCACGGCCATGTCGTCCACGCCCATCCTGGCCGAGCAGGAGGGGTGCAGCGCGGTCTCGGCGTCCTTGGCCACCCAGTCGACGAGCTGCTCGTCGGTCTCGACCGACGGCCCCGGGGAGGACTCCCCGCCGTCGAAGGCGGCGAAGGCGGGCTGGGACAGGATGTGCCGCGCCGCCCGGATCACCTCGACCCACTCGCGCCGGTCGTTCTCGGTGGACAGGTAGTTGAACTGGATCGCCGGGTGGTGGAACGGGTCGGCGTCCTTGATCCGCACGTGGCCCAGGACGTCGGAGTTCATCGGCCCGACGTGCACCTGGTAACCGTGCTTGCCCTCCGAGGCGGTGCCGTCGTAGCGGACCGCGATCGGCAGGAAGTGGAACATCAGGTTGGGGTAGGCCACCTGGTCGTTGGTGCGGATGAACCCGCCGCCCTCGAAGTGGTTGCTGGCCCCGACGCCCTTGTTGAGGAAGAGCCACTGCGCCCCGATGTAGGGCGCCTTCCACATCTTCAGCCACGGCGCGATCGAGACCGGCTGCAGGCTGACGTGCTGCAGGTAGACCTCCAGGTGGTCCTGCAGGTTCTCGCCGACGCCGGGCAGCTCGACCCGCGGGGTGACCCCGGCGGCGCGCAGCACCTCGGGGTCGCCGACGCCGGAGAGCTGGAGCAGCTGCGGGGAGTTGAAGGCGCCGCCGCAGAGGATGACCTCGCCGGCCTCCACCGAGCTGTGCCGCTTGCGCGGCCGCACGATGTCGACCCCGGTGACGCGGTCGCCCTGCCAGCGCAGCCCGGTCACCGTCGCCAGGGTGACGATGTCGAGGTTGTCCCGGTCGCGGACCGGCCAGAGGTAGGCCCTCGAGGCCGAGAGCCGGCTGCCCCGGTAGACGTTGCGGTCGAAGGGCGCGAACCCCTCCTGGCGGTAGCCGTTGACGTCGTCGGTGCGGGCGTAGCCGGCCTGCTCGGTCGCCTCGAAGAACGCCTGGAACAGCGGGCTGCTGGCCGGGCCGCGCTCGAGCTTGAGCGGGCCGGACCCGCCGCGCCAGGCGTCCGCGCCGGCGAGCGTGGTCTCCATACGCTTGAAGTAGGGCAGGCAGTGCGCGTAGTCCCAGTGCTCCATACCCTCGTTGGTCGCCCACTTCTCGTAGTCGCCGGGGTTGCCGCGCTGGAAGATCATCCCGTTGATCGAGGATGAGCCGCCGAGCACCTTGCCGCGGGCGTGGGCGACGCGCCGCCCGCCCATGTGCGGCTCGGGCTCGGTCTCGTAGGCCCAGTCGTAGAGCGGGTTGCCCGAGGGGAACATCAGCGCGCCGGGCATGTGGATGAGCGGGTCGAAGACGAAGTCCGACCTCCCCGCCTCCAGGACCAGCACCGTGCTGGTGCCGTCCGCGGAGAGTCTGTTGGCCAGCGCGGAACCCGCCGAGCCACCCCCCACGATCACGTAGTCGTACCGCTTCCTCATCGCTCTCCTTCGGGCTCTGATCGGGGTCGTGCTCGGGGTATGGGGTGCGCCGCCTAGGGGCGGTCGGCGAACCACCCGGCGGGGGCCGGGCGGGTGTTGTGCCAGATGTGCTTGGTCTCGAGGTACTCGTGCAGGCCGGCGACGCCGAGCTCGCGCCCGACGCCGGACTGCTTCATGCCGCCCCACTCGGCCTGCGGCACGTAGGGGTGGTAGTCGTTGATCCAGATCGTGCCGTGGCGCAGCCGGCGGGCGACCCGCTCGGCGCGGCCCGCGTCCTGGCTCCACACGGCGCCGGCCAGCCCGTAGATGGTGTCGTTGCCCAGGGCGACGGCGGCGTCCTCCGCCTCGTCCCGGGTGGCTCCCGCGAACGTCTCGACGGTGAGGACCGGCCCGAACGACTCGTCCCGGACGCAGGACATCGTGCGGTCGCAGCCGTCGAGGATGGTCGGCGGGTAGTAGGAGCCGAGCGCCAGGTCCCCCTCCTCCGGGACGGTGCCGCCGCAACGGACGACGGCACCCTCGGCCCGGGCGGCCTCGACGTGGGCGACGACCTTGTCCCGGTGCGCGTCGCTGATCAGCGGGCCGGTCTCGGCGTCCTCGTCGAACGGGCCGCCGAGCCGGATCTGACCGGCGCGGCGCACCAGCTCGTCGACGACCTCGTCGTGGACGCTCTCCTCGACGAGGAGCCGCGCGCCGGCCGAGCACACCTGCCCGGAGTCCAGAAAGATCGCGGTGAGGGCGTTGTCGATGGCGGCCGGCAGGTCGGCGTCGGCGAAGACGACGTTGGGGTTCTTGCCGCCGAGCTCGAGGGCGACGCGCTTCACGGTGCCGGCGGCCGCGGCCATGATCGCCCGGCCGGTGTGCAGGCCGCCGGTGAAGGACACCAGGTCGACGTCGGGGTGCTGCGTGAGGATCGCGCCCACATCGGCGCCGGTGCCGAGCACGAGGTTGCCGACCCCAGCGGGCAGCCCGACCCGGTCGAGCGCGCCGAGCAGCCACATCGCGGTCTGCGGGGTGAGCTCGCTGGGCTTGAGCACGAAGGTGTTGCCGGCGGCCAGGGCCGGCGCCACCTTCCACGCCGTCTGCAGCAGCGGGTAGTTCCACGGCGTGATCAGGGCGCAGACCCCGACCGGCTCGTGCACGACCCGGGCGGAGACGTCCGGCAGGCCGGTGTCCACCACGCGCCCTGCCTCGCTCTGCACGAGCGCGGCGAAGTGGCGGAAGACGCCGACGATGTCCTGCATGTCGAGCCGGGACTCGACCATCCGCTTGCCGGTGTCCAGGGACTCCAGCCGGGACACCTCCTCCAGCTCGGCCTCGAGCAGGTCCGCGAGCCGGGTGAGCACGGCCGCGCGCTCGGGGGTGGGGGTGGCCGGCCAGGGTCCCTCGTCGAAGGCGCGGCGGGCGGCGGCGACGGCGGCCTGCGCGTCCTCGGCACCGCCCTCGGCGACCGTGGCGGCGACGGAGCGGTCGGCGGGGCAGATGATGTCGCGCGTCCGGCCGGAGGCGGCGTCGCACCACCGGCCGTCGATGAACAGGCTCGGCACAACACGTCTCCTGCCAGCACGCGGGTGCGAGACCGTGAGGCGCACCACGGGCGATTACGGGGATATAACGGTCGTTACACGGTGGGTAACGGACGTTATACTTCCAGTGTGCCGGCGAAAAGACAACCCCCTCTTCCGGTCCGGGAGCGCCTGCTCGACGCCGTGGACCATCTGCTCTTCGTCGAGGGAGTCATCGCCACCCCGGTCGACGACATCCTGAAGCTGGCCGAGGCCTCGCCGCCCAGCCTCTACAAGCACTTCGGCAGCAAGGACGGCCTCATCACCGCCGCCCTCGAGCGGCGCCTGGCCGTCTGGACCCGCTACTGGGACGAGGCGATGGAGCAGGCGGGCACCCAGCTCGAGCGCGTGCTCTCGGTGTGGCCGGCGCTGCGCGCCTACCAGACCACCTCGCTGGAGGAGCGCTGGTGCGCGTTCAGCGGAACGACGGCGGCGATCAAGGACAAGAGCGAGGAGCTCACGGCGGTGCTCGAGGCCGAGACCCGCCTGCTGCGCACCCGGACCGCGGCGCTCGTCGACGAGCTGGGCCTGGCGCCGCGCGCCTCCGCACGGCTGACGAACGAGCTGGTCATCGCCTACCTCGGGACGATGGCGATGATGCTGCGCGAGCCCTACCTGCACGCGATCGACGACGGCGAGGCTACCGCGCGCTCGCTGCTGCAGGCGGCGCTGACCCGGGCGGACGGTCCGGCGCGCGACCTCGTGGACGAGCTGGTCGCGGCGGGCCAGGCGTCGCGCTGACCGCGCACCGGTCACACGGTGGTTCTGCGCGCTCCTTGTCGGGTGGAGCAGGCGCGGGAGATGCCGGCCCGGGCGTCGGAGCCAGCCACGAGGGTGCGTCAGGCCGCCCCTCGTGGGCCACCGGCGAGCGGCTTCGGCACGGTACGCACCGCCGAGGTCAGGTCCGACGGATCGAGCTGTGCGCGCTCATCCGGGATATGTGGGAGATCGACGCCGGAGAGGCTCGTGATAGACCGGAGATCCGCCGAGAGTCGGCCGTTCCGAGATCCGTCCCGGCGACACGCCGCACGGCGTCGGCCACAGCGTGCACATAAACGCTGTGGCCGCTCCGGATCGGCGTGTCGTCGGCACGGATCGCACTTTTCTGCCGCGCGTCGCGCGGTCACAGTCGCAGATGGAGGCGCAGCGCTTCGTCGACCGCTGCCATGAGGCCTGGCGGAACTCGGCCTACTGCAGAGCCGACCCGCTCAACGGCGACCGAACGCACCTGCTCAGCTCGGGCTTGGAGTCTCTGGGCAGTCCTGTCTCGTCCGCGGGCAGCAGCACCTGGAACGGAAAGACCTGCTCCACGTCCGCCCGTTCAATCCTGGCCACGCGCAGGGCACCGGCGGCAACGGCTCTCGGACGCATGCCGGTCCTGGTCTCAGCAGAACCGCGGCAGGTGGTGCGCCAGCTGCTTGCGCCACCACGGCCAGTCGTGGGCGCTGTCGTGGCCCCAGACGTCCAGCTCGTGCGGGATCTGCTTCTGGGCGAGCAGGTCGGCCAGCTGGTGGGCGCCGGGCAGGCTCTTGGTCGGGTGTACCTCGAACGCCCCCTGCCCGACGACGAGAAGGATGTTGGCGTTGGCGCGGACCCAGCCCAGGTGGTCCCCGGACATGCCGGGCACGTAGGCGCAGGGGTTGGCGAAGTAGGTGGCCTGCCCGATGTCGCCCCATCCGTGCCAGGCCGTCGGGTCGTAGCTGCCGGACAGCCCGATCGCGACCGGGAAGAGGTCGGGGCGCTTCAGCCCGAGGTTCACGGCGTGGTAGGCGCCCATGCTGGCACCGGTGGTGATGGCGCCGGCGTGCCCGGGCGAGTCCCGGTCGACCAGAGGCATGACCGTGTCGATCACCCACCGCTCGTAGACGCCGTGCCGACGGGCCCGCTCCTCTGTCGGCAGTGAGTTCTGCGACCAGGTGAGGTGGTCGAAGGAGTCCACCGCGTAGACCTTGAGCCGGCCGCCCTCGACGAGGTCGGCGACCGCGTCGACCATGCCGTTGTTCTCAAAGTCCCAGGCCCGCCCGGCCTCCGAGGGGAAGACCACCAGCGGGCGGCCCCAGTGCCCGTAGCGGATGACCGTCCCGCGACCCACGCCCTCGGTGTCGAGCTCGACCTGCACCCGCTCCATCGACTCCTCCTCGCACCGGGTCCGCCGCCGACCGGCGGGACGGTGGGCCAAGCCTGCCACACGCATGGCACCGCGAAGGACCGTCGACACCCGTGGATCCGTGCAACAAATCAGTCCACAGGATGACGTGCACCACCATTCCGCGCCACCACAATGGTGGTGCACCGCAGCCAGGCCCGTGACGGACGTGCGGGACGGTGACGGAAGCAGACCGGGTCCTCACGGACGAGGCATGCTCGTCACGCACGTCCGGGCCGCGACGTGCGTGGTCGGCAGGGGTACCACCACGTCTACTGCACCGCACGCTCGTCCCTGTCGCTGCAGGGGGCGACAGGGACGAGCACCCCTGACGGCACCCGCGCCGACCCGCCGCTCTGCTATCAATGACCCACCGGGGCCAGGCAGGGAAGGAGCACCGACGACGATGACGGCACGCACGGCACCCCTCGACGCCGATCCCGTCCCGGGCCGCTCCCTGCTGCGCCGGGCGACCTTCGTGCTGTTCACCCTCGGTGCGCTGCTGCTCGACGCGCTGATGACCGTCCCGCCCGCGGCCGACCTCGAGCACGGTCACCACTTCACCGCGTTCGGGGTGTGGCACACCTCGGTGGGCACCTTCGTCGCCCTGATGGCTCTCGCGTATGCCGTCCTCCTCCTCCGCCGGCGCCTCCCCCTGGCGGTGCTGGCCTACACCGGGGCGCTCTCGGTCCTGCTGACCTTCACCCACGAGTGGTCCCAGCCGCTCACCGGAGCGCTCGTGTGCACCTTCACCGCGGCCAGCCTGGCGGCGACCCGCCGGACCGCGCGCGTCGCCCTCGCGCTGGCCCTGGCCGCCACCCTCACCACCAGCGTGATCAGCATGGGCCGCCTCGACCTCGGCACCCTCTTCCCGATCGCCCTGGTGGGGACGGTCACCTGGGCGGTCTGGCTCTTCGGCCGGCGCGAGCACCTCGCGCGGGTCACCGCGGCGGGGCTGCGCGACCGGCTCGAGGAGCACGGCGAGGAGGCTGCCCTGCAGGAGCGGCGGCGGATCGCCCGCGAGCTGCACGACATACTGGCCCACTCGGTGAGCGCCATGATGATGCAGGCCGCCGGCGCCAAGGCGATCACCCACGGGGCGCGGCTGGACGCCCCGGACGATCCCCGCCTGGAGACCGTCGAGCGGGCCCTGTCCACGATCGAGAACACCGGGTCGCAGAGCATGCGCGAGCTGCACCGGCTGCTCGGCGCGCTGCGCGGCGACGACGCGGAGCCGGACCGAAGCGACGTGACCAGCTCCCATCCCGGCCTGGCCGACGTCGAGCGGCTCGCCGAGCTGACCCGGCAGAGCGGGCTCGTCGTCGAGCTGCGCAGCTCCGGGGACGTCGTCCGGCTCGACCCGTCGGTGGGGCTCGCGGCCTACCGGGTCGTGCAGGAGGCGCTGGCCAACGCGATGAAGCACTCCGGCCGCGGCGGCGTCGTCGAGGTCTTCCACACCTGGCTGCCCGACCGGCTGCAGCTGCAGGTGCGCACCCGCGACGGGCACGAGGGCACCCTGCAGACCGTGCACAGCTCGGGCACGGGCCTGCTCGGCCTGCGCGAGCGCGTCGAGCTCATGGGCGGCACCTTCGAGTCCGGGATCGTCGGCGAGGAGTTCGTGACCACCGCGGTCCTCCCGCTCACTCCGGTCCCGTACGGCGCGCGGGTCGGCGGGGGCGGATGATGCTGCGGGTGGTGGTCGCCGACGACCAGCGGGAGGTGCGCGACGGCCTGGCGATGATGCTCTCCGCCGAGCCGGACATCACGCTGGTCGGCCTGGCCGAGGACGGCGTGCAGGCCGTCGCGATGGTCCAGCGCGACCGGCCCGACGTCGTGGTCATGGACGTGCGGATGCCCGGCATCGACGGGATCGAGGCGACCCGACGGATCACCGCCGACCGGGACGATCCCGACGCCGTCACCGCGGTGCTGGTCATCACCACCTTCGACCACGACGAGGCGCTCTACGGGGCGCTGCGGGCGGGGGCGTCGGGCTACATGCTCAAGCACGCGGCGCCGGCCGTGCTGGCCGAGGCGATCCGGGCGGTCGGCGCGGGCGGTGCCTGGATCGACGCCAGCGTCGCGCCCAAGGTGGTGGACACCCTGCGCGCGAGCGCCCCGGTCGACGCCTCCGGCCGGCCCACCCTGGAGAACCTCTCCCCCCGCGAGATCGAGGTGCTGCGCCACATGGGCACCGCCCCGACCAACAGCGAGCTGGCCGCGCGGCTGTTCGTCTCGGAGTCGACGGTCAAGACGCACATCTCACGGCTGCTGATGAAGACCGGCTCCCACGACCGGGCCCAGCTGGTCGCGCTGGCCTACCGCTCGGGGCTGGTCCGGCCCTGAGCCGGGCGGCCGGACCCCGTCCGGGCACCACCCGCAGGGCAGACGAGCCTGGACGGGGCGTACCGACTTTTCGCCGGTCTGGCCGCCCCGCGCAGCGCTTCGACGCTCGCTGGCAGGAGATCGTCCGGCGGAGGCCCGCTCCCACCGTAAACCCTTTCTGACCTGCGGTGATGCCGTCAAAGAGAGCGCTCGTAGCACCCCATACTGGAGCGCATGACCACCCTGATCGGCCTCCTCGGGACCGGGCGCCTCGGCTCGGCGATCCGCCACGCCGCGGCCGCCCAGGATGACCTCGAGGTCCGCTGGTCGGTCGGTCGCGGGCCGGTCCCGGACGCGCGGGTGGACGTCGCGATCGACGTCAGCGCGGCGGCCGCCGTCCCGGGGCACCTGGCGTGGGCGCAGCGGACCGGCACCCCGGTCGTGGTCGGCACGACCGGCTGGGACCTCACGCTCCTGGACGACCTCGCCCCCGAGGCGCAGGTGCTGGTCGCGCCCAACTTCTCCGTCGGCGTCGCCCTGGTGCGGCGGCTGGCCCTCGTCCTCGGCGGGTATGCCGCGCGCTCCCCCGTCCCGGTCGACCTCGCGGTCACCGACACCCACCACCGGCACAAGGTCGATGCCCCCAGCGGCACCGCGCTGACGCTGCGCGAGGCGCTGGCCGAGGGCGCCGGCCGTCCCGTCGGCTCGGTGCAGACCACCAGCCTGCGGGTCGGCTCGGTCGTCGGCGACCACGAGGTCGTGGCCGCCTCGCAGCTGGAGACCATCACGCTGCGCCACAGCGCGCACGGACGTGACCTGTTCGCCGCCGGCGCGCTCACCGCCGCGCGCTGGCTGCTCCGGCGCCCCCGCCCGGGCGTCCACACCCTCGACGACCTCGCCGAGGACCACCTGCACGCCCTGCTCGCCTCCTCCTGCGAGCACGGCGCACCCATCGGCGCCCCGGCACCCGCCTGAGCGCCACCGAGAAGAAGAGAGCCCGACATGTCCACCACCGCGGCCCCGCACACTACCGGCGGATCCCCCTTCACCGGCCTGAGCGTCGCCCTGGCGACGCCCTTCCTGACCGGTGCCGGCGCGGACGGGGACGGGCGAAAGCCGCTGGTGGACCATGCCGCGTTCGGACGGCTCGTGGAGCACGTGCTGGCCGAGAGGCACGGCGTCGACCACCTGGTCGTCCTCGGCTCCACCGGCGAGGCCGCCACCGTCGACGACGTGGAGCGGCACGCGCTCGTGCGCCAGGCGGTGCAGGCGGCGCGTGCCCACGACCCGCGGGTCCGTGTCGTGGTCGGCACCGGCCACAACGAGACCGGGCGGGCCTGCGACCTCGCCGCGCAGGCGGTCGCCGCCGGCGCCGACGGGCTGCTCGTCGTGACGCCCTACTACAACAAGCCGCAGGTCGCCGGGGTCGTCGCGCACTTCCGGGCGGTCGCGCAGGCCGTGCCGGGCACGCCGATCGTCGCCTACAACGTCCCGGGCCGCACCGGCTCGAACCTGACGCCCGAGGCGATGCGCGCCCTGTGGCAGATCGAGCAGGTCGTCGCGCTCAAGGAGTCCTCCGGCGACCTGCGGCAGATGACCCGCCTGTGCCAGGAGGCTCCCGCCGGGAGGTCGGTCCTGGCCGGCGACGACGACCTGGCGCTGCCCGCGATCGCGGTCGGGGCGCGGGGCCTGGTCTCCGTCGCCGCCAACCTCGCGCCGGTCGAGACCGCCGAGCTCGTGCACGCCGCCCTGGCCGATGACCTGTGCACCGCGCGGGAGCGGGCCGCGCTGCTCGCGCCGCTGATGGAGGCGATGTTCGTCGAGACCAACCCGGTGCCGGTGAAGGCCGGCCTGGCCTGCCTCGGCCTGGGCACCGCGTCCGTGCGGCTGCCGCTCGTCCCGGCCGAGCCGGCCACCTGGACCCGCGTCCAGCGGGCCCTCGCCGGGCTGCAGGCCCACCGCCGCACCGCCCGGATCGCCGGGCGCCTCGTGGGGGCCGCGTCGTGAGCGCGGCAGGGACGCCGGGCACGATGACCGACAGCTCGACCGGGACCCCGAGCGACGGCCGGCACGGCGCGCTCGCCCGCTTCTTCGCCGAGGACGGACCGGCGGGCAGCACCGGCCCGAGCGCCGGCACCGACCGTGCCGAGCTGCTCGCGCGCGTCGAGGAGCTGCTCCGCGCCCTCGAGGACGGCAGCGTCCGCGCCGCCACCCGCGACGAGGAGGGCACCTGGCAGGCTCACGCGTGGGTCAAGCGGGGCATCCTCGCCGCGTTCCGGCACGGCGAGACCGTCGAGCTGGACTGGCCCGGCGGTGCGGTCGACCGCTCCCTCGTGCCCGCCCGGCGGATCGGCCTGGGCGACGGCGTCCGCCTCGTCCCGGGCGGCACGTCGGTCCGTCGCGGCGCCCACCTGGCGGCCGGCGTGGTCGTGATGCCGCCGAGCTACGTCAACGTCGGCGCTCACGTCGGCCCGGGGTCGATGGTCGACAGCCACGTGCTCGTCGGCTCCTGCGCGCAGGTCGGCGAGCGCGTCCACCTCTCGACCGCGGTGCAGCTCGGCGGTGTGCTCGAGCCGGTCGGCGCCACCCCGGTCGTCGTCGAGGACGACGTCTTCGTCGGCGCGCAGTGCGGCCTCTACGAGGGCGCGGTCGTGCGCCGCGGCGCCGTGCTGGCGCCGGGCGTCGTGCTGACCTCCGGCACCACGGTCTACGACCTGGTCGAGCAGCGCGAGCACCGCGGCGAGGTGCCCGAGGGCGCCGTCGTCGTGCCGGGCTCGCGTCCGGCGCGCGGCGACTACGCCGACGTGCTGGGTCTCTCGCTCTACGCACCGGTGGTCGTCAAGTACCGCGACGCGTCGACCGACGCCGCCACGGTCCTCGAGGACGCGCTCCGGTGAGCACGGTGACGAGGGCGGGAGGCATGACCCTCTCGCCCATCCGACGGATGGCGCTCGGCGCTCCCGAGGGCACCGTCAGCCTGGCCCTGGGCGAGCCCGGCTGGCCGGTGCCCGCGGAGGCCCGCGAGGCGCTCGCCACCCTCTCCACGCAGGTCGGCCCCCTGCCGTACGGCCCCAACGGCGGCTCGCCGGAGCTGGTCGCGCAGGTTGCTGCGGTGCACGGCGCCGCGACGTCGGAGGTCATGCTCACCGCCGGCAGCCAGGCCGCTCTCTTCGCGCTCTTCCAGACCTGGGCCGCCCCCGGGTCGAGGGTCCTGGTCCCCGACCCCGGCTTCGTCTCCTACGCCTCGCTCGCCCGGCTCTGCGGCGCCGACCCGGTGCCCTACCGGCTCGGCGACCACGGCGACCTCGACGCGGAGGCGTTGGTGGACGCGCTGGCGGGCGCACCGCATACCTCGATGGTGGTCCTCAACCACCCCGCCAACCCGACCGGAGGTATGGCGTCCCCCGCCGCCCTGCGCGCGGTCGCCGCGGCGTGCGCCCGGGCGGGCGCGGTGCTGGTCAGCGACGAGGTCTACCGGGAGCTGTGGCTCGTCCGGCCACCGGCGGGGCTGCACGGGGCCGCCGGCCTGGGTGCCGGCCTGGTGCTGGGCTCGGTGAGCAAGGCCTTCGGGGCGCCGGGGCTGCGCGTCGGCTGGGCGGTGGGCCCGGACCGGCTGCTCGCGCCGGCGCGCGTGGTGCACAACGCGATGACGACGGCGGCCGCGCGCCCCTCCCAGGACGCCGCGCTGGCGCTGCTGCGCGCCCGCGAGCAGGTGCTCCCCGACGCGCGCGAGCAGGTGCGGCGCCGCTGGGAGACCCTGGCGCGGGTCGCGCCCCGGCTGCTGGACGCCGCGGGCGGGCGGGCGCGGGCCGGCTTCTACCTGTGGCTGCCGCTGCCGGAGGGCGTGGCGGCGCAGGACACGGAGACCTTCGCGCTGCGCGTGCGCGACGAAGGGCTCGTCACGACGGTGCCCGGGACCGCGTTCGGGGCGCGCGGTCGCGGGCACCTCCGGGTCAGCCTGGGCGGCCCGCTGCCCGAGCTGGAGGAAGGACTGGCGCGGCTCGCGCCCTGGTGGGAGGCATGATCCTGGCACCGTCGACGATCGACCTGTTCGCGTTCGGGGAGGAGTCGCTGCTGGACCTCGTGTCCGGGCAGGCCTCCCCCTTCTTCGCCTACGACCTGGGCGCGGCGCGCGAGCGCTTCCGCCGGCTGCGGGCAGCCCTGCCGCAGCGGGTGCGGCTGGCCTACGCGGTGAAGTCCAACCCCGGGCTGCCGCTGCTCGAGACGTTCTCCGCGGAGGGCGCGTGGTTCGACTGCGCCTCGGCCGGTGAGGTCTCGACGGTGCTGGCGGCCGGCGGCACCGGTGCGGGGATGGTGTTCGCCGGGCCCGCCAAGTCCGAGCGCGACCTGCAGGCGGCGCTCTTCGCCGGCGCCCGGGTCCAGGTGGACGGCATCGAGGACGTGGCACGGCTGCACACCCTGCACGAGGGCGCCGAGCCGCTGCCGGTGAGCGTGCGGGTCAACCCGGCGCAGGGTGTGTCGGAGGTCGCGACCATCATCGGTGGTGGCGGGCCGAGCGCGTTCGGGGTGGACGAGGAGGTGGTCGAGGAGTTCCTGACGGAGGCGGCGCGCTACGAGCGCGTGCGGATCAGCGGGGTGCAGGTCTTCGCGGCGAGCAACGAGCTGGACGCCGGCCGGCTGCTGGCCAACCACCGCACCGCCCTGCGGATCGCGCGGCACGTCCAGGCCGTGCTCGGTCGCGAGCTCGACCTCGTCGACCTGGGCGGCGGACTGGGCGTCCGCTACGACGTCACCCAGCCCAGTCTCGACGTCCGCACCCTCGGTGCGGGCCTGGGCCGGGTGCTGGAGGAGAACGCCTGGTTCACCGGCGAGCTGCTGCTCGAGCCGGGGCGCTGGCTGTCGGCGCCGACGGGCGTCTACTGCGCGCGCGTCGTGCGGACCAAGGACTCCCGCGGCGAGCGGTTCGTCATGCTCGAGGGCGGGATCAACCACCTGCTGCGTCCGCTGATGACCGGGCAGCCGTTCCCGACGCTGGCGCTGCGGCCGGGGGTCGGGGTGATCGGCAGCGCGGGGTCCGGGGCCGCCGGCGGTGCGCTGGTGCGCACGACGCTGGCCGGCCCCCTGTGCACCTCGCTCGACCGGCTCGGGACGGGCGACCTGCCCGCCGACCTGCGGCCCGGTGACGTCGTGGTCTTCGGCCAGGCCGGGGCCTACGCCGCCACGCAGGCGATGACGCACTTCCTCTCCCACCCCGCTCCCGAGCAGGTCTGGGTCGGCTGAACCAGCTGCTCGCCCGCTCCGGTCCGGACGCCGCGCCGACGGTGCCGTGCCTCCCGGCAGATTCACCCGGCTTCGGACAGGCGCCGAACCTAGGATGATGTGCACGGCCGACGCGCATACCTCGAGAGGGCGGCCGAGGCCCTGGTGGGGTGAATCATCACCACGCCAGGACCGCGCGCCGGGCCGGCGGCCCTCGGTCGCGCGCCGGGGAAGCACCCGTGGCACCGTGAGGGAATGGCGGGCGGGCGGCATACCTCGAGGGACGGCGGGCGGGAGAACGCGGCGCCGCTGGAGACCTACCGGCTGATGCGCGACTTCGGGCGCACCCCCGAGCCGAGCGGCGGCGCGCTGCTGGAGGCTGCACGTCAGGACGGCGAGCGGGTCTTCGTCGTGCAACGGCACCGGGCGACGGCGCGGCACTACGACTTCCGGCTCGAGGTCGACGGTGTCCTGGCCAGCTGGGCGGTGCCCAAGGGACCCTCGCTGGACCCGGAGACCAGACGGCTCGCGATCCACGTCGAGGACCACCCGATGGAGTACCTCCACTTCGAGGGGGTCATCCCGGCGGGCGAGTACGGCGGCGGGGACGTCATCGTCTGGGACACCGGCACCTGGGACTCCCACGACGAGGACGCCGCCGCGGCGATCCGCGCGGGGACCCTCCACGTGCGCCTGCACGGGGAGAAGCTGCGCGGCGAGTTCATGCTCGTGCGCACCGCCCGGCAGGAAGGGAGGAAGGAGCAGTGGTTGCTCTTCCACAAGCACGACGAGCACGCGGTCGAGGGCTGGGACGCCGAGGACCACCCGCGCTCGGTGCTCAGCGGCCGCACCAACGAGGAGGTCGCTGCCGACCCCGACGCGCTGTGGCACTCCGACCGGCCGGTCGGGGAGGCCGCGGAGCCGCTGCGGGCCCCGGTCCCACCGCCTGCGACCGAGGAGGAGCTGCGCGCCCTGGAGGAGCTGGGCGCCTCCGGCACGTGGGAGGTCTTCGGCCGTGCGCTGAGGCTCACGAACCTCGACAAGGTCCTCTTCCCCGGCCGCCAGGGCGAGGAGCCGGTCACCAAGCGCGAGCTCGTCAGGTATGCCGCGCTCGTCGCCCCGGTCTCGCTGCCGTACCTGGCCGGACGGGCGCTCAACCTGCACCGCTACCCGAACGGCGCGGAGAGGAAGGGCTTCTGGCACAAGGAGGTGCCCGAGCACGCGCCGGAGTGGCTGCCGCGCTGGGACAACCCCGCGGCCGACCCCGGGGAGACGCAGACCTACCTGGTGGTCGACGAGCCGGCGGCCCTGGTGTGGGCGGCGAACTTCGGGGCCCTGGAGTGGCACCCGTGGACCTCGCCGACCGAGGCGCCGGACCGGCCGTCCTACGTGATGTTCGACATCGACCCCGGCGAGCGGACGACGTGGGACGAGACGCTGGAGCTGGCCCAGCTGCACCGGACCGCCTTCGAGCACCTGGGGGTGCGGGCCTGTCCCAAGGTGACCGGGCGGCGCGGCCTCCAGGTCTGGGTGCCGATCCGTCGGGGGCCGACCTTCGAGGAGACGCGGAGGTGGGCCGAGAAGGTGTCGCGCTCGATCGGGGCGGTCGTGCCCGAGCTGGTCAGCTGGAAGTGGTCGGTGAAGGAGCGCGGTGGTCTCGCGCGGCTGGACTACACGCAGAACGCGGTCAACAAGACGCTCGTGGCGCCGTACTCACCACGCCCGTCGCCCGGCGCACCGGTGTCGACGCCGATCACGTGGGAGGAGCTGGACGACCCGCACCTGCGGCCCGACCGGTGGACGGTGCGCACGGTGCTGGACCGGCTGGCCGAGAAGGGCGACCTGTTCTCCGGCGTGCTGCACCACGACCAGACGCTGCCGCGCGTGAAGTGAGGCTGCTCGGGGGCGCGGTCCGCCTCCACTCCGCTCAAGGAGGCGCACTACCGCCCGGGCGGAGGGGGTAGGGGGTGTTCACCGGTCAGGCTCCTGCACGGACGTCCACCTCGTCGAAGATCAGCCAGGTCCGCGTCCCACGGACGCCGGGCACCGACTGGATCTGGCCCAGGACGACGTCGCGCAGCTCGTGGTTGTCGTGCGCGCGGACCTGCACGAGGATGTCGAACTCCGCGCCGACCAGGGAGATGCGCTCGACGCCGGGCAGCTCGGAGAGGGCCCTGGTCACCCGCCGCCAGCTGTCCTGCTCGATGCTCACCGAGACGAAGGCCGCGGTCCCCAGGCCCATCCGGTCCGGGTCGACGGTCGCGGTGAAGCCGGTGATCACGCCCTCGCGCCGGAGCCGCTCCAGGCGGGCGTAGGCGTTGGCCCGGGAGATGTGCACCTGGTCGGCCAGGGCCCGCACCGACAGCCGCCCGTCGGCACGCAGCGCGTCGATCATCGCCCGGTCCGTGTCGTCGAGGTGCGCCACCTGTCTCGCCACCGGCGAGGTGCGCCGGTCGGAGGTGGACGAACTGCGCTCATCCATGGCCTTATCGTGCCAGACGTCTCGACCGATACGTGCGCACCTGCTGTCCCGTCTAGCCTGCGGGACGATAGAGGGGACGAACGTCTGCCCCAGCGTTGCGAAGGACTCGACGATGAGCGACATCACCAGCCTGCTGCCGTGCCCGCAGCCGGTCCGTTTCCTGGACCCCGACGGCAGCACCACGGAGCACGACCCGGGGACCGCCGCGACCCTGGAGGCGCGCGGCTACTCCATACCCGCCGAGGAGGACCTCCTCGCGGTGTGGCGGGGGATGGTGATCGGCCGCCGGTTCGACACCCAGGCGACCGCGCTGACCAAGCAGGGGCGGCTGGCGGTCTACCCGAGCTCGCGCGGTCAGGACGCCTGCCAGGTCGCGCCGGTGCTCGCGCTGGGGGAGCAGGACTGGCTCTTCCCGACCTACCGCGACTCGATGGCCCTGGTCACCCGCGGGATCGACCCGGTGGAGGCGCTGACGCTGCTGCGCGGGGACTGGCACTGCGGCTACGACCCGGTGGCCACGAGGACGGCCCCGCAGTGCACACCGCTGTCGACCCAGATCGTGCACGCCGCCGGCGCGGCCGACGGCATGCGGCGCCGTGGCACCGGGGGGGTCGCGCTCGGCTTCATCGGCGACGGCGCGACGTCCGAGGGCGACTTTCACGAGGGCCTCAACTTCGCCGCGGTCTTCGACGCCCCCCTGGTCGTCCTCGTGCAGAACAACAAGTACGCGATCTCGGTCCCGCTGGCCAAGCAGTCGAAGGCGCCGGCGCTGGCCTACAAGGGGGTCGGCTACGGCGTGCGCAGCGAGCAGGTCGACGGCAACGACCCGGCCGCGATGCTCTCGGTCATGCGCTCGGCCTACGCGCACGCCCGCGCCGGCCACGGCCCGGTGCTCGTCGAGGCGCACACCTACCGGATGGAGGCGCACACCAACGCCGACGACGCGACCCGCTACCGCACCTCCGAGGAGGTGGACGACTGGACCGGCCAGGACCCCGTCGTGCGTCTGCAGGCCTACCTCGTCGCGCGCGGCGCGCTGGACGAGGCGCGGATCGAGGAGGTCCGCGAGCAGGCCGAGGCGTTCGCCGCCGACGTGCGCACCCGGATGCACGCCGAGCCGAAGGTCGACCCGATGGCGCTCTTCGAGCACGTGTATGCCGAGCCCACTCCCCAGCTGCGCGAGCAGGCCGAGATGGTCCGCGCCGAGATCGCCGGGTCGGCGCACGCCGCCCACCCCGTGCCCGAGACCGAGGAGGCCACCCGATGAGCCGGCCCACCACCTACGCCCAGGCCCTCAACACCGCCCTGCGCGACTCGCTGACGCAGGACGAGTCCGTCCTCGTCTTCGGCGAGGACGTCGGCGCGCTGGGCGGGGTCTTCCGGATCACCGACGGGCTGACCAGGGACTTCGGCGAGGAGCGCTGCTTCGACACCCCGCTGGCCGAGGCCGGGATCACCGGCTTCGCGATCGGGCTGTGCATGCAGGGCTTCCGGCCGGTCATCGAGATGCAGTTCGACGCGTTCGGCTACCCGGCCTTCGAGCAGGTCGTCTCGCACGTGGCCAAGATGCGCAACCGCACGCGGGGCCAGCTGACGCTGCCGATGGTGCTGCGCTACCCCTACGCCGGTGGCATCGGCGGGGTGGAGCACCACTGCGACAGCTCGGAGGGCTACTACGTCCACACCCCGGGCCTGCACGTGGTGAGCCCCTCGACCCCGGCCGACGCCTACAGCCTGCTGCGCGAGGCGATCGCCTCCGACGACCCGGTCGTCTTCCTCGAGCCGAAGTCGCTCTACTGGTCCAAGGCCGAGCTGGAGCTGCCGACCCGGACCGAGCCGTTCGGGCGGGCGGCGGTGCGCCGCGTGGGGTCGGACGTCACGCTCATCACCTACGGCCCGCAGGTGCCCAACGCCCTCAGAGCCGCCGAGATCGCCGCGGCCGAAGAGGACTGGGACGTCGAGGTGGTCGACCTGCGCACCCTGGTCCCCTTCGACGACGAGACCGTCGCCGCCTCCGTGCGCAAGACCGGTCGGGCCGTGGTGCTCGCCGAGGCGCAGGGTTTCGCCGGGATGGGCGCCGAGGTCGCCGCCCGCGTCTCCGAGCGCTGCTTCCACTCCCTCGCCGCGCCGGTGCTGCGGGTCAGCGGGCTGGACATGCCCTACCCGCCCCCGATCCTGGAGCACACCTACCTGCCCGGCGTGGACCGGATCCTGGACACGATCGCGCGCCTGCAGTGGGACGACGAGCCGGACCTGACGCACGAGGCGGCCGGGACGCAGGCGGTGCACGCGTGAGCGCGCCGGCCAAGGTCTTCCGGCTTCCTGACCTCGGCGAAGGCCTCACCGAGGCCGAGGTGGTGCAGTGGCAGGTGCGCGTCGGGGACGAGGTCGGGGTCGACCAGGAGGTCGTCACCGTCGAGACCGCCAAGGCTGCCGTCGAGGTGCCCTGCCCGTATGCCGGCACAGTCGCCCAGCTGCACGCCGAGCCCGGGACGGTGCTCGCCGTCGGCGCCCCCCTCATCACCATCTCCGACGGCACGAGCCCGGACGCCGCCGGCCCGGCGAACGCCGCCGACGAGGGCGACCGTGCGGGCGAGCAGTACCGCACCGAGGAGCGCGCCGGCGCCCGCACCCCCGAGGGGTCGGCTGAGGACGACGCACCCGAACGTCCGCTCATCGGCTACGGAGCCGGGGAGGGTCCGGCCCGTCGTCGCACCGGGCGGCGCCGCGGCGCCGGCACGCCGTCCACGGAGACGCCGGTGGAGGCGCAGCCCCGCGTGCCTGAGGAGGAGCCGACGCAGGCGGTCCGGGTCATCTCGCCGCTGGTCCGCAGGTTGGCGGCGGAGTGGGGGGTGGACCTCGCCTCGGTCCGGCCCGGTCCCACCGGCGTGATCCGGCGGGCCGACCTGGAGGCCTTCCGACGCTCCGCGCAGACCGCCCCGGCCACCGCTCCCTCCCCCCTCGGGGAGGAGATCCGCATACCGATCCAGGGCGTGCAGCGGATCATGGTCGAGCGGCTGACGACCGCCCGCCGCGAGATCCCCGACGCGACGACCTGGGTCGACGTCGACGCGACCCGGCTGATGAAGACCAAGGACGCGCTCAGGGCGTCCCGCCCCGAGGCCGGCATCGGCGTGCTCGCGCTGCTGGCGCGGATCGTGGTCAGCGGGCTCACCGCATACCCGGCGCTGAACTCCTCGGTCGACCTGGAGGCCGGCGAGATCGTGCAGCACGGCCGGATCCACCTCGGCTTCGCCGCGCAGAGCCCGCGAGGTCTCGTCGTGCCGGTCGTCAAGGATGCCGGGTCGATGACGACGGCCGAGCTGGCCGGCGCGCTGCGCGCGCTGACCGAGAAGGCCCGCGACGGCAAGCTGACGCCCGCCGAGCTGAGCGGCGGGACGTTCACGCTCAACAACTACGGCGTGTTCGGGGTGGACGGCTCGACGCCGATCATCAACCACCCCGAGGCCGCGATGCTCGGCGTCGGACGGATCGTGGACAAGCCGTGGGTGCACAAGGGCAAGCTCAGAGTGCGCAGGGTGACGCAGCTGAGCCTCAGCTTCGACCACCGGGTGTGCGACGGCGGGACCGCGGGCGGGTTCCTGCGGCAGGTGGCCGACCGCGTGGAGCAGCCGGCGGCACTGCTGGCCGACCTCTGAGGCGTCGCCCGCAGGGGGCACCCCCGTTCTTCGGCGGATGTCGCGGATCGTCGATGCGCGGGCGGGGCGTCAGCGCACGAGGCGGATGAGCGTGCGCTGCACCGTGTCGGTCACCGCGGCCGGACCGCCGACCAGCACGATCCGTGCCGGGTCGAGGTCCCGGACGGCATCGCTGGTCGGGGCGGGCACGCTGCCCGGGCGCACGAGAAGGACCGCTCCGTCGACGGCCGCGGCGGCCGGCGCGGCGGCCAGGGCGTCGGCGAAGACGGTCCCGGAGGTCACGTACAGCTCGCTCCGTGCTGCCGTGCCCCCGGCCAGGAGCGCCGCCGTGGCGTAGCGGTCTGCCCCGCCCACGCGGGTCGTCCTGGCGCCTGTGAGGGCGTGCACCCGGTCGAGCACCTCGTCCCCCACGGCCGCGACGCCGCCCACGACCACCACCTGGCGGGGGGTCAGCTGGTCGAGCGCCCGTGCCGTGGCCTCAGGGACGGAGCCGGGACGCACCAGGAGGATCGGGCTGTCCACCCGCCCGGCCTGGGCGGCTGCCGCGAGGGCGTCGGCAAATCCCGCGCCGCTGGACACGTAGACGGTCCCGCCGTGCTGGGCCGGCGCGAGCCCGGCCACCGCGGCGGCCGTGTCGTAGCGGTCGTCCCCGGCGACCCGGCGCACCTCGCCGCCGAGGGCTTGCAGGTCGGTCAGCACCGAGCGGTCGACCGCCGAAGCGCCTCCCACGACGAGGATCTGCGAGGGCTGCAGCCGCACCAGGGCCGTCCGCGTCGCTGCGGGCAACGAGGCGCGACGGGTGAGCAGCACCGCCCCACCGTCTCCCGCCCTAGCCGCGGCGGCCAGCGCATCGGGGTAGTCGCTCCCGCTGGCCACGAACACCCGGCCTCCCGGTCGCACGTCGCGGGACAGCAACGCAGCAGACTCGTAACGGTCGGCACCACCCACGCGGTCGACGGAGGGGCGGTAGGTCGCTACGCCCATCTCGTGCAGCCGCTGGTGTATCGGGTCGGCGAGGGTGTCCCCGAAGACTGTCGCCAGATGCGACCCCAGCGCGTAGACCTGCGCACGTCCCAGCACGGCCGGACATCTCGGGCTGAGCCGCGACTGCGGGCACACCCAGTCTCGCAGGTCGAGGAAGCGGGCCGCCGGCACCTGCTCGGCGGCCGTCCGCATCGACGGGTTGCCGCTGTCCGCGTCTGGCAGCTCCATCGCGCACGTGGTCAGGTCGGTACCGCTGGAGATCGCGTCGGCGACGCACTCGGCCGGCACCAGGCCGGCGGGCTGGGGCGAGTCCCACAGCGCCACCACGTGCTCGACGCCGATCGACTGCAGCCAGGACCAGGTCCGCACGTAGCCGTCGGCGACCTTCTGCCGCTTGGCCAGCGTGAGGACGATGTCGGGGGGATCGTTCGCGAGGTGCGCGCGCAAGGCGGCGTTGTAGTCGTCGCAGGCCTGGTACGCGGTGCCGCGCGGCTCGTCGACGAACGCGCAGGCGCTCTTGGTGTAGGTCCGCAGCGCCCACTGCTCGCGGGCCGCAATCTCCTCCAGGGCCGGGAAGAGCCGGCCGATGTGCGAGTCGCCCACCATCGCGACCTCGACGCTGCTCGAGGGGTCGCCGTAGAGGCAACCGGGCAGGACGTCGGTGCCGCGGGTCCCGACGTGGCAGCCGTCGTCGTAGTAGGAGGGTTGCTCGCCCAGGACGGCGTCGGCCGGGGGCGAAGCGGGGTGCACGGGGCCGTGGCGGGTCAGGTCGTCTGGCCCGAGGACCGGCGTGCTCCAGCTGTCCTCGTGCAGAGCACGGGCGCCGAGGTCGTCCTCATCCCCGGTGAGGGCGGTGCCGGGCAGGGCGCCCAGGATGATCAGCGCGGACATCGTCAGTGTCAGGAAGGTCCGGACGGTTCGACGGACACCACGTGGTCGGTCGCAGACTCGCTCTGGCACCATCCGGGCAGTGTAGGCGGCCCGCTGCAGCCTCCCGCACCCCCGGCCAGGTGTGGTCCGTCTGCCCGTCACGCCGCGCCCGGTGAGCCGGACGTCGCCGGACCCGTGCGGCATACTCCGGGGCATGCACCCCAGGAACGTCGAGGTCCAGGACGCCCTGCGCGCGGCGGGGATCGAGAGCCGGATCGTCGTGCTCGAGGAGCACGCCCGGACCGCAGCGCTGGCGGCAGGTCAGCTGGGTTGCGAGGTCGCGGCCATCGCCAACAGCCTCGTCTTCATGGCCGACGACGAGCCGCTGCTGGTCATGGCCAGCGGCGCGGCGCGGGTCGACACCGATGTGGTGGCGACCGCCGTCGGCGCCGCCTCCGTGGCCAAGGCCGCGCCGACCAGGTGCGTGCGGCGACCGGTCAGGCGATCGGCGGCGTCGCCCCGACCGGCCACCCTCGGCGGCTGCGCACGCTGGTCGACGAGGACCTGCGGGCGCACGAGGAGATCTGGGCCGCGGCGGGCACGCCTGACACGGTCGTCCCGCTGACCTTCGGGCAGCTGGTGGCGCTCACCGGCGGCACCGTCGCGCGCGTGCGCTGAGCCCGGCGGCGCACGGACGTGCCTCGGTCGCACCCTCGTGACGGCCACGACCCCGAGCTCATGCCCGTGCGCGGTCGTCCCCGGTCGAGGCAGGGTCGCGGAGCGGCTCGCGCAGCGGCCCCTGATCCGGGACGCGGACGATGCTGTCGCTGCGGACCCGCATGATCCGCCGCGTCTCCAGGGCCCAGAAGACCGAGAAGAGCGCGATCTCCCACCACTCCAGCAGGATCACCACGTGACCGGGCGCAAACACCCGGGCCAGACCCCATGCCACCAACGGTCCGGCGACCATGAGCACGAAGATCACCAGGTAGGCCAGCCGCCCCGCGCTGCGCAGGTGGGAGAACCGGTAGAACGGCCAGGTGTTGGTCAGCACCGCGACGGCTAGCGAGCACATCATGAAGATCGCCGCCAGGTCGTGCACGCTCGCCCGGAGCGGGCCGAGCACGAGGCCCGGCAGCCGGACGTCGGCCGCGGGCACCAGCCAGAGCTGCCGCATGACGAGCGCGAGGTAGGCGACGAGCACACCGAGGGTGAGCACCACGAACGCGCGGTTGACCAGGTCGGCCAGGCGCCGCCCGGTGTCGGAGCGGAAGAGCCGGGGCAGGTTGCCGACCCGGATCTCACGGGCGAAGAGCAGCGCGCACAGCACCAGCACGGAGGTCAGGGTGATCCGCAGGAACCAGACGTGGTCGGCGACCCCGAGGCCGTCCGGGCCGGGCCCGCGCGCGAGCTCGTCCATCATCCCGGCGAAGCTGCTGGGCACGAAGGCCACGAAGACCGCGTAGAACCCGGCACCGTTGAGCGTGTAGTCCTCCAGCAGCCCCACCCCCTGGTAGGCGACGAGCAGCGCGGCGATCGCGACGAGGCACCCGACGAAGACGTCCCGCACCGGGCCGCCGTAGTAGGCGCTGATCGACGGCTCGAGACGGCCCTGCTGCACCGACGTGGCGACCGTGACCACGAAGAGGAGCGCCGGCAGCAGGACGAGCAGCCAGCGCAGGTAGTCGTAGGTCGTGCGCATGATCTGCCGTCGCTGTTCGAGGTCGACCACCTCCGCACCTCCCTCCCGAGGGCCTGCTCCGGCAGCCTAGCGGCGAGGCCCGACAGAGGCGCCCGGACGGTCTGTCAGCGACGGCCGTTAGGGTCGCTGACGTGACCTTGTACGTGCACCGCGCGGCCAGCACCGGACAGCTGGCCGACGGTCTCGCCGAGCTCCTCGCGACGCCGCTGGAGGACCCTTTCGCCGAGGAGGTCGTCGCGGTGCCCGCCAAGGGTGTGGAGCGCTGGCTCGCCCAACGGCTCTCGCACCGTCTGGGCGCCGGCCAGGACACGGCCGGCCGACCGCTGGGGGACGGCGTCTGCGCCGGCGTGCGCTTCCTCAACCCGCACTCGCTGGTCTCCCTCGTCCTCGGGGTCGACCGCGACGACCCGTGGCACCCCGACCGGCTCGCGTGGGCCGTGCTGCGCGCCGTCGACGCGAGCCTGGGCGAGCCGTGGGCCGCCACCCTCGCCACCCACCTCGGCTACGGCATGACCGGCACCGAGGGCGGACTGCGTCGCGGGCGCAGGTATGCCGTCGCCCGCCGCCTGGCGGGCCTGTTCGCCGACTACGCCGCCCAGCGGCCCGCGATGCTCGCGGACTGGCGGGCGGGCGGCGCCGGTGACGGGCTGGGCGGGCAGGTCGCCGACGACCTCGCCTGGCAGCCGGAGCTGTGGCGCCGGGTGCTGGAGGAGGTGGGGACCGAGCCGCCGGACGTGCGCCACGACCGGGTGGTCGCGGCGCTGCGCGAGGCCGGCACGGAGGGGCTGCGCCTGGGTGCCGACCTCGAGCTGCCCGGGCGGCTCTCCCTGTTCGGGCACACGCGGGTCGCCCGCAGCGAGATCGAGGTCGTCTCCGCCCTGGGCGAGCACCTCGACGTGCACCTGTGGCTGCCCCAGGCCTCGCCGACCTCGTGGGACACCCGTGCCGCCGGCACAGCCACGGGTCCCGTGCCTCGCGACGAGGACACGTCGGGGACGCTCGTGCAGCACCCGCTCCTGGCCAGCCTGGGGCGGGACTCGCGCGAGCTGCAGCGTTCGCTCGCGCTGACCGGCGGGCTCGACCGGCCCGCGGGCGAGCTCCTCGCCACGAGGGATGCCACGAGGGGCGCCACGAGGGACACGGCCGGAGACGGCGACACGTCCACCCCCAGCCTGCTCCGGATGCTCCAGGACGACATCTCCGGCGACCACCTCCCGTCGGACGCGCAGCGGCGCGGGCGGGTCGTGCCCGCCAGCGACCGCAGCATCCAGGTGCACGCCTGCCACGGCCAGGCGCGCCAGGTCGCGGTGCTGCGCGACGTGCTCACCGACCTGCTCGAGCACGACCCCACCCTTGAGCCGCGCGACATCCTCGTGATGTGCCCCGACATCGAGTCCTACGCGCCCCTGGTCCACGCCGGCTTCGGGCTGGGCGAGATCGTCGGCGGCAGCACCCGCGCGCACCCGGCCCACGGGTTGCGCGTGCGGCTCGCCGACCGGGCCCCCCTCCATACCAACCCGCTGGTGGCGCTCGCCTCCCGGCTGGTGGAGCTGGCAGGCGCGCGCGCCACCGCCGACGAGGTGCTCGACCTGGTGCGCGCGCCCGCGGTGCGCCGCCGCTGGGGCCTGGACGAGGACGACCTGGAGCGGCTGACCGACTGGGCCGAGGCCACCACCGTGCGGTGGGGCCTGGACGCGACGCACCGCGCGGAGCGCTACCAGCTGGCGAACCTCGCGCAGAACACCTGGGCCGCCGGGGTGGAGCGGCTGCTCGTCGGTGCCGCCGTCGACGGCGAGGACACCACCCACCTGGGCCAGGTCCTCGCGCTCGACGACCTCGACAGCGGCGACCTCGAGCTGGCGGGCCGGCTGGCCGAGCTGCTGGACCGGCTGCGCGACACGCTGCTGGTCCTGCGCGACGCCGACACCGTCGAGGAGTGGGTCACGGCGCTGGACCGTGGCGTGCAGCGTCTGGCCGACGTGCCGCTCACCGACGCCTGGCAGCTCACCCAGCTGCAGCGCCAGCTGGAGGGCGTCCGCGCCGCGGCCAACGCGCGCGGCTCGCTCTCGCTCGCGCTCTCCGACGTGCGCGCGCTGCTGCACGACCAGGGCGGCGGCCGTCCGACGCGCTCGGGGTTCCGCACCGGCACGCTCACCGTGTGCACGATGGTCCCGATGCGCTCCGTGCCGCACCGCGTCGTCTGCCTGGTCGGGCTGGACGACGGGAGCTTCCCGCGGTCGAGCACCCCCGACGGCGACGACGTCCTCGCGCGGCGGCCGGTGACCGGCGAGCGCGACCCGCGGACCGAGGACCGCCAGCTGCTGCTGGACGCCGTGATGTCGGCCGGCGAGAGGCTGGTCGTGACCTACACCGGCTTCGACGTGCACACCGGCCAGGTGCGTCCGCCCGCGGTGCCGCTCGGCGAGCTGCTCGACGCGGTCCGGGCGACCGCCTCCGGCCCGGGCGTGGACCGGATCCTCACCCGGCACCCGCTGCAGACCTTCGACCCGCGCAACCTGGGCGCCACTCCCGCCGGGACCACGCCCCTGCTTCCCGAGGACCAGCCGTTCAGCCACGACCCCGCGGCGCTCGACGGGGCGCTGGCCCGCGAGCGCGCTGCCGGCGGGCGGGTGCCGCTGGCCGCGCAGCCGCTGGGTCCGTGGCCTCGCGAGGACGTCGCCCTCGACGACCTCGTGCGCTTCTTCGCCAACCCCGCCCGCGCCTACCTCCGCTCCCGGCTGGGACTGCTGCTGCCCGAGACGCCCGAGCTGCGCGCCGACGGCATACCCATCGAGCTGGACGGCCTGCAGCGCTGGCAGATCGGCGAGCGGATGCTCACCTCGGTGCTGGCCGGCGCGGAGGCGACGGCCACCGTGGACGCCGAGCTGTGGCGCGGCGAGCTGCCGCCGGACGAGCTCGGCAGGACCGTCATGGACACCCTGTGCACCGAGGTGCAGACGATGGCCGAGGCGGTATGGCGCACCACCCACCAGGGAGGCTGGGGCCAGCCGCTGGAGCGCTCGAGCGTCGACGTCGACGTCGCGCTGCCGGACGGGCGGCACGTCGTGGGCACGGTCGGCGACGTCGTCGTCGACCAGCCCCTGAGGGTGACCTCCTCCAGCCTGAAGGCCAAGCACCGGATGGAGGCCTGGTTGCGGACGCTGGCGCTGGCGGGCTCCGGCCGGGGCGCGCACGCGCACGTCATCGCGAAGTACTCCTGGGGCCGGAACGACACGGGACCGGTGCACGTGAGCTATGCACCGCCCTCCGCGGAGGACGCCGCGCGCATCCTGGGCGAGCTCGTGGACCTGCGCGACCGGGGCCTCAGCGAGGTGATCCCCCTGCCGACGGAGACGTCGTGGGTGTGGGCCGACCAGTTCCGCAGCTCGAAGCGGGAGAGCACGGCCAGCGCCAAGGCCTCCTTCCAGGGCTGGACGTCGGCCCGGTTCCCCAAGGAGCAGGACGACCCCTCGTGGCTGCGGGTGCTGGGCGGGCCGGTCTCCCTCGAGGAGCTGGCCGGCACGCCCGGGGACGACGAGCGGTGGGCCGAGGGCGTGCAGACCCGGCTCGGCCAGCTCTCGTTGCGCGCCTGGTCGCCGCTGATGGACGCCGAGACGATGGGCAGGCCCTGAGATGGACGACTTCTCGATCAAGGGCGACCTGCCCACCGGCACCGTGCTCCTCGAGGCGAGCGCCGGCACCGGCAAGACCTGGACGATCGCCGCGCTGGTGACCCGCTTCGTGGCCGAGGGGGTGACGCCGCTGCGGGAGATGCTCGTGGTGACCTTCAGCCGCGCCGCCAGCCAGGAGCTGAGGGCGCGGGTGCGCGAGCAGCTCCTCCTCGCCGAGCGCGCGGTCGCCGGCGAGATCGCCCGGCAGGGCGGCACCGAGGTCACGGACGTCCGGCGCGACGAGCTCCTCGACCTGCTGCTCGACTGCGACCCTGCGGAGCTGCGCCTGCGCCACCGGCGGCTGCGCGAGGCCCTCACCGACTTCGACGCGGCCACGATCGCCACCGTCCACCAGTTCTGCCAGCAGGTGCTGCGCAGCCTTGGCGCCGCCGGGGCGACCGACGCCGGCGCCCAGCTGGTGGAGGACCTCGACGAGCTGCTCGTCGAGGTCGTCGACGACCTCTACCTGCGGGCCTTCCGCACGCGCCCGCCGGCCTTCGGGCGGGCCCAGGCCCTGGAGATCGCGCGCACCGTGGTCGACGACGTCTACGCCCGGGTGCGGCCCACGGACGCCGACGTCGACGATCCCGCGAGCGTCCCGGCCCGCCGTGCCCGTTTCGCCGAGGCGGTCCGCGCCGAGCTGGACGTGCGCAAGCGCCGCCTCCAGGTCATGCACTACAACGACCTGCTCACCCAGCTCGACGAGGCGCTGGCGGAGGAGGACTCCCCGGCCCGGGCACGGATGCGCCGCCGCTGGCAGGTCGTGCTCGTCGACGAGTTCCAGGACACCGACCCGATCCAGTGGTCGGTGCTGGAGCGGGCGTTCTCCGGGCACTGCCGGGCGATGGTGCTCATCGGCGACCCCAAGCAGGCGATCTACGGCTTCCGCGGCGGCGACGTGGTCACCTACCTGACGGCCGCGGCGACCGCCGAGCACCGCCAGACCCTGCCCTGCAACTTCCGGTCGGACCCCGGAGTGGTCACCGCGCTGCGCCACCTGCTGGGCGGGGCGGCCCTGGGCGAGGACGACATCGTCGTGCACCCGGTCGAGCCGGCGCTGCAGGGCACCAGGCTCGAGGGGGCGCCGCACGCCTCACCCGTGCGGCTGCGGCAGGTGCTGGCCGGGGAGCACCTGCGCGGGGCGGACAGCATCGGCGCCGTGCGCGACCACCTCTTCCCCGACCTCGCGCTCGACGTCGCCGCGCTGCTGGGCTCCGGCGCGACCTTCGAGGGCGAGCCGGTCAGGGCGCACCACGTGGCGGTCCTCGCCCACAAGGGCAGCGACCTGCGGCTGGCGCAGCAGGCGTTGCGCGACGTCGGCGTCCCGGCGGTGATGGCCGGCGGGATGTCGGTGCTCCAGACGCCCGCGGCCCAGGACTGGCTGGCCCTCCTGGAGGCGATGGTCGCCCCGCACCGCTCCGGGCTCACCCGGGCCGCCGCCCTCACCGACCTGCTCGGGTTCTCAGCCCTCGACCTGGACGCCGGCGGCGAGGAGGTCGACGACGAGCTGGCCGGGCTGACGCGCGACCTCGCCGCCGTCTACGGCCGGCAGGGGATCGCCGCGGTGATGGAGCAGCTCGTGGTCCGCGGGCTGGCCCCGCGCGTGCTCGGGCGGGTCGGCGGCGAGCGCGACCTCACCGACCTCGTGCACCTTGCCGAGCTGCTGCACGAGGCCGGCCGCAACGACCAGCTGGGCCTCACGGCGCTGCTGGACTGGCTGCGCACCCAGATGGCGGAGGACGTGCCGACGTCTGTCTCGGCGCTCACCCGCCGGCTGGACAGCGACGCCGCCGCCGTGCAGCTGATGACCATCCACGGCAGCAAGGGGCTGCAGTTCCCCGTCGTCTACCTGCCCGCGCTGGCCGACCGCTTCGTCCACGAGACCCCGCGGATCCCCCGCGGCCACGAGGCCGACCCCGGCCGCAGCCGCTTCCTCGACGTCGGCGGCCCCGGGGGCCCGACCTGGAAGGACTCGGTCCGGCTGGCCAAGGACGAGGAGTCGGGCGAGTCGCTGCGGACGCTCTACGTCGCGATGACGCGGGCCCAGTCCCAGGTCGTCACCTGGTGGGCACCGACCGGGCGCAACACCGCCCGCTCCCCCCTGCACCGGGTCCTCTTCGGCCGCGCACCCGGCGGGGCCGCCGTCCCCGAGACCGCGAAGGTCCCCGACGACGCCGGCGCGACCGCCACGCTGCAGGCCTGGGCCGACCTCGGAGCGATCGCCCTCGAGCGCGCCGACCACGCCCCGCTCGCCGACGTGCCCCCGCCCGACCGCACCGGCGACCTGGCCCTCGCCCCGTGGACCCGGCACGTCGACCACGAGTGGCGGCGCACGTCCTACACCGGGCTGTCGACCCCGCGCGAGGAGGCGGGCGCGCTGACCGGGGGCGTGAGCAGCGAGCCCGAGGTGGTGCCCCGCGAGGACGAGCCGGACACCGTCGACCCCGTCCTCGACACGGCCCCGCTGCTGCCGGGGCTGGAGACGACGCTCCCCGGCTCCGACCTCCCCTCCCCGATGGCCGACCTGCCGGTCGGGGCGACCTTCGGCTCGCTCGTGCACGCGGTCCTGGAGCACGCCGACCCGGACGCCGCGCACGGCCTGCCGGCCGAGCTGGCCGGGCACGTCGCGGAGCAGGCGGCCTGGTGGCCGGTGCACGACCTGGACCCCGAGGCGCTGACCGCCGCGCTCGTCGCGGTCCACGACACCCCGCTCGGGCCGCTCGCCGGCGGCGTCACCCTGCGGGACGTCCCCGTCTCGGACCGGCTGCGCGAGCTGGACTTCGAGCTGCCGCTCGGCGGCGGCGACCTGCGCCGCACACCGGCGGCGGAGGCCACCCTCCTCGGCGACCTCGTCCCGCTGCTGCGCGCCCACCTGCCGACCGGCGACCCCGTCCGGGCCTGGGCGGACGTGCTCGACGCCAGCCCCGAGCTGGCTGCCCAGCAGCTGCGCGGCTACCTCACCGGGTCGGTGGACGTGGTGCTGCGCACCGGTGGGCGCTACCTCGTCGTCGACTACAAGACCAACTGGCTCGGCCGCGCCGAGGAGCCGCTGACCGCCGCGGACTACCGCCCGGAGAAGCTGGAGGAGGCGATGGGCCACTCGTCCTACCCGCTGCAGGCCCTCCTGTACGCCGTCGTCGCGCACCGCTTCCTGCGGTGGCGGCTGCGGGGCTACGACCCCGGCCGGCACCTGGGCGGGGTCCTCTACCTCTACGTGCGCGGGATGTGCGGCCCGGACACCCCCGTCGTCGACGGGCACCCCTGCGGGGTCTTCTCCTGGAAGCCCCCGGTCGCGCTGGTGCTCGCCGTGTCCGACCTGCTCGACGGGGCGAAGGGAGCAGCGGCATGACAGCGCTGGAGCTCTTCGAGCCCACCGACGAGCACGACCGCCGCCTAGCGCAGACCACGCAGGGGCTGCTCGGCCGGTTCAACGCCGCAGGCGTCCTCACCGCGGCCGACGTGCACGTCGCCCGGACGCTGGCCCGCGCCACCCGCGAGCAGGACGAGGCCGCGGTGCTCGCTGCCGCGCTGGCCAGCCGGGCCGTCCGCTCCGGCTCGGTGGCGATCAGCCTGGCGGCGCTGGCCGCCGCCGGGGCGGCGGCGCTGCCCGACCTGCCGTGGCCCGACGCGCAGGAGTGGCAGGAGCAGGTGACCGGCTCCAAGCTGGTCGGGCAGGGGGCGATCGTCGTCGACCAGGGCCTGGTGTACCTCCAGCGCTACCACCACCAGGAGGTCCAGGTCGTCGAGGACCTGCGCACCCGCGCCGCCCTCGACGCCCCCCAGGTGGACGAGCCGGTGCTCGACTCGGGGCTGGGGCGCATCTTCCCCGGCGAGGGGTATGCCGAGCAGCGCGCCGCCGCGCGCACCCTCCTGCGAGCCCGGACGGCCGTGCTCACCGGTGGCCCCGGCACCGGCAAGACGACGACGGTGGCCGGGGTGCTCGCCCTGCTGGCCGAGCAGGCCGATGCCGCGGGCGAGCGTGCCCTGCGGGTCGGGCTGGCCGCCCCCACCGGCAAGGCCGCGGCCCGCGTCCGGGCCGCCGTGGCCGACGCCCTGGACGGGATCCTCGCCCGCACCACCGACCCGCGGACCCGGGCGGTCGTCGAGCCGCTCAGGGACGTCGAGGCGATGACGCTGCACCGGTTGCTCGGCTGGAACCCCCGCAGCCGCAGCCGTTTCCGGCACCACCGCACCAACCGGCTCCCCCACGACGTGGTGCTCGTCGACGAGGCCTCGATGGTCTCGCTCACGCACATGGCACGGCTGCTCGAGGCGCTGCGCCCCACCGCCCGGCTCGTCCTGGTCGGCGACGCCGACCAGCTGGTGTCGGTCGACGCCGGCGCCGTGCTGGCCGACCTCGTGGCCGGCGCAGAGCTGGCCGGCGCCGAGCTGGCCGGCGCCGAGCTGGCCGGCGCCGAGGTCACCGGTGAGGGGACGGGCGCCGAGGTCACCGGTGAGGGGACGGGCGCCGAGGTCACCGATGAGGGGGCGGGCGGGAGGGCCCCGCTGGTCGTCACCCGGCTGCGCACCGTCCACCGCTTCGGGGAGACCATCGGGGCGCTGGCCGACGCGCTTCGCAGGGGCGACGCGGACGGCGTGGTGGGCGCCCTGTCCGCGGGCTCCGGCGAGGTGGAGTGGGTGCGCCAGACGGAGGACACCGCATACCTGCGGGACCTGGTGACCGGGCACGCCCGCGAGGTGCTGGCCGCGGCCCGCAGGGGGGACGCCCCGGCCGCGCTCGAGGCGTTGGGGCGGCACCGCCTGCTGTGCGCGCACCGCAGCGGGCCGCAGGGGGTCTCGACGTGGAACCGGCTCACCGAGACCTGGCTGCGCGAGGAGGCCGGGCTGGCCTCCTACGACCCGATGTACGTCGGCCGGCCGCTGCTGGTGACCGCCAACGACTACGTGACCGGGGTGCTCAACGGCGACACGGGCGTGGTCGTCGCCTCGCACAAGCCGGACGGGACCCCGGTGCGGATGGCCGTGATCGAGGGGCCGACCGGGGCGCAGCGCTTCGCGCCCGGCCGGCTCGGCGAGGTGGAGACGATGCACGCGATGACCATCCACAAGGCGCAGGGCAGCCAGGCCGCCGAGATCACCGTGCTGCTGCCCGAGGCGGACTCCCCGCTGCTGACCCGCGAGCTCTTCTACACCGCCGTGACGCGCGCCCAGCAGAAGGTGCGCGTCGTCGCCTCCGAGGACGTGGTCCGGGCAGCGGTGGAGCGTCGCGTGGTGCGGGCGAGCGGCCTGCGGCAGCGGTTGTCCGCCGAGGACGTCGGCCCGCCCGCGGCGTTGCTGCGCGCGGGCACGGCGCCGCCCGGTGCAGGATGAGGCATGGACGTCCGTGACCTGCGCCCGCCCGTCGAGGACGGCCCCTGGCCGCCCGCGACCCACCACCCGCCGCTGGACCACCCGCCGCCGGAGGGCGCGCGCACCTGGACCGGCCTGACCTACGCGATGGTCGACGGCTACCGCCCGATGGTGCTCGACCTGCACGTGCCGCTGGCGGCCCTGCGCCCACCGGTCGTCCTGTGGGTGCACGGCGGCGGCTGGCGCGAGGGCGACCGGCGCCTCGTGCCGCTCCAGTGGGGTCAGCAGCGCCTGTTCCAGCGGCTGGTGGACGCCGGTCTCGCCGTCGCCACCGTCGACTACCGGCTGCTGGCGGAGTCGAGCCTGCCGGGGCCGGTGCACGACGTCGTCGCCGCGGTCCGCTACCTGCGCAGGTATGCCGACGAGCTCGGCGTCGACGCCTCCCGCCTCGCGCTGTGGGGCGAGTCGGCCGGCGCCCACCTGGCCGCGGTCGTCGCCCTGGCCGCCGGCCAGGCGCACCCCGACCAGTGGTTGCTGGGGTCCACCGGCGTCGGTCACGGGCCAGCCGGCGTCACCGCTCTCGTGGGCTGGTACGGCGTCTACGACCTGACCCTGCTTCCCTCCCTGGTGGCGATGCTCTGGCCGGACACCCCCGCCTACGAGCGTGAGGAGCTGGCCAGGCGGCTGTCACCGGTGCGCATGGTGGCGCCGGACTCCCCGCCGATGCTGCTGCTGCACGGCGAGGCCGACACGCTGGTGCCGGTCGACCAGTCGGTGCGCCTGCACGAGGCCGCCCGCGCCGCTGGTGCCCGCAGCGAGCTCGAGGTCTCGCCGGGCTCGGAGCACGTCTTCGCCGGCGAGCCGGTGGAGCCGCGCTGGGAACGCACCGTGGACTTCCTGGCCCAGCACCTGCGCTGACCGGCTGCGGTCGCCGGTCAGGTCCCGACGGCGACGGGGTGGTCCGTCGCGGCGCTCTCCAGCACCTCCGGGTGCCGGGTGCCCGGCCGCAGCGCGAGCAGCGCGTAGAGGATCGCGGCCAGGTCGACCAGCTCCTGGGTCAGCGCCCCGGCGACCGCGGGGATGTAACCGAGCGCCGCCACCACCATCAGCCCCAGGCTCAGCGCGACACCGAGCCAGATGGCCCGCAGCGCGACCCGGTAGGTGTGCCGGCCGATGTCGACCGCCTGCACCACCTTGCCGATGTCGTCGCGGGTGATGACGACGTCGGCGGCCTCGCTGGCAGCCGTCGAGCCGCGCGCGCCCATCGCGATCCCGACGTCGGCGGCGGCCAGCACGGGCGCGTCGTTGACGCCGTCGCCGACCATGATCACCGGGCGGTGCGCCATCTGCCCGACGATGCGGACCTTGTCCTCCGGAAGCAGCGCGGCCTCGATCCGGTCCACGCCCGCCTCCTGCCCCAGCGACCGCGCCGTCGCCAGCTGGTCGCCGGTGAGCAGGGCGACCTCCTGCATCCCCAGCCCTCGCAGCACGCCGACGGTCGCCGCGGCGTTGGGCCGCAGCGGGTCGACCAGGACGAGGTTGCCGGCGAAGCGCCCGCCGACGGCGACCGACACCGAGGTCTGCCCCGGTCCGAGCCCGGAGGGGTATGCCGTGGGGTCGGTCTCGCGGACGAAGGCCAGCTTGCCCACGACCACCTGCCGTCCCTCGACCGTGGCGGCGACCCCGTGGGTCGCGTGCTCCTGGCCACCGCTGCCCTCGCCGAGGCGCAGCCCGCGGTCCCTCGCGGCCCGCATGATGCCGTCGGCCAGGACGTGCGAGGAGAACTGCTCGGCCGAGGCCGCCAGGCGCAGGACCTCGTCCGCCTCGAACCCGGGCGCCGCGTCGACCCGGGCGAGCGTCGGCCGTCCCACGCTCAGGGTGCCGGTCTTGTCGAAGGCCACCGACCGGGCCCGGGCGAGCGCCTCCAGCGTGGCGCCGCCCTTGACCACGATGCCCGACCGGGCGGCGGAGCTGGTGCCGCCGAGGAAGGCGACGGGCGCGGCGATGAGCAGCGGGCACGGGGTGGCCAGGACGAGGACCTCGGCGAACCGGACCGGGTCTCCCGAGGCCCACCACGCCACGCCGGCGATGAGCAGCGAGACCACGGTGAACGGCACGGCGAAACGGTCGGCCACCCGGACCGTCGGGGCCTTGGCGTCCTCGGCCGACTCCACGAGGCGCAGGATCTGCTGGTACTGCGAGTCGGCCGCGACGGCCACGGCCCGCACCGTCACCGCCCGGTGCCCGTTGACGGCTCCGCTGAGCACACGCTCCCCCGGGCCGCGGGTCACCGGCAGGCTCTCCCCGGTGAGCGAGGACTCGTCGAACGTCCCCTCCTCCCCGACCAGCTCCCCGTCGACGGGGGCCACCTCGCCGGGCCGCACCAGGAGCAGGTCGCCCCTTTCCACCTCCTCCACCGGCACGTCGCGCACGGACGGCTCCCCGTCCTGCCGCTCGGAGCCGCCCAGGACGAGGTGGGCGACCTGCGGCGCCCGGGCGAGCAGGGAGGTGAGCTCGGCGCGGGCGCGCGTGGCGGCATACTCCTCCAGCGCCTCGCCCCCGGTGAGCATCACGACCACGATCAGGGCGGCGACGTGCTCGCCCACCGCGACCGTGGCCACCATCGCCACGACCGCCAGGATGTCGAGGCCGTAGTGTCCGCGCAGCACGTCGCGCACCATGTCCACCGAGGTACGCAGGACGACCAGGACCACGAAGCCGGTGCCGAGCCACTGCGCCACGACCCCCTGGCCGGCGACCATCAGGGCCAGGACGGCCGCGAGCACGACGAGCGCCAGCACCACGGCGGGGTGCCTGCGCAGGACCGACACGACGCTACCCATACCCCCTTACTACATAAGGTCGTTGAAAACGTCCAGGCAGGCGGGCCTCACCGACCCTCGCGCAGCTCGAACTTCAGGATCTTGCCGGTCGAGGTCTTCGGCAGCTCCTCGAGGACGACGAACTCCCGCGGCACCTTGTAGCCGGCCAGCAGGGTCCGGGTGTGCGCGATCAGCTCCTCGCCGGTGACCGACGCGCCGTCGCGCAGGGTGACGTAGGCGACGGGCCGCTCGCCCCACTTCTCGTCGGGGACGCCGACGACCGCCGCCTCGAGCACCTGCGGGTGCGCGACGACGGCCTGCTCGACCTCTACCGAGGAGATGTTCTCCCCGCCGGAGATGATGACGTCCTTCGCCCGGTCGAGCAGCTGCACGTAGCCGTCCGGGTGCATGACGCCGAGGTCGCCGGTGTGGAACCAGCCGCCGGCGAAGGCCTTCTCGGTCGCCTCCGGATCCTCGTAGTAGCCGGCCATGACGTTGTTGCCGCGCAGCACGATCTCGCCCATCGTCACCGCGTCGGCCGGGACGTCCCGCATCTCGAGGTCGACCACGCGCGCGGCCTCCGCCTGGACCATGCCCACGCCCTGGCGGGACAGCAGGCGGGCGCGCTCGGCGGCGGGCAGGTCCGCCCATGACTCCTGGGGCTCGCAGATCGTGTAGGGACCGTAGGACTCGGTGAGCCCGTAGACGTGGAGGACCGTGATCCCCAGCTCGGAGAGCTGGGCGATGATCGTCGGCGAGGGCGGGGCACCCGCGGTGGTGATCCGCAGCGGCCGGTCCAGCGCGTGCGCCTGCGGGGCGTTGACGATCGTGGTGCAGACGGTCGGGGCGCCGCACATGTGGGTCACGCCCAGGTCGTCGATGGCCGACCAGACGGCGTCCGCGCGCACGGCGCGCAGCGCCACGTGCGTGCCGCCGGCCGCGGTCACCGCCCACGGCGTGCACCACCCGTTGCAGTGGAACATCGGCAGGGTCCACAGGTAGGTCGTCCCCCCGTCGAACCCGTTGTGCACCACCATCCCCAGGGCCGCGAGGTAGGCGCCGCGGTGCGTGTACATGACGCCCTTCGGCTTGCCGGTGGTCCCGGAGGTGTAGTTGAGCGAGATCACCGTGCGCTCGTCCTCGACCGCCCACGGCAGCGGGGCCGGGTCCAGGTCGTCCGCGCGGGCGAGGAGCTCGGGGTATGTCGTGGTGGCCACGCCCGCGGGCACCTCCACCGCGGCGACGGTCGGGTCCGGGACCTCCACGATCTCGGTCACGCTGGGGAGCGACCCGGCGATCGGGGCGACCGTCGTCATCAGCTCGGAGTCGACGAACAGGATCGAGGCCTGGCAGTGGTTGAGGATGTACTCGATCTCCGGGGGCGCCAGCCGTGAGTTGAGCGCGACCAGCACCCCGCCGGCGAGCGGCACCGCGAAGTGGGCGATCAGCAGCTCGGGGACGTTGGGCGCCAGGAAGGCGACCCGGTCCCCGGGCCGGATCCGGCTGCGCAGCACGCGCGCCAGCCGCTGCGTCTGCTCACCGAGGTCGGCGTAGGTGTAGCGGCGGTCGCCGTGGACGACGGCGGTCCGGTCGGGGAAGACGCTGCTGGAGCGCTCGAGGAAGCGCAGAGGGCTGAGCTGGCTGTGGCTGGCGGGAGAGATCACAGGCAGGCCTTCCGGTGGCGGACGGGCCGACCGCGGCCGGCCCGACAGGTGAGCGAAGCCTACCGGTCGCGGGCCGGCCGACGGGTGCCTAGGCGGCCGCCAGTCCCTGCGCGGGGCTGACGCGGGCCGCCCTGCGGGCCGGCAGCACGCTGGCCGCGGCGCCGGCGACCAGCGCGACGCCCACGATGAGACCGACCGTCGTCCACGGCACCGCCAGCTGCACGGCGGTGTCCGGCGGCAGCAGCGTCTGGATGCCGAGCACCGCGTAGCCCACCCCCAGCAGCAGCCCGAGCCCGGCGCTGACCACCGCGAGCAGGACGCCCTCGGTGAGCAGCATCCGGCGCATCTGGCCGCGGGTCAGGCCCAGCCCGCGCAGCAGCGCGTGCTCACGGTGCCGCTCGACGACGGACAGCGAGAGCGTGTTGGCGATGCCGACCACGGCGATGACGACCGCGACCCCGAGCAGGGCCGTCGTGACCAGCACGAGCACGTCGAGCACCCGGGTGACCATCGCACGCTCCGCGGCGGCGCCGGAGACCGAGAGCCCGTCGGCGTCGGCCACCTCCGAGATCGCCGCCATCGCCTCGCCCACGTCCGCGTCGTCGGCGAGCCGGACCAGGACGGCGCCGGGGGCGAGCGTGTCGCCGCCCAGCCGGGCCAGGTCGGCCGCGTTGACCGCGAGGTCGTAGCCGACCGCCAGCTCCACCACCCGCAGGTCCGCCGTCCCGCCCGGGCCGTGCACGGGCACCACGTCACCCGCCTCGACCCCGGTGATCGACTGCATCGCGTTGCCCATCCCGACGGTCCCGGGCACGAGGTCGGCCAGCACCGGGCTGCGCACCACGTCGCCGTCCCGAGCGGGGTCCAGCCCCAGCGTCGCGGTCGCGCCCAGCGACTCGTCCACCGAGAGGTATGCGGTGTCGACCGCACGGGCGGTCTGCACGCCGTCCGCGGCGGCCAGCCCGGGCTCCACGCCCGGCCCCAGCGGGTCGGTCACCACGTCGGTCACCGGCCCCTCCTGGGAGGAGCTGTCGTCGGAGCTGCCGTCGACGGCGCCGTCGGAGGTGTCCGGCTCGAGGTACTGGCCGTTCGACTGCACCATGAAGTCCACGGCGTAGGCGCTGTCGATCTCGCCGAGCGCGGTGCGCTCGGCCGAGGCCGCGCCGATCGAGGTCATCGTGATGAGCGTGACGCCGACCAGCAGCGCGGCGCTGGTGGAGGCGGCCCGCCCGGGGTTGCGCACGGCGTTGTCCACCGCGAGCCTTCCCGGGGCGCCGGCCAGCCGGGCGGCAAGGCCGAGCGCGCGCACCGCGGCGGGGACGACGACGACCGCGGCGACGAGCACGCCGACGAACGACACGAGGCCACCGACGACGCCGGCGAGGATGTCGCGCTGCGTCGCGGCATACGCCATGAGCGCGGTGCCCAGGCCGACGAGCGCGACCGCCGTCCCCAGTCGGACCCAGCCGACGCGGCGGCCCTCCCCGACCGGCCCGACCGGCCGCAGCGCGGCGAGCGGGGAGACGCGGGTGGCACGGACGGCCGGCCACAGGCTGGCCAGGACGGTGACGACGATGCCGACGAGGAGGGGGACGGCCACGACGAGCGGGGTGACCGCGATGCCGGACGCCATCGGGATCCCGAGGTCGAGACGTCCGGCGAGCGCCAGCAGCCCCCAGGAGCCGAGCAGTCCCAGCCCGACCCCGGCCGCGGAGGCGACGACGCCGAGCAGCACCGCCTCGAGGATGACCTGGCGCCGCACCTGGCCCACGGTCGCCCCGACCGCCCGCAGCAGGGCGAGCTCGCCGGTGCGCTGGGCGAGGGTGATCGTGAAGGTGTTGGCGATGACGATCGCGGCGGTCGCCAGTGCGACGGCGCCGAAGCCGAGGAGGATCGCGGCGAGCACGTTGGTCTGGCCGGTGAGGCCGGCGACGCGCTCGGCCGCGGCCTCCGGCCCGGTCTGCACCACGGCGTCGGGCCAGAGCCCCGCGACCTGCTCGCCCACCGAGGACGCGTCGGCGCCGTCGGCCAGGTCGAGCATGACCGCGTCGTAGCCGAGCTGCGGGTCGAGGCTGCGCAGGGTCGCGTCGCCGGCCGCGAAGCCGGGCCCGTAGGAGAGCACGTTCATCTCGCCGAAGTCGGCCAAGCCCGCGACGGTGAAGGTCACCGGGTCGGGCTGCGCGTCCGGGTCGTCGGTGCTCGGCACGAGGGTCAGGTCGTCACCGACGGCCAGTCCCTCGGCCAGGTCGGGGTTGACCAGCACCTGGCCCGTGGCGTCCGGCATCGTCCCCTCGAGCAGGGTCACGCCCGAGGCGGGAACGGTCGTCCCGTAGACCCACTCGCGCGAGGTGGTCTCGGCGCTGACGCCGGCCTCCCCGCTCACGCCGGTCACGCCGGGCAGGTCGGCGATCTCGTCGTAGGTCGACGCCTCGACGGGGTAGCCGTCCTGGCCGGTCACCACGAGGTCGGCGTCCCGCAGGCCCGCCCCGACGGCGTCCTCCATCCCGCGCTGGGCGGTGGTGATCGTCGCCAGGCTGAGCGCCAGGAAGGCCACCCCGATGACGATCGCCACGGCGGCGGAGAGCAGGCGGGAGCCGCGCGACGCCATACCCGCGGTCATCCAGCCCGACGAGGTGCGCCGCGCCATCAGAGCCTCCCCAGCGCGCGGACGGCCTCGAGCACGGCGTCGGCGTCGGGCTCGACAAGGTCGCCGGCGACCTGGCCGTCGGCGAGCAGCAGGACGCGGTCGGCCACCGCCGCGGCGCCGGCGTCGTGGGTGACCATGACGACGGTCTGCCCCCACTCGTCCACCGAGCGGCGCAGCAGCGCCAGCACCTCGGCGCCGGTGGTGGAGTCCAGGGCCCCGGTGGGCTCGTCGGCGAAGATCACCTCGGGCCGCGTCACCAGCGCCCGGGCCAGCGCGACCCGCTGCTGCTGCCCGCCGGACAGCTCGCCGGGACGGTGCCCGAGCCGGTCGCCCAGCCCGAGCTCGTCGACGATGCGGCGCTCCCACCCGGGGTCGACGCCACGGCCGGCGAGGTCGAGGGGCAGGCGGATGTTCTGCCGCGCGGTGAGCGTCGGCAGCAGGTTGAACGCCTGGAAGACGAACCCGACCGAGCGCCGCCGCAGGGTGGTCAGCTGCTTGTCCGACAGCGAGGTCAGCTCGGTGTCGCCGAGGAAGACCCTGCCGGACGTCGGGGTGTCCAGCCCGGCGAGCAGGTGCATCAGCGTCGACTTGCCGGACCCGCTCGGCCCCATGATCGCGGTGAACCGTCCTGCCTCGACGCCCACCGACACCCCGTCCAGGGCGTGCACGGCGGTCTCGCCGCTGCCGTAGGTCTTGGTCAGGTCGGTGGCACTGGCCGCCAGGGCCGCCCGGGAGGCGGTGGCGGTCTGGTGCGTCTGCACGTGTGTCGTCATGGTGAAGACGGTAGGCGCACCGCCCCGCCCTTCTCGTCCCCGACGGTCCCGTCCCGGGGCGGGCTCCTCATACCCGGGTATGACGCGGCCGTCCCCGTGGCGGTGGCTCCAGGACCGCTCGAGGCCGGCTCGGTCCATGATCGCCCGCGTGCGGGTGGGTGGTCGCCAGGTGACGTCGTGACACGGCGGTCGCCCTGACGACCGGCGTGACACGACAACCCATCGAGCCTGGTGACCCGGCCCCGCTGCTACGGCGCGGACGCCTCCGCCTGCTCCGGGTCGGCCGGCTCGGGGGTGTGGCCAGCTTGAGCCCGACCACGCAGCCGATGATGCCAGCGAGCAGCAGGCCCTTGACGAGCGTGAGCGGCTCGGCGCCGGTGAGCGCCGCCCAGGCGACGGTGAGCACGGCGCCGGTGCCGGTCCACACGGCGTACGCGGTGCCGGTGGGGATCGTGCGCATGACCCGGCCCAGGCCGACGAGGCTGACCACGGAGAAGACGACGAAGACCACGGTCGGGACCGGGCGGCTCAGGCCGTCCGAGGCACCCAGCGCCGTCGCCCAGACCGCCTCGAACACCGCGCTGACCAGCAGGACCGCCCACGCCATCGTCAGGACACCACCCTGAGGCCGACGACGCAGGAGATGATCCCCAGCAGGAGCAGGATCCGCACGAGCGTGGCCGGCTCGGTGCCGCGGGCCATGGCCCAGACGACGGTGAGGCTGGCGCCGGTCGCGGTCCAGACGGCGTAGGCGGTGCCGGTGGGGATGGTCTGCATCGCCACCGCCAGACCCCACACGGACAGCACCGTGGTGAGCAGGAAGAGGAGGGTGGGGCGCAGCCGGCGCAGCCCGTGGGAGGCGCCGAGCGCGGTGGCCCAGACGGCCTCCAGGACGCCGGAACCGATGAGCAGGGCCCAGTCCATGGGTGTCTCCTGAGCGGGTCGAGATGGTCAACGAGAGCTGGCCAGTCGTGTCCTCACCGGGTACTGATCCGTCGTCCGGGGCGGGTCCTCAGGCGGAGGGCGCCGCCTCCAGGGTAGCAACGCGCGCACCCTCGTCCGCCCCGCGGAGGAGGGACACGGCCGCGAGCGCGAAGGGCGCCAGCAGGACCAGGTTGCCCAGCCCCAGGAGCGGGCCGGCACCGTCGGACATCGCGGTGACGACCACCCAGGCGGGGAGGCACGCGAAGGCCCACCAGGGGATCACCCGGGCGCGCGCCAGGCCGACGCCGAGCAGGAGCACGCCGAGCAGCATGCCGCCGATCATCAGGACGAGGGCCGCGTCCTCCATCCGGGTCCCCCCGCTCCCCGAGAGCACCTGCTGCGCCGCCGCCGGGTCGCCGAGCCCCGACGCGATCGCGCCGTCCTCGACGTAGATCGCGTGGTGCATCGCCAGACCGACGCCGCCGAGGACGGCGACGGTCCCGGCGCCGAGCGCCCAGCGCGGCGCGGCCGGGCGGAGCGCGGACGCGAGTCCGACCATGGCCGCGACCCACACCGGCGCGGTGAGCAGCACCAGCCAGCCGAACACCTCCCACGTCCCGCGGTGGTCGGCGATCGAGGCCAGCATCGAGGCGTCGGTGGCGTGGCCGTGCTCGACGGTCAGCCGGGTCACCTCCTGGGCGGTGAAGAGGACGGGTGCGGCGATCATCGTCGCCGCCAGCAGCCTGCTGCTCATGATGTTTCTCCTCCGTGCTGGTGGTGGTGCCGGGCGCCGGTCGTGGTGCCGACATCTCAGGCTGGCGCGCCCGGGCCTCGTCCCGCGTCCACCCGGCGGACCCGGGACGTCCGTCCACGGATGGACCCGCGCGACCGTCGGCGGCGGTAGCGTTCCGGGTGTGCGGGCGAGCCTGCTCCGCCCGGCGCCGCTGGGCACGGACATCGCGCTGGCTGCCGCGATCGCGGCAGGGTCGGTCCTCTCGCTGCGGTCGCAGGGGCAGGGCTGGGGGGTCGTCGCCCTCCAGGTGAGCGCCGCCCTCTCGCTGGGCGCCCGCCGCCTCAACCCGCTCGTGCCTGCCGTCGTCGTCCTGGCCTGCACCGCCGTGCAGACGCTCGTGCTGGGCAGCAGCCCGGACGACGTGTTCTACCTGGCGATCTGGCTGGTCGGCGTCTTCGCCTGCGGGGCCTACCTGCCGCTCGGCCAGGCCCTCCTCGGCCTCGCCCTGTGGGGCGTCACCCTGCTGGCCGGCGTGCAGGGCGGGGTGCACGCGGGCGACGCCTTCTTCATGGGCATCCTCACCGTCGGGGGCTTCGTCCCCGGCGTGCTGAGCCGGCGGGCCGAGACCTCGCGGGAGGAGGCGGTCCTGCTGGCGCGGCGCCGCGAGCTCGACACCGCCGGGGCGGTCGCCGCCGAGCGCGCCGGGCTGGCCCGCGAGCTGCACGACGTCGTCGCCCACGCGATCGGCGTCATGGTGGTCCACGCGGGCGTCGCCGAGGCCAACCTCGGGCGCGACACCGACCGCGCCCGGCAGGCGCTGGTCACCGTGCAGACTTCCGGCGACGAGGCGGTGCAGCAGCTGCGCCGGCTGCTCCACCTGCTGCGCGACGGCGACGAGGCGGCGGGCGGCGGTGACGCGGCGGTCGCCCCGCTCCCCTCGCTCGAGCAGCTCGACGTGCTCGTCGACCGCGTCCGCCGGGCCGGCCACGAGGTGCGCGTCGAGCGCACCGGCGGCGCGGCGGTGCCGCCCGCGGTGAGCCTGACCGCATACCGGATCGTCCAGGAGTCGCTGACCAACGTGATGAAGCACGCTCCCGGCGCGGCGGTCGACCTGGCCGTGCGCCGCACCCGGCCGGCGCTGGAGATCTCGGTCGTCAACGACCTCCCGGCCGGCGCGGTGCGCGGCGACGGCGGGTTCGGGCAGCTGGGGCTGGCCGAGCGGGTCGCGGTCTTCGACGGCACCTTCTCCGCAGGAGAGCAGGACGGCAGGTATGTCGTGCACGCCCGCCTCCCCCTCGGGGGCCCGGCATGATCCGGGTGCTCCTCGCCGACGACGAGGCGCTCTTCCGCGGCGGGCTGCGGATGCTGCTCGAGGCGCAGGACGACCTCGAGGTCGTGGCCGAGGTGACCGACGGCGCGCAGGCGGTGGCCCGCACCCTGGAGCTGGTGCCCGACGTGGTGCTCATGGACCTGCAGATGCCGGTGCTGGACGGCCTGTCGGCGCTGGCCGAGCTGGCCCGCCGCGGCAGCCCGGCCAAGGTGCTGGTGCTGACGACCTTCGACCTGGACCGCAACCTCTACGAGGCGCTGCGGGCGGGGGCGGCCGGCTTCTTCCTCAAGAGCGCCCGGCCGGCGCGGCTGGTGGAGGCGGTGCGGGCGGTCGCCGACGGCGACGAGCTGCTCGACCCGGCCCTGACGCACCGGCTGCTGGCCAGGTGGATGGAGCAGGCGCCGGCGGCCGACCAGGCCCGCCTGGCGCACGTCACCGAGCGGGAGCGGGAGGTCCTGGCCCTCGTCGGCCGGGGGCTGACCAACAAGGAGATCGCGGGGCAGCTGTTCGTCGCGGAGTCCACCGTCAAGACGCACGTGGTGCGGCTGCTCACCAAGACGCGCAGCCGGGACCGCGTCCAGCTGGTCATCCTGGCCCACGACCTGGGGCTGCGGACCTGACGGGGACCTCCCTACTCCGGCCGCCCCGCCAGCCCCGTCTCGTAGGCGGTGATCACCATCTGCACCCGGTCGCGCAGCCCGAGCTTGTGCAGCACCCGGCCGATGTGGGTCTTGACCGTGGCCTCGGCGAGGAAGAGCTCGGCGGCGATCTCGGTGTTGCTCAGGCCGCGGCCGACCGCCTCGAGGACCTCGCGCTCACGGTCGGTGAGCGGGTCGAGCCGGGCGGCGGCGGCGCGGCGCTCGGCGGCCCGCTCCCGCTCGCGCTCGGCGTCGGGCAGCTGCGGCACGAAGCGCTCCAGCATGCGCCGGGTCGTCGAGGGCGCCATCGCCGCGTCGCCGGCGTGCACCGCGCGGATCGCCGAGAGCAGCTCCGCGGGACCGGCGTCCTTGAGCAGGAAGCCGGAGGCGCCGGCGCGCAGCGCGGCGAAGACGTACTCGTCCAGGTCGAAGGTGGTCAGCACCAGCACCCTGGCACCGCCGTCCCGCTCCCCCTCGGCCTGCACCAGCCGGCGGGTCGCCTCGACCCCGTCCATGCGCGGCATCCGGATGTCCATCAGCACCACGTCGGGCCGGGTGGCCGCGACCGCGTCGAGGGCGGCCAGGCCGTCGCCGGCCTCGCCGACCACGGTCATGTCCTCCTGGGCGTCCAGGACCATCCGGAAGCCGGCGCGCACCAGCTCCTGGTCGTCCACGAGGAACAGCCGGATGGGCGCCTCGCCCGGCAGACCTGCGCTCATCGCTCTCCTCCCGCGGCCGGCCTCGCGCCCGCCCCGCTCGCGTCGTCGTCCACCGGGATCGTCGCCACGACCTCCCAGCCGCCCCGGGCCCGGGGTCCGGCGTGCACGCTGCCGCCGAGCACCTCGGCCCGCTCGGCCATCCCGAGCACGCCGTTCCCCTCGCCGTCGGCGTCGGGCGGCGCGCCCGTCCCGTCGTCGGTGACCCGCACGAGCAGCACCGCGGGGGTGCGCATCACGTCGACGTCGACGTGCGCCTGCGGGCCGGCGTGCTTGAGCACGTTGGTCAGCGACTCCTGCACCACCCGGTAGGCGGCCAGGTCGACCTCGCGCGGCAGGTCCTCGGTGCGGCCCCGCACGACGACGTCGACCGCCACCCCGGAGTCGCGCACCCGCTGGACCAGGTCGTCGAGGTAGGCCAGTCCCTGCAGCGGCGAGAACTCGGCCCCCGCGTCCTCGTCGCGCAGCACCCCGACCAGCCGCCGGGTGTCGGCCAGCGAGTCGCGCGCGGTCTGCGCCAGGGTGTCCAGGGTCTGCGCCGCACGCTCCAGCGCCGCCCGGTCCGGCCCGATGGCGGGCGGTGCGTCGAGCGCCTGACGGGCTGCATACAGGGCCCCGTCGGCCTGGACCACGACGACCGCGAGGCTGTGCGCGACGACGTCGTGCATCTCGCGGGCGATCGAGGCGCGCTCGCCCTGGGCCACGAGCCGGGTGCGCTGCGCGGTGTCGCGGGCCAGCGCCCGGTGCTGCGCCTGGAGGCGGGAGAGGACCTCCTTGCGCCGCCGGACGACGTCGCCGAGCACCCACGCCGCGCCGACGAAGGTCGCCATGAAGAACATCTGGACGCTCGCGGCGGCCAGCTGCTGCGCGAGCTCCGGGCCGCCGAACGACCAGGCGAGCCCGGCGAGCACGGCACCGACGAGCCCCAGCGCGAGCCCCAGCCTGGAGGTGCGGCGGTCGCCGAAGGCCGCCGCGCTGTAGACCGCGACCGGCACGGCGACGTTGGCGGGGATCGGCTCGTCGAGAAGGGCCAGCTGGACCAGGCAGCCGAGGGCCACCAGCAGCGCGGCGGTCAGGGGGCGGCGGCGCCGCACGAACAGCGGCAGGACCTGGACCAGCCCAAGGAGGGTCGCCCCGCCGCCGAGGACCACGCCGGTGAGCAGCACCCACGCCGCCAGGGCACCGACGAGCGCCACGTCGGGCGCCCAGGGGTGGCGCCGGAGTTCACCGATCGTCTCGCGCAGCTCGTCCATCACCGGCGAGCCTACGGTCGGGTCGGTCGGGCGGCGTCGGACCGTGGTCTGGTCCGGGGTGCGACCGGGGTATGACGTGAGGACCGGGGGCAGGACGCGTCGGGCCCGCGGAATGCGCGCGCTCCCGGGCGCGCTTGCACGGGGTATGAAGCGCATCGGCTTTCTCTCCTTCGGCCACTGGACGCCGCACCCGCAGTCCGCGACGCGGTCGGCCTCCGACACGCTGCTCCAGTCGATCGACCTGGCGGTCGCCGCGGAGGAGGTCGGTGCGGACGGGGCGTACTTCCGCGTCCACCACTTCGCCCAGCAGCTGGCCTCGCCCTTCCCGCTGCTGGCGGCCGTCGGCGCGCGGACCAGCCGGATCGAGATCGGCACGGGCGTGATCGACATGCGCTACGAGAACCCGCTCTACATGGCCGAGGACGCCGGCGCCGCCGACCTCATCTCCGGCGGCCGCCTGCAGCTGGGGATCAGCCGCGGCAGCCCCGAGCAGGTCGTCGAGGGCTACCGGTACTTCGACCACCACCCCCGCGAGGGCGAGAGCGACGCGGACATGGCGCGGCGGCATACCGCCCGGTTCCTGGAGGTGCTCTCCGGCGAGGGGTTCGCCCGCCCCAGCCCGCGGCCGATGTTCCCCAACCCGCCCGGGCTGCTGCGGGTGGAGCCGCACTCCGAGGGGCTGCGCGAGCGGATCTGGTGGGGCGCCGGCTCGCGCGCGACCGCCGAGTGGGCGGCCGGGCAGGGGATGAACCTGATGAGCTCGACGCTGCTCACCGAGGACGCGGGCGTGCCCTTCCACGTGCTGCAGGCCGAGCAGATCCGCCGCTTCCGCGCGGCGTGGCAGGAGGCCGGGCACGGCTTCGAGCCGCGCACGTCGGTGAGCCGCAGCATCTTCCCGCTGGTCTCGGCGCAGGACCACCGCTACTTCGGGCTCGAGCAGCGCAGCAGCGACCAGGTCGGGATGCTGGAGGGGGGCCGGGCGATCTTCGGCAAGACCTACGCCGCCGAGCCCGACGAGCTGGTCCGCCAGCTCCAGCAGGACGAGGCGGTCGCGGAGGCGGACACGCTGCTGCTGACCGTGCCGAACCAGCTCGGCGTCGACTACAACGCGCACGTGCTCCGCTCGGTGGTGCAGGACGTGGCGCCGGCGCTCGGCTGGCGCTGAGCGCGCCCGGCGTCTGGGCCGGCGACCGGCTCGACCGGGGCGAGTGCCCCGGTTCGGTCGGCCCTGGGCGACCGGCACCGACCGGACCGGGGCGAGTGCACGGGTTCGGTCGGGGCGCCGGACACCTTCAGGTGAACTGCGCCTCGATCCGCCCGACCTCCTCGTCGGTGAGGCGCAGGTCGGCCGCCAGGGCGGAGTCGCTGATCGACTCCGGCCGCGTGGAGCCGGGGATCGGGACGACGTGCTCCCCGAGCGCCAGCTCCCAGGCCAGCACCACCTGCTGCGGGCTCACGTCCCGCTCGGCGCCGATCTGGGCGAAGACGGGGAAGCTGCTGGCCACCAGCCCGACCCGGCCCTCCCCGCCGAGCGGGCTGTAGGGCAGGAAGGCCACGCCCAGCCGCCCGCACAGCTCCAGCTCGTCCCGGCTGCTGCGGAAGCGGGGCGAGAACTGGTTCTGCACGCTGGCCAGGCCGCCGGGGCCGAGGATGTCCGTCGCCAGCGCGATCTGCTCGGTGTTGACGTTGGACAGCCCGACCGCACGCACCAGCCCCTCGTCCCGGAAGCGCCCCAGGTCCTCCACGACGTCGGCGAACGCGCGCCTCAGGTCCGGCCGGTGCCACTGGTAGAGGTCGAGCACGTCGCGGTCCAGCGCGCGCAGCGAGGCCTCGACCCGGCTGCGCAGGTAGTCCGCCGACCCGTCCCGGTCCCACGTCTCTCCCGGCCCGCGGGTGATGCCGCCCTTGGTGGCGACCACGACCCGGTCGGTGCTGCCGTGGTAGGTCCGCAGCGCCTCGGCCACCAGCTCCTCGTTGTGCCCCATCGAGTCCCACGTCGGCGCATAGACGTCGGCGGTGTCGATCAGCGTGATCCCCGCCTCCAGCGCGGCGTGCACCGTCGACAGCGACCGGTCGCGGTCTGGGACCGAGCCGTAGGCGAGGGAGAGCGGCATACCCCCGAGCCCGATCGCGGAGACGGAGAACGGCCCGAGGGTGCGCGTCTGCATAGCACTCAGGGTATGCCGCGCGCCCGCGCCCCGGGCGGACTCCCCCACGGCGTCCCGCACGCTCGTAGAGTGACACGAGCGTGGACGACGGGAAGGACCGGCGATGACGTCGACGACTGCGGCGCAGGCCGCCATCCTCACCGAGGGGCTGGTCAAGCGGTTCGGGGCTTTCACCGCGCTGGACGGCGTCGACCTCCGCGTCGGGACCGGCGAGGTGCACGGGTTCCTGGGGCCGAACGGGGCCGGCAAGTCCACCGCGATCCGGGTCCTGCTCGGGCTGCTGCGGCCGGACGGCGGGCGCGCGGAGCTCCTCGGCGGCGACCCGTGGCGGGACGTCGTGGAGCTGCACCGGCGGCTGGCCTACGTGCCCGGGGACGTGGTGCTCTGGCCGGGCATGTCCGGCGGCCAGGCGATCGACCTGCTCGGCAACCTGCGCGGCGGCCTGGACCGGAGGCGCCGGTCGGAGCTGATCGAGCGCTTCGAGCTGGACCCGACCAAGCGGGGGCGTCAGTACTCCAAGGGCAACCGGCAGAAGGTCGCCATCGTCGCGGCCCTGGCCTGCGACGTCGAGCTGCTCATCCTCGACGAGCCGACCTCCGGGCTCGACCCGCTGATGGAGGCGGTCTTCCAGGACGAGATCGAGGCGGTCAAGGAGCAGGGCCGCACCGTCCTGCTCTCCAGCCACATCCTCTCCGAGGTCGAGGCCCTGGCCGACCGCGTCAGCCTGATCCGCGCCGGCCGGATCGTGCAGACCGGCACCCTGGAGGAGCTGCGCTCCCGCACCCACGTCTCGATCACCGCCACCCTGGCGCGCTCCCCGCACGCCGCGGCCCTGGCCACGCTGGAGGAGCACCACCTCGACGACCGCGGACGGCTCACGGCGACCGTCCGGCCGGACCGCGTCGAGGCCGCCATGGCCGCGCTGGCGCCGCTGGGACTGAGCCGGCTCACCGTCACGCCGGCCTCGTTGCAGGACCTCTTCCTGCGCGAGTACGGGCAGGAGGGCGCCGACGCCCGGGGCGGGCGGGCATGAGCGCCGTCACCGGCACGCCGGTCCTGGCCCGGGCCACGCTGCACCAGGACGGGCGCAACATCGCTCCGTGGGTGCTGCTCATCTCGCTGCTGTCGGCCTCCTCGGTCCTCATCTACCGCTGGATCTTCACCAGCGAGGCCGAGCGCACCGCGCTGGCCACCAGCCTGGGCCTCAACCCCGCGCTCTCCCTGATCTTCGGCCCGGCCGGCGACCTGACCAGCGCGGACGGCTTCAACGCCTGGCGGGCCGGGATGCTCGGCGCGTTCTTCGCCGGGCTCATGACGATCCTGATCGTGGCCCGCAACGGCCGGGCCCAGGAGGACTCCGGCCAGGCCGAGCTGCTCGCCTCCGCCGTCGTCGGGCGCCAGACGCGGCTGTTCGTCGCCGTCCTCGTGGCCTCCCTGGCCGCGGCGGCCCTCGGCGTCGTCTGCTTCCTGCTCACCTGGGCCAGCGGCGGGGGCGTCCTGGCCAGCGCGACCCTCGCCGCGACGTTCACCGCCTCGGGGCTGGTCTTCGCGGGGGTGGCAGCCGTGACCAACCAGCTGGCCTCCGACGCGCGGGCGGCGACCGCGACGGCCATCGGCACCCTCGGGGTGCTCTACGCGCTGCGCGGCTACCTCGACTCCTCCGCGGCGGCGGCGTGGACCGGCTGGCTGACGCCGTTCGGCTGGTTCGCGCGGGCCGACCCGGGCGGGAGCCCCACGTGGTGGCCGCTCCTGGTGGCGCTGGGGTGCGCGGTGCTGCTCACGGCGGTGGCCTTCGCCCTGCAGCAGCGGCGCGACTTCGGGCTCGGGATGGTGCCGCAGCGGCCCGGCCCCGCCGACGGCGGCCGGGGAGCGAGCCTGCCCGGGCTCACCCTGGCGCTGCACCGGGGATCCCTGGTCGGGTGGGCGCTGGCGTTCGTCGGGCTGGGCCTGCTCTTCGGCACCCTGGTCACCTCGGTCGGCGACCTCGTGGCGCAGAACCCCGCCATGGCAGCGATCCTCGCCGCCGGCGGGGTCTCGACCGACGACCTCTCCGCCGCGTTCGTCGCGACCGTGCTGCAGATCATCGGCATCGTCGCGGCGGTCCTCGGCGTCCAGATCATCATGCGCATCCACGCCGAGGAGGTCGACCACCGCGTCGAGCCCCTCCTGGCCGCGGCCGTCCGGCGACCGGCCTACCTGGCCACCAACCTCGCGCTGGCGCTGGTCGCCACCGCGGGCGCGATGCTGCTCTCCGGGCTCGGCCTGGGGTACATGGCCCACCGCCAGGACGCCGCCGTGTCCCCCACCGACGTGGTGTCCCAGGCCCTCGTCACCGTGGTGGCCGTCTGGGTGCTCGTCGCGCTCGCCACCGCGGCCGTCGGCGCGGTGCCCTCCCGGCGGGTCGTGGGGTGGCTCGGCGTGCTGGCGACCTTCGGCCTCACCCTGCTCGGGCCGACCTTCCGGCTGCCCGGGTGGGCGCTGTCCATCAGTCCTCTGCGCCACGTCCCGGTCGTGTCCGCGGCCGACCCGGCGTGGTCCGGGCTGGCCTGGCTGACCCTGCCCCTCGCGCTCTTCCTGGTCGTCGCCTTCGTCGGCTTCCGCCGCCGCGACATCCTCTGAGGCGGGTGCGGCGGCGGGGCGCGCGGCTCCTCCTCAGAGCTCCAGGGCCCGCACCACCGGCACGCCCACCCGGTAGGGGATGTGCAGCCAGCTCGGCGCGTCCACGAGCGCGAAGTCGGCCCGCAGCCCCACCGCGATCCGCCCGACGTCGGTGCGTCGCAGCGAGGCCGCCGCGCCGACCGTCGCCGCCCGCAGCGCCTCCGCCGGCGTCATGCCCGTCTCCCGCACCGCCAGCGCGATCATCAGCGGCATCGAGGAGGAGTAGCAGGTGCCCGGGTTGCAGTCGGTGGCGATCGCGACCTGCACGCCGGCGTCGATCAGCCTGCGGGCGTCCGGGTAGGGCTGCCGGGTGGAGAACTCCACCCCCGGCAGCAGCGTCGCCACGGTCCGGCTGCCGGAGAGCGCCTCGACGTCCGCGTCGGACAGGAACGTGCAGTGGTCCACGCTGGCCGCGTCCAGCTCGACGGCCAGCTGCACGCCGGGCCCCTCGCTGAGCTGGTTGCCGTGCACGCGCAGCTCCAGGCCGGCGTCGCGCCCCGCCTCGAGGATCCGCCGCGACTCCTCAGCGTCGAACGCGTGCGGGCTGGCCGGCTCGCAGAAGACGTCGATCCAGCGCGCGTGCGGCGCGCACGCCTCCAGCATCTCGCCGCACACCAGGTCGACGTAGGCCGCGCGCCCGCCGCCGTCGCGCCGCTCCGGGGGGACGACGTGGGCACCCAGGTAGGTGACCTCGGAGGTGACCTCCCGCGCCAGCCGGAGCGCCCGCACCTCGTCCTCCACGGTGAGCCCGTAGCCGCTCTTGATCTCCACGGTCGTGGTGCCCTGGGTGCGCATCTCCTGCACGCGCTGCTGGAGGAGGGCGCGCAGGTCGGCGTCGCTGGCCGCCCGCGTCGCCTCGACGGTCACCGCGATCCCGCCGCCGTCGTAGGGCGTGCCGGACATCCGCGCCGCGAACTCGGCCGAGCGGTCCCCGGCGAACACCAGGTGGCTGTGGGAGTCGACGAGCCCGGGGATGACCGAGCGGCCCTCCAGGTCGACCGCCCAGTCGGCCTGCGGAGCCTGCGACGCGGGTCCGAGCCACTGGACGGTGGGGGCGTTGTCCTCGCCGCCGCCCCCGATGACGACGGCCGCGTCGCGCAGCACGCCGAGGCCCGCGTGCAGCGGTTCGTCGAGGGCCCCCTCGAGGGTGTCGTCGCAGGTGACGAGCTCGGCGATGCCGGTGATGAGCATGCTCATGTCTTCAGGTGTCCTTCCACAGGGGGGTGATCGCCTCGTGCAGCAGCCGACCGACGTCGCCGAGGCGGTGCCGGCCGGCCTCGACGACGACCCTGCCGTCCACGACGACGGTGTCGACGTCGGCCGCGGAGGCGGCGAGCAGCAGCTGGGCCGGGTCGGCGCCGGCGGTGCGCACGCTGTCGTCGCGGACCGCGACCAGGTCGGCGCGGGCGCCGACCTCGATCCGCCCGGCGTCGGGCCAGCCGATGCTCTCGTGGGCGGTGGCCGCGTCGAGCAGCTCGCTCGGCGCGAGCCGGCCGCGCTCCAGGCTGGCGAGGCGCTCGTGCATCTCCAGCGCCCGGGCCTCCTCGATGAGGTCGACGACGGCGTGCTGGTCCGAGCCGAGCGAGAGGCGCGCACCCGCGTCGCGCAGCGCCACCGCAGGACCGATGCCGTCGGCCAGGTCCCGCTCGGTGGTCGGGCAGAAGCACGCCCACGAGCGGTGGCCGCCGAGCAGCGCGACGTCCTCGCCGGTCAGGTGGGTGGCGTGCACGGCGGTCAGGTCCGGCCCGAGCACGCCCTCGGCCTCGAGCAGCCCGGTCGGGGTGAGTCCGTGCGCGGCCAGGGCGGCCTCGTTCTCGGCCGGCTGCTCGGACAGGTGCACGTGCAGCGGGGTGCCGGAACGGTTCACCCCGTGCGGCGGGACGAGCGGGACCGGCCCGGTGTGGACGTCGCCCGCGCCGAACCGGGTCTGCGGGCGCGGCCGCGCCCGCACGGCGTCGGCCACGACGCCGAGCTGGTCGCGCGGGACCGCACGCACCGAGTGGATCGCTCCGCCGACCCGCAGGTGCGCAGGTCCGCCGGTGAGGTGGTCCTGCAGGTCGTCGACGCGCAGCGCCCAGGTCTGCGCGTCGCCGTCGCCGAAGCGCAGCTGCGGGCCCTCGAGGTCGGCGTACCCGTCCGCACCCAGGCCGCCGGCGAGGTAGCAGGTGTCGAGCAGGGTCAGCCGGATCCCCGCGTCGGCGGCGGCCTGGACGAGCGCGTGGCCCATCGTGTTGGGGTCCACGTAGCGGGCGCCGCCCGGCCCGTGGTGCAGGTAGTGGAACTCCCCCACGGCCGTCACGCCGGCGAGCGCCATCTCGGCGTAGGCGGCCCGCGCCAGCGTGAGGTAGCTGATCGGGTCGAGGCGGGCGGAGACGGCATACATGGCCTCCCGCCAGGTCCAGAAGGTGCCGCCGTCGGCGTGCGTGCGCCCCCGCAGCGCGCGGTGGAACGCGTGGCTGTGGGCGTTGGCCAGGCCGGGCAGCACGACGCCGGGCAGGGCGTGGTCGCCGCGCTGGAGCTCCAGCCCGGTGGTGACGTCGGTGATGCGCCCGTGGTCGACGGTGATCCGCACGTCGCGGGCGAGGCCGTCGGGCAGGTGGGCGTAGCGCGCGTGGTAGGTCGTGCTCATCGGCGGCCTCCGGTGCCCGAGGGTGCGGGGATGAGGGAGTCGAGCCGGTCCAGCACCGCGTCCAGGCAGTGCGTCGAGGTGTCGAGGACCACGTCGGCGCTGCTGCGCAGGAGCGGCTCGTAGGACTCCAGGTCGGCCCGGACGCGCTCCCGCTCGCAGGGATCCTTGCCGAAGTGGTTGGTCGTGCGGGTGGCGAGGCGCTCCCGCAGGACCGGCCACGGGGCGACGAGGGCGACGACGTGGTCGACGAGCGGGTAGAGCCGGCCCTGCCCCTCACCGGTCGCGGCGACCGCGAGCGGACGGTCGTGGCGCGGCTGGGTCAGGATCGCGACCAGCTCGGGCAGGCGCAGGTCGGTGCGGTCCGGGTGCTCGTCGACGAGCCCGTCCTCGTCGGCGTCCACGGTGCGCCAGCCCCGCTCGCGCAGCCCGGCCAGCACGGTCGTCTTGCCGACCCCCGACATGCCGGTGAGCAGGATGCGCGTCATGGCCGCTCCCCGGCGACGAGGTCCGCCACGCACGCCGCGAGGGCCTCGACCCCGGCGTGGCAGTCCTCGCGCTCGGCGTGCTCCGCCGGGCTGTGCGAGACGCCCGTCGGGTTGCGCACGAAGAGCATCGCGCTCGGCACCCCCGCGGTCGCCAGGATGCCCGCGTCGTGGCCGGCGCCCGTCCCCAGCACCGGCACCGAGACCTCGTCCTCGCGCTCGAGGACGCGCCGCAGCCGCTCGCTCAGCCCGGGGTCGAACCGGGTCGTCGGCGTCCAGCTCTCCCTGGTGACCGTGGCCCCGTGCTCCTGGCCGCGGGCGGTCAGCTCCTCGACCATCGCGACCACCTGGTCCTCCTCGGCGCCTCTCGCGTCGAGCCAGCCGGTGACGCGGGAGGGTATGGCGTTCACGCCGCCGGGCTCCACGCGCACCTTGCCCACGGTGGCCACGCACCCGCGCCGGGTGGCGGTGTGCCGCGCGCCGAGGACCAGGTCGGCGTAGCCGAGCATCGCGTCGCGGCGGTCCACCAGGCGGGTGGTCCCGGCGTGGTTGGCCTCGCCGGGGAAGTCGAAGCGCCAGCGACCGTGCGGCCAGATGTCGGAGGCGACGGCGACGGGTGCGTCGAGGTCGACCAGCGCGCGTCCCTGCTCGACGTGCAGCTCGACGAAGGCCCCGACCCGGGCGAGCGCCTCCGGGTCGGGCCCGTAGGCCCCGACGTCCTGCCCGGCCGACCGCAGCGCCTCGCCCATCGTGATCCCGTCGGCGTCGGTCACCCCCAGCGCCCGGTCGCGGTCGAGCTGGCCGGTCAGCACCCGGGAGCCGGCGCAGGCGATGCCGAAGCGGGCGCCCTCCTCGTCGACGAAGTGGGTGACCGCGAGCGGCACGGCCGGGCGGACCCCGAGCTCGCGCAGCCGGTCGACCACGGCCAGGGAGGAGACGACCCCGAGCGGCCCGTCGAAGGCGCCGCCGTCCGGCACCGAGTCCAGGTGCGAGCCGACGACGACGCCCCTGCGCCCCGCCCGCGCCGCGTCGTCCACGGTGCCGGGGCCCTCCCACCACCAGGCCCACTGGTTGCCGACGCGGTCCTGCACCAGGTCCAGCCCCCGACGACCGGCTTCCTGGGCGAACCACTCACGCAGCGCGTGGTCCTGCGCCGTCCAGGCGAAGCGCCGGTAGCCGCCGCCGGCGACGCGTCCGACCGGCTCGAGGTCGGACCACATCCTGTCGAAGGCGGCGGTGCTCGTGCTCCCGGCTGCGGTGCTCACGGCACCGACTCTAGGGTGGATCCTGCGAGTACGGGGGGACGTCGTCGGCCACGACGGCACCGCGCTGCCCGGGTGCGCGCTCGGTGCCGACGGTGGAGTCGCGGGCCGTCTGCCGCTCGGTCTCGGCGTTGAACACGGCGCCCAGGACCAGCAGCAGGATGGTGAGCCAGAGCCAGAACATGCTGATCGCCACACCGGCCAGGGAGCCGTAGGTGCGTTCGTAGGTCCCGAGGTTGGCCACGTACAGGAAGAGTCCGGCCGAGGCGGCCAGCCACAGGGCCGTCGTCGCCGTGGCACCGCCACCGATCCACCGCCAGCGGGCCCGGCCCTGGCGGTCCGGCGCGAACCGGTAGAGGACCGCGACACCGAGCGCGACCAGCGCGGCGAACCCGATCCAGACCACCAGCAGAACGGGCACCCGCACCCAGGTCGGGGCGTCGGACAGCAGGCGGGACAGCAGGGTGCTGAGGGTGATGACGGCCCCCAGGACCACCGCGCCGCCCAGGACGAAGGACAGCGCCAGGACGCTGCGGTGCAGCATGCCTCGGGTCTCCTGCTCCCGGTAGGCCACGGTCAGCGCGTCGATCAGGAACGTCGTGGCCGTCATGGCGGTGCCGAGCGCGACGGCCAGGGCGAGCAGACCGCGGACCGTGAGCAGCTGGGAGGAGGCTGCGGTGATCGACACGAGCTGGTCGGCGACCAGGTCGCCCAGCGCCGGCGGCATGAGGCTCGCCACGCCGGAGAGATGATCGAGGGCCTGGGCCGGGGTGTTGATGGCGCCGTACACGGACAGGGCGGTGAGCAGGACGGGCGCGACGGAGAGCACCGCGAAGAAGGCCACACCCGCGCTGTACAACGAGAGCTTGTCGGCCACCACCCGGCGGGCCACGCGGCGCAGGATCACCAGCCAGCCGCGCAGCGGGATCTGGCCCGGCTCGACCGAGTCGGCGCCGTACGGCTCGGACGGTGGGTCGTGCTCCGCCATGCGCACCATGTCTCAGTGTCGCCCGGCAGCCGCACCCGCACACCTGGAGCGCCCCCGGACAGCTGCCCGGCCCGGGCTCGCCACGCTTCGGGACGACGGCGGCGGCGGTGTCCCGCATAGTGGTGTCAGGGCGGATGACGCATCGTCGTCGGACCCGCCCTTCGACGTCGAAGGAGATCGTCCCCATGCTGACTTTCCTGTCCCGAGCAGCGGCCCGGCTGACCGGTGCCGTCGAGGAAGCACAGACCCTGGACGCCGTGGCCGGGCCGTTGGCCACGGCAGCCTCCACGGTGATCCCGCGCGGACCGGTCAACGACCTGCTCAGCGGCACGCCCGCCGGGCACCCGCTCCATCCTGCGCTGGTCATGGTGCCGCTGGGTTCCTGGCTGTCGGCGACCACGCTGGACGTCCTCGGCGGCCGGGAAGGTCGCGCGGCGGCCCGCCGCCTGCTCGGCGTGGGCAGCCTGGCCGCGGTGCCGGCGGCGCTGGCCGGCGTCAACGACTGGATGGACACCCGGGGTCCGGAGCAGCGGGTGGGGCTGGTGCACGCGTTGCTCAACGTCGGTGGCCTCGGCCTGTTCACCGCCAGCTGGTGGGTCCGGGGCCGGGGGCACCACGGCGTCGGGGTCGCGCTGAGCTCGACCGGTATGGCGCTGGCCGCGGCGGGCGGGTGGTTGGGCGGCCACCTGGCCTATGCCCGCGGGGTGGGCGTGGACACCACCGTCTTCCAGTCCGCCGTCCAGGAGTGGACGGACGTGGGCACCGAGGACCTGGTGCGCGAGGACATGCCCATCCTGGTGCGCGCGCACGGCATCCCGGTCATGCTCGTGCGCGACGGGTCGACGATCGTGGCGTTGGCCGACCGGTGCACCCACCGCGGCGCGCCCTTGCACGAGGGCACCCTCGACGACGGGTGCGTCACCTGCCCCTGGCACGGCAGCCGGTTCCGTCTGGCCGACGGCGCCGTCATGCACGGCCCGGCCACCCGGCCGCAGCCCCGCTTCGAGGTGCGCGTGCACAACGGCCGGCTCGAGGTCCGCCAGGCCGGGGAGCTCCCCTCGCTGAGGACGAATCCGGTCTCCTGAGCCACGCGGGGTCCGATCCGGGGCGCGCCGCGCAGCGACGGCATACCGTCGGAGCCATGAGCGAGGAGCGCGCGCTGGCGGCGGTCGCGGAGAGCGGCCTGGAGCACACGGTGACCCGGCACGGCCGGGTCGCCAGCCTGGCGGAGGCGGCCGCGGCCCGCGGCGTGGAGCCGCGCGACGTCGTCAAGACGCTCGTGGTGCGACGGGGCGAGGGCGACTTCCTGTTCGTGCTGGTGCCCGGCGACCGCGAGATCGCCTGGCCCAGGCTGCGGGCGCTGCTCGGGGTCAGCCGGCTGTCGATGCCGGACGCCGGGGTGGCCAAGGAGGTGACCGGCTACGAGCGCGGGACGATCACGCCGTTCGGGTCCACCACGGCCTGGCCCGTCGTGGCCGACGCCTCGCTGCGCGGCGATCCGGCCCGGACCGTCTCGGTGGGCGGCGGCGCCCACGGCGTCGCCGTCACGGTCAACGCCGAGGCCGTGCTCGCCTACTGGGGCGCGACGGTCGCCGACGTCACCGAGCCCGCCGGGCAGAAGCGCTAGCTCAGGCCGTCGTGCCCTTGCTGACCTCGGGCAGCGTCCGCGACACGACGACACCGACCAGGCCGAGCGCCGCCAGGAAGGCCAGCGCCACCACGGCGCCGAGCACCGCGAGCCCTGCGGAGACGGCGCCGACGACGAGCAGCAGCACCCCCATGGCGGTGTTGGACACGGCGATGTAGCTCGTCCGCAGCTCCTCGCCGGCCATGTCCACCACGTAGGTCTTGCGGCCCACCCGCACCGCGGTGTGCGCCAGCGAGAGCAGGAGGAAGGCCGCCGGGTAGAGCCACCAGCGCCCGTTCGTCGCCGGCAGCAGGTGCAGGGCGAGGAAGAGGACGACGGTCGTGCTCGCGGCCGCCGCGGCCCACGTCATCAGCCGCTGGGAGGACCGGTCGGCCAGGCGTCCGAACAACCGGCCGCCGACCAGCGCCGCCAGCCCCTGGGCGATGACGAACGGTCCCAGCCCCTGCAGGCTGTTGCCTCCCTCCTGGGCGGCCAGCACGACGACGAACGGGGGCGAGAGCGCGGAGACCAGGAGCAGCCCGCGGGCCAGCACGAAGCGCCGGAACGGCGCGTCGTCGCGCAGCAGCTCCCAGGAGCTTCGGAGCCAGCCGCCCGCCCCGTCGTCCACGAACTCGGCCTCCGGCTCGCGGATGCCGCTGAAGATCAGGACGGCCACCATCCAGGCCAGCGCCGCCGCGCCGAGCAGCCAGGCGATCACCTGCGCCGAGACGTCCTCGCCGCCGAAGATGCGGATGGCCAGACCCAGCGTGATCGCCACCGCCCCGGAGAGCATGGTCGAGATCCCGCTGATCTGGCCGCGTTCGCCCTTGGGGACGATGCGACCGAGCACGTCCTTGCCGGCGAGCGAGTTGAGCGAGCGGGCCAGCGCGAAGACCCCCAGCAGCACCACCACGGCCAGGCCCGCGGCCCAGCCGGAGAGCGTGGCGACGGCGAACGCCATACCTGCGCTCGCCGCTGCCTGCCCGGCCGAGCCCCAGAGCCAGAACCTGCTCCGGACGCGCGAGCGCTGCAGCACCGGGGAGAACGCCGCCTGCGGCAGCATCGAGCCGGACTCGCGCACGGGAACCAGCAGGGCCAGCGCGGCCGCCGGCGCGCCGACCGCCGTGAGGGCCCACGGCAGCACGGTCTTGGCGTTGACGACCTGGTCGCCGGTCGCCTGCAGGACGTGGGCGAGGAGGTAGCGCAGCCCGTTGCGGCCGACCAGCTGCTGCTCGTCGGCCTCCTGGTCGGACCGGTCGGCGTGCACCAGGCGCTGGTAGAGGCGGAAGGAGGCTGGCACGGTCCTTACGCTGCCACACCGGGAGGGGCATGCCGTGCACGTCGGCCCCCGCGCGGCCGCCGCGGCGTGGCCAGCAGCACACCCCCGACGACCAGCGCGGCCCCGAGCACCTGGACCGGCGACGGGGGCCGGCCCAGGAGGGCGGCCAGGACCATGACGAAGACGGTGACCAGGTTCATCGAGGTGCCGGCCGTGCCCGGGGACACCCTGGGCAGGGCGTGGTTCCAGCACAGGTAGGCCCCGATGGAGGGGAAGAGGACGATGTAGGCCACCGCCCACCAGGTCGGCGCGTCCGGAGGCGCCTGCACGCCGGACGCGAGCGCGAAGGGGGTGAGCACGACGGCGGCGACCACCACCTGCAGGGCGGTCGCGCTGAGCGCCGGCAGCCCCAGGCGCTGGCTGCCGAGGGTGTAGGCCGACCAGACCACGACCGCGACGAGCATGATCAGGTCACCGCCGTTGAGGCGCAGCGCGAGCAGTGCCGACACCTCGCCCCGGGAGAGGACGAGCAGCACGCCGACCAGCCCGAGGCCGACGCCGGCCCAGGTCCGCCACCCGGCCCGCGCCAGTCCGGCCAGCACGGCCATGACCACCATGACGGCGGGGTTGATCGCGTTGATGACCGAGGCGCTGACCGCCGAGGTGCGCTCCAGCGACGCGTACAGCAGCATCGGGTAGCCGCTCATCCCGAGCACCCCCAGCGCGAGCAGGGGCTTCCACCGCCGCGCCACCGCCCGCCAGTCCGGACGCTCCACGACGTGCGCGACGAGCAGCAGCGGCAGCGCGGCCAGCGTCCAGCGCAGCCAGGTCAGCGACAGCGGGTCGACCGAACGCACCGCCAGCTCGCCCACCGTGAAGTTGCCCGCCCAGAACAGCGTCGCGAGCGCGAGCAGGAGGAGGGGCGGCACACGAGGGAGGGTATGCGGTCCCGTCGCCGCACGTCCCCAGGCTCGGGTCAGCTGCCCTCCTCGACCGCCTCCTTCGAGGCCTTCTTCGAGCTGTCCGACCGGGCCGGCCCGGTCCCCTCGGCCCTCTCGGCCTGCTGCGCGGCCCGCTCCGCCAGCGGGCCGGGGCCCTCGTCCGCATGCCTGGCGACGTAGCCCTGCGGATCCTTGTCCTTCGGCGCGATGCCGGTCGCGGCCTTGAGGGACTCGTAGCGCAGGAAGGCGACGGCGATCTCGTGACGCAGCTGCAGGCTGGTGCGCTGGCGGAAGTCGGCGAGGTCCTGGCGCTCCTCCTCGGCCATGTGCTCGCTGTTGTGCAGGTCGCAGTCGGTGACCGCGGTCCACCACGCGTCCGAGCCCGGCTCGGCGTCGGTGACCTGACGGATCGCCTCGCGGATGTCGTTGTGGTCCTTGACCGCGTCCTGCACCTCCTCCTCGGCGGAGGCGGCGTCCCCGGCGCCGGTGCCGAGCCGGAGCAGCTCGGGGTAGAAGTAGCGCTCCTCGGCCTCGGCGTGGGTCTCCAGGAGGATCTGCAGCCGCTCCCAGACGGCGGCCAGGCCCTCGGTGTCGTCCCGGGGGAACTCCTGGAGCATGCCGAACATCCGGCGCTGCTCCGCGTGCTGGTGAAGGATGACCTCGGTGATGTCCATGCCCCGATCCTCGCCCCTCCCGGCGGTCCTCGCAGGTCCACGTCCTATCTGAGCGACTGCTCAGGTTCTGCACTATAGTAGGAGGAGGACCGAGCTCCAGGAGGCATCGTGGCGACGGCACAGACCCGCAGGCCGAACCGCTCCGGCGCGGCGACGAGGGCCGCCCTCGTCTCGGCCGCGCGCGAGACGCTGGTGCAGGACGGGTTCGCGCGGACCAGCGCCCGCTCGGTCGCGGCGCGGGCCGGCTGCTCGCAGGCGAGCCTCTTCTACCACTTCGAGGGCGTGCCCGAGCTGCTGCTGGCCGTGCTCGACGAGGTGAGCGACCGCAGGATGGCGGCCTACCGCGAGCCGCTGCTGGCGGCGCGCACGCCCCGGCAGCTGGCCCGGCTGGGCCGGACGATCGCGGCGGACGACATCGCCTCCGGCGACCTGCGGGTCCTGGTCGAGCTGGTGGCCGGCGCCCCGACCGTGCCCGGCCTCAAGGCGCAGGTCGCCCGGCGGATCGGCCGCTGGGAGGACCTCGTCGCCCGGGCGGCGCAGCGCTTCATACCCCCGCCCCTGCGCGGCACGGTCCGCCCGGCGGTGCTCGCCCACGCGGTGGTGGCCGGTTTCCTCGGGCTGGAGCTGCTGCGTGACCTGCGCGAGGACGGCGCCGGGACCGAGGACGTCCTCACCGACCTGGCGCACGTCGGCCGGCTCGCAGCGGGCGCTCCTGACGCCGGCGGCCCGTCATGAGCACCCCGCGCACCGGCCCGGCCGGCTTCTGGTGGTGGCTCGTCGGCGGCGCGGTCCTCACCTTCCTCGGGCTGTCGCTGCCGTCCGCGCTCCTCGTCGGCTTCCCGCTCGCCGCGGTCGTGGCCGCGGTCCTGAGCTGGCGTTCGTGGCTGCCCGGCTACCTGCTCGGCACGTCCCTGCCGCTGCTGTGGGTGGCGTGGGAGAACCGCGGAGGGCCGGGATTCGTGACCTTCCGGACCGACGCCGGCGGAGGCGGCCACGAGCTGCTCGACCCGGTCCCCTGGCTGCTCGTCGGCCTCGCCCTGGTGCTGCTGGCGGCCGTGCTCCTCACCCTCGGCCGGTGGCGCAGGACCTCCACCGCGGACTGAGGACGGCCGGGGACCTCATCGCTCGCCGCCCTCGCGCATCGGCACGCGCACGCCGCGCTCGGCCGCGACCTGCTCGGCCTCGGGGTAGCCGGCGTCGACGTGCCGGATCACGCCCATGCCCGGGTCGTTGGTCAGCACCCGCTCGAGCTTGCGCCTGGCCAGGTCGGTGCCGTCGGCGACGGACACCTGCCCGGCGTGGATCGAGCGGCCGATGCCGACGCCGCCGCCGTGGTGCAGCGACACCCACGAGGCGCCGGAGGCGGTGTTGACCAGCGCGTTGAGCAGCGGCCAGTCGGCGATGGCGTCGGAGCCGTCGATCATGTCCTCGGTCTCGCGGTAGGGGCTGGCGACCGAGCCGGCGTCCAGGTGGTCGCGACCGATGACCAGCGGGGCGCTGACCTCGCCGCTGGCCACCATCTCGTTGAAGCGCAGCCCCGCCTTGTCGCGCTCGCCGTAGCCGAGCCAGCAGATCCGCGCCGGCAGGCCCTCGAAGGCGACCCGCTCACGCGCGCCGCGCAGCCACGCGTGCAGGTGCTCGTCGTCCGGGAAGAGGTCCATCACGGCCTGGTCGGTGGCGTAGATGTCCTTCTCCTCCCCGGAGAGCGCGGCCCAGCGGAACGGGCCCTTGCCCTCGCAGAACAGCGGCCGGATGTAGGCGGGCACGAAGCCGGGGAACTCGAAGGCCCGCTCGTAGCCGCCCTTGCGCGCCTCGTCCCGGATGCTGTTGCCGTAGTCGAAGACCTCGGCGCCGGCGTCCTGGAACTCCACCATCGCCTGCACGTGCCGGGCCATCGACTCCTCGGCGCGGTCGGTGAACTCCTCGGGCTTCTTCTCCGCGTACTCGTGCCAGCTGGCCAGGTCGATCCCGGTCGGCAGGTAGGACAGCGGGTCGTGCGCGGAGGTCTGGTCGGTGACGACGTCGATCGGCACGCCCCGGCGCAGCAGCTCGGGGAAGACCTCGGCGGCGTTGCCGACGACGCCGACGGAGACCGCTTCCTTGTCGGCCTTCGCCCTGAGCACGCGCTCGACCGCCGCGTCCAGGTCGTCCGCGACCTCGTCGAGGTAGCGGCTCCTCACCCGGCGGCGCAGGCGCGCCTCGTCGACGTCGACGATGAGGCAGGTGCCGCCGTTGAGCGTGACGGCGAGCGGCTGGGCGCCGCCCATCCCGCCGCAGCCGCCGGTGAGCGTGAGGGTGCCCGCGAGCGAACCGCCATACCTCTTGGCGGCGACGGCCGCGAAGGTCTCGTAGGTGCCCTGCAGGATGCCCTGGGTGCCGATGTAGATCCAGGAGCCGGCGGTCATCTGGCCGTACATGGTCAGGCCGAGGTGCTCCAGGCGGCGGAACTCCGGCCAGGTGGCCCAGTCGGGCACGAGGTTGGAGTTGGCGATGAGCACGCGAGGGGCCCACTCGTGGGTCTGGAAGACGCCGACGGGTCGCCCGGACTGGACGAGCATCGTCTCGTCCTCGCGCAGGTCGGTCAGCGTGCGGACCATGGCCTCGAAGCTGCGCCAGTCGCGCGCCGCCCGCCCGGTGCCGCCGTAGACGACGAGGTCGTCGGGCCGCTCGGCGACCTCGGGGTCGAGGTTGTTCATGAGCATCCGCAGGGGAGCCTCGGTGGCCCAGGACCTCGCGGTGAGGGTGGTGCCGCGGGCTGCGCGGACGGGGCGTGCGCCTTCCATGGTGTCTCCTTCGACGGGGGGCGGTCGGTCGGATGTCCCTATCTGATCGTCTCCCGGACGGCGGCGACAGGGGTATGCCGTCTCTTGCGTCTCGCATGCCAGACGGGCCGGCGCGTGGTCGGCTCAGCGCAGCGGACCGGCCTCCGCCTCGGCTGCGGCGCGGACGCGCCCGTCGAGGACCAGGCCGACCGTCGTCTCGATCTCCGGGGAGAGCCAGCGGTCCGGGCCGGGGCCGTCCACCCCGGCCGCGCGGAGCAGCGCGACCACCGCGCCGGTCGCCGGTGCCGGGGTCAGCGGCGCGCGGAGGTCCAGCGCCCGGGCGGCGGCGAGCACCTCGATGCCGAGGACGCGGCCGAGCCCCTCGACGCTGCGGCGCAGCTTGCGCGCGGCGCCCCAGCCCATCGACACGTGGTCCTCCTGCATCGCCGAGGAGGGGATGGAGTCCACGCTCGCCGGGACGGCCAGCCGCTTGAGCTCGGAGACGACGGCCGCCTGGGTGTACTGCGCGATCATCAGGCCCGAGTCGGTGCCCGGGTCGTCGGCGAGGAAGGGCGGCAGCCCGCGGTTGCGGGCCACGTCGAGGAAGCGGTCGGTGCGCCGCTCGGAGATGCTCGCGACGTCGGCGGTGACGACGGCCAGGAAGTCGAGGACGTGGGCGACCGGCGCGCCGTGGAAGTTGCCGTTGGACTCCACGCGGCCGTCGAGGGTGAGGACCGGGTTGTCGACGGCGGAGGCCAGCTCGCGGTCGGCCACCAACCGGGCGTGGTCGCAGGTGTCGCGGGCCGAGCCGTGCACCTGCGGGGAGCAGCGCAGGGAGTAGGCGTCCTGGACGCGGGTGCAGGCCTCCGGGTCGCGGTGGCTGTCCCGGATCGGGCTGCCGGCCATGACCGCGCGCAGGTTCTGCGCGGAGACGGCCTGGCCCAGCTGCGGGCGCAGCGCCTGCAGGTCGGCGGCGAAGACGTCGTCGGTGCCCAGCTGGCCCTCGACGCTCATCGCGGCCGCGACGTCGGCGGTGGCGAGCAGGGTGTCCAGGTCGTGCAGGGCGAGCACGAGCATGCCGAGCATCCCGTCGGTGCCGTTGATGAGGGCCAGGCCCTCCTTCTCCTCCAGCACGACCGGGGTGAGGCCGGCGGCGGCGAGCGCCTCGGCGGCCGGGGTGGCCTCGCCCACCACGCCGGGGACCTGGCCGGGCTGCGCCGGCTGGTCCGACCACTGCGGCGCACCGGCCGGGGGGCCGACGCGCACCATACCCTCGCCCATGACGGCGAGCGCGCAGTGCGCGAGCGGCGCGAGGTCGCCGGAGCAGCCGAGCGAGCCGTGCTCGCGCACGACCGGGGTGATGCCGGCGTTGAGCAGCGCCGCGTAGGCCTGCGCGGTCTGGACCCTGACGCCGGTGCGTCCGGTCGCCAGGGTCGACAGGCGCAGCAGCATGGTCGCGCGGACCACCTCGCGCTCGACCTCCGGGCCGGAGCCGGCGGCGTGGCTGCGGACGAGGGAGCGCTGCAGCTGGTCCCGCTTCTCCGGGGGGATGCTCGTGGTGGCCAGGGCGCCGAACCCGGTCGAGATGCCGTAGTGCGCCCGGGTGTCGCCGGCCAGCCCCTCGATGATCTCGCGGGTCGCCGTGATCGCTGCGAGGGCCGTCCCGGAGATCCGCACGCGGGCGCCGTGCCGGGCGACGGCGACGACGTCCTCGTGGCTCAGCGGGCCGACGTCGACCACGACGTCGCTCGGGGTGGCGGGGCCGGGAAGACGGGTCATGGCTCTACTCCACACCCTCCTGCGCGCAGGAAGGACGCGGGGGACGGCCTATCCGTCTGGGATGCGAGACAGGACCGGCGTCCGAGGCGGCGCCGGGCGTGGCGCGCCGGCGCCGGGCGTGGCGCGCCGGCGCCCTGCGTACGGGCAGCGGCCGGTGCCGCCGCTCCCAGGGCCACCCTCTACCTTGGTCGCCATGGACGACGCCCTGATCAGCGCCTTCTGGGCGGACGCACGGCTGCGGGGCGGGATCAACCCGGTCGCCGGCTACCTCGGGGCGACGGCCGCCGACACGCTTCCCCCGCCGGCGTGGTCGTTCGGCGCCGCCCCGCTCGAGGCCGACCGGCTGCTGGCGCAGGTGCTCGCCGGGCGCAAGACTGCGACGACGAGCGCGCTGTGGGACTACGAGGAGGAGGCGCGCGCCCGGGCGGAGGCCGAGCGGGAGGAGCCAGGCGGTGAGGCGGACGGCGGTGAGCTGGACCTCGGTGAGGTGGACCACGGTGAGGTGGACCACGGTGAGGTGGACCACGGTGGGGACGGTGCCCGCGGCCACGGCGGCGACACCCTGACCAGGACCCGGCTCGACCTGGCGCTGCCGGCCCCCGGGTCGTTGTCGATCGTGGTCGACGGCCAGGACGTGCCCAGGGCGCTGATCCGGACGACGCACGTGGAGCTCGTGCCCTACGGCGAGGTCGACGAGGCGCACGCCCTGCGCGAGGGGTTCGGGTCGTTGGCGCAGTGGCGCGCGGAGCACCGGCGGTTCTTCAGCGAGCACGCGCCGGCGGACCACGAGCTCACCGACGGGACGATGCTCGTGCTGGAGCGCTTCGTGGTGCTCGTGCCCGCCAGGGCGCGCCGGGCGGCCAGGCGGGCCGGCCTGCTCTAGGAGCGCTCAGCGCACGTCGAGGAACCACATCCCCGAGCGCAGCGTGCGCTCCCCCTGCTCGAGGACGAGCGGGCGCCCGAAGAGCGGGCCGTCGACGACCACCGTGTGGAACTCGCCGTACTCCCCCGACGGGTCGACCCCGGCCGCCTGCAGCTCGGCGACGACCTGCTCGTCCATCACCCGGCCGAGCAGGTCGAGCGGGACCATCTTGTCCTTGACGGCGACGATCATCGCGCGGAATCCCTGGTCCACCACCGACCGGGCGTGCCCGGTGGTGTCGCGCTTCCACAGCGGCAGGAGCGCGGTGGTGCCCGCCTCGCGGGCCAGCCGCTGCTGCCACTCACGGTGACCCTCGACGTCCAGGTCCCCGAAGACGCCGGTGGTGAACCCGTCCTGCGCGGCGCCGCGCACGAGGCCGAGGAGGGCCTGGGCATACTCCGACCAGGACGACGCCGCGAAGCGGATCGGCACCCCGATCGCCTCCGCCTGCCGGACCAGCACGTCGCGGTGCAGGCCGTGCGAGCGCGAGCGCTCGCCGTCCTCGGTGAGCATCGTCAGCAGCAGGGCGGGGTCCTCGCGCCGCCACACCTCGTGCAGCGCCGCCGCACAGTCCTTGCCGCCGCTCCACGAGCAGTACAGCCCTGCCATCCGCACCATCCTGTCCTCGCCGCGGACCGTCCGCGCCTCCTCCGATCCTAGGAGGGCGGCCCCGAGCCGGCCCGGAAGGTGCCCCCGACCGCGCGGCGGTGGTGCAGCCGACCGCGGCGGCGCAGCAGCCGGACCCGGCGCGGCACCGGGGCGCGACGGCATACTGACCGGATGGCCAACGCACCCGCCGCGGCGCACGCGCTCGACGTGCTCGTGCTGCTGGCGCAGCACGCCTCGCCGCTGCCGGCGGCGAGCATCGCGCGGGAGCTGGGACTGCCCCGTTCCACGACCTACCACCTGCTCGCCGTGCTCGTGGACCGCGGGTTCGTGCTGCACCTGCCGGAGGAGCGGCGCTACGGGCTGGGGGTGACGGCCTTCGAGCTGGGGTCGGCCTACACCCGGCACGCGCCGCTGCAGCGGCTGGCGCGCCCCGTCCTGGCCCGGCTGGCCGACTCGACCGGCCAGAACGCCCACCTCGGGGTGCTCCACGGGCGCGACGTGGTCTACGTCGTCGAGGAACGGGTCGCCGGACGCCCCTCCCTGGTCAGCGACCTGGGCGTGCGGCTACCGGCCTCGCTGACGGCGACCGGCCTGGCGATCCTGGCCGCCCTGCCCGCCGCGCAGGTGCGGGCGCTCTTCCCGTCGGCCGACGCCTTCGTGCAGCGCCACGGGGTCGGGCCCACGTCGCTGTCGACGCTGCGCCCCCACCTGTCCCGGACCAGGACCCGCGGGTATGCCGTGGAGGAGGGACTCGTCACCCCCGGTCTGGACTCGGTCGCCACCGCGGTGCTCGACCCCGCGGGTCACCCCGTCGCCGCCGTCGCGGTGACCGCCGAGAGCACGCACCTGGCGGGGGCGGCGCGGGAGCAGGTCGTGGGGAAGGTACGGCGCACGGCGCAGGAGGTGTCGCGGCGGATGGGACGTCGGGAAGCCCGTGCACACTAGGGTCGCTGCATGACGGACGTCGGGCTGCGCCGGGAGCGGGTCCCGCGCCGCGCGGTCGCGGGCTACGCCGCCGGCAGCGTGGGCACGGGCGGGTTCGGCACGCTTCCGGGCCTGGTGCTCGCCTACTACCTCACCGACACCCTCGCCGTCCCCGCGCTGCTCGCCTCGGTCGCCGTCGCGCTGCCCAAGGTCTGGGACGTGGCGATCGACCCGGTCGTCGGGTCGTGGTCGGACCACGAGCTGCGCCGCCGGTCGACGCGGACCCGGCTGATGACGCTGGGGGCGCTCACCCTGCCGGTGGGCTTCGTCGCGACCTTCGCGGCGCCGACGACGCTGGGCCCGTGGGCCTCCGCGGCCTGGGTGGTGGTCGCGTTCCTGCTGGCGACGACCTCGTTCAGCCTGTTCCAGGTGCCCTACATCGCGCTGCCGGCCGACCTGACCGACGGCTACCGGGAGCGGACGCGGCTGCTCGGCTGGCGGATCGCGGCCCTGGCGCTGACGATCCTCGTCGTGGGCGCCGGCGGACCGGCGGTGCGGGACGCCGCCGGTGGCGGCCCGCGCGGCTACCTGCTGATGGGGATCGTCGTGGCCGCGCTCCTGCTCGTGGGCATGCTCGGCACGGTGCTCGGCACCCGGGGGCTCACCGCGCCGACCGACGTCGCCGGGACCGATCTCGCAGGGACCGACGTCGCCGGGGCCGACGTCGCAGGGGCCGACCTCCCACCCGCCGACGACGCGGGGAGCGAGGCCGTGCCGACCTTGGCCACCGGCTACCGGGCGGGCCTGCACGCCCTGCGCGAGCACACGGCATACCGGGTGCTCCTCGGGGTGTTCGTGCTCCAGGCGGTGGCGACCGGCATGATGCTCGCCGCCGCGCAGTACGTCGCCACCTACACCCTCGGGTCGCAGGCCGCGCTGACCTTCCTGTTCGCGGCGCTCGTCGGTCCGGCGCTCCTGGTCATGCCGCTGTGGACCTGGTATGCCGCGCGCCGCGGCAAGGCCCGGTCCCTCACCGTGGCCTCCGTGCTCTTCATCGGTGCCGCGCTCGCGCTGGTGGCGATGCCGGTGGCACCGGACTGGTGGGCGTACGCGTGCGTCGCCGTCGCCGGCCTCGCCTATGCCGGCATGCAGCTCTTCCCGCTGGCGATGCTGCCCGACGTGATCAGCCGTGCGGGCCGGGAGCAGGGCGGTGCGATGAGCGGGCTGTGGACCGCCGGCGAGACGGCCGGACTGGCCAGCGGGCCGGTGCTCGTGCTGCTCATGCTGGCGCTGGGCGGGTTCGTGTCCAGCGCCGCCGGCGTGCCGGCGGAGCAGCCGCCCGCAGCCCTCTCGGCCGTCGTGCTCGCCTTCTCGGTGGCCCCGGCGGTGCTGGTCGCCGTGAGCCTGGTGCTGCTGCGCCGCTACGAGGAGCCGGAGGTGGCCCTGTGACCGGTCTCGACCCAGACCCTGCGCACCCGTCGGCCGAAGAGCTGCTCGGGCGGCTCACGGCATACCGGTCGCACGACGCACCGACCCACGGCGGGCGCGTGCTGTCCTACGTCTACGACAGCGGGCGGCCCGACCTGGACCGGTTGGCGGGCGAGGCTGCCCAACAGATGCTGTGGGTCAACGGCCTGGACCCGACGACCTTTCCCTCGGTCGCGCTGCTCGAGGGTGACCTGGTGCGGTTCGGGCGCGAGATGCTGCACGGGCCGGAGGTGACCGGGTCGGTCACCTCCGGCGGCACGGAGAGCTGCCTGCTCGCGGTCCTCGCGGCGCGGCAGAGATGGGCCCGGAACGCTCAGGACGCGACGGCTGCGCGACCGCGGCTGGTGCTGCCGGCGAGCGCGCACGCGGCGTTCCACAAGGCTGCCCACGTCTTCGGCCTGGAGGTCGTCGTGGTCCCCGTCGACCCGGCGACGGGCCGTCCCTGCGCCGCCCGGATGGTCGCGGCGCTCGATCAGCCCGACGTGGCGCTCGTGGTCGTCTCGGCGCCGTCCTACCCGCACGGCGTCGTCGACCCCGTGGCCGAGGTCGCCGGCGCCGCGGCCGAGCGCGGGATCCCCTGCCACGTCGACGCCTGCATCGGTGGCCTGGTGCTGCCCTGGTGGGAGGCGGCCGGCGGCGGACCCGTCCCGCCGTGGGACTTCGCCGTCCCCGGGGTGAGCAGCATCAGCGCAGACCTGCACAAGTACGGCTTCGCGCCCAAGGGTGCCTCGCTCCTGCTCTTCGCCGACGGCGAGCTGGACCGGGCCCGCTACTTCGCCCTCACCGGCTGGCCCGGCTACCCGGTCGTCAACCCCACGCTGCTGGGCACCCGCTCGGCGACGTCGCTCGCCGCCGCCTGGGCGGTGGTCGGGGCGCTGGGTGCCGACGGGTACGTCGAGCTGACCGGCCGGACCGTCCGGGCGACCGCCGCCGTGCGGGCCGCGGTCGAGGACGTCGAGGGCCTGCGCGTGCTCGCCGACCCGGTCGGGCCGCTCCTGGCGGTCGGTGCGGACGATGCCCTGCCGCCGGAGCGACGGGTGGACCCGCACGCGTGGGCCGCCGCGGTAGCCAGGCGTGGTTTCGTGCTGCAGGGGCAGCCCGGGATGACGCAGGCCGACGGGACCGTGCTCCCCCGCTCCACGCACCTGACGATGACGCCCGTGACCGAGGACGTGCTCCCCGACCTGGTGGTGGCGCTGCGGGAGGCCGCCGACGAGGTGCGCGGGCGGTCGTCGGGCGGCGGACAAGGGGCGGAGGCCGGGGGTGCCGGTCAGGACACCACGGCCAGGACCACGGCACCTGCCGGGCCGCACGGCATACCCGATCCGCAGGCGCTGGCCGAGGCTGCCCGTGCCGGGGGCGAGCTCGACCTGACCATGGTGCTGGCACTCATCGAGGCGCTGCCGAGAGAGCAGTCGGCCGAGCTGCTCCGCCAGTTCCTCGCCGCGTTCACTGCACCGCGGCAGGCGCACGGTCCCGCTCAGAACGGCGGTGGCGTGTCGTCGGGGCATGTCCATCCCCTCCCTCGACCGTCCCGGTCATCCTTGCCACCGTCGCGGCCGTGATCCTCGCTGCCACTGTCTTGCCCGCCGCCGCCTGAACCTTCTGTGCTCTCGTCGACCAGGCCGAGGATCTCCTCGGGGGTGATCGGTCGTGGTGGCAGTCCCGGTCGACGGCCACCGTCGGCGTCACGGTGGGTGGCGGTGCGCCAGTCGCCGAGGATCAGCCAGTCCTCCGAGCCGGGGATGTCGTCCTCGGCGCCGGTCCGTTCCCCGTCCGCGCGGGAGACCATCGCGGCGTAGAGCAGCTGGTTGGCCAGGTCCCGCCGGGCGGCCAGGTCGGCCGCGCCCGTCCGGCTGGCGCGACCGGGCTCGGGGGCGAGACGGTCGAAGGCGTCGGAGTACTGGCGGTAGTCGTGGGCGCGGGTCCGGGCGACCTGTCCCAGCAGCGTGGTCCAGGTCAGGTCCCGTCGGGGCGTCATGACCGTGCGGACCAGCTTCTTGGTCTTGCGCCAGTGGTCGAGCCTGGACTTGGCGTTGAGGTTGACCTCGGTCGTCGGCCCGCCGTCGGCGTGCTCGTGCTCGTGGTCCAGCTCGCACGCGGACGCCGGCCGGCGACAGCCCGGGCCGCGGCCGTAGACGTCGGCCGCGCGGATCTGGCGGCGCATGTCTGCGTCCGGGGCGTAGCGGGCGACGGTGCGCTCGATGCACCGACCGTCGGCCGGGTCGGTCAGCAGTCGGTAGAACGTCGAGCCGGGCCGCAGCGCGATCACCCGCGCCTGGGCAGGGCTCACCCACCCGGCCGGAAACCCGCGCAGCTCACCCACACCTCGTGGTCGCGCCTCCGTGCGCCGCCGCCTGTTGCGTTGCTCGTCCGGCTGTCTGTGCTGTTGGTCGTCCTGGCGTCTGTGCTCTTGGTCGTCCTGCCCAGGTTCGTCGCCGACCGGCGCTGGAGGACCATCGTCCGTCGCCGATGGAGGCCCCTCGTCGGGAGATCGCGGCCAGTCGTCCGGGGATCGCGGCCAGTCGTCCGGGGATCGCGGCCGGTCGTCCGGGGATCGCGGCCGGTCGTCGGTGTGCAGGTCGTGCCGCGGTGAGGCACCCGGAAGCGGAGGCATGCTGAAGGCGTCCCCGGCCCGGGTGGCTGTGCTCTCACCGGACCGCGTGGACCCGCCGACGGTCGGGCCGCCGCCGAGGGTCGGGCCGCCGCCGACGGGGCCGACGGGGCCGACGGGGCCGACGGGCCGGCCATCGCAGCGGGGGCAGACGACCCGTCCGAGCAGTGCGTCCCAGGGGACGACGAGCTCGACCTGGCCGGCCGGCGTGGCCTCGACGATCGAGCGCAGTGCCTCCACGTCGGCCGGGGTGACGATCGCGTCCGGGTCGTCCTCGTCGGGACCCGGCAGGTCCACCACGCCGAAGATCAGCAGGCAGGCCACGATGTCCGCCCGCAGCTGGGCCAGGGTCCGCTCGTCACCGGCCTTGCGGCACCGACGGGCCATCCCCTCGATCCGAGCGCTGAACGCCACCATCGTGGCCAGCGACCCGGTCACGGTGAACGTGGCCGTGCCGTCCTCGTGCACCTCCAGACCCGTCCCGCGACCGGGGTGCGCCAGCTCCCGCTCCTTGGTGGCGGCCTCCTCGTCCTGCTGCAGGTAGCGGGCGACCTCACGGTCCAACGCCGCGTAGTACTCCGCCTGGTGCCAGGGCCGCGAGGTCAGGTCACCGTCCGGATCGAGCCGCTCCACCGCCGCCAGGTCCGCATCGGTCCCGAACAACGCCTGCGCCACCGCGGTCGCGTCCGCGACCTCCAGCCTGGAGGTCTTGGACTGGAACCTGCGTACCAGCGCCCAGTGCACCTCCCCTCGGCGCAGCGCCCTCAGCACCGGTGCGCGCAGGGATCCCGGCAGGCAGGCCACCGCGACCAGCTGCCGCGCCTCGGTCACCCCGACCCCCAGGGCGACCTGCAGCTCACCGGCGACCGAGGCCTTGACCTCTGCCCGCCAGGCCCTCCGCCGGGTGATGCCCAGGTCCGTCGGCTCCCCCACGCCCCGCTCCCGCAGCAGCACCTCCCCCGTGCGCAGCACCAGGTCCTGCACGGACACCAGCACCGTGGCGTCCACCCCGCACCTCGCCCGCGCCATCGCCACCATGCCGGCGACCACCCCGAGCCCGTCGGCCGGAGGATCCACCGACGGGTGCGCACCGCCCTCCTGGACCGCCTGCGCGACCACGCCCTCCAGCCACGGACCGGCCAGGTCCTCGTCCAGCCCCAGCAGGTCGAGTGCCTCCCGCAGCACCTCTCGGGCGTCCTCGCCCGGGACGTCCCGCTCCTCGGACAGCAGCGCCGCCATGCCCCTCACCCCTTCCGGTGTCCTCCTCCGCCCGGCCCTTCCCCTACCTGCCGGGCATACCTCATACTAGAACACCCGTACGACATACCCCCGAGTTTTCCACAGCGCGTCCCCAGCCGGTCAGGAATCCGTGTGGTCGGCGAGGGCCACCACCCCGCCGGACCGTCCCTGACGTAGCGTCGATGCCATGCGAGCCATCACCATCAACGAGCCCGGCGGCCCCGACGTCCTCGTCCCCGCGGACGTGGAGCCGCCCACCGCGGGACCCGGCGAGGTGCTCGTCGACGTCGTCGCGGCGGGCGTGAACCGGGCGGACGTGCAGCAGCGAAAGGGCTACTACCCGCCGCCGGAGGGCGCCTCCGAGCTGCCCGGGCTGGAGGTCAGCGGCCGGGTCGCGGCCCTCGGTCCCGGCACCGAGGGGTCGGGCTGGGCTGTCGGCGACGAGGTCTGTGCACTGCTTTCCGGGGGAGGGTATGCAGAGCAGGTCGCCGTCCCCGTCGGCCAGCTCCTGCGCGTCCCTGCCGGGGTCCGGCTGGCCGACGCCGCCGCGCTGCCCGAGGTCGCGTGCACGGTGTGGAACAACCTGGTGATGGAGGCGGGGCTGCGCGGGGGCGAGACGGTCCTGCTCCACGGCGGCTCCAGCGGCATCGGCACCATGGCGATCCAGGTGGCGCGCGCGCTCCGGGCCAGGGTCGCGGTGACCGCCGGGTCGCAGCAGAAGCTCGACGCGTGCCGCGAGCTCGGCGCCGAGGTGCTGATCGACTACACGAGTCAGGACTTCGTCGAGGAGATCACGGCGGCCACGGACGGACGCGGGGCAGACGTGATCCTCGACGTGGTCGGCGCGAAGTACCTCGCCCGCAACCTCGATGCCCTCGCCCCCGACGGCCGGCTCGTCGTCATCGGTCTGCTCGGCGGCACCAAGGCCGAGCTCGACCTCGGCACCCTGCTGCGCAAGCGCGGCCGGGTCATCGCCACCTCGCTGCGCTCCCGCTCCCTGGAGGCCAAGGCCGAGATCGTCACGCAGGTGCGAGAGCGGGTCTGGCCGTGGATCGAGGAAGGGCGGGTGCGGACCGTGATCCAGTCGCGCCACCCGCTCGACGACGCGGCCGCCGCGCACGCCGAGATGGAGGCGTCGGGTCACGTGGGCAAGATCCTGCTGGGCGTGCGCCAGAGCTAGCCCTCAGCCGACGGGGACGCCCGCACGGGCAAGAGGTGGCCGGCCGGAGGGGCCGGAGGGGCACCAGCGGGCCACCGGACCTGCGTCCGGGCGGGTTGCTCAGTCCTGCGCGGCCGGCCCGATGAGCCGACCCGGCCTGGGCGCGTCCCTCGCCGTGCGCAGCGTCTCGAGTATGCCGCGGGTGTCGCGGTCGGCCTGGTGCTCCGTGAGCTCACCGGGCGCGAACCATCTCGCCTTGCGCGCCTCGGTCGCGAGCGAGAGCTGCGGCCGCGCGTCCAGCCGCACGTGGAAGACGACGTCGATGCCCTGCTCCACGTGGTCCACGCGGACGACGACCGGGTCACCCGGGTCGATGTCGATGCCGATCTCCTCGGCGACCTCGCGGCGCACCGCCTCGGCGGGGGCCTCGCCCCGACCGAGCAGCCCGCCGGGCAGGCTCCAGCCCAGCCGGTGCGGCTGCCACAGCACGAGCACCTCGCCGTCGTGCTCGAGCACGCAGACGGCGCCTGCGGTGTAGGTCGGCGCACCGATCCGCACCGCGGCGCGCTTCAACGGGCCCGGCAGCAGCCGGAAGCTGACCAGCGCGGCGGTGCCTGCCTTGCGTCGCACGGTCTGCAGGTCCACAGGGTTCACCCAACCACACGGGTATGACGTGCACTCCCTGACGCGGCCCGCCCACCCGGGCGTGCCGACCGTGTCGCCGGTCGGCAGGGGTCAGCGCACGGCAGCAGCCGCGGCCATCCCCGCTCGGCGTCCGCTGAAGAGGCATCCGCCCAGGAAGGTCCCCTCCAGCGAGCGGTAGCCGTGCACCCCGCCGCCGCCGAACCCGGCGACCTCGCCGGCGGCATACAGCCCGGGCAGCGGCTCGCCGGAGGTCCCGAGCGCGCGGGCGTCCAGGTCGGTCTGCACGCCGCCGAGGGTCTTGCGGGTGAGCACGCGCAGCCGCACCGCCACGAGCGGGCCGTGCCTGGGGTCGAGGAAGCGGTGCGGCGGCGCCGTGCGCACCAGCCGGTCGCCCCGCGAGCGCCGGGCGGCGCGCACCAGCGCGGTCTGCACGTCCTTGCCGTAGTCGTTGGCCAGCTCGCGGTCGTGCGCCTCGACCAGCTCGCGCACCGGGCCGGCGTGCACGAGATCCTGGCCGACCAACGCGTTCATGCCCGCGACCAGCTCCTCGACGGTCGCGGCGCGCACGACGTCCGCACCGTGGTCGACGAACGCCTGGACCGCCGCGGGCACGTCGGTCGTCACCCGGCCGAGCACCTGCCGCACGGACCGGCCGGTGAGGTCGGGGTTCTGCTCGGAGCCGGACAGGGCGTACTCCTTGCCCAGGATCGTCGTGGTCGCCACGAACCACGAGTGGTCGTGCTCGGGCGCGCTGCGCCGCAGGTGAGCGAGGGTCCCGAGGGTGTCGAACCCGGGGAGGAACGGAAAGGGCAGGCGCCGCCCGGTCGCGTCCAGCCACAGCGAGCTGGGTCCGGGAAGGATGCGTATGCCGTGCCCCGGCCAGACCGGCGTGTGGTTGGGCAGACCCTCCACGTAGTGCCACATCCGGTCCCGGTTGACCAGCCGGGCCCCGGCCTTCTCGACGGGGCCCAGCATCGACCCGTCGACGTAGGCCGGCACCCCCGTCACCATCTCCCGGGGCGGCGTGCCCAGACGCTCCGGCCACCACCGCCGCACCAGCTCCTCGTCGGCACCGATGCCACCGCTGGTGACCACGACCGCCTGCGCGGCGAGCTCGAAGTCGCCGACCGGCTCCCGCGAGGTCGGGGCGCCACGCCCGGCGTCGTCCTCGGCGAGCACCTGTCCGCGCACGCCGGTGACCGCGCCGTCGGTCAGGACCAGCCCGGTGACCCGGTGCCGGCCGCGCAGCTGCACCAGACCGGCCTCGACCCCGGCCCGCACCTCCCGCTCGAAGGGCTCGACCACGCCAGGGCCGGTGCCCCAGGTGATGTGGAAGCGCGGCACCGAGTTGCCGTGCCCGGTCGCGCTGCCGTCGCCGCGCTCGGCCCACCCCACGACGGGGAAGAGCCCGACCCCCTTCTCCCGCAGCCAGGCCCGCTTCTCCCCCGCCGCCCAGGAGACGTAGGCGCGGGCCCACCGCCTGCCCCAGCGGTCCTCGGCGCCGGGGCCGTCGAGGCGGTCGAAGCCGGCCGTCCCACGCCAGTCCTGCCAGGCGAGGTCCTCGCTGTCCCGGATCCCCATCCGCCGCTGCTCGGGCGTGTCGACGAGGAACAGCCCGCCGAAGCTCCACCAGGCCTGGCCGCCGAGATGTCTCGCCGGCTCCTGGTCGACCAGGACCACGCGGCGCCCGGCGGCGACGAGCTCCGCGGTGGCGACCAGCCCGGCGAGCCCGGCTCCGACGACGACGACGTCCGCATCCATGCTCGGAGGGTAGCGGCAGGGGCGGGCGCCGGGGTGGCGATCCCAGCCTCGCCGACTACCCTGGCGACCGATGGCTACCCGTGACGGCCGACGCTCGTTCGCGCCGCCGCCCGGCATGATCGCCGGGCTGCGACGCGGCGCCGTGCTGGCCCTGCTCACCGTCGTCGCCTTCATGGGCGGCGTCTCGGCCACCCAGCTGTGGCCCGTGCACACCCAGACGCAGTACTTCGCCGCCGACGTCTCCGTCTCCCCGTCGCTCAGCTCCACCGTCAACCTTCCGATGGTCGTCGGCGACGTCATCATGAGCTTCGACGGCCCGCTGCCGGCGCCCGGCCTGGACGCGCAGGTCTCGGTGCGCGAGGAGGTCACCGACCTGCTGCGCAGCGGCCGGCTCAGCACCGCGAGCCTGGAGCCCAGCCAGCAGGAGCTGCGCGCCGCGATCGACTCCGGGGTGCAGGAGGTCGCCTGGAAGTTCGCCCTCGGCGCGCTGGTGACCTCGCTGCTCGTCTTCCTCACCTACACGGTCGCCCGTCCCCACCACCTGGGCAGGGTCGTCGCGGCGGCGACCGTCGCCACGCTGGTCGCGACCCTCGGACCGGGCACCGCGGCATACCTGACCTATCGCACCGAGAAGGTGGCCCAGTTCCGCGCCACCTCGCTGCTCTCGCTGGTCCAGACCAACCGGTCCATCCTCACCGAGCTGACCAGCAACGCCGACCACGGCGCGGTCTACGTGACCAACCTGCTGGCGCTCTCCGACGCCCTGCGCCAGGAGTTCACCCCCGGCACCACCCAGGCGCCCTCCGCCGCGAAGTTCCTGCTGGTCAGCGACATCCACGGGATGAACCAGTACCCGCTGATGCGCCAGATCGTGGCGTCCGAGGGCATCGACGCGGTCATCGACGCCGGGGACCTGCTCAACTTCGGCCAGGCGAGGGAAGGCGTGCTCACCGGGATCTACGACGGGATCGAGAGCCTCGGCGTGCCCTACATCTTCGTGCGCGGGAACCACGACGGGGCCTCCAGGGACGACGAGGCGGTGCTGGACCGTCTGTCCCGGATCCCCAACGTGGTGCTCCTCGAGCCGACCGCGGGTGACTACGTCGAGGTCGGCGTCAACGGGGTGACGATCAGCGGGTTCAACGACCCGCGCTACTACAACGAGCGCAGCGACGACTTCGGCGCCGAGCAGGTCGCCGCCGCGCAGGCCTTCGAGAAGGCCACCGCGGGGCTGACGCCGACCGACCTCGTCGTCACCCACGAGCCCTACGCCGCGGACCGGGTCACCGCCACCGGCGTCACGCTCAACGGGCACATGCACGTGGCCGCCCTGCAGCGCGGCCACGTGCAGATGGGGTCCTTCACGGGCGGCGGGCTGGTCAACCAGTTCCGGCTGCCGCCGCTGACCGAGGAGGCCCAGCAGGCCGCTCAGGAGGACCCCGAGACCGCCGGTGAGCTGCAGGGACATCCCTACAGCTTCGACATCCTGTCGATGGGGCAGGACTGCTCGATCGTCAGCCTGATCCGCTACAGCTACCGCAACCTGGTCTCGGGGCGGCCGCAGTACGACGACATCCGCATGATCAACGGCCGCACCCTGCAGCCGGACCCGCCGGCGGACCGGACCTGCGGACCCGACCTCGGCGTGGTGACCAGCACGATGGTGGCGGCGCCGGACCTCGACCAGGCCTCGACGACCGCGGAGGAGACCACGACGCTGACGATCCCGCCGCCGAGCCGCACCCCCACGCACACCCCGTCGGGGGGGCAGGACGACGTCGCGGTCACCAGCGGGCCGCCCCGGCGCTAGGGGGTATGGCGTTCAGCCGGCGGTCGGGTCGACGCGCCGGCCCGGCCGCGGCAGACGCGTCAGTCCGCAGCCTGCGCGCGCTCCAGCTCCTTGGCGATCACCTGCTGGAAGTGCTCGGCCGGCTGCGCGCCCCGCACGACGGTCGTGTTGACCAGGAAGGTCGGGGTCGAGCTCAGGCCCAGGGCCCGCGCCTCGGCGGTGTCCGCGTCGACGTCGGCCACCAGGTCGGGCGCGTCCATCCGCTCCTCGAACCTCGCGAGGTCGGGCACGCCGGCCTCCTCGGCGACGTCGAGCAGGTCCCGCCGCGCGAGCTCGGCGTGGCCGGAGGAGGACCGGGCGAAGACCGCGGCGGCGAACTCCTGGCCCACGCCCTGCTCGGCGGCCGCACGGGCCGCGACCGCTGCCGCGTGCGACTGCTCGTCGAAGATGACGAAGTCGCGGAACTCGATCCGCAGCGTCCCCTCGTCGACGAGGTCCTGCAGGGCGGGACGGGTCTCGAGGGTGAAGCGCGCGCAGTAGGGGCAGCGGTAGTCGGCGTACTCGATCATCACGACCGGTGCCTCGACGTCGCCGACGGCGAGCAGGTCGTCGGCGTCGCGCCGCTGCAACGAGAGCATCATCTGCGCCAGCTCGGGCGAGGGCGTCTGCGCCGCGGGGTCCTCGGCCGACGCCTCGGGCGCCCCGGTGGGCGGCGCCTCGGGCGCCCCGGTGGCCGGGGCCTCAGCGGCGGGCGGGGCCTCGGCGGTGGCCGGGGCCTGCTGGGAACCGGCCCGTCCCTGGCTGTCCGGCCCCAGCGCCAGCCAGGCGATCAGCCCGACGACGAGGGCGACGACGATCACCGCGACGGCCCAGGCGATCGAGGCGGTCCTGCTGTCGTTGGCCGCGGGCGCAGGGGCGGGCGGCGGGGTCGTGGTCACGCGGCCAGGGTTTCACACCGGACCGACGGTCGGGCCGGCCGGTCGGCCGGGCACCTCACTCCCCGAGCGTCCAGCTGTGCCGGGTCTCGTAGCGCGGCGTCCCCCCGGGCCCCTGACCCAGGTAGGAGGCGACGAGGTCGATGCGGGAGGCGCTCCATACCGGGGTGCGGAGCGTGTCCAGCGACTGCACCAGGTGCCCTGCCGGGTGCCGCCCGCCCACCGCGCGGGCGAGCGTGACGTGCGGGGTGAAGCGGGTGCCGTCGACCCGGGCGCCGGCATGGCTGGCGACCGCGCGCAGTCCCTTGGCCCAGGCGGCGAGGGTGCCCGGTTCACCCTCCTCGACCCCCGCCCAGAGGACGCGTGCGAGGCCGGGGTCGGGGAAGGCGCCCGCGCCCGCCAGCCGCAGGTCGACCGGGCGGTGGCGGTCGGCGTAGCGCTGGCCCTCCTCGACCAGCTCCTCCTCGCGCCACTCCTGCAGGTCCGGGACGAAGGCGAGGGTGAGGTGCAGGTGCTCGGGCCGGGTCCAGCGCCACTCCTCCCGCGCCGCCACGGCCTCGCGGCGGGGTGCGAGGAGGTCCTCGAGGGCGGACACCACCTCCGGCGGCGGGACGACGGCGACGAAGACTCGCATGAGCCCATCGTGACCCACGCCCGGCACCTGCGTGTATCTGCCCGACGACCGCAGGCTCCCTACTGCCCGAGGCCGTGAGCTGAATTCGAACGACAGGGGAGCACCATGACGACGAGCACCACAGACCTGCCCACGGGGGCCGGGACCTTCGCCTTCCTCGTCCACCCGCGCGCCCGCATCGCCGACGACCTGGGCCGCGTGTGGGCACCGCTGGGCAGCGGGCCCGAGCGGCTCTACGACCTGGCGCTGCGGCGGCTGCCGCTGCCGCCGGTGCGGATGGCGGGGGTGGAGGTCGCCGGGCAGCGGGTGGGCGACGTGGTGCTCGTGCCGTTCGGCGCGAAGCACCTGCTGGAGCAGCCCGGCGAGGGGCGCCGCCGGGTGGCGGCCGCCGTCGACCGGGCCGCCGGCCTGGGCGCCGACGTGGTCGGCCTCGGCGCGCTCACCGCCACCGTGACCGCAGGCGGCGTCTCGCTGCGCGACCGCACGGACGTGGGCGTGACCAACGGCAACGCGTTCACCGCCAGCACCGTGGACCTGCAGGCCCGCCTGCTCCTCGGCGCGGCCGTGGACCAGCGGGCCGACCGGCACGTCGCGGTCGTCGGGGCGACCGGGAGCGTCGGCGGCGCCGTTGCGGCACTGCTGGCCAGGGACGCGGCCGTCGACCGCCTCACGCTCGTCGCCCGGTCGCGGCCGCGGCTCGAGGCGCTCGTCACCCGGCTGGACGCCATCTGCGGCGGTCGGGTCGACACGAGGGCGACCGACGACCTCGCCGAGGTGGGCGGCGCGGACCTCGTCATCCTGCTCACCGCCTCGACCAGCGCGATCATCGGGCCGGAGCACCTGGCGGCCGGTGCGGTCGTGCTCGACGCCACCCAGCCGCGCAACACCTCCCCCACCCTCCTGGAGCAGCGCCCGGACGTCACGGTCGTCGACGGCGGGGTCGTCGAGATCCCGTCGCTGCGGCTGCTCGGCGGCAACATCGGCCTGCCGGACGGCCGGGCCTACGCCTGCTTCGCCGAGACCGCGCTGCTCGCGCTCTCCGGGCACCGCGGCCACTTCTCGCTCGGCGTCCCGACGCTGGAGCAGGTCGACCGGACCCGCGAGCTCGCCCACGGCCTGGCGCACCTGGGCTTCGGGGCCGCCCCGCCGACCTCCTTCGGTCGCCCGGTCGACCTCGGCACCGCGCCGCGCCCGGTGCTGGAGGCCGGGCGATGACCAGGGTCGTGATGCTCGGCGGCGGCTACGTGACGCTGCACGCCTACGCCCAGCTCGTCCGCCGCCTCGGCGCCCGGGTCCGCTCCGGCGAGCTCGAGATCGTCGTGATCAGCGCCGACGACTGCCACAGCTTCCACGGGTTCACCGGCGAGGTCGTCGCCGGCCTGCTGCCGCTGGAGCGCACCCGCACCCCGCTCACCGGGGCGCTCCCGCTGGCGAGCATCGTCCACGGGCGCGCCACCCACGTCGACCCGGTGGCCCGGACGGTCTCCTTCGTCCGCCACGGCGCCGGGACCACCGAGCAGGTCGGGTATGCCGAGCTCGTCGTGGGCACCGGTGGTCGGGAGCCGCTGACGACCGTGCCGGGGCTGGTCGAGCACGGCTTCACGCTGCGCGGGGTCGGTGAGATCGGCGGGCTCGCCGAGCACCTGCACGACGTGCTGGCGGACCTGCCCCGGGAGGGCGCGCCGGAGGATCCCCGGCGCCGGGTCGTCGTCGCCGGCGGCGGCATCGCCGGCACCGAGCTGGCCGCCGCGGTCGCCGACCTGGGCCACGGACGGCTGGAGGTCCTCCTCGTCCACGGCGGCGAGGAGCTGCTGCCCGAGCTGCGCGGCAGCCACCCGCGCCTGGCCCACCGGGTGGAGCACGAGCTGTCCCGGCTGGGCGTCCGCGTGCTTCTGGGCACCCGGCTGGCGCGCGTCACCGGCCGGGGGGCCGTGCTGACCGGCCCGGCCGGTCCGGCGGCCGCCTCGCTCCATCCCGCCGCCACCGTCCTGGCCACCATCGGACAAGTACCGGTGGTCGTGCCCGGCACGGAGGGTCTGGCCCGGGACGCGCGAGGACGGCTGGTCACGGCCGCCGACCTCTCCGTCGTCGACGCCCCGGGCATCTGGTCCGCGGGCGACGCCGCGCGGGTGCTCCACCCGGTGACCGGCGAGCCCGTCCCGACCAACGCCCTGTGGGCGATCAAGGCCGGCGCGCACCTGGGCGCCAACCTGGCACGCCGGCTCCGGGCCCGCCCGACCAGGCCGTTCGGCTACCGCGGGCTGGGGCAGGCGGCGTCCTACGGGCTGGGCCGTTCGGTCGCCGAGCTCTACGGCATGGAGCTCACCGGCGGCGCGGCGTGGCTGCTGCGCCTGACCTTCTTCCTGCGCTTCATGCCCACCCGGCGCGGGGCGGCCGGCGTCGTCCGGGACCTGACCGCGGTGCTCCTCACCGGCACCCGGCCGCCGGCCGTTCCGTCACCGCTCTCCCGTGCCGGCGCCCCGGCCCCGGCCACGGCCCGGGCCCCGGTCCCGGTCCTGCTCGCCGCCGGTCCCCCGGATCGAGCCGCTCAGGCAGGGGCGCGGTAGTCCTTCGTGGCCCTCACCGAGCCGTCGGGGTGGTAGCTCACCCACGTGCCGACCTTCTTCTCGCCCCGGTAGTCACCCTCGTCGAGGAGCGCGCCGGCGGCGGACCAGCGCCGCCACCGTCCGCTGCGCGCACCGCCCTCGAAGGCTCCCTCCTGCAGCCGGCTGCCGTCCGCCCGCCACCAGGTCCACGACCCCTGCAGCTCCCCCACGGCATACCCGCCCTCGGACCGCAGCCGACCCTGGGCCGAGAGGTGCTGCCAGGTGCCGGTGCGCAGGCCGTCGAGGTACTCCCCGCGCATGACACCGCCGTGGTCGTCGCGCTCCTCCCACAGGCCGGTGCGGCGGCCCTGGTCGTCGGTGGCGTTGGGCGGGGTCTCCTCGCGGGTCACCGGACCATCATGCCCGGCCAGGGTCGTCGTGGCCGCGCGGAGGCTCGCGGCGACGCTCAGAACAGCGCCGGCGCCGCCTCCTCGAGCGCGTCCCGCAGGAAGGGCGCCAGCGAGCGCATGTAGGTCGCCGTCACGTGGCTGGTGTCCCGGTAGACGATGACGTTGCCCTCGATCGCGCGGCACCGGTCGGGCCGGCAGATCCGGTCGGTGAGGTCGACGGACCGGACGTTGGAGGGCAGCTCGGCCACCTCGAGCAGCGGCGAGGTCGCCCGGAGCCGTTCGGTGCGGGGCTGCCCGCAGGCGACGGCGTCGAACCCGGTCCGCTCCAGGCACTCGGGGACCTTCTCCTGCAGCCGGGTGCTGTCCCGCACCGCCAGCACCCCGACGCCGAGCCGGTCCAGGCGGCGCCACTGGATGAGGAAGCCCTCGGGCGTGGCCTCGCCCTCCACCGGGCGCGAGGTGGTGCCGATGGTGAACAGGTAGTCAGGGTCGAGGTCCTCGATCAGCGGCCAGAGGTTCTCGTCGTAGGCGTAGCAGCTGTCCGTCTGCTCCGGGTCCTGCGAGCCGGGCTCCGGGCGGGGCAGGAACTGGCAGCCGCCCTTCTCGGTGAACGCCAGCCGCCAGCCCTCCTGCTCGGCGACCAGGCGCAGCGCGGGCATCCACTGGGCGACGTGCGAGCCGCCCGCCACCAGCACGGTGTGACGTGCATCCTGCGGACCCAGGAAGCACAGGCCCGGCAGGGCCGACTCCGGCGTGTCCCGGTGCGTGTTCACACAGCCCTCCAGGTCGTAGACCTCGGGCAGGTCCTGACCCACCACCGACAGGTCCGGCACCGGCGGCACGTCGGGCAGGACGCCCTCCCACCCCGGGCCGAGCACCGCGGCGCCCGGGTGGTCGACCGAGGGGCGGGCGGCCTGCGCCAGGTGCGCCCGCTCGCGGGCATCCAGGTGGCCCAGCACGGCCGAGGCCACGAGGGCGGAGAGGACCAGCACGCCGACGGTGCCGCCCAGCGTCAGTAGCTGCCGGCCGCCGAGGAAGTGGTGCACCGGGTCCTCGACGAGCCGGGTGCTGGCCCAGGCGAGCAGGACCGAGACGACGAGCACGACGACGGCGAGGCGCAGGTCGGCGACCTCCTTGCCGGTGAGGTGGAGCAGGTAGATGAGCAGCGGCCAGTGCCACAGGTACCAGGCGTAGGAGATGTCACCGAGGAACCGGAACGGCGCCAGGTGCAGCAGCCGGTCGGCCGACCCGGGCGCGTGCGTGGTCCCCGCGACCAGCACGAGCAGGACCCCCGCCACCGGCCACAGCGCCCACGGGCCGGGGAAGAGCTCCCGCCCGTCCAGGAAGAACCCGCAGCTGGCCAGGAGCACCAGGCCCACCCAGCCGAGCCCCACCCTGAGGGCACGGGGCAGCCGCAGCCGCGGCAGCACCAGGCCCACGACCCCGCCGAGCCCCAGCTCCCACAGCCGCCCACCGGTGTGCAGGTACGCGACCTGCTGGTCGTCGGCGAGCACGAGGACCTGCCACAGGAAGGACACGACCGTGACGGCGCAGACGGCCGCGAGCGCCGAGGCCCACACCGTCCGCCCGAGCCGGCGACCCAGCCAGGCCGCGGCGACGAGGAGGACGAACCAGATCAGGTAGAACTGCCCCTGCACCGACAACGACCAGAAGTGCTGCAGCGGCGAGGTGCCCGGCCCGGCCGCGGCGTAGTCCAGCTGGGAGGCGATGAGCTCCCAGTTCTCGGCCCAGAGGAGCGTGGCGCGCAGCTCGCGCACCAGCTGCGCCTGCTGACCGCTCGGGCCGATCAGGTAGCCGGCGGCCGCCACGGCGGTGAGCACGAGCAGGACCGGTGGGAGCAGCCGGCGCAGCAGCCGGGAGAGGTATGCGGTGAGCCGCAGCGACCCGTCCTCCAGCCGCCTGGCCACGGAGAGGGTCATCAGGAAGCCGGAGATCGCCAGGAAGGCGTCGATGCCCCCGGACACCCGGCCCTGTCCGAAGAGGTGGAAGAGGACGACCAGCGCGATCGCCAGCCCGCGGACCCCGTGCAGCTCGGGCCGGAAACCCGTCCGGGGGACCGACTGCCCGTCCCCCCGCGGCGGCACCTCCCTGCTCACCCCGGCAGGTTACGCGATCCTCCGGCCGGTGAGCGGCGCGGCAGACCCGAGCGGCACGGCATACTCGCTCCGGTGAGGATCGTCGTGGCGCTCGGGGGCAACGCGCTGCTGCAGCGGGGCCAGGTGCCCGACGCCGCGGCCCAGGTGGCGAACATCCGCCGGGCGACCGGCGCCCTGGCCCGGCTGGCCGACGAGCACGAGCTGGTGATCACGCACGGCAACGGCCCGCAGGTCGGGGTCCTGGTGATGGAGACCGCGTCCGACGCCCGGCTGTCCCAGCCCTACCCGTTCGACGCGCTGGGGGCGATGACGCAGGGGCTGATCGGCTACTGGCTCGTGCAGGCGATGGGCAACGAGCGCCCGGACCGCCAGGTCGCGGGGCTGCTCAACCAGACGCTCGTCGATGCCGACGACCCGGCGTTCGAGGACCCGACGAAGTTCGTGGGCGAGGTCTACGACGAGGCGAGGGCGAGGGCCCTGGCGCAGAAGCACGGGTGGACGGTGAAGGCGGACGGCCACGCGTGGCGCCGCGTGGTGCCCTCGCCGCGCCCGCAGGAGATCGTCGAGACCGACCTCATCGCCCAGCTGCTGGAGCGTCGGGTGATCGTCGTGTGCGCCGGGGGCGGCGGCGTGCCGGTGGTGCGCACCGACGACGGCCAGCTCCGTGGCGTCGAGGCCGTCATCGACAAGGACCTGTCCGCGGCGCTCCTCGCGCAGCGGCTGGGCGCCGACCGCCTGGTGGTGCTCACCGACGTGCCCGCGGTGATCGAGGGCTTCGGGACTGCCGGGGCGCGGGAGATCCGGCGCACGACGCCGGAGCGGCTGCGCCGGCTGGACCTGCCGGCGGGGTCGATGGGCCCCAAGGTGGACGCGGTATGCCGTTTCGTCGAGCAGGGCGGCGACGTCGCCGCCGCGATCGGCAACCTGGAGGAGGCCGAGGAGCTCGTGGACGGCTCTGCGGGGACCTACGTCACCGCGACCGGCTGAGTCCGCCCCTCAGCCTCGATCCGCCGATGTGATTGGTGACCAAGCCGGGTCGTAACGCACGAATGCCCCTGTGACCTGGGACGATGGGACTTGCGACAGTTCCGATCGACCAGGTAACAGGAGCACCCGATAGTGCGAGTCTGCCACAACATCTCCGCCGTTTTCGATGACCCGAACCTGATCGGCACGGCGGGCCTGGTCCCGGTGATGGGCCTGGCCGAGAAGGCCGGGCTGCCCGACCTGGTCGCCGAGCACGTCACCGTGGCCGGCTCGGCCGGCGCCAACGCCGACCTCAAGATCGGCTCCCTGGTCGCGGGCATGGTCGCCGGTGCCGACAGCATCGAGGACATGGACCTGGTGCGGCACGGCGGGATGGGCCGGGTCTTCGCCGGGCACCGGGCCCCGACCACGCTGGGTACCCACCTGCGCGCCTACACCTTCGGCCACGTCCGCCAGCTGGACGCCGTCGCCTCCCGTGTCCTGGTGAACCTGGCCGCCGTCGTCCCGGGCCTGCTGGCCGGCGCCCGGGCGGTCGCCTACCTGGACGTCGACGACACGATCCGCGCCACCCACGGGTACGCCAAGCAGGGCACCGGGTATGGCTACACCGGCGTCAAGGGCCTGAACGTGCAGGTCGCGACCCTGTCCACCCCCACGACGGCACCGGTGCTCGCAGCCACGAGGCTGCGCAAGGGCAACAGCTCCTCGGCGCACGGCGCGGCCCGGTTGATCGCCGACGCCGTAGCCACCGCCCGCCGGGCGGGTGCCACCGGCGCACTGACCGTGCGGGCGGACTCCGCCTACTACAACCACGACGTCGTCGCCGCGGCCCGCCGGGCCGGCGCGCGGTTCTCCCTGACCGCCCGGATGGACCCGGCCGTGACCGCCGCGATCTCCCGCATCCCCGAGCAGGCGTGGGTGGACATCAAGTACACCGACGCGATCTGGGACGAACAAGAGCAACGGTGGATCTCCGATGCGCAGGTGGCCGAGGTCGAGTACACCGCGTTCACCTCCCGGAAGAAGGCCGAGCACGTCACCGCCCGGCTGATCGTGCGCCGGGTCAAACGCCTCAACCCCAAGGCGGTCAAGGCAGGGCAGGACGAGCTGTTCGCCACCTACCGCTACCACGCCGTGTTCACCGACTCACCCCTGTCGATGCTGGCCGCGGAGGCCTGCCACCGCGATCACGCGATCGTCGAGCAGGTCATCGCGGATCTGAAGTCCGGTCCGCTCGCCCACGCCCCCAGCGGGTCCTTCTGCGCCAACGGTGCGTGGACGGTGCTGGCCGCGATCGCGTTCAACCTGACCCGCGCCGCCGGCGTCCTGGCCTCGGTCGCGCACGCCCGAGCCCGCCCGGCGACGATCCGGGAGGAGCTGATCAAGATCCCCGCCCGCATCGCCAACCGCGCCAGGCGACTCCACCTGCACCTGCCCACGAACTGGCCCTGGCAGGACGCCTGGCAAGGCCTCTTCGACGCCGCCTACGCCCCCTCCTGACCCCGCTTTCTGCCCCTTCGAGGAACGACCCACGTGGAAAAGCCGGGCAGACCGGCGAATTCCCCCTGCCCCGAACCCGGATCCACCTCTCAGGCCGCTCTCCGACATTCCGGACGACGTTCACAAAACCCGCTCGGCGGATCGAGGCTCAGAGCTCGTCGGTCAGCGGGCCGTCGGCCCAGGAGCCCAGGACCGGGGTCCACTCGCGGACGGCGACCTGCTCGACCAGGCCCTGCTGCTGGAACGGGTCGTCGCGCAGCAGGTCGACGATCTGGGTGGCGCTGTCCCCGCGCAGCAGCAGCAGCGCGGCGTCCGGGGCCTCCGGGACGGCGGCGTAGGGCCCGGAGAGCACCACGACGCCCTCCGTGGCCAGGGCACCGAGGAACTCACGGTGCGCGGGCCGGTGCTCGTCGCGGGCACCGGTGTCGTCGGAGTAGCTGTAGTGCACAACGAACAGGCTCATGGCCCGATCGTAGGCCCGCCCTGCCCCGTGGCGACGGCCGCATTCACCGACCCGGGCACGGCGGGGCTACCGTTGACCTCGTCCCCACGAGCCGAGGAGCAGGCCCGATGAGCCCCCGCGACGCCCTGACCGTCCGCCCGGTCCGCTTCACCCACGACGTCCCCCGCTGGCAGACGGTGCTGACGGCGATGGGCGCCGTGCTCCTCGACGAGCAGCCCGGCCGGCTGGTCTACCAGCTCGCCGCCGGGCGGCTGGCGCTGCACGCCGCCTCGGAGTCCCGGCCCGCGGGCACGACCACGCTCGCGCTGGAGACCACCGTGCCGCTGGCCGAGGCGGTGGCCGCGGCCGCCGCCGAGGGGGTGGCCATCGAGCTGGGACACGGCGAGCACGGGCCGACCGGGCTCGTCCGGGCGACCGACGGGACGGTCCTGACGCTGGACCCCGCGACCCCCAATCCCCGGCGGCTGGTCGCGGGCGAGCCGTGCGTCTCGGTCATGCCGGTCTGGAGCACGCCCGACGCCCGCGTCGCCGTCGACGTCCTCGACGGGCTGGGCCTGCGCCGCCGGGTCACCCAGGAGGACGGGTCGTGGGCCGACCTGACCGCCCGCCGCGGCGGGCTGCACGGCGTGCACCCGCTGGGCGAGGTCGGCGCCGGCCTGGCCTTCGAGCTCGAGGGCGACGTCGCGACCCTCCACCGGGCGCTGACCGCGGCCGGCGTGCCTGCCGAGCTGGACGACGGTGGCCCGGCGCGCACGCTGAGGTTCGCCGACCCCGACGGCGGCGCACCGCTACCGGTCGCCGAGCGGCAGCCCGACCTCTACGGCTACGCCCTCTCGGAGATGTAGGAGCTGTAGCGGATCAGCCCTCCAGGGTCTGCGCGAGAGCCTGCGCCAGGTCCTCCCACAGGTCCTCGGCGTCCTCGACGCCGACCGAGAGGCGCAGCAGGTTGACCGGCACGGTCCGCGCCTCGAGCGCGTGGACGCGCCGCCGCTCGATCTGCGACTCGACCCCTCCCAGGCTGGTGGAGTGCGTCCACAGCCGGGTCGCCGCGCACACCCGCTCGGCCGCCTCCTGCCCGCCTGCCACCTCGAGGCAGAGCATCGCGCCGAAGCCCGGGAAACGCACCCTCTCCACCGCCGGGTGCCCCGTCAGCCGGTCGACGAGCAGCGCCGCCGTGGCGCTCGCCCGTTCCAGCCGCACGTGCAGGGTGCGCACCCCGCGCAGCACCAGCCACGCCTCGCTCGGCCCCGGGACCGCTCCGTGCAGGGTGCGGTGGGTATGGAGCCGCTCCAGCAGGTCGGTCCGCTCCCCGGCCACGACGACCGCCCCGAGGAGGACGTCGGAGTGGCCCGCGAGATACTTCGTCGCCGAGTGCACCACGACGTCGGCTCCCTGCTCCAGCGGTCGCCGCAGGAGCGGCGTGGCGAAGGTGTTGTCGCACGCCACGACCGGCCGGTCCGTGCCCCACCGCTCGTCCAGCCCCCGGACCACGGCCGCCACGTCGGTGAGCTCCATCATCGGGTTGGTCGGCGACTCGAGCAGGAGCAGGTCGGCACCCTCGCACGCGGCGACGATCCCGCCGGTGTCCTCCGCCCCGACCCGGCGGACGATCAGCGCCCCGGCGGCCTCGCGCTCGGCGAGCAGCCCGGAGGTGCCGTTGTAGGCGTGCCGCGGCGCCACGACCACCCCGCCGACCGGCACCAGGGCCACCACCGCCGCGACCGCGCCGAGTCCCGAGGCGAACGCGAGCGCCATACCCTCGTCGGTCCCCTCGAGCGAGGCGAGCACCTCCTCCAGGGCCTCCCAGGTCGGGTTGGAGACGCGCGCGTAGCTGACCTCCCCGCCGCTGACGTAGGTCGAGGTGAGGTGGACGGGGACGTTGACGGGGGCGCCCGGGACGCGCTGCGGACGGCCGAGCGCGACGACCCGGCTGGCCGCGCGCAGCGAGGCGTGGGGGGTGGACAGCATGCGTCACACGCTGCCATATTCGAATGTCCCATCCCCGACCAGGACGGACCGGCCATGTCGGACCATACCTACCAGCTCATCGCCATCGGAATCTACTTCACGGGAATGCTCGGGATCGGCTACTTCGCCTACCGGAGAACGTCGGACCTGGACGACTACATGCTGGCCGGGAGGGGACTCCCGCCGGGCGTGGCCGCCCTGTCGGCCGGCGCCTCGGACATGTCGGGCTGGCTGCTCATGGGCCTGCCCGGCGCGATCTACGCCTCCGGCCTCTTCGAGGCCTGGATCGCGATCGGCCTGACCATCGGCGCCTGGCTCAACTGGAAGTTCGTGGCGCCGCGGCTGCGCGCCTACACCGAGGTGTCGGAGAATGCGATCACCATCCCGAGCTACTTCGAGAAGCGGCTCAAGGACAGGTCGCACCTGCTGCGCATCTGCGCCAGCCTCATCGTGCTGGTCTTCTTCACCTTCTACGTGTCCTCCGGAATGGTGGCCGCCGGCAAGTTCTTCCAGTCCTCCTTCGGCTGGACCTACCTGGGCGGGCTGCTGCTCGTCTCGGCGATCACGCTGGTCTACACGATGTTCGGCGGCTTCCTCGGCGCGACCCTGACCGACGTCGCCCAGGGCGTGCTGATGTTCCTGGCGCTGCTCGCGGTCCCGATCGTGGCGATCTTCCGGGTCGGCGACATCGGGACGATCGGCAGCCGGATCACCGACGTCAACCCGGAGGCGCTCAACCTCTTCAAGGGCATCGGCGACGGCAACCCCCTGCTCTGGGGCCTGGCCGTCTTCTCCACCGCCGCGTGGGGGCTGGGCTACTTCGGGCAGCCGCACATCATCATCCGGTTCATGGCGCTGCGGAGCGCGGCCGACGCCAAGGCCGGGCGCCGGATCGGCATCAGCTGGATGGCGCTGACCTGCCTGGGCGCGATCGGCACCGCGCTGATCGGGATCGGCTACTTCGCCGACGACCCGGAGAAGCCGCTGGGCGACCCCGAGACGGTCTTCCTCGTGCTCAGCCAGATCTTCTTCCACCCGCTCATCGCCGGGCTGGTGCTGGCTGCGGTGCTCGCGGCGATCATGTCGACGATGTCCTCCCAGCTCGTCGTGTGCTCCTCGGCGCTGGTGGAGGACCTCTACAACATCGTGGGCCGCGAGCCCGACCCTCGGCGCGACGTCATGCTCGGCCGCACGGGCGTGCTGATCATCGCGGTCGTCGCGCTGCTGCTGGCGCTCAACCCCAACTCCTCGATCCTGGAGCTGGTGGCCTTCGCGTGGGCCGGGTTCGGCGGCGCGTTCGGCCCGATCGTGCTGCTCAGCCTCTACTGGCGCAAGCTCACCGCGACCGGCGCCCTGGCCGGGATGATCACCGGCGCGGTCGTCGTCTTCGTGTGGGGCAACATCGCCGTGCTCAGCGACCAGATGTACGAGATCGTGCCCGGCTTCGTCCTCAACCTGGTCGTCGCGGTCGTGGTCTCCTCGATGACCGCCAGGCCGCAGCCACAGGTGGAGGCCGAGTTCACCGCGATGGAGCAGCTGCTGTCGACCGGAAGCTTCGGCACCGACGAGACCACGCGGACCACCGCCTGAGCCCCGGCCCGCACTCAGTCGTCCGCGGCGGCAGCCGCGCGCCGCCCGCGGTAGGCCGCCGCGGCGACCCGGTTGCCGCAGGTGGTGCTGCAGAAGCGGCGGGACCGGTTGCGGGTGAGGTCGACGAGCACCTTCTCGCAGTCCTGCGCCTCGCACACGCCGAGCCGGCCGAGCCCGTCTGCGCGCACGAGGTCGACCATGGCCATCGCGACCTCGACCGTCAGCCGCCGGGTGAGCGGGGCGTCGTCCGGCGTGGCGTGCAGGTGCCAGTCCCAGTCGTCGTGCCGGACGAGGCGCGGCTGGGCCCCGCCGTCGTGCAGCATCTGGTTGACCTCCTCGACGACGTCCTGCTCCTCGCCCTCCCACAGCCGGCGCAGGCGCGGCCGCAGCGCCCGGACCGAGTCCAGCTCGGACTCGTCCAGCCGCAGGACGCCCGACCACCTCCAGCGCCGGACCCAGGCGGCCAGCTCGGCGGTCGTCGCGAGCCGGTCCTGACCGTCCCGCCCGAGCGTGTTGACCAGGTCGGCAGCCTCCTGGAGCGCGACCTCGGTGTCATGGGCAAAGAACATGTTGACTCCTGATGCTCCTCTCACCTATCGTCATGGGTGTCGACGGTCGACACCCATGATCCTACGACGGGCCGTCGGCACGGCGGCCCCTCGCGTCCCGAGAGGAGGCCCGCAGTGACCACCACCCCGCACCGGCGCGGCACGGTCCCCAGCACGAGCGGTGAGCTGCGCACCGAGCGCGCCCGCGGCGAGCACGTCCGCGGCGAGCACGTCCGCGGCGATGGCGCCCGGGCAGGTCGCACGCCCCGCGCTCTGCTGGCCGTGGGCCTGGTCATCGCGATCCTCTCGGCCCTCACCTTCGGCAGCTCCGGCGCCGTCGGCAAGAGCATCCTGCAGGCCGGGTGGACGCCGGCCGCCGCGGTCACCGTGCGGATCCTCATCGGAGCCCTCGCGCTCGCCGGGCCGGCCGCCTGGTCGCTGCGCGGGCGCTGGCACCTGCTGGCGCGACGCGCCACGTGGGTGCAGCTCGGGCTCTTCGGGGTGCTCGCGGTGGCCGGGTGCCAGCTCTTCTACTTCTTCGCGGTGACCGAGCTGTCGGTGGGCGTGGCGCTGATGCTGGAGTACCTCGGGCCGATCCTCGTCGTGGTCTGGCTGTGGCTGGTCCACGGCTACCGGCCGCGCCGGCTGACGCTGATCGGGACCGGCCTGGCCGTGGTGGGGCTCCTGCTCGTCCTGGACGTGCTGGGCAACGCCCAGGTCAGCATGACGGGCGTGGTCTGGGGGCTGCTCGCCGCCGTCGGCCTGGCCGCCTTCTTCGTCCTCGGCGCCGACACGTCCAACGGCCTGCCGCCGGTCGCCTTCGCCGCGCTGGGCATGGCCGTCGGAGGTGCCGTGCTGGGCGTCGCCGGGCTGGTCGGGCTGGTCCCCTTCGCGATGAGCACGGCCGACGCCACGGTGGCCGGGATGCTCGTGCCGTGGTGGCTGCCGGTGGCCTGGCTGGGCCTGGTGGCGGCGGCGGTCGCCTACGGGACCGGGCTGGTCGCCAGCCGCGCGCTGGGCGCCAAGCTGGCCTCGTTCGTCGGTCTCAGCGAGGTGCTCTTCGCGGTGCTCTGGGCCTGGCTGCTCCTGGGCGAGATGCCGGCCGCCGTCCAGCTCCTGGGCGGCGCGCTGATCGTCGCCGGGGTCGTCGCGGTGAAGGCCGACGACGTGTCCGCCGTGCCGCTCGACCTCGAGGTGGAGCCGCTGCCGGTGGGCCTCCGCGAGGACGCGGAGCCGGGCTCGGCTGACTGACGAGGTGTGTCAGGCATCAGTGTCAGGCATCGCCGGGGCTGCGACCCTGGCGATGCCTGACACTGATGCCTGACGTTCCCGACGCCGACCCGACGGAGGACCGGCTCAGCCCCGCCCGCTCGCCCGCCGCACGAAGTCGGTGATGCCCTCGGCCTCCTCGACCCGGCTCGCCCCACCGACGTAGGGCATGTGGCCGGTCTCGAACCAGGCGTGCTCGATCCGGTCCATCGCCTGGTCCGGCAGCCGCAGGTGGGCGACCATGTCCTCGGCCGCGCCGTACGGGGTGGCGAGGTCGTAGTAGCCGTACTCGATGCGGACCCGCAGGTGCGGGTTGGCGCGCATCACCCGCTCGAGCTTGTCGGTGACGTCGATCGGCCGGCCCTCGAACTCCTGGTAGGACCAGTGCTCGATCGCGTCGGAGAACACCGCGTAGGGCAGGTCGAGCTCGGAGCGCAGCTCGCCGCGCAGGTAGTGGTGGATCGCCGCCGCGTAGGGGCCCAGGATGGCGTCGATGGAGGGGTCGGCGTCCATCCCCTCGGCGGTGCCGGAGTGCAGCACGCCGGTGATCCGCCCGTCGATGCGGCCGACCGTGCGACCCTCCGCGCGCAGCAGCTCGGTGCAGAAGCGCCAGTGCTCGGGCCGCAGGTCGCAGCGCTCCAGGTAGTCCTCCGACAGCCCGGTCAGCGACGCGAGCCGGGCGCGCACGTCGGCCCGCTCCGCGTCGGTGAGCCGGTGGCCGCGGCCCAGCGCCCACCGGTAGGTCCCGGCGGCGAGCTCCTCGGCCTCGGCGAGCACGTCCGCGAGCTCCCGGCCCTCGTGCAGCCCGTGGTAGTGCGCGATCGCCGCGTAGGTCGGCAGGTAGGACTGGCAGGCCGCGTCGTGCCGCAGGAAGCGGAAGTCCTGGGCCCCGAAGTCCAGGACGCTGGAGATGAGGACCAGCCCGTTGAGCTGCATGCCGAAGCGGGAGAAGAGGTGCTCGGCGACCGAGACCGCGCGCGTGGTCCCGTAGGACTCGCCGCACAGGAACTTCGGGCTCATCCAGCGGTCCTCGCGGGTGCACCACAGCCGGATCAGCTCGCTGACCTGCTCCACGTCCTTCTTCCAGCCGTGGTAGTCCTTGGCCTTGCCACCCCTGACCGCCCGCGACTGCCCGGTGGACATCGGGTCGATGAAGACCAGGTCGGTGGCGCGCAGCGGCGTCTGCGGGTTGTCCAGCAACCGGTAGGGCGGCGGCGTGGGCTCCTCGACCTCGCCGGCGTCCACGATCCGCGGCCCGAGGACGCCCAGGTGCAGCCAGACCGAGCTCGACCCCGGGCCGCCGTTGAAGACGAAGGTCACCGGCCGGTCCGAGCGGTCGGACCCCTCCGGCAGGTCGAGGGTGTAGGACGTGACCGCCAGCTCGGCGCGCGGCGTCCACCCCTCGAAGACGTCGTCCTTGAACTCCTCCTCGCGCAGCACGATCCGCCCGGTGCGGGCCGTGTAGGACAGCTCCCCGTCCGGCGTCGAGAGGGTGTGGTGGGTCTGCACCATCAGGTCGCGCGGCTCCGGGTGCGCCGCGTCGTCCGCCGTGGCCTCGGGGGTCGGGGCCTGCTGGCTCGTCGGGTCGGTCATGGGCACGACTGTATGCGGCGTGCCGGAGGCGCGCGCACGGCCTACGGTCGGGGTATGGAGTGGTTCGTCGCCGACCACGCGTGGCTGGGGCGGGCGGTCTTCCTGCACGGCCTGGCCGCCCTCTACGTCGTGGCGTTCGTCGTGGCGGCGCGCCAGGGGCCGGCGCTGATCGGCTCGCGCGGGCTGACGCCGGTGCCGACCTTCCTGCGCCGGTCCGGCACGCGGCGGGACGGCCTGCGCAGGGCGCCGAGCCTCTTCCACCTGCACTGGTCGGACCAGTTCTTCCTGACCGTCTGCTGGTCCGGGGCGGCGCTGGCCGGGCTCAGCCTCGTCGGGGTGACGGCGCGGCTGCCGCTGGGGGTGTCCATGGCCGTGTGGCTGGTGCTCTGGGCGCTCTACCTCTCGGTCGTCAACGTCGGGCAGGTCTGGTACGCCTTCGGCTGGGAGACCCTGCTGTGCGAGGTCGGCTTCCTCGCGGTCTTCCTGGGCGACGCCTCGACCCCGCCGCCGCGGCTCGGCATGCTGCTGCTCGTCTGGGTGCTCTTCCGGCTGGAGTTCGGCGCCGGGCTGATCAAGATGCGCGGCGACGCGTGCTGGCGGGACCTGACCTGCCTCTTCTACCACCACGAGACGCAGCCGATGCCGGGACCGCTGTCCTGGTTCTTCCACCACCTGCCCCGGCCGCTGCACCGCGTCGAGGTGGCGGCCAACCACGTCACCCAGCTGGTCGTCCCGTTCGGGCTGTTCCTCCCCCAGCCCTGGGCCGGCGTCGCCGCCGCCGTGATGCTCCTCACCCAGCTGTGGCTGGTCGCCAGCGGCAACTTCGCCTGGCTCAACTGGCTCGCGGTCGTCCTCGCCGCGTCCGCGCTGCCCGACGCCTGGTGGTCGGCCCTCCTGCCCCGGCCCGTCGAGGAGTGGCTGGTGCCCTCGCGGGCCGGCGCGGCGCCATACCCCTGGGTGGTGGCGATGGTGCTGCTCACCGCGCTCGTCCTCGTCCTCAGCCGGCGGCCGGTGCTCAACCTGCTCTCCCCCGGACAGGCGATGAACGCCTCCTTCGACGCGCTGCGGCTGGTCAACACCTACGGCGCGTTCGGGTCGGTCACCACGGTGCGGCACGAGGTGGTGCTCGAGGGCCGGGACGAGCAGGGGGCGTGGCGCGAGTACGGCTTCGCGGGCAAGCCCGGCGACCCGGGCCGGTGGCCCCGGCAGCTCGCGCCCTACCACCTGCGGCTGGACTGGCTGATGTGGTTCGTCGCCCTGTCGCAGCGCTACGCGTGGCCGTGGCTGCCGAGGCTGCTGCGCCGCCTGCTCGAGGCCGACGCGCCGACGCTGCGGCTGCTGGGTCGCGACCCGTTCGGCGGGGAGCGGCCGCAGGCGGTGCGGGCGGTGCTGTGGCGCTACCGGTTCACGACCTGGGCCGAGCTGCGGGCGACGCGGGCGTGCTGGCACCGGGAGCGGGTGGGGGATCTCGTGGCGCCGGTGACGCTGGCGACCGCGGAGAAGGACTGGTGGTGAGGACGGCGCGTGGGGCGTGTGCTGGGATAAGAAGATGACCAACCCGCTCCTTTCCCCGTCCACCCTCCCGTTCGCCCTCCCGGACTACGCCGCCATCACCGACGCGCACGTGCGCGAGGCGCTGGAGGTCGGGATGGAGGAGCACCTGGCCGAGCTGGGGGAGCTGGGTAAGGACGAGGAGCCGGCGACGGTCGAGAACGTCCTGCACGCGTGGGAGCGCAGCGGGAGCACGCTGGACCGGACGCTGTCGGCCTTCTGGGTCGCGCGCTCGGCCGACACCACCCCCGGGCGGGACGCGCTGATGGCGGAGTTCTCGCCGCGGCTGGCGGCACACCAGGACGCGATCCTGCTCGACCGCAGCCTCTACGAGCGGCTCGTCGCCCTGCGCGAGCGGGCCGACGCCGGGCAGGTCGCGCTGGACGAGCAGGACGCCTACCTGCTCACCCGGCTGCTGGCGGACTACGAGCGCGGCGGGATCGCGCTGCCGCCGGCCGAGCAGGCCCGGCTCAAGGAGCTCAACGCCGAGCTGGCGACCCTGTCCACCGCCTTCGACACCGCGCTGACCGCCGGGCGCAACGCGGCCGCCGTCCACGTCACCGACGAGGCCGAGCTCGCCGGGCTCTCACCGGACGAGCGTGCCGGGCTGCGCGAGGCCGCCCAGGCGCGCGGCCTGGAGGGCTGGCTGGTGCCGATCGTCAACACCTCCGGCCAGCCGGTGCTCGACAACCTCGAGCACCGTGGGCTGCGCGAGCGCATCTACCGCGCCTCGGTCACCCGCGGGCTGGGCGGCGAGGGGACCGACCCCGCGCACGACACCCGCGACACCCTGGTCCGCATCGCCCGGCTGCGGGCCGAGCGCGCCAGCCTGCTGGGCTACCCGCACCACGCCGCCTACGCCCACGAGGTGACCTGCGCCGGGTCCACCGAGGCGGTCAACGACATCCTGGCCCGGCTCGCGCCCGGCGTGGTGGCCATCGCCGAGCGCGAGGCCGAGCAGCTGGCCCAGCGGCTCCATACCCTGGACCCAGGCGCGAGCCTGGAGCCGTGGGACTGGCAGTTCCTCGACACGAGGACGGACGGGACCACCACGTCCGGCCAGTTCGACACCGACCTGCTCAAGCCCTACCTGGAGTTCGAGCGGGTGCTGCACGACGGCGTCTTCGCGGCCGCGACCGCGCTCTACGGGATCACCTTCCAGGAGCGCCCCGGGCTCGTCGGCTACACCGACCAGGCGCGCGTCTTCGAGGTGCGCGAGGCGGACGGCTCGGTGCTCGGCGCCGTGGTGCTCGACCCCTACACGCGCCCGACCAAGAAGGGCGGCGCCTGGATGACCTCGATCGTCCACCAGAGCCACCTGCTCGGCGACCGGCCCCTCGTCACCAACACCTGCAACGTGCCGCCGCCGGCGCCGGGCTCGCCCAGCCTGATGACCTGGTCCAACGTCATCACGCTCTTCCACGAGTTCGGGCACGACCTGCACGGGCTGCTCTCCGACGTGCGCTACCCCTCGCGCTCGGGCACCTCGGTGCCGCGCGACTTCGTCGAGTTCCCCAGCCAGGTCAACGAGATCTGGGCCTGGGAGCCGGCGCTGATCGGGCAGTTCGTCCGGCACCACGAGACCGGCGAGCCGGCCCCGCAGGAGTGGGTGGAGGCCCTGGTCGACAGCCGGCCGGAGACCGGCTACCACACCCTCGAGCTGCTCAAGGCGATGCTGCTGGACCAGGCCTGGCACCAGACGCCGCTGGAGGAGCTGCCCCAGGACGGCGCGGGGGTGGAGGCCTTCGAGGCCGCCGCGCTCGAGGCGGCCGGGGTCTCCTTCCCCCTCGTCCCGCCGCGGTACCGGTCTGCCTACTTCCACCACATCTTCGGCGGCGGCTACGCGGCCGGCTACTACTCCTACCTCTGGTCCGAGGTCATGGACGCCGACACCGTCGCGTGGTTCCGCGAGCAGGCGACCGACGACCAGCCCGGGGGTATGACGCGTGCGGCCGGGGACCGCTTCCGCGCCGAGCTCCTGGGCCGGGGCGGGTCGGTCGACGCCAGCGAGACCTACCGCCGCTTCCGCGGGCGGGACCCGCAGGTGGGGCCGTTGCTGGCGCGGCTCGGCCTGGCCGGCTGACAGTGGTGGGCCGCGCGGACGTCAGGCACCGCCAGGGTCCAGACCCTCGCGATGCCTGACGCAGATGCCTGACGCCTCCTCTACCAGCCGCCGTGGCCCTCGGGCGGGCCGTTGCCGTCGCGGACCGTGGACTCCTCCTCGGCCCGCTCGTGCTCGATCGCGAGGGCGCGGCCGCGGTAGACGTGCAGGAAGCCGAGGACGACGATGACCGCGGCCAGGAGGAACAGCAGGCCCGAGTCGAGGATCAGTCCCACGACGAGGGCGGCGACGGCGGCGACCCCGTAGGCAAGACCTGTGCGGACGGTGGTGGACATCGTGGCCTCCTCTGCCTCGGCTTCTTTCACAGTAGCCCTTCAGGCAGGCAGATACCTGGGCAGGACCGGGAACCTCGGCGCGCTCAGCCGGTGACCTCGCGGGCGCGCGAGGCGGGCAGGTAGTCGTAGCGGACGAACTCCCGGCTGAACGACCCGGACCCGTGCGAGACCGAGCGCAGGTCGATCGGGAAGCGGGAGAGCTCGTGCTGCGGGATCTCGGCGCGCACGAGAGTGTGCCCCTCCAGCGCCGCGGGCTCGGTCCCGTAGACCTGGGCCCTGCGGCCGCGCAGGTCCGCCATCAGCGCACCCACATAGTCGTCGCCGACGATCACCTCGACCATGTCGACCGGCTCGAGGAGGGAGACGGTGGACTCGTTGGCCGCCTCGCGCAACGCCATACCCGCGGCGTTCTGGAAGGCCATGTCCGAGGAGTCCACGGAGTGCGCCTTGCCGTCCACGAGCGTGACCCGCACGTCCACGCACGGATAGCCGGCCAGCACGCCCTCCTCGAGCTGGTGGCGCAGGCCCTTCTCGACCGAGGGGATGAACTGGCGCGGGACGGCGCCGCCAACGACCTTGTCCACGAACTCAAAGCCGGCGCCCCGCTCGAGGGGCTCGATCTCGAGCTGGACGACGGCGTACTGGCCGTGGCCGCCGGACTGCTTGACCAGGCGGCCCTGGACCTGGACGGGCCGCACGAAGGTCTCCCGCAGCGAGGTCCTGACCGGCTCGGTCTCGACCTCGACGTTGTAGCGGTCGGCGAGCTGGTCCAGCACGTCGTCGACGTGGGCCGGTCCCATCGTCCAGATCACCACCTGGTGCGTCTCGGCGTTGTGCTCCAGACGCAGGGTGACGTCCTCGCTGGTCAGCCGCTGGAGGGCGGCCGCCAGCTTGTCCTCGTCCTTGCTCGCCGCGGCACGGATGGCCAGCGGCAGCAACGGCTCGGGCAGGAGCCAGGCCTCCACGAGCGCCGGGCGCTGCGGGTCGGAGAGGGTGTCGGCGGTCTCGGCGCCGGTCAGCTTGGTGACGAGGACCAGCTCGCCGGCGATGGCCTCCTCGCGCGGCTGCGAGCCGCCGGGCACCGGTGTCATGATCTGGCCCGCCCGCTCGTCGTCCCGGTCGTGCCCGGGGTGCCCCTGGACCGAGCGGCCCATGACCCGTTCGAGGTGACCGCTGACGTGGAGCCGGTCACCGGTGCGCAGGGTGCCCGAGAAGATCCGCACCAGGGACAGCCGTCCCACGTAGGGGTCGGTGGTGGTGCGCACGACCTCGGCGACCAGCGGGCCGTCCGGGTCGGCCGAGATCTCGATGAGCTCCGCGCCGTCCGGGGTGGTCACGGTGGGCAGCCACGCCTGGTCCGGCGAGGGGAAGGCGTCGACGATGAGCTCGAGCAGCCGGGCCACGCCGGCCCCGGTGGGCGGGTTGACCACGACGATGGGGAAGAAGCGGGCGGTGGCGGTCGCGGTGCGCAGGTTGCCGGTCAGCCCCTCGACGTCGAGCTCCTCGCCCGCCAGGTAGCGGTCGAGCAGCGTCTCGTCCTCGGAGGTCTCGATGATCTCCTCGACCAGCTCGGCGCGCCGGGCCTCCACGCCGGCGCGCTCCTCCTCGGTGAGCGGTCGGGTGCTGCCGTCGGCGTCGGTGATCGTGGACGCGAGCAGCTCGACGATCCCCGCGAGCTGCTGGTCCTGCACCACCGGCACCGACAGCGGCACCGCCGTGCCGAAGATCCGCTGGCACTCGGCGACGACGGTGTCGAAGTCGGCGCGGGCCAGCTCCAGCTGGGTCACCGCGACGAGGCGCGGCACGCCGACCGCCTCGCACTCGCGCCACAGCATCCGGGTCGCGTCGTCCACGCCGCTGCCCGCCGCCACGACGAAGACGACCGCGTCGGCGGCCCGCAGCCCGGCCCGCACGTCACCGACGAAGTCGGGCCGGCCGGGGCTGTCGACGACCGTGACGACCGTGCCGCTCTCCTCGTGCACGGCGCTGGCCACGCCGAGCGCGGTCGAGGGCTCCTCGGCGTCCTTGACGTGGCCGACGGCCCCGCTGGTCAGCTGTTCCAGCAGCGCGCTCTTGCCGGTCCCCTGGGGCCCGACGAGGACCACGGTGCGGATCTGGCTGGGGCTCGTGGGCGCGCTGAAGGCTGCGGCACTGCGGGTCATGGCCCCAACCTACGCCGGGGACCACGGCCCGTGCCGGAATCGTGATTGGGAGGGGAAACCTGCGCGGCCGTACGCTGATCGCCTATGTCCCGCCTGACGCTGTTCAGCGTGCGCAACCGTGCGCTCATCGCCCTCGCCACCCTGTTCAGCGTCCTCGCCGGGCTCTGGTCGGCCAACGCCCTGCCGCGCGAGCTCTTCCCCTCGCTGCAGTTCCCGGTGCTCGTCGTGGCCACCTCCGCGCAGGGCTCGAGCGCCACGGTCGTCGAGGAGCAGGTCACCAAGCCGGTGGAGATCGCCGCCCAGGGCCTCAACAACGTCGTCGAGGTCCAGTCGACCAGCACCGACGGGTTCTCCTCGGTCGTCATCGAGCTCGACTACGGCACGAACATGGGCGCGGCGCAGACCGACCTGCAGCGCGCGGTGCTCTCGCTGCCGAACCTGCCGGACAGCGCCGACCCGCAGATCTTCGCCGGCAACCTCGACGACTTCCCGATCATCCAGCTGGCCGCGGTCGGTGGCGAGGGCGTGGACGAGCAGGACCTCGTCGACCGCCTCGACCGGCTGGTCGTGCCGGACATCGAGGACCTCGACGGCGTGCGCGCGGTCACTCTCTCCGGCGTCGCCGACCGCGTCGTCACCGTCGACCTCGACGAGGACGAGGCGAAGGACCAGGGGGTCGCGGTCCCCACCGTGGCCCAGGTCCTCCAGGCCAACGGGGTCGTCATGCCCGGCGGCACGGTCCTCGACGGGACCACCGAGCTGCCGGTCCAGGTCGGCTCCCGCCTCGGCTCGGTCGAGGAGATCGCCGCCCTGCCGCTGCTCACCCCCCAGGTGATGGGTATGCAGCAGGCCGCCGCCCAGCAGCAGGCCGCCGCGGACCGGGCCCGGCAGGGCGCGGACGACGCGGCGAGCGCCGCGGCCGCCGACCCGACGGACCCCGAGCTGGCCGGGCAGGCCGCCGCCGCTGCCGCGGCGGCCGAGCAGGCCGCCGCGGGCGCGGCGCAGGCCGGCGAGGTCGAGGTCCCGACCCTCGGGGACGTCGCGACGGTGACCCTGGAGGAGCGCGAGCCCACGGCCTACACGAGGACCAACGGCGAGCCCAGCGTCGGTCTGGCCATCACCAAGACGCCCGACGGCAACGCGGTCGAGATCAGCCACGCGCTGGCCGACCTCGGCCCGGACATCAGCACCTCGCTGGAGGGCGGGGAGCTGGTCACGATCTACGACGGCGCGCCGTTCATCGAGAAGTCGATCGAGGACCTGGCCACCGAGGGCCTGCTGGGGCTGGGCTTCGCGATCCTCGTCGTCGCGGCCTTCCTGCTCTCGGTGCGGCTGACCTTCGTCACCGCGCTGTCCATCCCGCTGTCCCTGCTCATCGCGCTGGTCGGCCTGAAGGTGGCCGACTACAGCCTCAACATCCTCACCCTCGGCGCGCTGACGATCGCCATCGGCCGGGTCGTCGACGACTCGATCGTGGTCATCGAGAACATCAAGCGGCACGTCTCGCGCGGCGACGACCGGCGCACCGCCGTGGTCGGCGCCACCCGCGAGGTCGCCGGCGCCATCACCTCGGCGACGGTGGCGACCGTGGCCGTCTTCCTGCCGCTGGGCTTCGTCGGGGGACAGGTCGGGGAGCTGTTCCGGCCGTTCGCGATCACCGTGTCGCTGGCGATGCTGGCCTCCCTGCTGGTGGCGCTGACGATCGTCCCGGTGCTGGGCTACTGGTTCCTCGCCGGGCGGCGCGCCCGGGGGCGGCACGAGGAGGTGCCCGAGGTCGACCCCGGCATCGAGGACGCCGCCGCTGCCACCGACGCCGAGGCCGACGATCCCCTCGACGACCGGACGGACCGGCTGCAGCGCACCTACCTGCCGGCGCTGCGTACCTCGCTGGCCCACCCCTGGATCACCGTGCTGCTCGCGCTCCTCCTGCTCGGCGGCACGGGGTATACCGCCACGCACCTGAAGACCGACTTCATCGGCTCCTCGGGGGAGAACACGCTGCAGGCCACCCTGACCATGCCCACCGGCACGACGCTGGAGGAGACCGACGCCCAAGCCCACGAGGTGGAGGACTGGCTGGGCGCCCGCGAGGACGTCACGTCCTACCAGGTGACGGCGGGCTCCCCCGGCGGGATCGAGGCGGTCTTCCTGGGCAGCGGCGCCAACACCGCGTCCTTCGCGGTGACGCTCGAGGAGGGCGTCGACGGGGACGGCTTCGGCCAGCAGCTGCAGAAGGCCTTCGAGGGCGAGCTGCCGGCGGACGCGAGCTTCTCGGTGCAGTCCGGCCAGCAGCTCGCGCAGACCAACCTCGAGGTGGTGGTGCAGGCCCAGGACGCCGACGACCTGCGCACCACCGCCGACACGGTCGCCACGGTCCTGAAGGACGCCGGCGCCACCGACGTGGTCAACAACCTCACCGACACCGTGCCGGCGCTGCACGTGGAGGTGGACCGGCAGGCGGCCGCGGACGCCGGGATCGCCGAGGCCCAGCTGGGGCAGGTCGTCCAGGCGGCGACCGGCGGGGCCACCGTGGGCCGGGTGGAGCTGGACGGAGCGAGGCGGGACGTCGTCGTCGAGCAGGGCTCGGCGCCGGACGTCGAGGCGCTGAAGTCGCTGCCCGTCGGCGCCTCGGCGACCGGCGACGTCGTGACGCTGGGCGAGGTGGCCGACCTCGCCACCGTCGAAGAATCGGTCAGCGTCACGCGCATCGACGGCCTGCGCGCCGCCACCGTGACCGGCCAGCCGGGCGGCGACAACCTCGGCGCTCTGACCGCGGACCTGCAGCAGCGGCTGGACGCCCTCGACGTGCCCCCCGGCGTGCAGGTCGACCTGGGCGGCGTCAGCGCCGACCAGCGGCAGGCCTTCTCCTCGCTCGGTCTGGCGCTGCTCGCGGCGATCGCGATCGTCTACCTGGTGATGGTGGCGACCTTCAACTCGCTGGTGCAGCCGCTGATCCTGCTCGTCTCGGTGCCGTTCGCCGCGACCGGGTCGATCGCGCTGCTGCTGATCACCGACATGCCGCTGGACGTGGCCTCGATGGTCGGTCTGCTGATGCTGATCGGCATCGTGGTGACCAACGCGATCGTGCTCATCGACCTGGTCAACCAGTACCGCGAGCGCGGCATGGACCGGCGCACCGCCCTGCTTGAGGGCGCCCGGCACCGGCTCCGGCCGATCCTGATGACCGCCCTGGCCACCATCCTGGCGCTGACCCCGATGGCGCTGGCGATCACCGGCGGCGGGGCGTTCATCTCCCAGCCGCTGGCGGTCGTGGTCATCGGCGGCCTGGTCAGCTCGACGCTGCTGACGCTGATCCTGGTGCCGGTGCTCTACGAGCTGGTCGGCCGCGGCGCGACCTGGGTCGGCGGTCTGCGGGACGGGCGGCAGGAGCAGACCCCGCGCACGCCGCGGGCACGTCGCGCGGACTGAGCGCGCACGGCCTACCCGCGCCGGACGGAGGCCCGGATCACGGGGCCCGGTCCGCGGGAGACCCACCCCGGTCGGAGGGCTCGGCGTGCGCGCCGTCCTGCGGCACGGAGGGGTCCGCGCCCGCGCCGAATCGCTCCTGACGGAAGCCGGTCAGCAGCGAGACGAGCATCACGAAGACGAGGACGAAGATCGGCAGGCCCATCACGGTGATGACCTGCTGCAGGGTGGTCAGCGCCTGGTCCCCGCCGAGGACGATCAGGGACGCCGCGACGGCACCCTCCGACACGCCCCAGAACACCCGCTGCCGCACCGGGCCGGCGTCCCCGTCGCCGGAGCAGAGCATGTCGACCACCAGCGAGGCCGAGTCCGAGGAGGTCGCGAAGAAGAGCGCGACGACCACGATCGCGATCCCGGAGATCAGCGTCGCCGCCGGGAAGTGGTCGAAGAAGGCGAACATCGCCAGCGGCACGCTCTCGGCGACCGCCGCGGACAGCGCGCCGCCGTCACCGCCGATGCCGTCGAGCTCCATGGCCGACCAGCCGAAGATCACGAACCAGACCAGGGTGAACACCGACGGGGCCACGAGCACGCCCCCGACGAACTCGCGCACGGTCCGGCCGCGGGAGATGCGGGCCAGGAAGATCCCCATGAATGGGGACCAGGTGACCGTCCAGGCCCAGTAGAAGACGGTCCAGCTGCCCTGCCAGCCCCAGCCCTCCTCCTTGCCGAACTGGGCCATGGCGTCGTTCCAGAACGACAGCCGCACGACGTCCTGCAGGTAGTAGCCCAGGCTCTCGATGACCTGGCGCAGCAGGAAGACGGTGTCGCCGAAGAAGAGGACGAAGAGCATCAGGCCGACGGCCATCAGGATGTTCAGGTTGGACAGCCGCCGCACGCCCTTGTCCAGGCCTGCCACGATCGAGGCGGTCGCGACCGCGGTGAGCAGGGTGATGATGACGACGCGCAGCCACACCGCGTCAGCCGTCCCGGTCAGGGCGCTGAGGCCTGCGCTGATCTGGGAGGTGCCCAGCCCCAGCGAGACCGCCAGCCCGAACAGGGTGCCGAGCACGGCGAAGACGTCGATCGTCTTGCCGATCGGGCCGTGGATCCGCTCCTTGAGCAGCGGGTAGAAGGCGGAGGAGAACCGCAGCGGCAGCCCGCGGCGGTAGACGAAGTAGCCGAACGCCAGACCGGGCAGCGTGAAGATCGCCCAGGTGTGGATGCTCAGGTGGTAGAGCGAGATGCTCATCGCGCTGCGCGCGGCCTCGATGCTGTAGGGCTCGGTGCCGGCGAACGGCGGGTCGGAGAAGTGGGAGATCGGCTCCGCGACACCCCAGAACATCAGGACGGTGCCGATGCCGCCTGCGAAGAGCATCGCGAACCACGACAGGTTGCCGTACTCCGGGCGGTCGTCGTCCTTGCCCAGCCGCAACGACCCGTAGCGGCTGAAGGCCACCCAGACCAGGAAGATCACCCAGCTGGTGACGCCGAGGATGAAGAACCACCCCAGCTTGGCGACGATCCAGTCCCGACCCGCTCCGAACACCTCCCCGATCGGTCCGGGGAAGACCAGGAGCAGCAGCAGGATGGCCACCATCAGGCCGGCCGACCAGAAGAAGATGTGTGCGTTGGTCCGCAGGCCGAGGCGCCGGGCGAGGTCGTCCATGATCTCTCCGTCCTGACGGGGCCGGGGTAGCGGTCAGGGGTCAGGTGTGGTGGCGCGCGGCCCTGTCATCGCCCTTACTTTTCCGCAGGTGAGCCTGCCCTGTCCACAGGAGGGCATGCGCAGGGCCGGCCCGGGACCCGCTCAGCGCTGCGGGACGGTGCCCCAGCCCTCCGGGCCGGAGCTGCCGGCCACGTACTCCTCCAGCGGGACCTCGTCGGCCTTCCAGGCGGCCAGGACCGGCTCGACCAGACGCCACATCTGCTCGGCCGTGTCGCCGCGGATCGAGAGCATCGGGTTGCGGTCGAGGATGCCGGCCAGCACCTCGCCGTAGGGCCGCATCCGGGGCTGGCCGAGGGTGGCGGTCAGCTCCTTCTGCTCCAGGTCCAGGGGGTCGCCCTCGGCGTTGATCGAGATGTCGAGGGTCACCGCGCCGGGCTTGAGCTCGAGCACCAGCCGGTCGGGCTGGCCGCTGTCGCGCAGGCCGTCGGGGATGTGGCTCGGCGCCTTGAAGGTGACGACGATCTCCTTGCGCTGGTCGCCCAGCGCCTTGCCGCTGCGCAGGACGAAGGGCACGCCCTTCCACCGCTGGTTGCGCACCTCCAGGACGACCTCGGAGAGGGTCTCGGTCTTGTTGGCGGGCTCCACGCCCTCCTCGGCGACGTAGTCCGGCACGTCCTTGCCGCCCACGTGCCCGGCCGTGTAGCGGGCCCGCCGCGTCGCCGTGGTCGGGTCCTCGCCCCACAGGCTGGTCGCGCGCAGCACCTGCGACTTCAGCGACTGCAGCTCGTCGGCGTCCATGCTGGCCGGCGACTCCATCGCGAACATCGAGAGCACCTGGAGCAGATGGGACTGGGTCATGTCGATGAGCGCCCCGGCCCGGTCGTAGTAGCCGGCCCGACCCTCCAGCGCCAGCGACTCGTCGTAGAAGATGTCGACCCGCTCGATGTGGTCGGCGCTCCACAACGGCTGGAAGATCCGGTTGGCGAAGCGCAGGCCGAGCAGGTTCAGGACGGTGTTGACGCCGAGGAAGTGGTCGATCCGGAAGATCTGGTTCTCCGGGACCACGCGCGTCGCCTGCCGGTTGAGCTCGACCGCGGTCCTGAGGTCGTGCCCGAACGGCTTCTCCATCGCCAGCATCGTGCCGTCGGGCAGCGGGATCTTCTCCAGCAGCGCGCAGACCTGCACGGTCACCTGAGGCGGCAGCGCGAAGTAGATGACCAGGTCGCCCTCGACCGAGGCGACCAGCTCGCGCAGCTGACCCTCGTCCAGGGCGTCGGTCCGGTCGTAGCGCGCCCTGCCGACCACCCGGTCGACCGACTCCTTCGGCGTCTGAGCCTCGGCGAAGGCGGCCCGGATCGTGCTGCCCCAGTCCTCCTGGGACATCTCGTCCCGGTCCGCGCCCACCACGACCACCTCCCGCTCCGGCTCCACGGCCAGCAGCGAGCCGAGGCCGGGGAGCAGCAGGCGACGGGTGAGGTCGCCGGAGGCACCGATGATGATCAGGGTGGTGGGAGCGTCTGCCATGTGTTCCATCTTGGCAGGCCGACGGCCCGGTGGCAGGTCGTGCCCCTGCCTCAGACGACCGTCACGCCGAGCAGGGTGCCGATGCCGTACGTGATCGCCATCGCCAGCACGCCGCCGACCAGGTTGCGTCCCACGGCCGGCGTGCGCGGGGAGGCGCCCAGCGTCGCGCTGACGGCGCCGGTGGCGGCGAGCGCGAGGAGCACCGCGACCACCGTGACGGGGACCTGCCAGCCCGCCGGGGGCAGCAGGACCGCGGCCAGCGGCAGCAGCGCGCCGAGGGTGAAGGCCACCATCGAGGCCCATCCGGCGTGCCAGGGGTTGGTCAGGTCGTCGGGGTCGATGCCGAGCTCGGCCTCGGCGTGGGCCGCGAGGGCGTCGTGCTCGGTGAGCTGCCGGGCGACCTCGTGGGCGAGCTCGTCGCTGATCCCCTTGGCCCGGTAGATCCCGGCGAGCTCCTCCAGCTCCTCCTCCGGCTTCTCCTCCAGCTCGCGACGCTCCTTCTCCAGCAGCGCCCGCTCGCCGTCGCGCTGGGTGCTCACCGAGACGTACTCGCCGACCGCCATCGACATCGCCCCGGCTGCCAGGGTGGCCAGGCCCGCGACGAGCACGGCGGTGCGGTCCGGCGTCGCGGCGACCACGCCGATCACCACACCGGCGGTGGAGATGATGCCGTCGTTGGCGCCCAGGACGCCGGCGCGCAGCCAGTTCAGCCGTGAGGCCGAGGATCCCGCGGGCTCGACGTGGGGCGCCGCTGGCTCGGGCAGGGCCGGGCGGTGGCCATCGCTCATCCCCCTACTCTGCCCCGACCTCGGGCCGGTCGGCCAGCACGGACAGCCTTGCCTTCCCGTCGGCCCGGGATGCGGCCGCGGCGTCGCCAGCGCCTACGCTTGCCTGACGATGCACGCGGTGCTGCCGGGCCAGGGCGGATTCTTCTGGGAGGACCACGGCTTCGCCGTCGCCTTCGTCTTCCTGATGGCGATCGCGCTGCTGCGCGGCCAGGCCACCTACTGGATCGCCCGCACCGTGACCGAGCAGGCGCTGCGGCACACCTCCCCGAGCACCGGGTGGCGCGCCGGGGTGCACGCCTGGCTCTCCGGGGAGGGCGTGGCCCGCGGCCGGGACTCGATCCGGCGCTGGGGCCTGGTGACGGTGCCGCTGTGCTACCTCACCGTCGGTTTCCAGACCCTCGTCCTGGCAGCCGCCGGGATGATCGGCATCCCGTGGGGCCGCTTCACCCTGGTCCAGCTGCCGGGTGCCGCGGCGTGGGCGCTGATCTACAGCACGATCGGGTTCGCGCTGTGGGGCGCCGCGATCGCGGCCCTCGCCGGCGAGCCGCTGGCGATCGCCGCGGTGGCGGCGGCGGTGATGGTGGTCCTGGCCACCGTCGCGGTCCGGATCCTCAAGCGGCGCTGAGCGCTCAGCCGACCCAGGTGGGCGCAGGCCAGGCCAGGCTGTGCCCGGTCTCCTCGAGCATGCCCTCCTCGACGGCCCAGACGTCGACCGAGCCCTCGCGCTCGGCCGCGACGAGCAGCCGCTCACCCTCGAGGCCGGGCACCCAGCCGACGAACCGCGGCCAGTGTCCCGTCACCACCTGCTGGCGCAGCGTCAGCATCCCGCCGTCGTCGGCCGCGTAGACCGACACCGTGTCCGTCCCGCGGGTGGAGACGTAGACGTGCGAGGCGTCGGGCGAGACCACGATCCCCGCCGTGGTCGTCTCCCCCGGCCCGGGCCCCTCGGGCACGGTCGTCACGTTCTGCACCGGCGTCCACGCGCCGCCCTCGCGCCGCACCGTGTGCACGGTCTGGTCCAGCTCGCCGACCACCCACAGCAGGTCGGTCCGGCCGGGCGCCAGCGCCAGGTGCCGCGGTCCGCAGCCGGGGGGCAGCACGACGTCCCCGGTATGGCGCAGCGCCCGCTCCCCGACCCTCACCTCGCGCAGCCGGTCGGCACCCAGGTCGCAGACCAGCAGGTCCTCCTCGTCGAGGAAGACGGCCTGGTGGGCGTGCGGCGCGTCCTGCCGGTCGCTCGGGCCCTCACCGGTGAACGCCAGCTCGTCGACCAGCTCCAGGCTCCCGTCCTGCCCCACCTCGACCAGGCCGACGCTGCCGCTGACGTAGTTCGCGGCGACCAGCCACCGGCCGTGGGGCGAGAGCGCGAGGTGGGCGGGCCCCCTGCCACCGCTGTCCGTGGTCGCACCCAGGCCCTGCCCGGGACGCACCCGGACGACCTGACCGTCCCCCTCGCTCACCGCATACAGGTCGTGCGTCCCGGGTGCGCGGACGAGCCAGGACGGGTCGGACGGGCCCTCGAGCGCCTCGACGTCGCCGAACCCCTGCCCGGTGAGCTCGACGCGGGCCAGCCCGGACCGGCCCGGCGGCTGCTCACGGGTGTATCCACCCAGGTAGAGGGTCGTCATCCGGCCATGGTGCCACCCTGGGCCGCGGCAGGGGCCCTAGAGTTGGGCCATGGGCCGCGAGTACGACCAGGACACGACCGTCGGCAGCAGCACCCTGCGGATCCGCACCCGCGGGCGGGCGGTGCTGAGCAACCCGATGACCAACAGGGGGACGGCCTTCACCCTGGCCGAGCGCGAGCTGCTCGAGCTCGACGGGCTGATGCCGACCGGTGAGACCAACCTGGAGAACCAGACCCGCCGGGTCTACGAGCAGTACCGCGCCAACAAGTCGATGCTCGGCAAGTTCCTCACGCTCAACGCGCTGCGCGACCGCAACGAGGTGCTCTTCTACCACCTGCTCGCCGAGCACCTGGAGGAGATGCTGCCGGTCATCTACACGCCGACGATCGGCGAGGCGATCGAGCGGTTCAGCCACGACTACAACCGTCCGCGCGGGGTGTTCCTCTCGATCGACCGGCCGGACAAGATCGAGCAGTCGCTGCTCAACTACGGGCTGCGCGCCGACGACGTCGACCTCATCTGCGTGACCGACTCCGAGGGCATCCTGGGCATCGGCGACCAGGGCATCGGCGGGATCCAGATCGCGATCGGCAAGCTGTCGGTCTACACCGCGGCGGCCGGCATCCACCCGCGTCGGGTGATCCCGGTGGTGCTCGACGTCGGCACCGACAACCTGGGGCTGCTGTCCAACGACCTCTACCTCGGGGAGCGGCACAGCCGGGTCCGGGGGCAGCGCTACGACGACTTCATCGAGCTCTTCGTCAGCACCGTGACCAGGCTCTTCCCGCAGGCGTTGATCCACTGGGAGGACGTGGGCACGGCCAACGCCTACCGGATCCTGGACGCCTACAAGGACAAGGTCTGCACCTTCAACGACGACATCCAGGGCACCGCGGCGGTGGTCCTCGCCGCGCTGCTGGCCGCGGTGGACGTGACCGGGGTGGACCTCGGCGAGCACCGGGTCGTGGTCTTCGGCGCGGGCAGCGCGGGGATGGGGATCGCCGGCCTGGTCCGGGACGAGATGCTGCGCACCGGCAGCTCGCAGACCGAGGAGGAGGTCTACTCGCGGTTCTGGCCGATCGGGATCCAGGGGCTGTACTTCGTCGACGACCACCGGCTGCACTCGTTCCAGAAACCGTGGGCCCGCCGGCGCCTCGACGTGGCGGGGTGGGACGTCAAGGACCCCGACGCCATCGGGCTGATGGACGTCGTGCGCAACGTGCGGCCGACCATCCTCATCGGCACCTCCACCAAGGGCGGGGCGTTCACGCGCGAGATCGTCCAGGAGATGGCCGAGCACTGCACGCGACCGATCATCTTCCCGCTGTCCAACCCCACCAGCCGGGCCGAGGCCACTCCGGCGGACCTGCTGGAGTGGACCGACGGGCGCGCGCTGGTGGCCAGCGGCAGCCCCTTCGACCCGGTCGACCACGGTGGGGTCAGGCACACGATCGCCCAGTCCAACAACGCGCTGATCTTCCCCGGGCTCGGCCTCGGCGTCGCCGCGTGCCGCGCCTCGCGGGTCACCGAGGGGATGATCGCGGCGGCGGCCAACGCGCTGGCAGGGATGGTCAACACCTGGCGCCCCGGCGCCCGGCTGCTGCCGAGCATGAGCGACCTGCGCCTGGTCTCGGCCACCGTGGCGATCGCGGTGGCACGGGCGGCCACGCAGGAGGGCGTGGCCCAGCTGCCGATGACCGACCCGATCCAGCAGGTCTACGACCGGATGTGGCAGCCGAACTACCCCGACGTCGAGGCGATCTGACCGGGGCCGTCCTGGGCGCGTCTGCCCTGCCCGCGTCGGTGCAGCAGCAGCGACAGTCCGAGGACCGCCAGGCCGGCGACCGACAGCCCGGCGCCCACGAGCGAGGGGGCGCGCAACCCGTACCCGGCCGCGATGACCAGACCGCCGAGATAGGCGCCCAGTGCGTTGGCGACGTTGAGCGAGGAGTGGTTCATGGCGGCGCCGAGCGTGCGCGCCGGACCCGCGACACTCATCAGACGCAGCTGCAGGGCGATGACCCACGCCGAGCCCGAGACGGCGATGACCGAAAGGGTGGTCAGGGCCGGGACGGTCCAGCGCGCGGTCTGCCAGAAGGCGAGCAGGGACCCCGCCGAGAGCAGCCCCATGAGCAGCAGGGTGCGCAGCACGGACCAGTCGCTCAGCCGGCCCCCCAGCCAGGTGCCGACCACCGAGAACGCGCCGTGGACGAGGAGGAAGACCGGGACCCACGACCTTCCCAGGCCGGTGACCTGCTCGACGACGGGGGCGATGTAGGAGTACATGGCGAACATGCCGCCGAAACCGACCGCACCGACGAGCATGGTCAGCCAGAACTGCAGCCCGCCGAAGGCCCGCAGCTCGGTGCCGAAGGACTGGCGGTGGTCGGCCGGGAAGACGGGCACCCAGGCCCGGACCAGCACGGCGGTCAGCACCCCGATGGCCGCGACCGCCCAGTAGGCGACCTGCCAGCCGAGGACCTGGCCGGCCCAGGTGCCCAGCGGCACTCCGGCGACCATCGCGATCGGCAGCCCGAGCATGACCGTGCCGACCGCCCGGCCGCCGCGACCCGGTGGGGCCAGGGCGACCGCCACGAGGGCGGCCAGGCCGAAGAAGGCACCGTGCGGGAGCCCAGTCAGGAAGCGCGCCGCGAGCAGCGTGCCGTAGCCGGGCGCCAGCGCCGTGAGCGCGTTGCCGACGGCGAAGACGACCATGAGCGCGACGAGCACCCCGCGGCGCGGCAGCCGGGCGGCTCCCAGGGAGATGAGCGGCGCCCCGACGACGACGCCCACCGCGTACGCGGAGATGACGTGACCGGCGGTGGGGATGTCCACGCCGACGTCCTCGGCGATCTGGGGCAGCAGCCCCATGGTGACGAACTCGGTGATCCCGATCCCGACGCCACCGAGCACGAGCGCGACGACGACCAGTCCCACGTTGCGGGTGCGCGGGGTCGTGGGGGCGGCCGTCGGCGGACGGCCCGGTACGGGCGGGGTCAACGAAGAGGCCCTCTCTGGGGCGGCACGGCGGTGGGGTCCGTCCCAGCCTATGCGCGGGAGCCGCTCCCGAGGGCCCGCTCAGCCCTCGACAGCCTCGGCGATCGCGACGAAGTTGGCCCTGCGGTGCCCGTCGGCGCGCTCGCCGAGCGAGTCGTCGCAGGTGATGAGGGCGATCCTCGCCACGTCGTCCTGGTCTCCCCAGACCAGGGGTGAGGACTGCAGCCCCTTCTTGGACAGCTGCTGGGTGTCGGTCACGACGAACTCGCGCGTCGCGCCGTTGCCGTAGCCGACGGTGATGACGTCGCCCTCGACGACCTCGCCCAGGTCGTGGAAGACGTCCGGCTCGTCGTAGTAGACCATGTGCGCGGCGACGACGGCGGTCCCGACCTGGCCGGGGACGACGCGGCCGGTGCCGGTATACCAGATGGCCTCGCCCTGGTCGGGGTTGATCGTGCCCTGCGCGGTCAGGCCCTCGGGCGCGACCGGCTGCTCGTCGAGGCCGGCCGCGGGCACCGACACCCAGGCGGGTGCGTCGGGGCCGTCGGCAGCGACCTCGGGGCCGGGGGTGCCCGCCAGCGCCCCGACCGCCTGCACGGTCAGCGTGCTCACACCGAGCGTCGCGACGAGCAGTGCGGTCGGGACGAGGAGACGTGGTCCTGCGGTCATCGATCCCTCAGCAGGTGCCGATCAGTGCTGACCGGGACGGCGCCGCATCGCCCAGCCTGCGGCGCCGGCGCCGGCGAGCACGAGGGCCGCACCGCCGAGCATGCCGAGGTTCGTGCCGCCGGGGGTCGAGGGGCCGTCGGTCTCGACCGGGGGGCCGCTCGGCTGGTCGCTGTCGCTCGGCTCGTCGCTGTCGCTCGGCTCGTCGCTGTCGCCGGGCTCGTCGCTGTCGCCGGGCTCGTCGCTGTCGCCGGGCTCGTCGCTGTCGACGGGCTCGTCGGTCGGCTCCTCGGTGAGCACCGGCTCCTCGGTCGTGCCGTCACCGTCACCGGGGTCCTCGGTCGCGACGCTGCCGGCGGGGGCCTGGCAGCCGATGACGTGGGTGATGTTGCCCGGGGACTGGCCCGGCACGTCGAGGGTGTAGTGGTAGGTGCCGTAGCCCTCCCAGGCGTGCACGTCGTAGTCGTCGGCGACCTTGATGACGACGCCGATCCACTCGTTGCCGTCCTTGAGGGTGGAGTCCCACTCCTCACCGACGACGACGTCGAGGACGCCGGGCTGACCGGAGACCACGGAGACGCCGCAGGAGACGTTCTCGTAGCCCTGCTCGGCGAAGTAGCCCTCCCAGAAGGCCGCCTGCGGCTGGCCGGGGATCGCGGTGGCGGTGGCGGCCCCCGCCACCAGGACTGCGGCGGCGCCGGCCCCCGCGGCCAGGCCACGGAGCGTGGTGGTGCGCATATCGGTTCCTTTCACGGCGACGCGCGGGGCCGGTGCCCCACCCGTCCAGGTTGACGGTTCGCACCATTGGTCACATCAGTCACAAACAACACACGTGTAACTCCAGGCGCACCCGCACCATACCGCACACCCGCGGCGAGGTGGTGCTCCCCGCGCCGGGAGCGGGCGCGTCGGCGGTGTCGGACCTCCGAGGTATGGGGCCGCGCCGACGGTCAGCGGTCGGAGGCGTCACGGCGGGGTCGGACCAGCGCCACGACGGTGCCGGAGTCCTCCGGCGGCGGCGAGTGGGCCGTGACCACCTTGGCCTTCTCGTCCTCCACGACGAAGAGCAGCACGGCGTCGGGCTCGCGCTGCCGGAAGTCGGCCAGCGTGTGCTGCTCGGTGAGCCGGGTCTTGCGCACGGTCATCCCCTCGCGCACCTTGGCCTCCAGCTCGGGGGCGGTCAGCGGCGGCTCGAAGGCGACGTTGGCGGTCAGCTTGCTCGCGGTCCGCTGCTTGGCGCCGCCCGGGGTGCCGCTGCGCTGCTCGGGCTCGCCCTGGCGGCTCAGCTGGTAGGTGTTCTGGCTGCCGAGCGTGTGGGCGAACTCGCGCGCGGCGGTGGAGTTGGTCATGTCGTCGTAGGTGCCGGCCACGAGGGAGCCCAGGCCGGCGAGCTCCATGTCCTCCACCGCATACTCCGACAGGATGTGGGTGCGCTCGACGCGCAGCCCCGCCATCCGGGCCTGGCTCACCTCGGCGGGGGCCAGGGAGACCAGCAGGGTCGGCACGCCGAGGCCCTGCAGCACCCCGGCGGCCTGCCTGGCCCAGCTCGGGGCCCCGGCGAACAGGATGCCGTTGGGCGTGGTCGTGGCCAGGCCGAGCCGCTCGGCCAGCCGCCCGACGCCGAGCCCGTAGACGGCCACGGTCACCACGATGGTGACGAAGACCAGCGGGACGAGGTCGGCGGCGTCCACGACGAGCGCGGCCAGCCGCTCGGCCTCGGCCTCCAGGCGCAGCGCCTCCTGGGGCGTGACGTCGAGCGCGCTGGCCTCCAGGTCCGCCCGCTCCGCGGCGTGCTCGATCTCGAGGGCGAAGATGCTGGTGACGGCGGCGGCGACGATGCCGCGCGGCGCCATGAAGGAGAGCAGGGTGCGCTCCTTGCGCGTCGCCGAGGTCCCCAGCAGGCCGAGCAGGACCGAGGCCGGCCGGACGACCAGCATGAGCAGGGCCACGAAGAGGACCGCGGTCGGGGCGACGTCGACGACCTCCGCCGGGGAGATCCGCCCGCCCAGCAGCACGAACAGGGCGCCGACGATGAGCACCTGCAGGTGCTCCTTGAACTCGCGCACGTGCTCCAGGCGCAGCTCGCGCCGGTTGCCCAGGTAGATGCCGAGCATCGTCACCGTCAGCAGGCCGCTCTCGGGCTGCAGCAGGTTGGAGACGACCAGCGCACCGACCGCGGCGGCCAGGAAGACCACGCCGTCGAGGAAGTCGGGGATGAGGTGCCGGCGCATCGCCACCTCGAGGGCCACGCCGAAGAGCACCATCAGCGCGGTGGAGATGAGGACCAGGCGCCCCAGGGTGAGGAGCGCCGGCCCGACCGCCGGCTCGGGGCCGCCGATGATGACGGCCTGGAAGACGAGCACCGCCAGGGCCGCACCGATCGGGTCCACGATGATGCCCTCCCAGCGCAGCATCGAGGACACCCGGCGGGTGGGCCGCAGCTGGCGCACGATCGGGGCGATGACCGTGGGGCCGGTGACGACGAGCAGCGCCCCGATGAGCAGCGAGAGCCGCCAGCTGATCCCGGCGATCATCCCGGAGGCGGTGATGAGGGCCCAGGCGATGGCCACCGTCACCGTGCACAGCCGCACCACGGCGCGACCGAGCCCCCGCAGGTCGCGGAAGCGCAACGACAGCGACCCCTCGAAGAGGATGATCCCGACCGAGATGCTCACGCCGGCGAAAAGCACCTCGCGGCCCAGGACCTCCTCGGGGAGACGACCTGGCCCAGCCCGAAGCCCACGATCAGCAGGAGCAGGATCGAGGGCACCTTCGCCCGGTAGGCGAGGAGCTGGCACGCGGCGCCGAGGGCGAGCACGAGAGCCAGGTAGGGGGCGACGGGCACGGGTGCCAGTGTGCTTCATACCGGGCCCCTCGCGCACCCCGGGCACGGCCCGGGCGCGTCCTACGGCTCGAGGACCTCGAGCAGACCTGCGGCGACGAGGGTCTCTACGGCGCGCCTGGTCAGCTCCTGCGCCGAGCCCTCCGGCGGCGTGCCGAACTCATCCTCCAGCGCCGTCGCGAGCTCGTCCAGGGTGGCCACTCCCACCGCCGCGTGCCGGCGGATCGTCGTCCCGAGCGCGGAGACCCGGTGGACCTGGCCGTCGACGAGGACGAGCGACTCGCCCTCGTGGTGCAGCTCGTCGTGGGCCAGGACGGCGCGGACCCTTACCACGGCGACCTGCGCGCGCAGATCTGCGCGGCGAGGGGCTCGAGGTCGCGCGCCTCGGCATACACGACGCTGCGGGCGCCGCCGGTGCGGTGCAGGACGTCGGCCAGCCAGCGCAGCGGGCCGTCGGTGCGCATGAAGCCGGACGACTCCGGCGTGAGCTCGAGGACGGCGTCGAGGACGTCGAGCTCCGCCGCGCGCGGCGGCCCGGGGTGGTCCGGCTCGCGCCGCAGCAGCACCACACCGGCGAGCCAGGGCGCGACGCGCGGGGCGGAGAGACCGGCCTCGCCCGGGGCCTGCTCGTCCTTGGTCCCGGCCCAGTCGTCGCGCCGGGTCGACAACGGCTTGAGGTAGGGGGCGATCGTCCCGTCGCGGCGCACCCCCACCGTCTCGTCGGTGACGTAGGCGCGGGTCGGGCCGAGCGTGCGGCACAGCGTGGTCTTGCCGGTGTTGCCCGGCGCGACGAAGGCGGCGGTGGCCCCGGTGCCCGGGTCGGCCAGGCCGGCGGCGTGGAGCATCAGCAGCTCGCCGGTGCGGGCGGTGATGACCGCGTGCGTGATGCTCTGGGTCAGGCGCTGCAGCAGACGGGGCAGGTCCTGGTCGTGCACCGTGTTCTCCTGCCGGGTCCACGGCGTGGTCCCGCCGTCCGGCGGGAGCACCCCGGCCTCGACGACGAGCGGCCCGGGCGCGGGCGCACCGGCCGGCGTCGAGGCGCCCGTGCGTCCGGGGCGCAGCGCCAGGTGCCAGCGCGCACGCAGCACCTCGAGCAGGTGCTCGGGCTCGTGCCCCACCACGCGCACGTCGACGTCGGTCCCGAGCACGTGCAGCGGAAGGACCGGGGGCGTGCTCACGCGGACCAGCCTACGGGTGTCCGCAGCCTTCTCCGGCCCCGCCCGCGCTGGTCCCCGACTATCGTCCGCCACATGGAGGGCGCCGACCAGGAGAGCAGCGACGCGGTCCTCGAGCACGTCGTCGACGCGCTGTACGCCGTCGCACCCACCGACTTCGTCGCCGCCCGGACGGCCAGGGTGAAGGGTCTGCGGGCGGACGGGCTGCGCGAGACGGCCAAGCAGGTGGCGGCGCTGCGCAGGCCGAGCGTCGCTGCCGCGGCGGTCAACGCGACGGTCCGCGCCGACGACCCTGTCGTGGCCCGGCTGGAGGACCTGGGTGCCCGGATGCGCCACGCACAGTCCGCGCTGGACGCGAGCGCCCTGTCGGCCCTGCGCGGCGAGCGGGAGGAGGTGCTGGCTGCCTGGGTGGCAGCCGCGCGCGAGCACGCAGGTGGGCTGACCGCGGCGGTGGAGGCCGAGGTGCGCGACACCGCGGTCGCCGCGCTGGCCGACGCGGCCGCGAGCGAGGTGGTCACCAGCGGCAGCCTGACGCGGGCCCTGAGCTACAGCGGCTTCGGCGAGGTGGACGTGGCCGACGCGGTCGCCCGCACCAGCACCGGCGTCGTGCTCACCCGCCTCGAGGGCGGCCGGGGTGAGCAGCCGGCGCAGGACGAGGACGAGGACGCCGAGGAGCCGGCACAGGACGAGGACGAGGACGCCGAGGAGCCGGCGCAGGACGAGGACACCCCCCGACCGGCGACACGGTCGGCACGCGGCGGCGCAGTCGGCGACCTCGAGATGGCGCTCGACGCCGCGGAGAAGGTCGTCGCCGCAGCACGCGCCGCCCGCAAGCAGGCCGCCACCGACCAGGCCGCCGCCCAGGAGGCCGCCACCGGGGCCGTCAGCCGCGTGGAGCAGGCCGAGCAGCTGCTCCGGGAGGCCCGGGAGGAGTCCGAGCGCGCGGTCGAGGTGGCCGAGGCAGCAGCCCGGACCCTGGAGGCGGCGGAGGCAGAGCTGCGCCGGAGCCGCCAGGAGCGGGACACGGCCCGGGCCGCGCTCGAGGAGGCCGAGGACCGCTAGACGCCGCTGGCCGCGCAGAGGCGTCCCCGCAGTCGCGACCGCCGTCAGCCCTCAGCCCTCAGCCCTCAACCCTCAGCCCGGACACACGGACCTCCCCGGAGGCAGCCCGGGGAGGTCCGTCGCGTCCAGTGTGCCCCAGGGCGCGTCAGCGGCGCTGGTCGATGCTGCGGATCAGGCGCCACACCAGCGGGAAGGTCGCCGCGGCGATGCCGGCCTTGAGGATGCCGGTGAGGACGAAGGGCTGGACGCCCCAGGCGAACAGGGTGGCGGGGTCGGCCACCCCGAGGACGAGCCCCATGAACGGCACGCCGACCAGGAACGGGACGACGGTCGCCCCCAGGAAGGCGAGCATCGCGAGCAGCGGCCGGCGGTCCCACGCCCGCTCGGCGCACCAGCCCGCGAGCGCCGCGGCGGGGACGAACCCCAGGACGTAGCCGAACGACGGGGCCAGCGCCATCGCCGTCCCGCCGTTGCCCTCGGCGAACCACGGGACCCCCGCGAGGCCGACCAGCAGGTAGAGCAGCAGCGCCCCCGCCCCGCGACGCATCCCGAGGGCCCCGCCCACGAGCATGACCGCGAGGGTCTGGCCGGTGACCGGCACCGGCCACATCGGGACGGTGACCTGGGCGAGCAGCCCGACGACGGCCGCACCGGTCGCGACCAGCGCCACGTCGGTGAGCGCCGAGCTGCGCGGGACGAGGCGGTCGGCGAGCACGCCCGGGCGCGCGGTGAGGGCAGCGGTCGACACGGGTGGGACCTCCTGGTGGGTCGGCGGTGTGGTCGGCGGTGACGTACGCCGCACAGCCTGCCACAGCACGGCGCGACCGCGCGGCGCAGGTTGACGCGCACGTGAGGTTGGCGGATCGGGAGCGCGACGGCATACCCTGAGGACCGCACCGACGCCGGTCCCCTGCCCGCAGGTCGACCGGCGTCGCCGTGAGCGGCCCGCGGGGTGCGGACCGCCCGAGATCCAGGAGCCTGACGTGAAGATCGCCGTGCTGAACGCCGGGGGCGACTGCCCCGGCCTCAACGCCGTCATCCGGGGGGTGGTGCTCAAGGGCGACCGCATCTACGAGCACGAGTTCGTCGGGGTCAAGGACGGCTTCCGGGGACTCGTCGAGGACGACATCGTCCCTCTCCCCCGCCAGCACGTGCGCGGGCTGTCCAAGGTGGGCGGCACGATCCTGGGCACCTCCCGGGTCAGCCCCTTCGTCGACGGCCGCACCGACCGGGTCAAGGAGGTCCTGGCAAAGCACGACATCGAGGCGCTCGTCGCGATCGGCGGCGAGGGCACGCTGACGGTGGCCCGCATGTTCCACGACGACGGGATCAACGTCGTCGGGGTGCCCAAGACGATCGACAACGACCTGTCGGCGACCGACCGGACGTTCGGCTTCGACACCGCGGTCTCGATCGCCACCGAGTCCATCGACCGGCTGCGGACGACCGGTGAGGCGCACAGCCGCTGCATGGTCGTGGAGGTCATGGGCCGCAACGTCGGCTGGATCGCGCTGCACGCCGGGATCGCCGCGGGCGCGCACGCGATCCTCATCCCGGAGGTGCCGGTCACCCGCGACCAGGTGTGCGGGTGGGTCCAGCACGCCATGGATCGCGGCCGCGCGCCGGTGGTCGTCGTCGCGGAGGGGTTCAGCTTCCCCGGCGAGGACCAGCAGGCGAGCAGCGAGCGCACCGACACCCTCGGCCGCCGACGTCTCGGCGGCATCGGCGAGCAGGTCACCCGCATGGTCGAGGAGCGCACCGGCATCGAGACCCGCAACACCACGCTGGGCCACCTTCAGCGCGGCGGCGTGCCCAGCTCCTTCGACCGCGTCCTGGCCACCCGGTTCGGCACCGCGGCCGTCGACTCGGTCAGCGCCCGGCGGTGGGGCACGATGGTGGCGCTGCAGGGCATCGACATCGTCAACGTCAACCTGCACGACGCGACGAGCGCGCTCAAGTCCGTGCCGCGCGAGCAGTGGGACGAGGCCGCGATCCTCTTCGGCTGAGGTATGCGGTGCGCCGGCGCCCCGCGCAGGGGCACCGCCGAGCTCCCCGGGTCAGCCGGCGAGCGCCAGGTCCTCGCCCAGCTCGGGCACGACCTGGTCACGCACCGCCGACTCGACCAGCTCCACCGTGCGCTCCGGGGTGACGCGCAGCGCGATCGCCAGCTCAGCGGTGAGCAGCCCCATGGCCTCGTTGAGCAGGTTCGCCTCGCCGTAGGAGACCTTGACCTCGTCGTCGCGGCGGGTCACGTCCCGCACCAGCCCGGCGATCTTGAGCAGGTCCCCGCTGCGCAGACGCTCGGTGTTGTGCTTGAAGCGCCGCGACCAGACCTTGTCGAAAGGCTCGCCGTCGTCGGCGAGCGCCTCGAAGACCTCGCGCACGCGCGGACCGTCCATCACGGCGCGCACCCCGATCTCCTCGGCGGCGTCGACGGGCAGGGCGACCGACATGTCGTCGGCGTGGACGCTCAGGATCAGGTACTCCCTGCGCTCTCCCTGGATGACCCGGCTGGTGACCTTCTTCACGGTCGCCGGTCCGTGCTGAGGGTGAATAAGCACCTGGCCTCTGCTGAACTGCACCAAAATAGTCCTTCCACCTTTCGATCCCCGCGTTATCCCGCCCGCACATTGTTCATTCTACCAGAAATCCGATAAAATTCAATACAGACCGGACGACTGCCTTTCCGGGCCCTTCCCGGGCGGCACCGGCACCGGCCCTACGATCGGGTCCATGACGTTCCCCGCCGAGGCCGAGCCACCCACCGCCGACGACGTCGACGCCGCCGCCGAGCGGATCCGCGGCCGGGTCGCCCGCACCGGGCTCACCCCGAGCCCGCGGCTGTCCGAGGCGACGGGGGCCAGCGTCTGGCTCAAGCGCGAGGACCAGCAGCCGGTGCGCTCCTACAAGGGCCGCGGCGCCGCCAACCTCATCGCCCAGCTGGACAGCGAGCAGGTGTGGTCGGGCGTGGTCTGCGCCAGCGCCGGCAACCACGCGCAGGGGGTCGCGCACGCGTGCGCCTCGCTCGGCGTGAGCGCCCGGATCTACCTGCCGGCCAACACCCCCAGGCAGAAGCGCGAGCGGGTGGCCGCGATCGGCGGTGACTGGGTGGAGACCGTCGTCGGCGGCACGACCTACGACGACGCGGCGGCGGCCGCGCTGGCCGACGTCGAGCGCACCGGCGCCACGCTGGTGCCCGCGTTCGACCACCCGCACACCGTCGCCGGCCAGGGCACGATCGCCCGGGAGGTGCTCGAGGACCTGGTGGACCTGGGTCGGCGGCTCGACGTGCTCGTCGTGCCGGTCGGCGGTGGCGGCCTGCTGGCCGGCTGCCTGACCTGGCTGCGCGAGCGGCACCCGGGCGTGCGCGTGGTGGGCGTCGAGCCCGCCGGCGCGGCCAGCATGATCGCCGCCACCCGGGCGGGCGGTCCGGTGACCCTGCCGGCCATCGACCGGTTCGTCGACGGCGCGGCGGTCGCCCGCGCGGGGGAGGTGACCTACGAGGTCGTGGCACGGCATACCCCCGGGCTGGTGGCGGTGCCCGAGGGGCGCGTGTGCACGGAGATGATCGCGCTCTACCAGACCGAGGGGATCATCGCCGAGCCCGCCGGGGCGCTCGCGGCGGCCGCCCTGGACGTCGCCGGGATCGAGCCGGGGCAGAACGTCGTCGCGGTGGTCTCCGGCGGCAACAACGACGTGCTGCGCTACCCCGAGGTGATGGAGCGCTCACTGGTCCACGAGGGGCTCAAGCACTACTTCCTCGTCGACTTCCCGCAGGAGCCGGGCATGCTCCGGCTCTTCCTGGACGAGGTGCTCGGGCCGGACGACGACATCGCGCTGTTCGAGTACACCAAGCGCAACAACCGCGAGACCGGCCCCGCGCTGGTCGGCATCGAGCTCGGCTCGCGGGAGGACCTGGACCCGCTGCTGGCGCGGATGGCGGAGTCGACGATCGACATCGAGCCGATCCCGCCGGACAGCCCGCTCTTCCGCTTCGTGCTGTAGGCGCGGCGCAGGCGCGGGCGGCGGCGCGCGGATACGTTTCTGGGGAGGGCTGTCGATCCGTGGCCGCCTCGTCCGTCAGGGGAGCAGAGGACGCGGACCCGCGGACCCGACACCGACCAGGAGGACCACCCGATGAGCCGATACCTGCTGCTGCTGCCCGCCCCCGAGTCCGAGTGGGCGCAGCTGCCTCCCGAGGAGCACGAGAAAGGCATGCGGTCGCACGAGCAGTTCCACCGCGAGCTCGCCGACGGCGGTCACACGATCGTGGTCACCTCGCCGCTGGAGCCGAGCGCGCAGGCCACGTCCATGCGCCCGGACGGCAGCGGCGGGACGACCCTCACCGCGGGTCCCTTCACCGAGTCCGTCGAGCAGGTGGTCGGCTTCTACCTCGTCGAGAGCGAGGACGAGGCGGACCTACGGGCGTGCGCCGAGCGCTTCGCCTCACGGGGCGAGCTCATCGAGCTCCGTCGCCTGGCCGAATGAGGCGGAGAGGCACCGTGCCGGAGCCGGCGCGGCAGCGATCGCGGCCACGAGCGGCCGAGACCTGCGCGCAGGGGTGCTCCGCGGAGCACCGCGCGCCGGGGTGCTCCGCCGGAGCACTCCGGCCGGTCCGGCGGCCCTAGAGCTGCTCGACGTAGGCCTCGCTGTGGTGCGGGAGGCCCTGCGACCCGACCCGCCGCGGCCACCAGAACCGCTCGCCCAGCAGCCGCACGATCGCGGGCACCAGGATCGTGCGCACCACGAGCGTGTCGAGCAGCACGCCGATGCAGATGACCACGCCGATCTGGGCGAGGACGACCAGGGGCAGCACGCCCAGCACCGCGAAGACCGCGGCCAGCAGGATGCCGGCGCTGGTGATCACGCCGCCGGTCGCGCCGAGCGCCCGCAGGACGCCCTCGCGCGTCCCGTGACCACGCGCCTCCTCCAGGGTCCTGGTGATGAGGAAGATGTTGTAGTCCACCCCGAGCGCCACGAGGAAGACGAACGCCAGCAGCGGCATCGTGGCGTCGATCGCGCCGAAGTCGAAGATCTTGGTGAAGACCCACCACGAGACACCCAGCGCCGCGGAGAAGGTTGCGACCACGCTGGCCACGAGGATGACCGGCGCCAGGACCGAGCGCAGCAGGAGCGCCAGCGCCAGCAGCACGGCCACGAGGATGAGCGGCATGACCACGAGCCGGTCGCGCACCGCCCCGTCGTCGGCGTCCGTCGTCGAGGCGTCGCCGCCGGTGACGTAGGTCGCCGGCTGGCCCGTCAGCGTCTCCCGGACCTGCTCCACCGTCGTCCGCGACGCGTCGCTGCCGGGTTCGGCCTGCAGGACGAGCCGCACCTGGCCGATCCCCTCGACGGGCGGCACCGCCGTGGCGCTCGTGACGCCCTCGACCTGCCCGAGGGTGTCGGCCAGGTCCTCCACCCGGGACTGCTCGTCGGTGCGCGTCACGACCAGCACCGGGTCGGAGGTGCCCGCCGGGAAGGACTCGGCCAACCGCTGCGCGGCGCTGATCGCCTCCGGCGTCCGCAGGAACTGGTCCTCGGGGGCCAGCCCGCTGCGCAGCTGGGTGAGGCCGAAAGCCATCGAGGCCAGCACGACGAGGGTGACGACCACGTAGCGCGCCGGTGCCAGGGCGACCCGGTCGCCCACCCGGCGCCACGCCGAGCGCGACTCGCTGAGCACGGTCTGCCCCTCGCGGGGCACCTGCGGCCAGAAGATCCAGCGGCCCAGCGCGACGAGCGCGCCCGGCAGCACGCCGAGCACGAACGCGGCGGCGACCACGACCCCGACGGCGCAGGCCAGCCCCAGCCCACGGGTGGAGGGGAAGACCGACAGCAGCAGGCACAGCACGCCGACGATCACCGTGCTCGCGCTGAAGAGGATCGCCTCCGCCGCCCGGCGCAGCGCCAGCGCCATCGCCTCGTGCCGGTCGTGGTGGTTGCGCAGCTCGTCGCGGTAGCGGGAGATGAGCAGCAGCGCGTAGTTGGTGCCCGCGCCGAAGACGAGGACCGAGAGGATGCCGACCGTCGACTCGTCCCACGGCACGCCGACCAGGGCCAGCACGCGCGTGGCCGCGACCGCCGCGACCTGGTCGGCGACGCCGACGACCGTCAGCGGGACGATCCACAGCAGCGGGCTGCGGTAGGTGACGATGAGCAGCAGCGCCACCACGCTGGCCGTGACCGCCAGCAGCGTGATGTTGGCGCCGTCGAAGACGGAGGCCAGGTCGGCCTGGACGGCCGCGGGACCGGTCACCTGCGCGGTCACCCCCTCGGGCACCGCACCGTCCAGGTCCGCGCGCAGGGCGGAGACGACGTCGCGGGCGACGCTCGCCGAGGCGGAGTCGACCGTCAGCACGCTCAGCGCTGCGGTCCCGTCCTCGGACGGGATCAGCGGTATGCCGCCCTGGCCGCCAGCCACGCCGGGAGGCGGGCCACCCTGACCTTCGCCGCCCCCGCCGACGGGGCCGTCCTGGGCCGGAGCCGGCTGCCCCTGCGCCCCGTTGCCCTGGTCGTAGGTGGCGGCGAGGTCCTGCATCACCGTCCCCAGCTCGGGCAGGTCCGCCCGGATGTCGTCCGCGGTGAAGAGCACGATCGCGGCAGAGGTGCCCTCGTCCGGCAGCTCCTGCAGCAGCTCCTGACCCTGCGTGCTCTCGTAGCCGGCGGGCAGGCTCGACAGCGGCGAGGGGTCCTTCTCGGCCTGACCCACCCCGCCGACGAGCCAGCCGCCGATCACGAGGGCGAGGACGGCGAGCACCCAGGCCCGTCGTCCGGTCAGCAACGACACGAGCCTGTCCATGCGGTGATCCTCTCGGCTACTATCCAGGGTGAGGGAGCAGATGTCTAAGTAAGTGAGATACTAAGTGACAGAGGCTAGCACGCCGGAGGCCGCCTGGCTCGGGTCCTGGCGCCGCAGCGACGCGCTGGAGGCGCTGCGCCGCCTGCTCGCGACCAGCGGGCGGGTCTCACCTGCCCTCGCCCGTCGCACCGGCCTCACGCACACCGAGCTGGCGGTGCTCGAGCACGTCATCGAGGACCCGGTCGGGCCCACCGAGCTGGCGCACCGCCTCGGCGTCACCTCCGCCGCGGCGAGCGGCATCGTCGACCGGCTGGTCGCACGGGGCCACGCGAAGCGCCAGCCGCACGAGTCCGACCGGCGGCGCACCGTCGTCGAGGCCACGGCGAGCGGGCGCGAGGAGGTCCTGGGGCACATGATGCCGATGTTCCGCGAGCTGGCCGAGCTGGACGCCGCGTTCACCGACGAGGAGCTGGCCGTCGTCCTGCGCTATCTCGAGGGAGCCACCCGGGCGGTCTCCCGCCTCCTGTGACGGGCGCCCGACCGCCCCCGTCGTTCCTGCAAATAGCGGCTACCCTTGGTCCGTGACCTCCCCCTCCCCCGCCGCCCGCCCCGCCACGGCGATCACCGTCTCGGACCGCAGCTCCGACGGCCGCCGCGAGGACGAGTCCGGCCGGGTGCTCGTCACCGCGCTGCGCACCTACGGGTATGCCGTCGACGAGCCGGTCGTCGTCCCCGACGGCGTGGAGAGCGTGGCCGCAGCCCTGCGCGGCGCCGTGGGTCAGCGGCACCGCCTCGTGGTGACCACCGGAGGCACCGGGATGGGGCCGCGCGACCTGACGCCCGAGGCGACCAGGCAGGTCATCACCCGGGACAACCCCGGGCTGGCCGAGCTGCTGCGCCACGAGGGCGCACGCCATACCCCCTACGCCGCCGCCTCGCGCGGGGTGGTGGGCGTGGTGGACTGGCCCGACGACGTGGGCGTCGGAGGTACGCTCGTCGTCAACCTGCCCGGCCGACCCTCGGCGGTGCAGGAAGGCATGGACGTGCTCGGGCCGCTGCTCGAGCACCTCATCGACCAGGTCGCCGGAGGTGACCACTGATGGTGAGCGGACCGCTCGTCGACAGCTACGGCCGGGTGCACAAGGACCTGCGGGTCTCGGTGACCGACCGCTGCTCCCTGCGCTGCACCTACTGCATGCCCGAGCAGGGGGTGCCCTGGCTGCCGCGCGACACGATGCTCAGCACCCCCGAGCTGCTCCGCCTGGCCGGCGTCGCCGTCGGCCTCGGCATCGAGGAGGTGCGCCTGACCGGCGGCGAGCCGCTGCTGCGCCGCGACCTCGTCGACGTCGTGGCCGGGCTGGCCGCGCTCGACCCGGCGCCGGAGATCTCGATGACCACCAACGGGGTCGGCCTGGCCAAGAACGCGCAGGCCCTCAAGGACGCCGGGCTGACCCGCGTCAACGTCAGCCTCGACACGCTGCGCCGCGAGACCTTCATCGAGCTGGCCAAGCGGGACCGGCTCAAGGACACCCTGGAGGGCATCGAGGCGGCCGCGTCCGCCGGGCTGACGCCGGTGAAGATCAACACCGTCCTCATGCGTGGCGTCAACGACGTCGAGGCCGTGGACCTGCTGCGCTTCGCCCTGGCCCACGGCTACCAGCTGCGCTTCATCGAGCAGATGCCGCTGGACGCCCAGCACCAGTGGGACCGCTCGCAGATGATCGTCGGCGAGGAGATCCTGTCCTGGCTGCGCACCGAGTTCGACCTGGAGCCCGAGCCGCAGGAGTCCCGGGGCAACGCGCCGGCGGAGCGCTTCTACGTCGACGGCGGGCCGCAGACGGTGGGAGTCATCGCCTCGGTGACGATGCCCTTCTGCGGGTCCTGCGACCGGGTCCGGCTGACCGCCGACGGCATGGTCCGCAACTGCCTGTTCGCCACCGGCGAGACCGACCTGCGCACCCCGCTGCGGGACGGCGCCGACGACGAGGCCCTCGCCGACCTCTTCCGCGCCTCCATCGGCGCCAAGCTGCCGGGGCACGGCATCAACGAGCCCGGCTTCCTGCAGCCGCCGCGGCCGATGAGCCGCATCGGGGGCTGAACCCGTGAGCGAGCCCGCCGAGTCTCCCGCCGGCGCGCCGGCCACCACCCGGCCGGCAGCTCACCACCCGCTCGCACCCGTCCGCCTCACGCCCGGCTACTTCGCCGGCGTCATGGCGACCGGCATCGTCTGCATCGGCGCCCAGCTCAAGGGGTTCACGCTGCTGGCCACCGCGTTGTTCTGGCTCACGGTGGTCTTCTACGTCGTGCTCCTGGTGCTCACCGGGTGGCGGCTGCTGTCCTTCCGGCACCAGATGTCGGAGGACTTCCACGACCCGGCACGGGCGTTCGGCTTCTTCACCTTCATCGCGGCGACCAACGTGCTGGCCGCCTCGCTGGTGGGCACCGGCCACGTGGTGGTGGCCGGGGTGCTGCTCGCGGTGGCGGTGCTGGCCTGGCTGGTGCTCGGCTACGTCATCCCCTGGACCTCGGTGCTCGGCATGAAGCGCCGCCCGATGCTCGACACCGCCAACGGCACCTGGTTCATCTGGGTGGTGGCCAGCCAGTCGATCGCGGTCGTGGCCGCCGGCCTGGAGCCGCTCTACGAGAGCCAGCGCGAGTGGCTGGCGATCCTCGCCGTCCTCGCCTGGTCGGTGGGGGTCGTCCTGTATGCCGGGTGCGCCGTCTTCGTCGCGCTGCGCGTGATGCTCTACCCGCTGCGCCCCGAACACCTGGACCCGCCCTACTGGGTGGCGATGGGGGCGGTCGCCATCACGATCGTGGCCGGCGCCCGGATCGTGGAGATGAAGGACGCGCCGATGATCGACGTGACGCGCGACCTGGTCGCCGGCATGTCGGTGGTCTTCTGGGCGTTCGCCACCTGGTTGATCCCGGTGCTCGTCGCCGCCGGGTTCTGGCGGCACCTGCTGCACAAGATCCCGCTGGTCTACCAGCCCACGCTGTGGAGCATGGTCTTCCCGCTCGGCATGTACGCCGTCGCCGGCATGTACCTCGGCCAGGCCAACCGGCTGCCGGTCGTGGAGGCCATCGGGGCCGGCTGGTGGTGGGTGGCGCTGGTGGCCTGGACGCTGGTGGCCGTCGGCATGGTCCGCTCCATCGTGCGCGCGGTGCGCGCCGTGCCGGCCGGAGCCCGGGCGGCGTAGCGCGCCTGTCGTAGCGCTCCCCGCAGCGGCGACGGACTTCACCCCCGACCTGCGTACGGTTCTTGTAGAGATCGCGTGATGCAGCGCGAGTGATCTACAACGACCGTACGTGAGTGGTGCGTGACCTCAGCGCATGCTGTAGACCTTGCGCGCGATCGTCAGCCCGACCAGCGACAGCAGGCACACCGCGATGTAGTAGATCGCCGGGGAGATGTCGGCGAAGTGGTCGACCAGCCAGGCGAGCACGAGCGGGGTGAGCCCGCCCAGGGTGGTCACGCCCACGTTGTACGCGAGCGACATACCCGTGGTCCGCACCTCGGTGGGAAACAGCGCCGACATCATCGCCGGCAGCGGGGCGAAGTAGGCGGCCAGGACGATGCCGAGGACGATCTCGACGATGGTGAGCATCCAGATCGACGGGTTGTCGATGAGGCTGAGGAAGAGCGGATAGACCACCAGTCCGCCCACGACCGCGGCGACCACCATGATCGGCACGGTCCCGATGCGGTCGCCCAGGTGACCGAACACCGGGGCGAGCACGAGGGTGACCAGACCGGCGACGGACGCGCCGACGAAGCCGGAGTAGGCGGGCAGCTCCAGCGCCGTGATCGCGAAGGTCGGCATGTAGAGGATGAGGTAGACCGACATCGTCGCGACGCCGACGCACGCGGCGCCGGTGAAGACGCGGCCGAGGTGGTGGGTCAGGACGGTGCCCAGCGGCACCGCCTCCCGCTGCTCGCGCTCCTCGACGGCGACGAACTCGGGGGTGTCCTCCATCGACTGGCGGATCCACCAGCCGACCGGGCCGATGAGCATGCCGAAGATGAACGGCACCCGCCATCCCCAGGAGTAGAGCGCATCGTGGCTCAGCGTGGTGGTGAGCACCCAGCCGAACAGGCCCGCCAGCAGCAGCGAGATGCCCTGCGTCGCGACCTGCCAGCTGGCGTAGAAGACCTTCTTGTCCGGGCTGTGCTCGGTCATGAAGGTCGTGGCCGAGCCGAACTCGCCGCCCGCCGAGAACCCCTGGATCAGCCGGGAGAGCAGCATGAGCACCGGCGCGGCGACGCCGATCGTGGCGTAGGTCGGCGAGAACCCCATGATCCCCACGCCGAGCGTCATCAGCGCGATCGTCAGCGTCAGCGCCGCCTTGCGCCCCCGCCGGTCGCCGTAGTTGCCGATCACCATCGCGCCGACCGGGCGGATGAAGTAGGTCAGCGCCAGGGTCCCGAAGACGGCCAGCAGCGCCACCGTCGGGTCGGCGTCCTCCGGGAAGAACAGGTCGGAGATCACCACGGCGAAGAAGCCGTAGACGATGATGTCGAACCATTCCAGGGCGTTGCCCATCGAGGCGGCCACGACCGCCTTGCGCGCCCGGGCGCGCTGCTCCGCCGTCACCGCCGCCGGTGCCGACACTGCTCCGGCCGGGCCGGTCGGGGACTCGCTCACGCTCACTGCCTCTCGTGCGGGACCCCACCGACCTTACGCCCGCCGACGACGCCCCGCACGGCGGGCGCCCGCGCCGGTCAGCCCCCTGCGAAGGGCGGGAGGACGTCGAGGACCGCGTCGTGGGCGAGGGGGGTCCCGCGGTCGCTGACGTACTGTCCCTCGTGCAGCACCGAGCTGCGTCCGAGCACGCGGCCCAGCTCCTCCCCGTGGAGCTCGACCAGCCGGTCGAGCAGGCTGCCCAGGTCGTCCGCGTGCACGACCTCGGACCCGGTGCCGGCCGCCTCCGCCGCTGCGGCGAAGAATCTGACGGTCGCCATCGTCATCCCTCTTTCTCAGGTAGCTGTCCGGCCATCCTCCCACGTCGCAGGCGCCGTTCCCAGCCCTCCAGGTCCGCCCAGGTGTCCACGTCGCCCACGTGCTCCCCGCCCGCGTCGACCGCCCACCAGGCCAGGTCGCCCACCAGCCGTCGGACCGAGGTATGCCGTGCGCCCGGCAGCGCGGCCAGCGCACCCTCGAGCGCGGCCCGCCGGTAGAGCGCGAGCAGCCACTGGCGGTGGCCGGTCCCGTCGACGTGACTCACCGCGTCGACGTCGTCGGGCACGCGGGTCAGGGCCGCGCGCAGGCTCGACAGGGCCTGCGCCGCGGCCGGCTGGTCGACGGCCACGACCGCGACCCAGGGGGCCGGCCCGCCGTCGCGGCCGGCACGCCCCAGCACCGCAAGCCCGGCGTCGATGCCGGCCACCGGCCCGCCGTCCGGCGGGTCCTCCAGGGTGCGCAGGACGCCTGGCGGCACGGCGGTGTCGCCGACGACCACGACGCGGCCGCCGAGGGAGGGTGCCGCGTCCAGGACGCGGTCCAGCAGCGGGCGGCCGTCGAGGACCAGGGCGGCCTTGTCCTGGCCGCCCAGCCGCTCGCCCCGGCCGCCGGCCAGGACGAGCAGGTCGACCGCGCCCGGCGGCCCGTCACCCACGCCGGGGCCTAGTAGGACGGGAGCGAGGGGTCGACGCGGTCGATCCAGGCGAGGATGCCGCCGGTCATCACGCGCACGCCGGGATGGCCGATCCGCACCAGGTGGGCGGCGGCGCGCCGGGCGCGCGGGCCCGTCTTGCAGTAGACGACGACGGGCCCCTCCGGCAGCTGGCCGACCAGCTCCTCCCAGGTCAGCACCTCGCCGACCGGCACGGTGAGCGCGCCCGGCACCGTCCCCAGCGCGTGCTCGGCGGGCTCGCGCACGTCGAGGAGCACCGGCGCGTCCCCACCGCCACCACCGGCGGCGCCCCGGGCGGCCAGCAGCGCCGAGACCTCCTCGGCGGAGACCTCCTCCAGCGGCACCAGGTCGCGGGTCGGCTCGTGCGGGGGCCGGGGCAGGACCACCCCGGCCGGGCGCAGCGGGACCTCGCGGGTGCGCTGCGCGAGCGCGTCGACCAGCAGCAGCCGGCCGACGAGCGGCTCGCCGAATCCGCAGATGAGCTTGACCGCCTCGCCGGCCATGATCGAGCCGACCTGCCCCACCAGAGCACCGAGCACCCCGGCCTCGGAGCAGGAGGGCACGTCCTCGGGGCGCGGCGGCAGCGGGAAGAGGTCCCGCAGGCTCACCGAGCCGCGCCGGCCGGGCACGAAGGAGGAGATCTGCGCGTCGAAGCGCAACACGGCTGCCCAGACCACGGGGATGCCGAGCGCGGTGGCCGCGTCGGAGACGGCATACCTCGTGGGGAAGTTGTCCGCGCCGTCGAGCACGAGGTCGTGGCCGACGAGGAGCTGCTCGGCGTTCTCGGGCGTGATCCGGGTGTGCCGCACCTCGACGCCGACGTCGGGGTTGAGCCCGTGGACGTGGTCCGCCGCGGAGTCGACCTTGCGGCGCCCGACGCCCTCGCTGCGATGGATCACCTGGCGCTGCAGGTTGGTCGTGTCGATGACGTCGTCGTCGACGATCGTCAGGTGCCCCACGCCGGCCGCGGCGAGGTAGGACAGGATCGGGCTGCCCAGCCCGCCGGCCCCGATGACCACGACCCGCGCGTTGAGCAGCCGCCGCTGCGCCTCGATGCCCATCCCGGGCACCAGCAGGTGGCGCGAGTAGCGCGAGACCTGCTCGCGCGTCAGCGGCGGTCCCGGCTCGACGAGCGGGGCCAGCCCCTCGTCGGTCCGGACGTCGGTGCCCAGCGTCATCGCGCCACGTCCTCGACGGGCAGCGAGACGGTCAGCACGCACACGCTGTCGACGTCGGCGCGCACGTCGTGCGTCTGCTGGGGTATGGCGTGCGCCGTCCCGGCGGGCAGCGTCCACGACGCACCGGCCGTGCGCAGCACCACCTCGCCGGACAGGCACAGCAGCGAGGCCGGCCCGGGGGCGTCGTGGTCCGGGAGCCCGCCGCCGGCGGGCAGCCCCAGGACGATGAGGTTCTGCCCGGGCTGGCGCACGAGGGCGCGCACGGCGCGGCCCAGACCGCTGGCCCGCGCCTTGGCCAGCAGGCGCTCGCCCTCGGCCAGGACGTCGACGACGCGCGAGGGGTCCTCCTTCGCCGGGGAGAGGCCGAGGTCGCCGAAGACCGCGTGCGGCTGGGTCACTCGACCCGCTCCCAGCCGCGCTTCTGGGCGCGGGTGCCGGTGGCCACACCGGCGCGCCGGTCGCGGCTGCGGTAGACGATGTAGGGGCGGGTGAAGTAGCCGACCGGCGCCGAGAAGACGTGCACCAGACGGGTGAACGGCCACATCGCGAAGAGCAGGAAGGCGAGGACCGCGTGCAGCTGGAAGCCCAGCGGCGCGTTCTCCATCAGCGAGGCGTCGGGCTGGAACCAGAAGATCTGCCGGAACCACGGGGAGACGCCGTCGCGGTAGTTGTACTCCCCGCCGATGGTGAGCAGGCCGCCGGCGATCGTGTTCCACATGCCGAGCAGGATGACGACGGCCAGGACGAGATACATCGCCTTGTCGTTGACCGTCGTCGCGGAGAAGACCGGACCGACGGTGCGCCGCCGGTAGACCAGGATCCCCAGCCCGACGAGCGCGGCCAGGCCCGCCGGGATGCCACCGGCCAGCGCGATGACGTGGTAGGCCTCGTGGCTCAGGCCCAGCCAGTCGGTGAAGCTCTGCGGGATCACCAGGCCCATGAAGTGCCCGGCGGCCACGCCGAGGATGCCGAAGTGGAACAGCGGGCTGCCGATGCGCAGCAGCTTGGTCTCGTAGAGCTGGGAGCTGCGGGTGGTCCAGCCGAACTTGTCGTAGCGGTAGCGCCAGACGTGCCCGACGACGAAGATCGCCAGGCAGATGTACGGGAAGATCACCCAGAGGAAGGTGCTCATCGGGGGGCTCCTACGGGGATGGTGGGGCCGAGCGAGGTATGCCGTTCCGCCTGGGGCGGGGGCTGGGAGGACCCGTCCAGGGCCGGGTCGATCGAGTAGGGCGCGTTGAGGGCGTCGTCCAGGCCCACGGTCTCCAGCGGCGGACCGTCGGCGATGAGCTTGGCCAGCGCCTGCTGGTCGTCGCCGTCGAGGCCGGGCAGGGTGGCCCGCAGCACCTGCACCACGTCGAGCCAGGGCGAGCCGCGGTGGTCCAGCGCCCGGCGCAGCAGCTCGATCCCGACGCGATGGTCGTTGAGCAGCTTCCAGGCCGCCTCCGGCGCCACGGTGGCGCCGAACTCGAGCACCACGCACAGGTGGTCGGGCAGCTCGGCGTCACCGCCCTCGGGGCGGTCGGGCAGCTCGACGCCGTGCTGACGGTAGAGCTGCTTGAACCGCACCAGGGCCGCGCCCCGGTTCCTGGTGTCTCCGTGCAGGAAGTACGTCAGGTGCAGCGCGCACCTGCGGGTCACGTCGAAGGTCTCGACGTAGTCCCGCTGCAGCTCCTGCAGCGGGGTCGAGGCCGCGTGCTCCAGGAACCGCCGCAGCGGCTGCGCCACCGGGGCGGGCAGACCGTTCGCGACCTCGCCCAGCAGCGGCAGCCGCTGGACCAGCGTCTCGTCGGGATAGTCCAGCAGCAGCGAGACCGCCTGCCACGCGTCCGCCTGCTGCCCGGGGGCGAGCGTGGAGCGGGTGCGCCGGTGGCGGCGCCACGGCATCATCGGGAGCCATCTCCCCTCGTGGAGTCCTCCAGGCTGGACCCGTCCATGTGCACCTCGCGGTCGGGGAACATCCCGTCGGGCACGCCCTTGCCGTCCCAGTTGAGCAGGTTGACGCGGCCCCGCTTGGTGCCGCCGGAGAGCAGCTCGTCGGAGGTCTGGCGGCGCTGGAGCATCTTGAAGTTCTCCACCGCCACCGGGGTCGAGCTGCCGCGGCCCGAGCCCTCGCCGAAGGGGCCGGAGATGTCCAGGAGCTCGTCGTCGTAGCCGCTCACCGGGCAGTCGGTGGCGGTCTCCTCCAGGGCGTGCGCCTCCTCGCCGTGGGCGGTGGGGATGACGTAGCGCTCGTCGTACTTGGCGATCGCCAGGAGGCGGTACATCTCATACATCTCCTCCTCGCTCATCCCGACGGCCGCCGGGATCGACTCCTGCGGGTCCCGGCCCAGGTTGATGTCGCGCATGTAGGAGCGCATGGCCGCCAGCCGGCGCAGCACGAAGTCCACCGGCTGGGTGTCGCCGGCGGTGAACAGGTTGGCCAGGTACTCCACCGGGATGCGCAGCGCGTCGATCGCGGCGAACAGGTTGGACTGGTCCTCCGCGTCCGAGCCGGTCTCCTTGATGACGTCGACGACCGGCGACAGCGGCGGGATGTACCAGACCATCGGCATCGTGCGGTACTCCGGGTGCAGGGGCAGCGCGACCTTGTAGTCGCTGATCAGCCGCCAGACCGGCGAGCGCTGGGCCGCCTCGACCCAGTCGCCGGGGATGCCGGCCCGTTCCGCCGCGCGCTGCACCTCGGGGTCGTGCGGGTCCAGGAAGACCGAGCGCTGCGCCTCGTAGAGGTCGTGGTCGTCCTCCACCGAGGCCGCCTCGAGCACCTTGTCGGCGTCGTAGAGCATGAGGCCGATGTAGCGCAGCCGGCCCACGCAGGTCTCCGCGCACACGGTCGGGATGCCGACCTCGATGCGCGGGTAGCAGAAGGTGCACTTCTCGGCCTTGCCGGTCTTGTGGTTGAAGTAGACCTTCTTGTAGGGACAGCCGGTGACGCACATCCGCCAGCCGCGGCACTTGTCCTGGTCGACCAGGACGATGCCGTCCTCCTCGCGCTTGTAGATCGCGCCGGAGGGGCAGGCGGCCGCGCAGCTGGGGTTGAGGCAGTGCTCGCAGATCCTCGGCAGGTAGAACATGAAGGTCTCGTCGAACTCCATCTTCACCTTGTCCTCGATGCCCTTGAGCATCGGGTCCTGCGCCGCGTGCTCCCGGCTGCCGCCGAGGTCGTCGTCCCAGTTGGCCGACCACTCGATGTTGATCTGCTTGCCGGAGATCAGCGAGCGCGGGCGGGCCACCGGGAAGTGCTCCTGCGCCGGGGCGTTGAGCAGCGTCTCGTAGTCGTAGGTCCAGGGCTCGTAGTAGTCCTGGATCGAGGGCAGCTTGGGGTTGGAGAAGATGCTGAGCAGCCTGTTGAGCCGCCCGCCCGAGCGCAGCTTGAGCCGGCCGTTGTCCTGCCGGATCCAGCCGCCCTTCCACTCCTCCTGGTCCTCGTAGGTGCGGGGGTAGCCCAGCCCGGGCCGCGTCTCCACGTTGTTGAACCAGACGTACTCCATGCCGGAGCGGTTCGTCCACGCCTGCTTGCAGGTCACCGAGCAGGTGTGGCACCCGATGCACTTGTCCAGGTTCATCACCATGGCCATCTGTGCCATGACACGCATTCTCTTCTCCTCTGGTATGCGGTGCGTCGGGTGGGTTTCAGTAGGTGACCGGCACGGTGCGCCGGCGGATCGAGGTGACCTCGTCCCGGTTGTTGCCGGTCGGGCCGATGTAGTTGAAGAAGTAGGCCAGCTGGGCGTAGCCGCCGATCAGGTGGCTGGGCTTCATCAGGATCCGGGTGAGGCTGTTGTGGATGCCGCCCCGCTTGTTGTCGGTCTCGGTCAGCGGGACGTCGATGAGCCGGTCCTGGGCGTGGTGCATGTAGACCGTGCCCTCGGGCATCCGGTGGCTGACGATCGCCCGCGCGGCGACGACACCGTTGCGGTTGACCGCCTCGATCCAGTCGTTGTCCCGCACCCCGATCTTCTCCGCGTCCACGTCGGACATCCAGATCGTCTGCCCGCCCCGGGAGAGCGAGAGCATGAACAGGTTGTCCTGGTACTCGCTGTGGATCGACCACTTGTTGTGCGGGGTCAGGTAGCGGACCGAGACGCCCAGCTCGCCCTGGCTGCCGATCGCCGGCTCGTCGAAGAGCTGGGTCATGTCCAGCGGCGGCCGGTAGGTCGGCAGCGACTCGCCCATCCGCTGCATCCAGTCGTGGTCGAGGTAGAAGTGCTGGCGACCGGTCAGGGTGTGGAAGGGCTTGAGCCGCTCGATGTTCTGGGTGAACGGGCTGTAGCGCCGGCCGCCGGACTCGCTGCCGGACCACTCCGGGGAGGTGATGACCGGGACCGGGGCCTGCTGGGTGTCGGCGAAGGTGATGATCTGACCCTCGTGCTCGGCGGCCAGGTCGTGCATCGTGGTGCCGGTGCGCTTCTCGAGGTTCTTGAAGCCCTGGGTCGCCAGCGAGCCGTTGGTGGTGCCGGACAGGTGCAGGATCGCCTCGCAGCAGTGCACGTCGGTGTCGAGCCGCGGCTGCCCGTCGGCGACGCCGCCGTGGACGGTGCCGTTGAGCGCGCGGAGCTTGGCCATCGCCTCCTTGGGGTCGTAGGGGACGCCCTTGGTGACCATCCCGACCTTCTCCAGCAGCGGGCCGATCGAGGTCATCTTCTCGTAGACCTGGGTGTAGTCCCGCTCCACCGCCACCAGCACCGGCATCGTCTTGCCCGGGACCGGCTCGACCTCGCCGGTCTTCCAGTCCTGCACGACGCCGTGCACGCTGGCCATCGCCTCCGGCGTGTCGTGCCACAGCGGCTTGGCGACCACGTCGGTGCGGGTGCCCAGGTGGTCCACGGCCAGCTCGGAGAAGCGCTTGGCGATCGCCTTCCACGCGTCCCAGTCCGTCTTGGTCTGCCACGGCGGGGCGATGGCCGGGTTGAAGGAGTTGACGTAGGGATGCATGTCGGTGGTGTTGAGGTCGTGCTTCTCGTACCACGTCGCGGCCGGCAGCACGATGTCCGAGAGCAGCGTGGAGCTGGTCATCCGGAAGTCGATCGTCATCAGCAGGTCCAGCTTGCCCTCCGGCGCCCGCTCGGCCCAGACCACCTCGCGGGGGCGCTGGTCCTCGCCGGCCTCCTGGGCCCGGACCGCGTTGGTGGTGCCGAGCAGGTGCTTGAGGAAGTACTCGTTGCCCTTGGCCGAGGAGCCGAAGAGGTTGGAGCGCCACAGGGTGAGCACCCGCGGCCAGTTCTCCTCGTGCTCGGGGTCCTCGACCGCGAACCGCAGCGACCCCTCCTTGAGCTGGTTGACCACATACTCCTTGACGTCCACGCCGGCCTCGGCGGCCTGGTCGGCGAGCACGAGGGAGGAGCGGTCGAACTGCGGGTAGCTCGGCGTCCAGCCGAGCCGGACCGACTGCGCCAGCACGTCCATCATCGTGCGGCCCTCGAAGGCACCGGTGCCGGCGCCGACGTCGTCGGTGCTGAACGTGTCGTAGCGGTACTGGCTGGTGTGGACGTACCAGTAGGCGGTCTGGTTCATGTGCCGCGGCGGGCGGACCCAGTCCAGCGCGAAGGCCATCTGCTGGAAGCCCATGAGCGGGCGGACCTTCTCCTGCCCGACGTAGTGCGCCCAGCCGCCGCCGTTGCGGCCCTGGCAGCCGGTGATGGTGGTGAGCATGCACATCGCGCGGTAGATCTGGTCGGAGTGGTACCAGTGGTTGGTGCCGGCGCCCATGAGGATCATGCCGCGGCCCTGGCTGTCGATCGCGCTCTGCGCGAACTCCCGGGCCAGCCGGGCGATCTGGTGGGCCGGCACCGAGGTGAGCTCCGCGGCCCACGCGGGCGTCGCGGGGACCGCAGGGTCCTCGTAGCCGGCGGGCCAGACCCCCGGAAGCCCGTCGCGGGCCACGCCGTAGTGGGCCAGCATGAGGTCGAGCACGGTGGTGACGAGCCGGCCGCCGACCCGACGGACCGGCACGCCGCGGCGCTCGTAGGCCACCTTCGTGCCGAGGTCGAAGCGCGGCAGCTCCAGCTCGACGGACTCGCCGGTGTCGCCGTAGAGCGAGAGGACCGGGTCGATGTCACCCAGGTCCAGGTTCCACCTGCCCTCGCCCTCGGGCCCGTAGCGGTGGCCGATCGAGCCCTGCGGGATCGCGACCTCCTCGGTCGCGGCGTCCAGGACGGCCGGCTTCCACATGGCGTTCTCGGAGGTCGACTCGGGATGGCCCTCGAGGTCGCCGGCGACGAGGAACTTGCCCGGCCGGAACACGCCCTCCGCGCCGTCGACCTCGTCCAGCGTCACCAGGTAGGGCAGGTCGGTGAAGCGCTTGGTGTAGCCCGCGAAGAAGTCGGTCTCGCGGTCGACGAAGAACTCCTTGAGGATGACGTGGCCCATGCCCATCGCGAGAGCGGCGTCGGTGCCGGGCGCCGGGGCGACCCACTCGTCGGCGAACTTGACGTTCTCGGCGTAGTCCGGGGCGATCGCGATGACCTTCTGGCCGCGGTAGCGGGCCTCGATCATCCAGTGCGCGTCGGGGGTGCGGGTCAGCGGGACGTTGGAGCCCCACATGATCAGGTAGGCCGCGTCCCACCAGTCCCCGGACTCGGGCACGTCGGTCTGGTCGCCCCAGATCTGCGGGGAGGCGTTGGGCAGGTCGGCGTACCAGTCGTAGAAGGAGAGCATCGGCGCGCCGATGAGCTCGTTGAACCGCGCGCCGGAGGCGTAGCTCACCTGGGACATCGCCGGGATCGGGGAGAAGGCGCCGATCCGGTCGGGCCCGTAGCGCTTGATCGTGTAGACGTGGGCGGCGGCGATCATCTCGACCGTCTCCTCCCAGGTGGAGCGGACCAGGCCGCCCTTGCCGCGGGCCGCCTTGTAGGTGCGGGACTTCTCCTCGTCCTGCACGATGCTGGCCCAGGCCACGACCGGGTCCTTGAACTGCTGCTTGGCCTCGCGGTACATCTGCAGCAGGGTGCCGCGCACGTAGGGGTAGCGCACCCTGGTCGGGCTGTAGGTGTACCAGGAGAAGGCGGCACCGCGGGGGCAGCCGCGGGGCTCGTACTCGGGCCGGTCGGCGCCGGTGGTCGGGTAGTCGGTCTGCTGGGCCTCCCAGGTGATGATCCCGTCCTTGACGTAGACCTTCCAGGAGCAGGAGCCGGTGCAGTTCACCCCGTGCGTGGAGCGGACCACCTTGTCGTGGCTCCACCGGTCGCGGTAGAAGGAGTCGCCGCTGCGGCCGCCCTTGAGGGTGAGGTCGCGGTGGTCCTGCGAGACGGTGCCGCGGGTGAAGAATCGCCGGGTGCCGACGAGGGCCGAGCTCAGGGGGCCGTCAAAGCCTGCCGGACGCTCCTGGATGTCGGTCATGGGCGTGCACTCCTCTGGTCGTCTTCGGTCAGGTACAGGCGGGCCCGGCAGGTGTCCGGGCCGACGAAGGGTTCGAGGCTGACGCGGGCGTCCGGCTCGCCGACGGCGGTCAGCGCGCCGCGCAGCAGTCCGCGGTGCACGCCGCACACCACGTCCGGGTGCGATCGTGCCAGGTCGATGAAGGGGCACCGGCGCAGCGTGACGTCGACCCCGGTGCCGTCCTCCAGCTCGTGCGTCTGCGGCGTGTAGCCCCAGTCGCCGAGCAGGGCGATGACCTCGGCGACCTTGGCGTCGCGGCCGGTGCCGGGCGCGGCGTCCTCGGCGCCGGTGGCGCCGGTGGCGCTCGTTCCGGTGACGCGGGCCCCCTGGACCGCTGCGCGGACCTGGGCGACCTCCTCGGCGCGTCGCTGCGCCCACAGGGCGCCGGCCTGCTCGGGCGTGAGCCGCTCGGTCTGCTCCGTGGAGAGCGTGGCGGTGAGCAGCCCGGCCAGCACCTCGAACGGGCGGCTGTCCCGGGCCTGCTGGGCGGTCGCGCCCAGCGGGTCCTCGCGCAGCACGTACTTCTTGCTGGGCCGCCCGACGCCGCCGCTGCGCACGAAGTGGGAGTCCAGCACGCCCGCGGCCACCAGCTGGTCGACGTGGAAGCGGATGGTCGTGGTGTGCAGGGCGAGGCGCTCACCGAGCTCGGCGGCGGTCAGCCCCTGGCTGCGCATCTCCTCGCCGAGGGCGGCCAGCACCTCGACCACGCCGCGGCGCACCGGCGAGCCGAGCAGCGTGACGCCCACCGAGGGAACCCGGGGGTCGGTGCTGACGTCCGGCATGTGCGCCTCCTCCTCCTTGCAATCCTCCTATCGTGCCAGAAAACTACCCCTCGCGGGCGAGTTCCCGGCGGAATCCCACGAGGGTGAACAGGCCGCCGGCGATGGCCACCGCCGCCAGCAGCAGCAGCCCGATCGTGTAGCTGCCGTAGGCGCCGTAGATCGCTCCCATGAGCAGCGGCGGGACGAACCCGCCCAGACCGCCGGCCGCTCCGACGACGCCGGTGACGGCGCCGACGCGGGCCGGCTCCACGAGCGCGGCGACGAGGGCGAAGACGGCACCGGCACCGGCACCCAGGCCGGCGGCCATGCCGAGGAAGGCGACCGTGCCGACCGGCTCCAGGGCCACCGGGTAGTGGTTGTCGCCGACGATGACCGTCGTGCCCGCCCCGACGAGGGCGGCGAGAAGGGCGAACAGACCGGTCATCACGAGCAGGCCCGCCAGGACGCGCGTCCTGGAGAAGCGGTCGCACAGCCAGCCGCCGAGCGGCCGGGCGATGACGGAGACCACGACGAAGCCCGCCATCCGCAGGGCGCCGTCACCCTTGGCCATCCCGAAGTTGTTGACCAGGTAGGTGGGCAGGTAGACGCTGAAGGCGACGAAGCCGCCGAAGGCGATCGCGTAGAGGATGGCCAGCTTCAGGGCCACCGGCTGGGCCAGCGTCCGCAGCGCGTTGAGGAGCCAGTTGCCGGTGGCAGCACCGGCGCGACCGGGCGCGGTGCGCAGCAGGAACCAGGCGGCCACGGCATACGCGGCGAGCAGGACGGCCACGACGACGAAGGGGGCCGGCCGACCGAAGGCGTTGGACAGCTGCAGCGTGGTGAAGGCGGCCACCGCGGTGCCACCGGTGCCCATGCCGAAGATGCCGAGGGCCGCGCCGCGCTTCGCCGGCGGGTGCCAGGCGTTGACGAACGGCACGCCGACCGCGAAGGAGGTACCGCCGATCCCCAGGAAGAAGCCGCCGACCAGCAGGGCGGGCAGGTTGTTGCCGAAGAAGCCGAGGAAGAGCACCGGCAGGATGGTCAGCACCGCCACCGCCGGGAACATCACCTTGGCACCCAGCCGGTCGGTGAGGGCGCCTGCCGGGATGCGACCCAGGGAGCCCACGATGACGGGGGTGGCCACGACGAGGGACTGCTGCAGCGAGGTGAGGCCGAGCTCGTCGCGCAGCGTCACCGCCAGCGGGGAGAGCAGCGCCCACGCCCAGAAGCAGATGGCGAACCCGAGGGTCGCCAGGATCAGCATCGTGCGGGCGGTCGCTGCGTCGGGCCCGGCGTCCGCCTGGGCGTTGACGTCGTGGGCGAGCGGTTCGCTCATGGCGTTCTTCTCCGGAAAGGGTGGTGACCGCGGGGCGCGGATGGGACGATGACGGTAAGAGCCTAGTGTACGACGACGTGTAGTGTTGGCCTTTCGAGCACTCCGTTGTTTCGTTTATATTGGGGTGGTCCACCCACCCACGCACCGCCTGCGAAAAGGAACGCCATGACCGACGCCACCACCGGGCACACCTCGCTGCCCATCACCGAGAAGAGCAGCTGTGGCTGCGGCGAGCACGACGCCGACATCCCCTCGCTGGACGCCCGCCAGATCCCGCACGCCATCCGGCACGCGACGATCTTCGGGGCGCTGAACGGCCTGCGGCACGGCCAGCAGATGGACCTCGTGGCCCCGCACGACCCGCTGCCGCTGCTCGGTCAGATCCAGCAGCTGCACGGCGAGGCCGTGACCTGGGACTACGTCGAGCGCGGCCCCGAGGCCTGGACCCTGCGCTTCACGCGCCACGCCTGAGTCGTGTGCACCTACTGCGGCTGCGAGTCGATCGAGGTCATCGGCCGCTTCATGGCCGAGCACACCGACATCATCAACGCCGCAGGAGTGCTGCGCCGCGCCTGCCGGGAGGGTGACCCCGCGCAGGTCGCGGCGGCGGTGCAGGAGGTCGAGACGCTGCTGCACCCGCACACCAGGAACGAGGAGGACGGACTCTTCACGGTGATGCGCCGGCAGGAGGAGTTCGTCGACCACATCGACAGCCTCTGCGGCGAGCACATCACGCTCGACGAGCAGCTCGAGGCGATCAAGCAGGGCGACCACGCGCTGGTGGACACCTTCATCCACGACCTGCGCCACCACGTCGAGCGCGAGGACAACGGGCTCTTCCCCGCCTCGGCCATCGCCCTGGAGGGCCCGGACTGGGCCGAGGTCGAGTCGCTCACCGCGCCCCCGCCGTCATGACCGCGGAGGTCCGGGCCGCCGGGGCGGGCCGGCTCCCCGGGGCGGGCCGTCCGCCGGGGGCCGGCCGCCTCCTGCTGCTGCCCGGCGGGCTCGCCCTGCTCGCCGGCCTGGACGCCGCGCTGACCCTGGCCGGCGTGCCCGCCCCGGCCGGCAGCCCGCGGCTGGCCGTCCTGCACGGACCGCTCATGGTCCTGGGCTTCCTCGGCACCGTCATCGCCCTGGAGCGGGCGGTCGCGCTGCGCCAGGGCTGGGCGCTGCTGTCCCCCGGCGTGCTCGGCGCCGGCGCGCTCGCGCTCGTCGTGCTGCCCGACCCGCTGCTCGGCCGCCTCCTGCTCACCCAGGGGATGCTGCTGCTCGTCGTCGTCTACGCCGCCCTGTGGCGCCGCAACGGCGACCCGCTCATCGGGGTCCAGGCGCTCGGTGCCGTCCTCGCCGCGGCCGCCGCCCTGCTGCTCACCCGGCTCGACGTGGCCTCCGTGGTGCCCCTGCTCGTCGGCTTCATCGTGCTGACCATCGGGGCCGAGCGCGTCGAGCTGGCCCGGCTGGCGATGCCGGCCGACGCGCAGCTGCGCCTCACCGCCTTCGCCGTCGCCCTCACCGCCGCCGCGCTCGCCGCGGTGCTCTGGCCGGTGACCGGCGGGCGGGCCCTGGGCCTGGCGGTCGTCGCGCTCACCCTCTGGCTGGTCCGGCACGACGTGGCCCGCCGGCTGGTCCGCGCCAGCGGCCTGCCCCGGTTCTCCGCCGCCGCCCTGCTCGCCGGCTACGTCTGGCTGGTCGTGGCCGGCGTCGGCCTGGTCGTGCTCGGCTCCCCCGCGACCTCCGCCGCCGGCTACGACGTCGTCGTGCACGCCACCTTCCTCGGCTTCGCGATGTCGATGATCGTGGCGCACGCGCCGGTCATCCTCCCGGCCGTGCTGCGGGTCAGGCTGCCCTACCACCGCTGGATGTGGGTGCCGCTCGTGCTGCTGCACGTGACCCTGCTGGGCCGCGTCCTCACCGTGCTCGCCGAGCAGACCACCGCGTGGCAGGCCGCGCTGGTCGGCAACGTCGTCGCCGTGCTGCTCTTCGCGCTCGTCTCCGTGGTCACCGCGGTCGTCGCCACCCGGCGGAGACCCCGCCGCGCAGGTGCCGCCATCCCGCACCGTTCCCGGGCCGGCGTGCCGGCCATCCCCTCACCCGCGCCCGCCGCGCCCTCACCCACCCCGTCGGAGGACCGTGCCTGACATGCTCGACCGCCCCGCCGCCCGCCCCGCCGAGGGCGGCCGCTCGGCCCGGGGCCGCTGGCCCCTGCGCGACTACCCGTCCCTGGTGTGGATGGCGCTGGCCGTCGTCATGACCCTCGTCCACCCGTTCGTGCCCGGCTCCCGCTGGCTCATGGTCCACGTGGTGCTCCTCGGGGCTCTGACCCACGCGATCATGGTGTGGAGCACGCACTTCACCCAGGCCCTGCTCAAGACCCGGCCGGGGCTGGACGACCGCAGGATCCAGAGCCGGCGCCTCGTCCTCCTCCTCGCCGGGACCGTGCTGACCCTCGTCGGCGTCCCCACCACGCAGTGGTGGCTCACCGTCGTCGGCGCGACCCTGGTCGCCGCCGCCGTCGTCTGGCACGGCGTCCAGCTCGGCCGCCGGCTGCGCGCCGCGCTGCCGGGACGCTTCCGGGTCACCGTGCGCTACTACCTCGCCGCCGTGGTCTGCCTGCCCGTCGGCGTCGCGCTCGGCGCCACCCTCGCGCTGGGCCTGGACGACGCCGCTCAGGGACGCATCCTGCTCGCCCACATCACGGTCAACGTCCTGGGCTGGGTGGGCCTGACGGTCACCGGCACGCTGCTCACCCTGTGGCCCACCATGCTGCGCACCGCGATCGGGCCGCGCGCCGAGAAGCGCGCCGAGCAGGCGCTCCCCGGCCTGGCCGGCGCGATCGGCCTGCTCGTCGTCGGCGCCCTCGCCGACCTGCGGTGGGTCACCGTCGCCGCCCTCGTGCTGTATGCCGTCTCGCTGCTGTGGTGGGCCTCCGCCGTCCTGGCGCCCGTGCGCACCAAGCTCCCCCGCGAGTTCGCGCCCGCCTCGGTCGGGCTCGCCCTGGTGTGGTGGCTCGTCGCCATCTTCGTGGTGCTCGCCCGGCTGCTCACCACGGCGACGTGGGCGGAGTTCGCCGACGGGTTCAGCACCACGAGCGCCGTCCTGGTCGTCGGCTTCGCCGCCCAGCTGCTCTCCGGCGCGCTGTCCTACCTGATGCCGTCGGTGCTCGGCGGGGGCAAGACCGTGGTGCGGGCCGGGGCGCGCTGGTTCGACCGGTGGGCCACCACCCGGCTGGTGACGATCAACCTCGGCCTGCTGCTGGCCCTGCTCCCCGTCCCGAGCATCGTGCGGGTCGTCGTCTCCGTGCTCGTGCTCGCCGCGCTGGCGGCCTTCGTCCCGATCATGCTCGGCGGCATCCTCGCCGCCACCCGCGCCAAGCGCGAGGTCGAGCAGGCCCGCGCCCGCGGGGAGCGGCCCTCCGGCGCCACGCCCACCCCCGGCCTCGCCCACGGCGAGCCGGACCGGCTGCCCTCCATCTGGTCGGTCGGCCAGCTCGTGGCCGCCGTCTCGGCGCTCGTCCTGGCCGTCTCGGTCGGGGTCGCCCTGGACCCGGCGGCCGCGGGCCTGTACGGGACCGGCGGGATCACCGGCCCCTCCACGACCGCAGCGGCCGGTGTCGAGCCCACCGGGCGCACCACGACCGTCAAGGTCGAGGCCGTCGACATGGCCTTCGAGCCCTCGAGCATCGAGGTCCCCGCCGGCGACCGGCTCGTCATCGAGCTGACCAACACCGACGAGACCAACCTGCACGACCTCCAGCTCCTCGGGCAGCGCACCCCGCGGCTGTCCGCCGGGGAGACCGCGACCCTGGACGTCGGCGTGGTCACCGGGTCCGTCCAGGGCTGGTGCACCATCGTGGGGCACCGCCAGATGGGCATGGTCCTGGACGTCGTCGTCACCGGCGGGGGCACCGACGCCGCCGCCGCGACCACCCACCCCGACCACGGGGGTGCCGGCACGGCGGGGACCGCGGGAGGCACGGCATACCCGGCCCCCGTCCGCATCGACCCCGACGCCACCGTGGGGCACCCGGTCGACCCGGTGCTGCCCCCGCTGACCACGAAGAGCGGCACGGTGCACCGGCTGACGATGACCGCGACCGAGGAGGAGCTCGAGGTCGCCCCGGGCATCACCCAGGTGCGGTGGACCTTCAACGGCGAGGTGCCCGGCCCGACCCTGCGCGGCCGGGTGGGCGACGTCTTCGAGATCACGCTCGTCAACGACGGCACGATGGGGCACTCGATCGACTTCCACGCCGGCGCGCTCGCGCCGGACCGGCCGATGCGCACGATCCCGCCCGGCGAGTCGCTCGTCTACCGCTTCACCGCCGAGCGGGCAGGCATCTGGATGTACCACTGCGCCACGATGCCGATGAGCTCCCACATCGCCGCGGGCATGCACGGCGCCGTCATCATCGAGCCGGAGCAGGGGCTGCCCGAGGTCGACCGCGAGTACCTCGTCGTCCAGTCCGAGACCTACCTGCAGCCCGGGACGGGCCAGGACGGGACTCCGGCGGCCGCGGTGGACGTGGACGCGATCCTCGCCGAGCGACCCTCCCTCGTCAGCTTCAACGGCATCGCCAACCAGTACGACGACCCGGACCGGATGTTCGAGGCGAAGGTCGGCGAGCGGGTGCGCTTCTGGGTGCTCGACAACGGGCCCAACCGCGCGACCAGCTTCCACATCGTCGGCGGCCAGTTCGACACCGTGTACGCAGAGGGTGCCTACACCCTCGGCGGGCCCGACGGGCCCGCGCAGGGTGCGGGCGCCCAGGCCCTCGGGCTGCAGCCCGCGCAGGGCGGCTTCGTCGAGCTGACCTTCCCGGAGGCTGGTCACTACCCGGTCGTGTCCCACATCATGGTGGACGCCGAGCGGGGCGCGCACGGGTTCGTGCACGTGACCGACTGAGGCAGGGGCCGGTCAGCCCGCGACGAAGCCCCCGCTCTCGGTGCGGCGCAGCACGCCGGAGCCGAGCAGCCGCTCGTAGAGCGGGTGCTCCACGGGGTCCCCGCCCCAGCGGGAGCGCCAGGTGCCCGCGTGGCGCAGCGCGACGCGCAGCTCGGTCTGCAGGTCCGGGGGCTCGACCGGTTGCACGTAGGCCGTGGCGCCGCCCACGTGGACGAACGCGCCACCGGCACGGGTCACCTTCTCGGCGAAGTCGGCGTCCTCGAGGCCGTGACCGGTGTAGTCGGCGCAGAAACCGCCGGCCGCCCGGAAGTCGCGGGCGCTCATCGCGAACGCCCGGCCGTCGAACCGCTCCGGGGACGGCTCGCCCAGGTGCCTGCCCGGCTCGGGGGGGTCGATGCCCGGAGCGGGCAGCGCGACCTCGTCCAGCCTGCCGAAGGGGTAGCCCACCGCCTCCTCCGGCTCCGGCAGGTGCAGCAGCGGACCCACGTAGACCACCGGTCCGTCCGGCAGCCCCGCCGGTCGCTCGGAGACGGCCTCGGCGAAACGCTCCAGGGTCCGGCTGCCGGGAATGACGTGCCCGCCGAGGAAGACCAGGACCTCCGCACCCGCCTCGACCGCCATCTCCGCGGCGAGGTTGCGCGCGCCGGCCAGCGGCAGCGCGCGGCGGTCGCTGGGGATCGGGCGCACCAGCGTCGTCCACCGGTCGGTGCCGAGCGGGAGGCGCCCGCGGGTCAGGTCCCGGTCCCCCATCGAGATCACGCAGTGCACGAGCGGCGGCACCGAGCCCACGGACAGCCCGTCCACCTGGTGGAGCAGCTGCTGGTGGCCTCCCTTGGCCATCGTGAGGACGGCTGGTTGCAGGGGCATGACCTCACGGTAGGCAGCACGCAACGTTCCCGCCACACCCTGCCGGGTGATCATTCCTGGTCAGACGGGGGCGGACTATCCTGCAGCGGTGACCCCTCTCCCGGTGCGTGTGGCCATCCTCAACGACTACGAGGTCGTCGTGCGCGGTGTGCACGCCATGCTCTCGCCCTTCGAGGACCGGGTCGAGGTCGTCGAGCTGGACCTCGGGGCCCCGGTCCGCACCGCGGTGGACGTCACGCTCTTCGACACCTTCGCGCGGGGCCAGGTCGAGCACGCGGTCGACGACGTCGTCGGCAATCCCCGCGCGGGTCGGGTGACGGTCTACAGCTGGGACCTGCGCGCCAGCCTGGTCGAGCAGGCCATCTCCCGGGGCTGCTGCGGCTACCTCGACAAGACCCTCCCGGGCGAGGAGCTCGCCGCCGCGATCCAGCGGATCGCCGACGGGGAGGTGGTGATCTCCCCGACGCACACGGCGCAGGACGGCGACCTGCCCGCCGGGGCCGACTGGCCCGGCCGCGCCGAGGGCCTGTCCGCCCGGGAGGCCGAGGTGGTGGCGCTCATCACCCAGGGCCTGTCCAACGAGGAGATCGCCCGCGGGGCCTACCTGTCGATCAACACGGTCAAGACCTACATCCGCAACGCCTACCGCAAGATGGGCGTGACACGGCGCTCCCAGGCGGTGCGCTGGGGCGTCCAGCACGGCATGGTCCCCGACGTCCGCCGCGAGACCTACCCCGCCCCGGAGACGCCGCGCGCGGACCCTGCGGGCTGACGAGCGGCCGCCGACCCGCCGCCGCAGCCCGCGGCCGTCCCTGCTCAGGCCGGGACGTAGACCACGGCCGAGTAGGGACCCAGGTCGAGGACCGAGCGGCCGTCCCGCACCTCCAGGTCGGCGGTCGGGTGGTCTCCGAAGAGCTGGCTGTAGCGGCGGGCGTCGCTGTTGAAGATCAGCGTCCAGGAGCCACCGGGCAGCTCCACCTCGCGCTGCACCGGCTCGCCGGTGAGGTTGAGCGCGACGAGCACGTGGCGGCCGTCGTCGGTGGAGCGCACGAAGGCGATGACGTTGGCGTCGTCGTCGAGGGTGACGAGGGTGGTGTTCGGCCCGGAGAGGCCCGGGGTCCGGCCGGCCAGGTTGCGCCGCATACGGATCAGGTCGCGGAACATCTGGGTGATGTCGCGGAAGGCCCAGGCCCGCTCCCAGTCCAGCGGCACCGTGTCCCGGAACCACTCGTCCTCGAGGAACTCCTGGCCCTGGAAGAGCATCGGTATGCCCGGTGCGGTGAGCACGAGCGCGGCGCCGAGCGTCGCGCGCTTCTGGGCGTGCCAGCCGCTGGGGTTGTCGCCCTGGACCTCGGAGGTGATGCGGGCCTTGCCGTTGGAGACCTCGTCGTGGGACTCGGTGTAGATGACGCGGTCGAAGGCGTGGTTGTACTGGTGCACGACCGCCCGGGCCACGGCCGGGATGGAGCGCTGCTCGTCGGCGGGGGTGATGAGGGCCTGGCGGACCGGGTGGACGAACTCGCTGTCCCACTGGGCGTGCATGCCCGCCCCGCCCTGCCGGGTCGCGGTCACGGCGGCGTCGTTGTGCAGGTCCTCGGCGATCGTGATCCGGCCCGGGAACTCGGTGCGGACGACCTCGCCGACCTCGCGCATGAGGGACCAGCCCTGGGGGATGGCGCCGGAGAAGCCGTCGACGTAGCGCATGTAGGGCGTCATGTCGAGGCGCAGGCCGTCGGCGTGGTAGTCCCGCAGCCACATCCGGGCGTTGTCGAGGACGAAGTCGCGGACCTCCTGCCGGCCGTAGTCGGGGCGGGTGTCGCCCCACGGGGTCGAGGAACGGTGGTCGTTGTAGAAGTAGATCCCGCCCTTGCCGTTCTCGCTCCACCCGTCGAACTGCCACAGCGACAGGTCGCTGGGACCGAAGTGGTTGTAGACGACGTCGACGATGACCGCGATCCCGTGCCGGTGCGCCTCGCGGATGAACGTCTTCAGCGCGTCCGGGCCGCCGTAGGTGTGCTCGACCGCGAAGATGTGCGCCGGGTTGTAGCCCCAGGAGTAGTCGCCGGCGAACTCCATCAGCGGCATCAGCTCGACCGCGTTGACGCCCAGGCCCACCAGGTAGTCCAGCCGCCCGGTGAGGTTGTTCAGGTCGCTGGGTCCGCCGTTGTCCCCGCGCATGAAGGAGCCGATGTGGGTCTCGTAGACGACCAGCTGGTGCTGACCCGGGGTGTCGAAGCGCTCGTCGCCGTCCCAGTCGAAGCGGCCATGGTCGTAGAGGATCCCGTTGCCGACCGAGTTGGTGACCGCCTGCGCGCGGGGGTCGATGCGGAAGAAGGTGCTCTCGCCGGCGGTGAGCAGGAGCTTGTACTCGTGACCGTGCTCGGCGCCCGGCACCTCGGCATACCAGTGCCCGTTGCCCTCGTGCTCGAGCGGGTGGGCCTGGGCGTCCCAGCCGTTGAAGTCACCCACCACCGCCACGGCGTCGGCGTTGGGTGCCCACACGCGGAAGGCGAAACCGCGATCGATCGGGAACGCGCCCATCCCAGGATGCGCCACGGTGATACCTCCACTGTTCGGGTCACGAGAAGACAGGGGCGGGTATGGCGTGCCGCTCCCTGCGGAGGTCATCGTACGGGGCCGCGGGGTCGGGGGCCGTCATCGGCGTGAGGCACAATCGGTCCTCGTGACCACTCCCCGTGCGCGCCGGCGCGAGCTGGCCGACGTCGGGCCGCTGGAGCAGCTGCGGGCGGGACGGCTCGCGCCGCGCCTGGCCCTGCTGCTCGTGGGGCTCTTCCTCTACGGGGCCTCGATGGCGCTGGTCGTGCGCAGCGTCCTGGGCCTGATCCCGTGGGACGTGCTCCACGTGGGCCTGCAGACGCGCGTCCCGGTCAGCTTCGGCACCGTGGTGGTCGGCGTCTCGGTCCTGGTGCTGCTGCTGTGGATCCCGCTGCGACAGAAGCCGGGGCTGGGCACCCTGTGCAACGCCGTGCTCATCGGCCCCGCGGCCGACCTCGTGCTCTCGCTCGTCCCGGAGCCCGGCGCCCTGCGCTGGCGGGTCGTGCTCCTGCTCAGCGGCGTGATCCTCAACGGCGTGGCCACCGGGATGTACATCGGCTCCCAGTTCGGCCCCGGCCCCCGGGACGGACTGATGACCGGCCTCGCGCGCGTCACCGGTCGCTCGATCCGGTTGGTGCGCACCGGCATCGAGGTCTCGGTCGTGGCCGTCGGCTGGCTGCTGGGGGGCGTCGTCGGGCTCGGCACCCTCCTCTACGCCGTCGCGATCGGCCCGCTCACCCAGCTCTTCCTGCCGCTCTTCACCGTCGAGCTCACCCCCCGCCCGGCACGGCACCGGCCGTGAGCGTGCCGGCGGGGGCCGGCGCGGACAGGGTGCCGCCGGGCTGGGCCGTGACGACGGTGCTGGCCTCGCTGGCGATGATCGGCCCGTTCACGATCGACACCGTCTTTCCCGGCTTCCAGGCGATCGGCGAGGATCTCGGCGGAGACACGGCGGCGCTGCAGCAGGTGACCAGCGTCTACCTGCTCACCTTCGCGGTGATGAGCGTGCTGCACGGGCCGCTCTCCGACGCGCTCGGCCGCAAGCCGGTCATGCTCGGCGGGATCGCGGGGTATGTCGTGGCCTCCGTGGCCTGCGCGCTCGCCCCCACCCTGGGCTGGCTGCTCGTGGGCCGGGCGGTGCAGGGCCTGTTCGCCGGGGCCGCCACGATCGTCAGCCGCGCGGTCATCCGCGACCTGTACGCCGGGGCGGCGGCGCAGCGGCTGATGAGCCAGGTGATGATGATCTTCGCCATCGCGCCGGCCATCGCGCCGGTCATCGGTGGCTGGCTGCTGCTGGCCGGTCCGTGGCGCGGCATCTTCTGGTTCGTCGGCCTCTACGGGGTGGTGGTCGCGGTGGTCACCGCACGGGCGCTGCCCGAGACGCTGCCGCCGGCACAGCGCCAGCCGCTGCGGGTCGGGGCGCTGCTCTCAGGGCTGTGGGTGGTGGCACGGTCCTGGAGCTTCGAGCGGCTGGCGCTGGCCACGGCGTTCATCTTCAGCGCCTACATCTTCTACGTCCTGGCCGCGCCGATCGTCGTCGTCGAGCTGCTCGGCCTGGGCGAGCAGGACTTCTGGATCCTCTTCGTGCCGATGATCGGCGGGATGGTCCTGGGCTCCTGGGTCAGCGGCCGCGCGGCCGGCCGGGTCGACGCCGAGGTGCTCGTCGACCGCGCCGTCCTGCTGGTCCTCCTGGCGACGGCGGTCAACGTGGCGCTCGTCCTCGTGGCGCCCCGCCCGCCCTGGGTGGTGGTCGGGCCGGCCCTCATCGGCGTGGGGATCGGCGTGGTCTTCCCGGTGCTGCAGCTCGCCCTGCTCGACCTCTTCCCGCACCACCGCGGCGCCGCCGCCTCGATGTCTGCCTTCTCGGTGCTGATCTGCAACGCGCTGGTCGCCGGCGTGGTCGCCCCGCTGGTCACCACCTCGCTGCTCAGCGCCGCGCTGACCAGCACCGGCTTCGCCGCGGCCGGGGCGCTCCTGTGGGGCTGGCACCGGGGCGCCACCCGCCCCGCGGCCCCGGCCTGAGGGCAGCGCGGCGACCCCGCCGGGTCCTGGCGCAGACGTGGCCCGGGGGGCTCAGGACGCGACCGACTCCACCGTCTCGGCCCAGATGCCGACGGCCTCGTCCACCAGCGCCTCGTCCACGACGAGGGCGGGGATGAACCGGACCACCTGCCCCCAGGCGCCGCAGGTCAGGAGCAGCAGCCCGCGGCGCGCGGCCTCCTGCTGGACCGCGCCGGCGGTGGCCCCGTCGGGCTCGCCGGCGTGGTCGCGGAACTCGTTGCCCAGCATGAGGCCGAGCCCGCGCACATCGGTGATCCGGTCGTCGTCGGCCGCGACCTTCTCCAGCCCGGCCCGCAGCTGCTCGCCGCGCGCGGCGGCGTTCTCGACCAGGCCCTCGTCCTGGATGACGTCCAGGGTCGCGACCGCCGCGGCGCAGGCGACGGCGTTGGCACCGTAGGTCCCGCCCTGCGAGCCCGGCCAGGCCCTGCTCATCAGCTCCTCGGAGGCGGCGATGGCCGACAGCGGGAAGCCGGAGGCCAGTCCCTTGGCGGTGACGACGACGTCCGGCCGGCCGTCGAAGTGCTCGTGGCCCCAGAAGCGCCCGGTCCGTCCCCAGCCGGTCTGCACCTCGTCCAGCACCAGGAGGATGCCGTGGCGGTCGGCCCGCTCGCGCAGCCCGGCGAGGAACTCCGTCGACGCCGGCACGTAGCCGCCCTCGCCGAGCACCGGCTCCACCACGAAGGCGGCCGTGTCGGCCGGCGAGCTCACCGTCTGCAGGAGGTAGTCCAGCTCGCGCAGCGCGAACCGGGTCGCCTCCTGCTCGCTCCACCCGTAGTGGGTGGGACTGGGGAACGGCGCCAGGTGCACCCCGGCCATGAGCGGGGCGAAACCGGAGCGGAACTTGGTGCCCGAGGTGGTCATCGAGGCGGCGGCGACGGTGCGGCCGTGGAACCCGCCGTGGAAGGTGACGACGTTGGGCCGGCCGGTGGCCTGGCGCACCAGGCGCAGCGCCGCCTCCACCGCCTCGGAGCCGGAGTTGGCGAAGAAGACCCGGTCCAGGCCGGCGGGGAGCACCTCCCCCATCCGTTCCACCAGCCTCAGCAGCGGCCGGTGCATCACGGTCGTGTACTGGGCGTGGATCAGCCGGCCGACCTGCTCCTGCGCCGCAGCGACGACGCGGGGGTGGCAGTGCCCCGTGCTCGTGACGCCGATGCCGGCGGTGAAGTCGAGGAACCTACGGTCGTCCTCGTCGAAGATCAGGGCACCCTCGCCGCGGGCGGCGATCACCCCCGTGGCCTGCTTGAGCAGCGGGGACAACGACGTCGCCATCGCCACCCTCCTTTGCTAGATTGCTGACGGAAGGATTGTCGACAATCAGCGTATCCCAACCGACCCGTCGAAGGAGTGGTCCGTCGTGGACGCACCCGTGGTCCGAAACCTCCCCAAGCAGCTCTTCGTCGCCGGCTCCTGGGTGGACGCCACCGACGGCGCCACCTTCGAGGTGCTCAACCCCGCCACCGGTGAGGTCCTGTGCGAGGTCGCTGACGCCTCGCCGGCAGACGGCCGCTCCGCGCTCGATGCCGCCGTCGCCGCGCAGCCCTCGTTCGCCCGGACGACCCCCCTGGAGCGCCACGAGATCCTGACGACCGCCTTCCGGCTGCTGCACGAACGCATCGACGACCTCGCCCTGCTGATGACCCTGGAGATGGGCAAGCCGCTGCCCGAGGCGCGTGGCGAGATCAGCTACGCCGCGGAGTTCCTGCGCCACTTCGCCGGCGAGGCGCTGCGCATCGACGGCGGCTTCCAGACCGCCCCGCAGGGCGGCGCACGTCTCCTGGTCACCCGGCAGCCGGTCGGGCCGTGCCTGCTGGTCACCCCGTGGAACTTCCCGATGGCGATGGGCACCCGCAAGATCGGACCGGCGATCGCCGCCGGCTGCACGAGCGTGATCAAGCCGGCCCACCAGACGCCGCTGTCGATGCTGGCCCTCGTCGACGTGCTGCGCGAGGCGGGCCTGCCCGACGGCGTGGTCAACTGCCTCACCACGACCGACGCCAGCGGCGTCATGGAGCCGCTCATCCGGTCCGGCCTGGCCCGCAAGCTCTCCTTCACCGGCTCCACCAAGGTGGGCAAGGTCCTCCTCGAGCAGTGCGCCTCGACCGTCCTGCGCACCTCGATGGAGCTCGGCGGCAACGCCCCCTTCGTGGTCTTCGAGGACGCCGACCTGGACGAGGCCGTCACCGGGGCCATGGCCGCCAAGATGCGCAACATGGGCGAGGCCTGCACGGCGGCCAACCGGATCTACGTGCAGGAGCCGGTCATCGAGGAGTTCGGCCGACGGCTCGCGGAGCGGATGGGCAGGCTCACCGTCGGCGACGGCACCCAGGACGGCGTGGACGTCGGGCCGCTCATCGACGAGGCCGGCCTGGCCAAGGTGAGCGACCTCGTCGCCGACGCCGTGGACCGCGGCGCCACGGTGCTCACCGGCGGGGAGCGGGTGGACGGCCCGGGCTACTTCTACCGGCCCACGGTCCTCACCGGCGTGCCGACCGCGGCCCGGATGGCCCAGGAGGAGATCTTCGGACCCGTCGCCCCCCTCACCCCGTTCACGACCGAGGAGGAGGCGGTCCGGCTGGCCAACGACACGCGCTTCGGGCTGGTCTCCTACGTCTACACCAACGACCTGCGCCGGGCGCTGCGGATGGCCGAGGCGATCGAGAGCGGCATGGTCGGGCTCAACCAGGGCGTGGTCTCCAACCCCTACGCGCCCTTCGGCGGGATGAAGGAGTCGGGGCTCGGCCGCGAGGGAGGCTCGGTCGGCATCGACGAGTTCCTCGAGACCAAGTACGTCGGCATCGCGATGCCGCAGCGCTGAGGACGCAAGGGATCAGTCGGCCTGCCGCGCGACCCTGCCGTTGCGGCTGGCCTCGACCAGCTCGCGCACCGCGTCGGCCATGTGCGCGACCAGCAGCCGGTCGGTCAGCTCGGCGTCGCCGTCGCGCAGCGCCTGCGCGATGGCCCGGTGCTCGGAGACCCGCAGGACGTCGTCGGCGTAGCTGCTGCCCAGCGCGTGCACGCAGATCCGCGCCTCGGCGGCCTGCGTCTCGTGGATCCGCCGGAGCCGTTCGCTGCCGGTGAGCGCCACGAGCTTCTCGTGGAAGCCGATGTCGGCCTCGGCGACCCCGTGGGAGTCGCCGGCCTCCGCGGCCCGCGCCATCTGGTCCAGCACCCGCTCCAGGGCGTCGGCCGCCGCGACGTGGTCGCCGCGCAGGAGCACCGCCGCGGCGCACCGCTCGATCGCCTCGCGGGCGAGGAACATGTCCTCCACGTTCTCCGGCGTGAGGTCCACGACGAACAGTCCGCGGTTGCGGATCGAGGTCAGCAGCCCCTCCTGGCTGAGGCGCTGCAGGCCCTCCCGCAGCGGTCCGCGGCTGACCCCGAGCTGCCGGGCCAGGGCGACCTCGTGCAGCTGGCTCCCCGGCGGGAAGTCGCCGTTGGCGATGGCGCGGCGCACCCGGGCGGCCACCCGTGCCGGGGTGGACTGCTGCACCAGGGGCCGCAGCGTCGCCGCCCTGCGCGCGGCACCGGCCACGGTGGGCGCACTGCCCTCCGGGCTCACCGGACCACCGCCGTCCCGGACAGGGAGCCCAGCCCGGGCAGGTCGGGCGGGACGCCGCCGGCCGCCAGCCGCAGGCCCTCCCAGACGGTGACCTGGTTGGCGGTGAGCACCGGCATGCCGGCCGCCTCCTCGAGGTCGTCGAGCCAGGCGAGCGTGTGCATCGCCGTGTCGGGGACGAGCACCGCCTCGGCGCCCTGCCCCCGCGCCGCCCCGGCGACGAGGGCGAGGACCTGCTCCCGTCCCAGGGTGCCGACCTCGGCCGCGGTGAGGATGCCGTGGCTGGACAGCTCGGCGACCTCCACCCCGCCGTGGCCCAGGAAGTCGACGAACCGCTGCGCGACGTCGCGCGGGTAGGACGCCGCGGCGACCACGCGCTGCAGCCCCAGCGCACGCGCCGCCGCCACGAAGGCGAGCGAGGTGGAGGACGCCGGCAGCGAGGCGGCCTGCGCGACCTGCTCCGCCTGCCGCCGGGCCCCGTCCCAGCCGAAGACGAAGGAGCCCGAGGTGCAGGCCCACATCACCGCGTCGGGACGATGCTGCCGCACCAGCTCCTCGGCACCGACGAGCAGGCGCTCCGCACGGCCCAGGTCGAGCAGGGCGTCGACCCGGTGCGCGTCCTCACCGACGGAGGTGTGCACCAGCGGCAGCCGGACCCGGTCCTCCCACCGCGACCGCAGGACGTCGTAGTCGTCCTGCGCGCTGTGGCCGGGGTAGAGCAGTCCGACGGCGGTCGTCCTCACGCGCCCGTCCCCATCCGGTCCAGCGCGACCCGCAGGCGTCGCACGCCCTCGTGGATCCGGTCCGGCGGGGTGGAGGCGAAGCACAGCCGCAGCGCGTCGGGGAAGCGGCCCTCCGCCGAGAAGGCGTTGCCGGGGATGTAGGCCACGCCCTCGGCGAGCGCGACCGGGAACAGGGCCTCCGTGTCGGGCGGGCCGCCGTCGGCGCCCCCGCCCTCGAGGGTGACCCAGAGGAAGAAACCGCCCTCGGGGTCGGTCCACCGCGCGACGTCGGAGAGGTGCTCGGCGAGCGCCTGCTGCATCGCCTCCTTGCGCCGGCGGTACTCCTGGCGCTGGACCGCCACGTGCTCCTGCAGGTGGCCGGCCTGCAGGAAGGCGGCGACCAGGCGCTGCATCGGCAGGTTGGTGCAGGTGTCCATCGCCTGCTTGGCGTTGATGAGCAGCGGCTGCAGCGAGGGGTCGGTGTCGACCCAGCCGACCCGCAGCCCGGGGGCGATGATCTTGGAGAAGGTGCGCACCGAGAAGACCAGAGGGTCGCCGTCGGCCAGCTCGTGCAGGCTGGGCACCTCCTCGTCGGCGAAGCCGAGCATCCGGTAGGGGTCGTCGTCGACGACCACGCTGCCCCACTCGCGGGCCAGCTCCAGCAGCGCCTCGCGCCGGGCCCGCGACATCGTCGCGCCGGAGGGGTTCTGGAAGGTCGGGATCGTGTAGATGACCTTGGGCCGCCCGCGCGCCTCGCCCAGCGCCCGCAGCTGCTCGACGACCATGCCCTCGTGGTCCACCGGCACCTCGAGGAGGCGCGCCTGGTAGGAGAGCGCGGTCGCGCTGCCGTTGGTGTAGGTCGGGGACTCCACGGCGACCAGGTCGCCGGGGTCGACGAAGAGCTTGTTGGCCAGGTCCAGACCCTGCATCCCGCCGGCGGTGATGGTCAGCCGGTCCGCGGTGGTCGCGTCGGAGGTGCCCTCGAGCATCGCCAGCAGCGCCTCCCGCAGCGCGGGGTCGCCCTCGGTCGCCGCGTAGTCGAAGGCGTCGGCGGACCCGGCCCCGATGGCGGCCGGGGCGACCTCGGCGAGCGCCGCCGCGGGGATCGCCTCCCGGGCGGGGCTGCCCATCGCCAGGCGCACGATGTCGTGCGTCTGGCCGGCCAGCAGCGAGGTGCTCGAGTCGATCACCGACCCCACCAGGCTCGCCGCTCGGTCCGCCAGCGGCAGGGTCGGGTGGCTGGTGCGCGTGATGGTCATCCTTCTCGCCTCTTCCTTCTCGTTGCGTGCTTGTGGCAACTCGTCCGGCTCTCCCGGACGGGTCAGGTCTTCACGGTCAGCTCCTGCGGCAGGGGTGCCAGCCGCTCGGCACCCTCGGCCCCCACGAGGACCGGCTCGGACAGCTCGTAGCCCCAGCCCTCCATCCACATGCCCAGGATCAGGTGGAAGGCCATCCCGGGCTGGATCCGCGTCAGGTCGCCCCGGCGCAGGCTGATGGTGCGCTCGCCCCAGTCGGGCGGGTAGCCGATCCCGATCGAGTAGCCCACCCGCGAGCGCTTGACGTAGCCGTGCCGCCCGACGCTCGCGGCGAAGGCCTCCTGCACGAGCTGGCCGGTCGACCCGGGCCGCAGCTGGGCCAGCGCGGCCTGCACCCCCTCGGTGACCGCATCCGCGCACCGGGCCAGCTCGGCCGGCGGACGGCCCAGGCTCACGGTCCGGGCCAGCGGCACGTGGTAGCGGTGGTAGACGCCGGCCAGCTCGATCGTCGTCGCCTCCCCGGAGCGCAGCGGCAGGTCGCTCCAGGTCAGGTGGGGCGTGCCCGCGGTCTCGCCGGTGGGCAGCATCGGCACGATCGCGGGGTAGTCGCCGCCCAGCTTGCGGGCGCCCAGCGTCTGGGCGTACTGGATCTGCGCGACGACGTCGCACTGCCGCCGCCCCGGCTCGACGTTGTCGATCGCGACCTGCATGACGCCCTGGGCGATCTCGCCGGCGACGCGCATCTTCTCCTGCTCCAGGGGCGACTTCACCGCCCGCACCCAGTTGACCAGCTCCAGGGCGTCGACGAGCTGGGCCCGGGCCAGCCCGTCCTGCAGCGCCCGGTAGCCGCGGACCGTGAAGAAGGCGGCGTCGGTCTCCACGCCGATCCGGGCGCCCGGGCCGTCGTCGAGCACGCCGACGTCGACGGCCCGGCGCGCGATCCAGGACATCGGGTGCCGGTCGGGCCGGTGCACGAGGTGCTCGGGATAGCCGTGGACCAGGTCGGCCGGCAGGTATGCGGTGTAGTGCGCACCCTGCGCGTCCATCTCCCGCATGAACAGCTGCGGTTCCCCCGCCAGGGGGACGACGAGGCACTGCGGCATGTAGAAGGACCAGGCGTTGTAGCCGGTGAGGTAGTAGAGGTTCGCCGGGTCGGTCACCACCAGCCCGGACAGCCCGGTGCGGGCCATCGTCTCCTGCACCCGCGCCAGACGGGTCCGGTACTCCGTCACGGGGAACGGTCGGGACTCGATGCTCTCGCGCTCGGCGAGGACGCCACCCTCAGGCACCGGCCACCTCCTCGTGCCGGCCGGGCGGGACGGCCCGCCGGTGGCCCCGGCGACCGTCCAGCAGCCGCTGCCCCGGCCCGCGGGCACGGAGGCCGGCCAGCAGCGCCGTCGCCCACATCGTCACCTGGTTGGCGGTGAGCACGGGGACGCCGAGCTCGCGCTCCAGCGGGGCGACCAGGTCGTAGGTGCGCAGGTTGGTGCAGGAGACGAAGACGGCGTCGCAGGGCGTGGTCGCCGCGGCCCGGACCAGGGCGGCGGTCTCCTCGGGACGGACCCGCCAGATCTGCCCCGGCAGACCGAGCGAGGCGGTGCCGCATACCTCGATCCCGGCCTGCGCGAGGAAGAGCTCGAGGCGGAAGGTGACCTGCTCCTCGTAGGGGCTGGCGACCGCGACCCGGCGGACGCCCAGGTGGCGCAGCGCCTCGACGAGGGCGCCGCTGGTGGTGACCGCCGCCGGCGCCCCCGCGTGCAGCATCGCCTCGACCAGGGTCCGCTCGCCCTCCAGCCGTCCACGAAGCTGCCCGAGGTGCACCCGAAGGCCACCACGCGGGGGCGGGGCACGAGCAGCTCGCGGGTGCAGGCGGCCACGACGGGTGCGGCGGAGACCGCGCGGGCCTGCTCGAGGTCCACCGGGAGGGCACGGTGGGGCGTGCGGGTGAGCAGCAGGTCCAGCTGCCGCGGCGCCCAGCGCCACAGCTCGCGGTCGAGGGCGAAGTCGTAGGGCACGACGACGCCGGCCGCGGCCCCGCCGACGACCGTCTCCGCACCGGGGAAGAGGCCCATGTCCGCATGGTGCCGCATCCGGGCGATTGTTGACAATAGGACACTCGGACCGGCTACCGTGTCAGCGTGAGCCGACGGCAGGTCCTGGCAGTCCTCTCCGGCGGGAACGACGACGTCCCGCCCTTCCTCGACGAGCTCGCGGACCGGGTGGAGGTCCGCGTGACCGACGCCGCCGGCCTGGGACCGTCGCTGGAGGGTGCCGACGCCCTCCTCCTCTGGGACTTCTTCTCCCGCGCGGTCCGTGACGTCTGGGGCCGGGCCGACCGGCTGCGCTGGATCCACGTGGCCGCGGCCGGGGTGGACACGCTGCTCTTCGACGGCCTGCGCGACTCCGGGGTGGTGGTCACCAACGCCCGGGGGACCTTCGACCGGCCGATCGCCGAGTACGTGCTGGGCGCGGTGCTGGCGCACGCCAAGCTGGTGCACGAGAGCCACGACCTGCAGCGCCGCCGCGAGTGGCGACACCGCGAGACCCGGACGGTCCGGGGCGCCAGGGCGATGGTGGTCGGCACCGGCGGCATCGGCCGGGAGACGGCCCGCCTGCTCCGGGCCGTCGGGATGGAGGTCAGCGGCGCCGGGAGCCGGGCCCGGGACGGCGACCCCGACTTCGGGCGGGTGGTGGCCAGCACCGAGCTGGCCGACCACGTGGGCGAGGTGGACTACCTGGTCAACGCCGTCCCGCTGACGCCGGCCACGCACGGGCTGGTCGACGCCCGGGTGCTGGCGGCGCTGCCCGAGCGTGCGCACCTGGTCAACGTCGGCCGCGGCCCCACCGTCGTCGAGGACGACCTGCTGGCCGCGCTGCACGCCGGGAGCCTGGACGGCGCGACGCTCGACGTCTTCGCGACCGAGCCCCTGCCGCAGGACTCACCGCTGTGGGACGCGCCCGGGCTGGTGGTCTCCCCGCACATGTCCGGGGACGTCGTCGGCTGGCGGGACGCGCTGGCCCGGCAGTTCGTCGACAACGCCCACCGCTGGCTCGCCGGGGAACCGCTGGCGAACGTGGTGGACAAGCAGCGTGGCTACGTGCCCGGAGGTTCACGATGAGCGAGCTGTCGAGGATGGACGCCGGGGAGCTGGCGCAGGGCTACGCGGCCGGCCGGTTCACCCCGCTGGAGGCGACGGAGGCGGCGCTGGCCGCGGTGCACGAGCACGACCCCGCCGTCAACGCGATGGTGCTCCTCGACGAGGAGGCGGCCCTGGCCGCGGCCCGGGAGGCGACCGACCGCTGGGTGCAGGGTCGCCCGCTCGGCCCGGCGGACGGCATACCCACGACCGTCAAGGACCTCCTGCCGACGCGCGGGTGGCCCACGCTGCGCGGCAGCAGGCTGGTCGACGAGGCCGGCCCGTGGGAGGAGGACGCCCCGGCCGTCGCCCGGCTGCGCGAGGCCGGAGCGGTGCTGCTGGGCAAGACGACCACCCCGGAGTTCGGCTGGAAGGGCGTCACGGACTCGCCGCGGCACGGCGCGACCGGCAACCCGTGGGGTGCCGGGCTCACCGCCGGCGGCTCCAGCGGCGGGTCGGCGGCGGCCGTCGGGCTGGGGATGGGCGCCTGGTCGGTGGGCACCGACGGCGGCGGCTCGGTGCGGATCCCGGCCGCGTTCACCGGCACGGTGGCGCTCAAGCCGACCTTCGGCAGGATCCCGCTCTACCCGCCGAGCCCCTACGGCACGCTCGCCCACGCCGGACCGATGACCCGGACCGTGCGCGACGCGGCCCTGATGATGGACCTGCTCACCGGGCCCGACAGCCGGGACTGGCACGCGCTCGCCCCGCCCGCCGGGTCCTTCCTCGACGGGCTGGACGACGGGGTCGCCGGACTGCGGGTGGCCTGGTCCCCGACCCTCGGCCTGGGCGGCAACGACCCCGAGGTGGAGGCGCTGGTCACCGCCGCGGTGCAGGTGCTGGCCGACGCCGGTGCGCACGTGGAGCGGGTGGACCCCGGCCTCGAGGACCCCGTCGACGCGTTCCACGTGCTGTGGTTCACCGGCGCCGCGAAGGTGCTGGAGGGCTACGGCCGGGGGGCGATCGACCAGGTGGACCCTGGACTGGCCGCCGCGGTCCGGGAGCACGGGCTGGGGGCGTCGGCGGCCGACTACCTCGACGCGGTGGCCGTCCGGATGGACCTGGGCGTGCGCATGGGTGCCTTCCACCAGAGGTGGGACCTGCTGCTCACCCCGACGATGCCGGTCGCCGCCTTCGAGGTCGCCCGCCCCGCGCCCCGGGACTGGCCGTCGGACCTGTGGACGTCGTGGACGCCCTACACCTATCCGTTCAACATGACCCAGCAGCCGGCGCTCAGCCTGCCCTGCGGGCTGACCGCCGACGGACGGCCGGTGGGCCTGCAGGTCGTCGGACCCAGACACGCCGACGCGCTGGTCCTGCGCGCCGGGCAGGCCTACCAGGAACGCACCGACTGGCACCGCCGGACGCCGACCCTGGTCGCGGGCGGCGGCCCGACGGGCACGACACCCAGGGGGGCGCCATGAGCCGCTTCATCACCGTCAGCCTGCCCGAGCGGGGGGTGAGCGCACGGGCCCGGATGCTGGAGGAGGCCGCACCGCGCACCTGCGCCGCGGTGTGGGACGCGCTGCCGCTGGGCGGTCAGGTCTACCACGGCAAGTACGCGTGCAACGAGATCTATGCGCTGCTGCCCGGACTGGCCGACGACGGCCGCGACCCCGGCCAGGAGAACACCACGGTCACGCCGATCCCGGGCGACCTGTGCTGGTTCACCTTCTCCGGCCAGGACCTGGGCACCCCGGCCTACGGCTACGAGGAGGGGCAGACCCTCCGGCAGCAGGGCTCGATCGTCGACCTGGCCGTCTTCTACGGCCGCAACAACCTGCTGGTCAACGGCGACCAGGGCTGGGTGCCCGGCAACGTCTTCGCCAGCCTCACCGAGGGCCTCGACGAGCTCGCGGCGGCCTGCCAGGAGCTGTGGATGGGCGGGGTGCGCGGGGTGAGCCTGCGCTTCGAGCGGGCGGAGTAGGCGGACGGCAGGATCGCCGACCTGCTCCCGGGGGCCCTTGACGTGGCGTCGGTGCAGGAGCACCGTAGAACCCCCACCGGCAGCTCGGAGACACCCATGGGCAAGCTGATCTACGCCGCCAACGTCTCGCTCGACGGCTACCTCGAGGACAAGGACGGCTCCTTCGACTGGTCGGTGCCCGACGACGAGGTGCACGCCTTCTGGAACGAGCACGAGCGGGGCATCGGCACCTCGCTCTACGGCCGCCGCATGTACGAGACGATGCGCGTGTGGGAGGACGACGACTGGCTGGAGTCCGAGCCGGCCGTCGTCCACGACTACGCGCAGATCTGGCGGGCCGGCGACAAGGTCGTCTACTCCGCCACGCTCGCGTCCGTGTCGACGGCGCGGACGAGGATCGAACGACGGTTCGACCCCGAGGCGGTACGCCGGCTCAAGGAGGCTTCCGGCGCGGACCTGAGCATCGGCGGCGCGGCCATCGGGGCCGAGGCGTTCCGGCACGGGCTGGTCGACGAGTGCGTCCTGCTCCTGTGCCCGGTGCTCGTGGGCGGCGGCAAGCCCGCGCTGCCCCGCGGCGTGCGGCTCGACCTCGCACTGCTGGACCACCGGCGCTTCGACAACGGTGTCCTCTACGTGCGCCACGCGGTCCGGGGCCCGGCGGCATGACAGGTCCCGGTCGCTGATCACCCCGACCTCCTCGAAGTCACCCAGCCACGACCCGATCGGGCGTCAGCGCACGACCTCGCGCAGCCGGCCGTCGACGCGGCGCGTCCACCCGCGGGTGTCCAGGTGCTCGAGCAGCGGGACCGCCACGCGACGGGTCGTCCCGAGTGCCTGCCGCGCGGCGCTCAGCGTGAACGGCTGCTCCAGCGCCGCCAGCTCCCGCATGGCGCGAGCGGGCCCGTCGGGCAGCAGCACGATGTCGTCGGTCACGCGCAGGAGCCGGCCCAGGCGCGCGGCGGCCGCGAGCTCGGCAGGACCGAGCCCGAGCCGGGCGAGGTCCTCGCGCTCCGGTGCCGCGAACGGATCCTGCCTCAGGCGTCGCTCCACCTGGGCCACACCCGCCTCGGCGGCGCCGAGCCCGGCAGCCCCGCGCGGGTGCACCCGGCCACCGTCCACGGCGAGGTCCGCCAGCTCGACGGCCGCCCGGACCAGGGCTCCTCCCGGCGGCGCGAGGTCCGGCGCCAGCGTGCCCCCGGCAGCGGCCGCCCGCAGGTGAGGTGGCAGGTCGAGCAGGTGCACCGCCTCGGCGACGGGCACGCCGGCGCTGAGGGGGTGCTCCTTTCGGTGGCCGCGCACGCCGCCCGCCAGCCGGTCGGCCCAGGCACGCAGGGCGTCCTCGTCCACCCACCAGCCGCCGACGTGCACGGCCGAGGTCGGCCGGCCCAGTCCGAGACGCCGCAGGACGTCCGGGTGCTCGGCCGACCGCGAGCGCACCCGCAGGTCGGCCAGGCCCCGGCTCACGGCGCGGGACCCTGCGTCCTCCCCGGTGGTCGTGGCCGCAGCCAGGTCCTCGGCGCGGTGGCGGGCGGCACCGCGGCGCCGCAGCGGCAGCGGGTCGACGTCGAGGACGCGCAGGGCCCAGACCCGACGGCTGCCCGGGTCGCGCAGGACCGCGCGGTCCCCGACCCGCCACGGCAGGTCTTCCGGGAGGGTGAGCCGCGCGTGCGCGTCGCCGAGCGGTCGGCACCGGACCGGCTGGTCGGCCGTGCCGACGTGCAGGACCACCTGCTCGGGCGGCGTCCGGTCGTGGGCTGCTGCGCGCTGCACCCCTGCGGGGACGGCGACCCCCAGGTCCTCGGGCGTGAGCGCCACGTCGAGCACACGCGCCACGGCGAAGGCGCCCGGCGTCACCAGCACCGACCCGCGACCCACGTCGCCGGTCCCGGTACGGCGCAGGTTCGCCGCCACCCGGGACACCGGGCCGACCACCTCGTGCGCAACGTCGCCGCTGTGCAGACCGCGGACGACCACCTCCCGCCGCCCGCCCGCCGGCAGCAGCTCCAGCACGTCCCCGGTATGCAGCGTGCCCGCCCCCAGCGTCCCGGTCACCACGGTGCCGGACCCGGCGACGGTGAACGACCGGTCGCACCACAGCCGCACCGGCGCGCCGGCGTCCGGCTCCGGGAGCCGGGCCACCAGCTCGGCGAGCGCGACGCGCAGCCCGTCCATTCCCTGCCCGGTCCGGGCCGAGACGGTGCACGACGGCACCTCCAGCCCGGCCCCCGCGAGCCGGCGTGCCGCCTCGGCCCCGACCTGCGCGGACCGCTGCGGGTCGGCGAGGTCCGCGCGGGTGAGGACGAGCAGCCCGTCGGTGATGCCGAGCGCCCGCACGACCGCGAGGTGCTCGGTGCTCTGCGCCTGCCAGCCCTGGTCGGCGGCCACCACGAAGAGCACCGCCGGCGCCGGGCCCAGCCCCGCCAGCGTGGTGCCGACGAACCGCTGGTGCCCCGGCACGTCGACGAGCGCCACCTCGGCGCCGCCCGGCAGGCTGGTCCACGCGAAGCCGAGCTCGATCGTCAGGCCCCTGGCCCTCTCCGCGGCGAGCCGGTCCGGGTCGCGCCCGGTGAGCGCCCGCACCAGGGCCGACTTGCCGTGGTCGACGTGCCCGGCGGTGGCCAGGACCCGCCTCACGGCGTCCGGCCCTCCGTCGCCTCGTCCAGCGCGGCGCGCAACGCGGCGAGCAGGTCGTCCTCCCGGTCCTCGGGTATGCAGCGCACGTCCACCAGTCCGCGCCCGCCCTCGACGCGGGCGAGCACGACCGGCAGACCGTGCGCCGGTTCTCGCAGCCGGACCACCGCCTCGACGGGCAGCTCGACCGCCCAGCCGGGCAGCGGCATACCCGGGGCGCCCCCGCCCCCGACCCGCCCGGTCACCGGCACGACCTCGCGGCCGAGCGCGGTGGCGAGCCGCTCGACCCGGGGACGCAGCTCGTCCGCCGTGGCGTGCACCGCGTCGCGGACCGGGGTGGAGGGCGCGCGGACGCTGGCCTCGAGAGCCGCGAGGGTGAGCTTGTCGACGCGCAGCGAGCGGGCCAGCGGGTGCCGGCGCAGCCGCCGGACCGCGTCCTCCTCGCCCAGGACCAGGCCGGCCTGCGGGCCGCCGAGCAGCTTGTCGCCGCTGGCCGTCACGACCGTGGCGCCGTCGCGCAGGGCGGTCCCCGCGTCCGGTTCGTCGCGGAGCACCGGGTCGGGCGCCAGCAGCCCGGAGCCGATGTCGGCGACGAGGGGAACACGGCTCCCGTCCGGGCGGCGCAGGTCGCGCAGCTCGGGCAGACCGACCGCGCAGACGAAGCCCTCGACCCGGAAGTTGCTCGGGTGCACCTTGAGCACGCACCCCGTGTCCGGCCCGACCGCGTCGGCGTAGTCCTGCGGGTGCGTGCGGTTGGTGGTCCCGACCTCGCGCAGCCGGGCACCGGTGGAGGCGACGAGGTCCGGCAGTCGGAACCCGTCGCCGATCTCGACCATCTCGCCGCGCGAGACGACGACCTCCCGGCCGGCGGCGAGGGCGGTGGTGGCCAGCACGAGCGCGGCGGCGCCGTTGTTGACGACCAGCGCGTCCCCGGCGCCGGGCACCGCCTCGAGGAGCGCCGCGCGTGCGCCCTGCCCGCGGGGCCCGCGCCCTCCCGTGCCCAGGTCGAGCTCGACGTCGCAGTAGCCGGCGGCCTCCACCACGGCCTCGACGGCAGCCGGGGACAGCGGTGCCCGGCCGAGGTTGGTGTGCACGACGACGCCGGTGGCGTTGAGCACGGGCGTCAGGGTCGAGGCCCGGCGGGGAAGCGCCGCGAGCGCGGCGGCGGCGACCTCGTCCGGGCCGATCTCGCCGCGCCGCGCCCGGTCCTGCGCGTCGGTCACGGCGGCCCGGACCGGCGGGCGGCCCAGCCGGGCGGCCGCTGCGGCGAGGGGCGGCTCGGCTAGGAGCGCGTCGGTGCGCGGGATGGCCCGGCGCGGGTCGTCCTGGCTCACCCTCGTGCTCCCTTCTGCTCCCGGCGGGGACGTGTGGCGGAGGTGGACGGGAATCGAACCCGCCAGGCCGAGATGCTCGGCCTCACCGGTGTTGAAGACCGGGGGGCCCACCAGGAACCCAGACACCTCCAGGGCCCACCCTAGACAGCCGGTGTCTAGGGTGGGGCCATGCACCCCGTGCGACTCACGCAGCTGGCCCGTGGCGGCGGGTGCGCCTGCAAGATCCCCGCCGGCGAGCTCGAGCAGCTCGTGTCCGGTCTCCGGCTCGACCCGGGCGCCCACCACGACCACGTCCTCGTCGGGCTGGACGACGGCGACGACGCCGCAGCGGTCCGGATCGAGGGCGGGGTGGCGCTGCTCTCCACCGCCGACTTCTTCACGCCGATGGTCGACGACCCCTACGACTGGGGGCGGATCGCCGCGGCCAACGCGCTGTCGGACGTCTACGCGATGGGCGGCACGCCGGTCGTCGCGATCAACCTCGTCGGCTGGCCCCGGGACGTCCTGGGCACCGACCTGCTCCAGCAGGTGCTGCAGGGCGGGCTCGACGTGGCCACCGCCGCCGGCTGCCCGGTCCTGGGCGGGCACAGCATCGACGCGCCGGAGCCGCTCTACGGGATGGCGGTCACCGGCACCGCGGACCCTGCGCGGCTGATGCGCAACGACGCGGCAGCGGCGGGCCTGCCGATCAGCCTCACCAAGCCGCTCGGCGTGGGGATCCTCAACAACCGCGCCAAGGCGACCGGCAGGACCAGCGCGGAGGCGGTCGAGAGCATGACCGCGCTCAACGCGGACGCCGCACGGGCCGCGCTTGACGCCGGCGTCGTGGCCGCGACCGACGTGACCGGCTTCGGCCTGCTTGGGCACCTGTTCAAGATGTGCCGGGCCTCCGGCGTCGCCGCCCGGGTAGAGGCCGCGGCGGCCCCCTACCTGCCGGGTGCGCGCGAGGCGCTGGCCGCCGGGCACGTCCCTGGTGGGTCCCGGCGCAACCTGGACTGGGTGCGCCCCCACCTGGCCAGCGGCCCGGGGATCGGCGAGGACGATCTCCTCCTGCTCGCGGACGCCCAGACGTCCGGCGGGCTCCTCGTCGTCGGCGAGGTGCCCGGCGCGCCCGTGGTCGGACGGACGCTGCCGGCCGGGGAGCTCGGCGACGGGGTGCTCATCGAGGTCGTCTGAGGCGACCTGTGCACCCAGAAACGACGTGTGCACGAGTTGTATCCCCTGCACATGTCATTTTGTGGTGCACAGGTCCAGGGGGGCACAGGTCCAGGGGGGCGCCGTGGCCTTCCCGCGCCGGTGGCTACCTCTGCGGCCCTCGCAGGTGCGCAGGCCGTCGGGTGAGGATCGGCACCAGGACGCCGACCAGCGCCAGGACGCCCATCACCGTGAAGCCCAGCGTGTAGTTGCCCTCGTCGCCGACCAGCCAGGAGATGAGCAACGGGCCGGCGACGCCGCCGATGGACCAGCCGAGGAGCATCAGCCCGTAGATCGCACCGGAGTGCCGCAGCCCGAAGAAGCTGGTGGCCGAGGCCGGCAGGGTGCCGAACGCCCCGCCGTAGCAGAGGTAGATCACCGCCGCGAGGACGTAGAACGGCGCCGCGCCGTGCACGTGCGGGATGGCGACGAGCGCCAGACCCTGGAGCGCCAGGATGGCGATCAGGGTCTGCCGGCGGCCGATCCGGTCCGACAGCGCCGCCCACACGATCCGCCCGGCCCCGTTGAACAGGCCCATCACCCCGACGAGCGTGGCGGCGCCGACGGCGGACAGGCCCGCGACGTCGCTCGCGGCCCCGGCCGCTAGGGAGATGAACGCGATGCCGGCGGTCACCGACACGGTGAGGATGAGGGTGAGCAGGTACCACTGCGGCATGCGCAGCGCCTCCGACGGCGTGAACTCCACCACGTCGTCCTCCGGTACGGCGCCCTCGGCCGTCGCCTCCTCCTCCCGCTGCGTGCGCGCTTCCGTCGCGACCGTCCAGCCCTGGGGCGGGTCGCGGAAGACCGAGGCGCCGAGCAGCCCGGCGACGAGGTAGGCAAGACCCAGCCACAGGAACACCTTCGTGGGGTAGCGCTGGTAGTCCGCGCTGCTGTCGATGAGCGCCTGCGCCAGCGGCGAGGTGATGACCGCGCCGAACCCGAAGCCACCCACGGCGATGCCGGTGATCAGGCCGCGCCGGTCCGGGAACCACTTCTGCAGCATGGCGATCGGCACGATGTAGGCCAGCCCCAGGCCGAAGCCGCCGAGCACGCCGTAGCCGAGGACCAGCAGCCACAGGTCGCCGGCGTCGCGGGCGAAGCTGGCCAGGACGATCCCGACCGCGTAGACGACCACGCCGGCCAGCGCCACCGGACGCGGGCCGCGCCGGTCCTGCAGCCGGCCGCCGAGGAAGGTGCCGACGAAGATCATCCCGATCGCGACCTCGAACGGGACGGTGGCCTGGACCGTCGACAGCTCGAAGGCCGACGGGTCGGCCAGGATCGCCTTGCTGAAGGTGCTCCACGCGTAGGCCGCGCCGATCACCAGCTGGACCAGGACGCCACCCGCGAGGATGACCCAGCGGTTCGGCGTCGGCCTCACCCGACGGTGACGATGCTGTCGTGCACGGTCCCCTCACGACGTCGCTGCTCCAGTCGCCGCTTCTGCGGGCCGACGGTGTAGCGAGGGTCCTTGGCCGACTCCATCCCGGCCTCGACGATACCGAAGCGGGTCAGCGCCGAGGCCGCGGCCAGCGCGATCCCGGAGGCCGCCGCCAGGAGTCGGCTGCGGCCCGAGACGAGCGCGCCGATCCCTCCGGCGACGGTGAGCGCCCTGGCGAGCCGCAGCTTGGTGCCGGCCGGCCCGGTCTCCAGCGGCTCGCCCAGCTCCAGGCCCTCCAGGTGCTCCTCGAGCAGGTGCATCGCCAGCAGGTCGGTGGCCGCCCCGGCGACCGCGAGCCGCCGGACGGGGCCGCTCTCGGCGGCCGGCGAGAGCACGAGCTGCACGCCGCTGGCCGCCATCGCCGCCGACGCGACGAAGACGTAGGGCAGCTGCGCCCGGCTCTCGAACCAGACAGGGGTGACGGTGTCGGACAGCAGCACCGCGGTGTAGGCCGCCAGCGGCGGACCGAAGAGCGCCTGGCCGACCGCGGCCGGGGCGTCCACGAGCGCGAGCCCGTCCTGGACCAGGGCGAGCACACCGCCCCGCGGCAGGGTGAGCGACCGGGCGACCTCGGAGGCCGTCGCCACGCCCGCGAACGCTGCATACCCGGACAGGATCCAGGTGCCCACCGACATCGGCGAGGTGAGCTTGACGGTCCGCAGCATGTTGAGGAAGCGCTCGGGACGTCCGAGGTCGGCGACCAGCGCCGCGCCGCTCAGCGCCACCGTCGCGATCGCTGTGTAACGGCTGTTGCGCCGCAGGGTGTGCCGCCCGGTGGCGGACGCACCCGCGGCGATCAGCCCGGAGGCGCCGGCGATCCCGCCGACGAAGAGGTAGGCCGGGATCTCGTGCTTCCACGGCACCGGCTTGATGACCGCCTGGCCGTAGTAGTCGGAGAACTCGGCGTCCGGCACCGCGGGCGCCTCGCGCCGGCCGCCGCCGTCGCGGTTGAGCCAGCTGCGGCCGGCCCGGGCGACGTCACGCCCCGCCCCCGTCACCGCCCCGCGCACCGAGGACCGCCGGCGACGCCGAGGACCGTCCTCGGGCGGTCGGTAGGAGTCGAAGGACGACGTCGTCACCGGCGCCTCCCCACGAAGGCGAGCGCCGCGGCGCCGAGGAGGCCCAGACCGGCGTAGCCGGCCTGGCGGAACATCTCAGGCAGCTTGGCGGTGGGCACGACCGGGTCCGGCGGCAGGCCGTAGACCTCGGGCTCGTCGAGCAGCAGGAAGACCGAGCCGGTGCCGCCCACGCCGTCCTCGTCGTTGGCGCCGTAGAGCCGCGCCTCGGTGAAGCCCTGGTCGTGCAGCTGCACGACCCGGTCGTGGGCGAGGGAGACCATCTCCTCGCGCGTGCCGAACCGGATCGAGGTCGTGGGGCAGGTCTGCGCGCACGCGGGCTCCTGCCCGACGCTGAGCCGGTCGTAGCACAGCGTGCACTTCTGGGCCACGCCCACGTCCGGCACGTGACCGTCCTTGCGCACCGAGACCGCGGCGTCCGTGCGCCGCTCGATCACCCCGAAGGGGCACGCCCCGACGCAGTAGCCGCAGCCGTTGCAGATGTCGGCCTGGACCACCACGGTGCCGTGCTCGCTGCGGAACAGCGCGCCGGTGGGGCAGACGTCGAGGCAGCCGGCGTGCGTGCAGTGCTTGCACACGTCGGAGGACATCAGCCAGCGGAAGTCGGGCGTCGGGGCGCCGCCGAGCAGGTTCCTGATGTCCAGCCCGCCGTCACCCTCGTCGGGGAGGGTGGGTGGTACCGCGCCGACCGTGTCGCCGGTCCTCAGGGCGGAGGGCGCGGGAGCCGGGGCGCCGACCTGCGGCATACCCAGGTCGACGAGACGGCGGCCGGAGGCGCGGGCCTCCTCGATCCGGTCCTGGGACTGCTCGACGAAGGCGACGTGCCGCCAGGTGCTGGCACCCAGGCCGCCGGTGTTGTCGTAGGAGTCGCCGCTGAGGTCCAGCCCGTCGAGCGGCAGGGCGTTCCACTCCTTGCAGGCGACCTCGCAGGCCTTGCAGCCGATGCAGATCGAGGTGTCGGTGAAGAAGCCCTTGCGCTCCTCGGGGGCGGACCACCCGGCGTCCCGCGCCGGGTCGGTCGGCCCGGCGAGCTGGCGTGCCAGATAACCCATCAGTTCTCCCCTCCTGCCTCGGCGCGGCGCCGGGCGGTCTCGGCGTCGACGGGGTCGGCGTGCTCGTTGGCCGTCTCGGCGGTGCTGCCGGCCCGGGACTGGTACTCGGCGACGAGCCGGAGCAGCTCCTCGCCGTGCGGCCGACGGCCGGCCCGGATGTCGCAGGTGGCCGCCTTGGACTCCTGGATGTGCACGTTCGGGTCGAGCACGATGCCGAGCAGGTCGTTGGCCGAGTCGCCCTCGACGACCGCGTCGCGCCCCACGCCCCAGTGGTAGGGCAGCCCGATCTGGTGCACGGTGCGGCCCCGGACCGTCAGCGGCTTCATCCGACCGGTGACCAGCACGCGGGCCTCGATGGCGCTGCGTGCCGAGATGATCGTGGCCCATCCGCCGTTCTCCAGGCCGCGCTCGGCGGCCAGCTCCGGGGAGACCTCGCAGAACATCTCCGGCTGCAGCTCGGAGAGGTAGGGCAGCCAGCGGCTCATCCCGCCTGCCGTGTGGTGCTCGGTGAGCCGGTAGGTGGTGAAGGCGTAGGGGTAGACCTCGCTGCCCGGGTCCTGGCCCGACGGCGCCCACAGGTTGTCCTTGCGCGGGTAGACCAGGCGGGCCGGGTTGCGCTGCTGGGTGTAGAGCGCGTTGTCGACCGGCGACTCCTGGGCCTCGTAGTGCGTGGGCAGCGGCCCGTCGACCATGCCCCGCGGTGCGAAGAGCCAGCCCTTGCCGTCGGCCTGCATGATGAACGGGTCGTCGCCCGCGATCGCCGCCGGGCCGCCCACGTCGGCCGCCGGCCGGTAGCTCGGGTCGCGGTCGACCGGGAAGTCGGGCACGTCCTTGCCGGTCCACCGCTTGGCGTCGGCGTCCCACCAGACGTACTTCTTGCGCTCGCTCCACGGCCGGCCCTGCGGGTCGGCGGAGGCGCGGTTGTAGAGCACGCGGCGGTTGAGCGGCCAGGCCCAGGCCCAGCCGCTGGCGACCTCGTCCTGCTCCTCGCGCGCGGGTCGACCCATGGAGTGGTTGACGCCGCCGGCGAAGACGCCGGTGTAGATCCAGCAGCCGCCGGAGGTCGACCCGTCGTCCTTCATCTGCACGAAGGAGTCGAGCACCTGCCCGGCCTGGTCGCCGGTGAGGTGGTAGCCGTTGATCTCGCGCAGCACCGCCTCGGCGTCGACCTCGCCGTGCTCGTCCTGCGGGTAGTCCCAGGTGAGGTCGAGCAGCGGACGGTCCCGCTCGTCGGTCGAGCCGGCCAGGCGCTGGCGGATCCGTCTGCCCAGCTCGTAGTAGAAGTCCAGCTCGCTCTGCGCCTGACCCGGCGGTCGGACCGCCTGGTGGCGCCACTGCAGCATCCGCTGGGTCTGGGTGAACGTGCCCGACTTCTCGGCGTAGCTGGCGCACGGGAAGAAGAACACCTCGGTGTCGATGTCCTCGGTGCGCAGCTCGCCGGTGGCGATCTCCGGGGAGTCCTTCCAGAAGGTGGCGGTCTCGATGAGCTGCAGGTCCCGCACGACCAGCCACTTCAGCTTGCCCAGCGCCTGGCGCTGCATCTTGGCGTGCGCCGAGCCCACGGCGGGGTTCTGACCGACGACGAAGTAGCCGTCGACCTCGCCGTCGAGCATCTCCATCACCGTCTGGTAGGTGCCGTGCGCGCCGGTCAGCCGCGGGAGGTAGTCGAAGCAGAAGTCGTTGTCCGCGGTGGCCGCGTCACCGAACCAGGCCTTCAGCAGGCTCGCTGTGTAGGCCGGCGCCTCGGTCCAGTAGCCCTTCTGCAGCGGGGAGGCGATCGTGGCGAGGTAGTCCTCGAGGGTGTCCTGCTCCCCGGCCACCGGCATCGGCAGGTAGCCCGGCAGGAGGTTGAACAACGTGGGGATGTCGGTCGAGCCCTGGATGCTGGCGTGGCCGCGCAGGGCCATGATGCCGCCGCCGGGGCGACCCATGTTGCCCAGCAGCAGCTGCAGGACCGCGGCGGCGCGGATGAACTGGGCGCCCAGGCTGTGCTGGGTCCAGCCCAGCGCGTAGGCGAAGCAGGTGGTCCGCTCGCGGCCGGAGTTCTCGGTGACCGCGCGAGCCACCTCCTCGAACAGCTCCACGGGTATGCCGCACAGGTCGCGGACCATCTCTGGCGTGTAGCGCCGGTAGTGCTTCGCCAGGATCTGGAAGACGGTGCGCGGGTCCTGCAGCGTCTCGTCGCGCACCACCCTGGCGTGCTCGAGCGCCGCGCCGGCGGCACCGCGCTCGTGCCCGGCCGCGCGGGACTCCTCCTCCCGGTCCGGGCCGCCCCCGTCGCCGGAGGGCTCCTCGATCCCGTCGCCGGAGCCGGGCCCGTCCTCGCGGGCGGCGTAGGCCCAGGTGGAGGTGTCGTAGGTGCCGGTCGTCGCGTCGTAGCCGGAGAAGAGCCCGTCCAGGTCCTCGGTGTCGACGAAGTCGTCGCGCACGAGCGTCGCGGCGTTGGTGTAGGCGACGACGTAGTCGTGGAAGTAGAGGTCGTTGCTCAGCACGTGGTTGATGAGCGCGCCGAGGAGCACGACGTCGCTGCCGGCCCGGATGGGGACGTGGGTGTCAGCGACCGCGGACGTGCGGGTGAAGCGCGGGTCGATGTGGATGACGCGCGCACCGCGGGCCTTGGCCTCGGTGACCCACTGGAAGCCCACGGGGTGGCACTCGGCCATGTTGGACCCCTGGATGACCACGCAGTCGGCGTTGGCCATGTCCTGCAGGGCCTGGGTCGCGCCGCCGCGCCCGAACGAGGATCCCAGACTGGGAACCGTGGAGCTGTGTCATATGCGGGCCTGGTTCTCGATCTGGATCGCCCCGGAAGCCGTGTACAGCTTCTTCATGAGGTAGTTCTCCTCGTTGTCGAGGGTTGCTCCCCCGAGCGAGGCGATACCCATCGTGCGCCGGACGCGCCGACCACGCTCGTCCACGTCCTGCCAGTGGTTGTCGCGGGCCTGCAGGTAGCGCTCGGCGACCATGTCGATGGCGGTGTCCCGGTCGATCGTCTGCCAGTCCGTGGCCCCGGGTGCCCGGTAGAGCACCTCGGTCACCCGGGTGGGGGAGTTGACGAGCTGCTCGCTGGCGGCGCCCTTGGGGCAGAGCCGCCCACGGCTCACCGGCGAGTCCGGGTCACCCTCGATCTGCACGATCTTCTCGTCCTTGACGAAGATCTTCTGGCCGCAGCCGACGGCGCAGTAGGCACAGACGCTCTGCACGACCCGGTCGGCGGTCGTGGTCCGTGGCGTGATCTCCCGGGTGCGGCGCGAGGTCACGGACGCGCCGCGGCCCAGCAGGTCCCCGGTGGCCAGCTGCCGGAGCACGGGCCAGCCGAGGAAGGTCGACTCCTTGCGTGCCATCGTGCACCCACCTCTCCGAGAACGTCGTGCGTGCCCCACACCGTACCCCGAGGGGCGGCTCCGGCGCAGGTGCAGATGGGCAGTTTCCGGCCAGTTCGTGGGCACGGTCGTGGACCCGCTCGCCGACCCCTGCGTCGGGCAGCCGTGACCCAGCTGCCGGAGCTGATCGGGGCCACCGACCTCAGCTTCCTCGACTACGGGGCCACGAAGAAGGTCATGTTCGCCACCGGCCGGTTCGGGCTGAAGTCCTACGACGTCAGCGACCCCGAGAACCCGGTCCTGCTCGACTCCATCGACATGCCGGGCTTCTGGGAGAACGAGGACATGGACGTGGACCCCAGCCGCAAGCTGGTCTTCCTCTCCCAGGACCCCCGCGCCTTCGGCCAGCCGCAGGACAGCGGCCAGTCCGGCGTCTACATCGTCTCTGCGCGCCACCCCGACAAGCTGGAGATCCTCAGCGTCGCCGACGTCCCGGCGGGCCCCGGCGGGCCGATGAAGGACCCCGACCAGCCCGAGCCGCAACCCGAAGAAGCCGAAGGTGGGCTGGACCTCCAGCGGAGCCCGCGGCTGAACGGGGCTGGCCTTATACGACATATCGTCGTAGAATGGGGGTGCCCAGCAAGGGAGGCTGATCATGGCAACCTCGACCGCACCGCGCATCCTCACCGAGACGGAGTGCTGGCAGCTCCTGGACCAGGAGGAGTTCGGCCGGATGGCCTACCACCTCGCCGACGAGGTGCACATCGCTCCGGTCAACTACGCCACCGACCGCGGTCGCCTCGTCTTCCGCACCGCCGAGGGTTCCAAGCTCCTGGGTGTGGTGATGAACGAGGACGTCGCCTTCGAGATCGACCGCATCGACGACGGGTCCGATTCCGCGTGGAGCGTCATCGCGCGCGGCCATGCCCGCATCCTCGAGGGTCAGGAGCACCGCGACGCCGACAACCTGCGGCTGCGGCCGTGGACCTCCTCGAACAAGCACAACGTCGTCGCGATCGACGTCACGGAGGTCACCGGGCGCCGGTTCCACCTGGCCCGTCCGTGGCAGCAGATGATCCCCGACTGAGGCCAGCACGAGCGACGGCCGGTCGACCCCGCGGGTCGACCGGCCGTCGCTCGTGCCCGGGGCGGGTCAGTCGCCCTTGTCCATCCCGGCAGAGATGAGGTCCATCACCGAGGAGTCGGCCAGCGTCGTGACGTCGCCGACCTCGCGGTTCTCGGCGACGTCCTTGAGCAGTCGGCGCATGATCTTGCCCGAGCGGGTCTTCGGCAGCTCGGCCACGACCATGATCTGGCGCGGCTTGGCGATCGGACCGATCTCCTTGGCCACGTGGGCGCGCAGCTCGGCGACCAGCTCGGCGCCCTCACCGTGCTCGTCGGCCTCGCTGATCACGTCCTCGCGCAGGATGACGAACGCGCAGATCGCCTGACCGGTCATCGCGTCGGCAGCACCGACCACGGCGGCCTCGGCCACCTTGGGGTGGGACACCAGCGCCGACTCGATCTCGGCGGTCGACATGCGGTGCCCGGAGACGTTCATCACGTCGTCCACCCGCCCGAGCACCCAGATGTTGCCGTCGTCGTCCAGCTTGGCGCCGTCACCGGCGAAGTAGACACCCTCGAACCGGGACCAGTAGGTCTCCCTGTAGCGCTCCGGGTCCCCCCAGACGCCGCGCAGCATCGAGGGCCAGGGCTCGGTGATGACCAGGTAGCCGCCCTGGCCGTTGCCGACCGGCTGGCCCGCGTCGTCGACGACCTCGGCCACGACTCCCGGGATCGGACGCATCGCCGACCCGGGGCGTGCCTGCGTGACGCCCGGCAGCGGGCTGATCATGATCGCGCCGGTCTCCGTCTGCCACCAGGTGTCCACGATCGGGGTGCGGTCGCCGCCGATGTGCTCGCGGTACCACATCCACGCCTCGGGGTTGATCGGCTCGCCGACCGACCCGAGCAGCCGCAGGCTGGACAGGTCGAACTTCGCCGGGATGTCCGTGCCCCACTTCATGAACGTGCGGATCGCGGTCGGCGCGGTGTAGAGGACCGTCACCCCCGCCTCCTGCACGATCTCCCAGAAGCGGCCCTGGTGCGGGGTGTCCGGGGTGCCCTCGTACATCACCTGCGTCGCCCCGAGCGTCATCGGCCCGTAGACGATGTAGGAGTGGCCGGTGACCCAGCCGATGTCGGCGGTGCACCAGTAGACGTCGGACTCGGGGTGGATGTCGAGCACCACCGAGCTGGTGTAGGCGTTCTGCACCAGGTAACCGCCGGTGGCGTGGAAGACGCCCTTGGGCTTGCCCGTCGTGCCCGAGGTGTAGAGGATGAACAGCGGGTGCTCGGCGTCGAAGGCCTGCGCCTCGTGCGTGTCTGCCGCCGCGGCGAGCGCGTCGTCCCACCACTGGTCGCGCCCGTCGGTCCAGGGCACGTCCTGCCCGGTGCGCCTGACGACGAGGACCTTCTCCACCGGGTGCTCGCCGGAGTCCAGCGCCGCGTCCACGGCCGGCTTGAGCGCCCCCGGCTTGCCGCGCCGCCAGCCGCCGTCGGCGGTGATGACGACCTTGGCGCCGGCGTCCGCGATGCGGCTGCGCAGCGCGTCGGCGGAGAAGCCCCCGAAGACCACCGTGTGCGGGGCACCGAGGCGGGCGCAGGCCAGCATCGCCACGACGGCCTCGGGGATCATCGGCAGGTAGATCGCGACCGCGTCGCCCTGCCCCACCCCGAGGTCGGCCAGCGCGTTGGCGGCCTTCTGCACCTGGCCGTGCAGGTCGGCATACGTGATGTCGCGCGTGTCACCCTCGGGCTCGCCGACGAAGTGGATCGCGACCCGGTCCCCGTTGCCGGCCTCCACGTGCTTGTCGACCGCGTTGACGCAGGCGTTCAGCCGGCCGCCCAGGAACCACTTGGAGAACGGCGCCCCGCTCCAGTCCAGCGTCTGGTCGAAGTCGGTCTCCCACCGGACGTACTTCCTGGCCTGCTCGGCCCAGAAGGCCTCCCGGTCCGCGTCCGCCCGGTCGTACATCTCGGCGGTGCCGTTGGCCTGCGCGGCGAACTCCGCGCTGGGCGGGAAGGTGCGCTTCTCGTGCAGCAGGGCCTGGATTCCCTCGGTGGCCTCGGTGGTCATCGTGCCTCCTCGCGTCGTGACGTTCCCTTCGAGAGTATGCCGTCACGCCCGCACGCGCGGGGTCGGGGACCTGTCGGGCGGTCCGCGCCTGCGACGAGCGGTCGGACGTGCGCGACGAGCGGGCTGCGACTCCCTCAGCCCTGGAAGCTGTCCGCGACCTCCTGCAGGCGCACCCGGTAGTCGGCCCACCACTGCGCGTCCTCGCTGGCCATGTTGCCGTTGTCGGCGCGCAGCCCGACGGCGCCGTCGAGCTCCTCGCGCAGGATGTCGGCGTGGCCGGCGTGCCGGGCCAGGTCGGTGGTGACGTGGACGAGCACGTCCCCGAGCGTGGTGTCCGACCTGCGCCCCCACCACGGAACCCGCCCGGGCGCGTCCAGCTCCAGCGCCTCGATCGTGGCGTCGGCGTGCTGCTGGACGCGGGTGTAGAGGTCGAGCACCTCCTGGGTCGAGACGTCGGCCGGCACCCAGAAGTCGGCGTTGTCCTCGCCCTCCAGGTCGAAGCCGAGGTCGAAGGGGACGGGACGGCCGAAGACGGAGCCGAAGTAGTCGGCCTCGACCCCCGTGGCGTGCCGGAGCAGGCCCAGCAGGTTGGTGCCGGTGGAGGTCAGCGGGGTGCGCACCGCCCGCTCGCCGAGGCCCTCCAGCTTCCAGATCAGCGCGTCGCGCTCGGTGCGCAGGTAGCGGTGCAGGGTCGCCTTGAGCTCCATGCAGACGAGACTAGACGTGGTCGCGGACGGACCCCGTGCGAGGGACGGGCGACCCGGCCCTGCCCTGCGGGGCGAGCGGGGCGACGGTCACGACCTCCGGCGTGTGCAGCCGGACGAGGGTCCGCCGGGCGCCGGGAGGTATGCCGTGCGGCGTGGCCAGCGAGACGCCCACCGCCGCCAGCAGCGCCGCCGGGACGGTCCACGCCGCCGGGTGGGCCAGGAGCGCGTCGGGCCACCCGGTCTGCTGCGCGAGCAGGCCGGTGGCCACCAGCGCGCCGATCGCCAGCACGGCGCCCGTCGTCAGCCCGGCCGCGGCCCCCTGCACGGACAGCCGCGGCCACCACACCCCGAGCGCGAGCAGCGGGAAGAAGGTCGAGGCGGCGATGACGAACGCCAGGGTGACGAACGCCGCGAGCGGCACCTGCGGGAAGAACCGGCTCACGGCATACGGGACGAGGACGGCGAGGACCGCGGCGAACCGGAACCCGCTCACCTCGGTGGAGTCGCCCTGCGTGACCCGCGCGAGGAGGGGGCGCACCAGGTCCTGGTTGAGCACGCCGGTCACCGCGACCGCCAGCCCCGAGGAGGTCGACAGGAAGGCCGCGAACGCGCCGCCGACCAGGGCCGCGGTCAGGATGTCCGAGGCCGGGGAGGCGAAGACCTCCGCCGGCAGCCGCAGCACGACGGTGTCGGCCCGGTCGCCGGCGCCGAGGACGGGCAGGTAGGCCCGGCCGAGCACCCCGTAGACGATCGTGAAGACGTAGAACAGGCCGAGCAGGGCGAGCACCCGCACGGTGGTCCGGCGGGCCGCGGCGCCGTCCGGGTTGGTGTAGTAGCGCACGACGACGTGCGGCAGGCCGGTCGTGCCCAGCGCGAGCGCGACGATGAGGGAGAAGGTGCGGTAGAGGTGGTGCTCCTCGGGCGCACGGCCGGTGAAGGGCTGGGTCCAGGCCTCGGCGACGGCCGGTGCGGGACCCTGCGTCGCCCACCAGGCGCCGAGGATCATCCCCGCGGGGACGGCCAGCGCGGTGAGCTTGACCCAGTACTGCACCGCCTGGACCAGGGTGATCGAGCGCATCCCGCCCGCCGCCACCGCCAGGATCACGACAACGGCCACGACGAGGCTGCCCACCCAGGTCGGGGCGCCGGTGACCAGGCGGAGGGTGAAGTCCGCCCCCTGGAACTGGGGGATGAGGTAGAGCCAGCCGATGAGCACCACCAGCAGCGTGCACAGCCGGCGCAGCGGCACCGAGCCGAGCCGGGCCTCGGCGAAGTCCGGCAGCGTGTAGGCCCCCGACCGCCGCATCGGCGCGGCGACGAGGATGAGCAGGACGAGGTAGCCGACGGTGTAGCCGATGGGGTACCAGAGCGCGTCGACGCCCTGGTCGTAGATGAAACCGGCCACGCCGAGGAAGGAGGCGGCCGAGAGGTACTCCCCGCCGATCGCCGCGGCGTTGCGCCCGGCCGACACGGTGCGCCCGGCGACGTAGAAGTCGCTGGTCCGCCGGGACAGCCGCAGCATGAACAGGCTCAGGCCGAGGGTGACCAGGCAGACGACGGCGACCGCGAGCGCCGACAGCGGACCGGTCACCGCCGCTCCGTCCCCGCCTCGGAGACGAAGGCGACGAAGCGGCGCTCGGTGCGCTCCGTCTGGCGCGTGTAGAACGCCGCGGCCGCGACGACCGTCGGGTAGATCAGCACGCCGAGCACGAGCCACGGCAGCGGGAGAGGGCCCACGTGCAGCTGACGGGTGGCCGGGACGAGGGCGAAGATCAGCGGGATGCCGAGCAGGACCGCGGTGATGGTGCTGGCCACGGCGGCCGTCAGGCGCAGCTGGGCACGCAGCAGCCCCTGGAGGTAGAGCTCGCCCAGCCCGGTCTGCTCGGCCAGCGCGCTGGCGACCGGCCGCCGCAGGGCGGCGGGGGCGCCGCGCCGGGAGGCCGTCACCCGCACCCGCCGCGCCGGTCCCTCGGGCGCGGTCACGGCAGGCCGTCGGCACCGTCGGCGAGGACGCGCTCGCGCACCTCGCGCGCGTGGCGGCGCGCGACCGCCAGCTCGGTGCCGTCCGGCGCGAGCACCAGGCTGACCTTGCCGTGGCCCTGGCGGACCTCTCCGACGTGCCGCAGCGAGACGAGCGTGGAGCGGTGGATCCGGACGAACCCGGCGTCCGCCCAGCGCTCCTCCAGCGTCGACAGCGGCACCCGGATCAGGTGCGAGCCGGTCAGGGTGAACAGCCGGGCGTAGTCGCCCTGGGCCTGGACGTAGCGCACGTCCGAGCGGCGCACGAAGCGGGTGACGCCGCCGAGCTCGACCGCGATCCGCTCGTCGGCCGGCTCGGCCGGCGCGCTGCCGGCCACCTCCCCCGCACCCGGGGCGACCGGCCCCGGGGAGGCGGCGGGCTTCATACCCTCCACGACGCGGTCGACCGCCCGCGCGAGGCGCTCGCGGGAGACCGGCTTGAGGAGGTAGTCGGTGGCCTGCACCGCGAAGGCGTCGACGGCGTGCTCCTCGTGGGCGGTGACGAAGACGACCTGCGGCCGGCGGGCGAAGCGGGCGATGACGCGGGCCAGCTCCATGCCGTCCAGCCCCGGCATCGAGATGTCGGAGAAGACGACGTCGACCTCCCCGTCCTCCAGCGCGCGCAGGGCGTCGGTGCCGGACCCGGCGGCGACCACGCCGGAGAACCGGCCGTCCTGCTCGAGCAGGTAGGTCAGCTCGGACAGGGCCGGTGGTTCGTCGTCGACGACGAGGGCACGCATAGGGGACATCGTAGGGAGCGGCGCAAGGGGTGGGCGGATCTACCCGGGATGGACGCCCGGTGCGTACTTGGGGACCCGGAAGGTGACCTTGGTCCCCAGGCCCGGGGCCGTCTCCACGACGAGCCCGTGGTCGTCGCCGTAGACGCGCCGCAGGCGGGCGTCGACGTTGCCCAGGCCGACGGACTCGTTCGTGCCTGCCCCGTCCACCGCGTCCTCCCCGTCGAGGGCGCGGCGCACGTCCTCGGGGTCCGACCCGGCCCCGTCGTCCTCGACGCTGATCTCGGCCTGGTCGCCCAGGTCGGTGGCGGTGATCGTCACCGTGCCGGTGCCGACCTTGTCGGCCAGTCCGTGGCGGACGGCGTTCTCGACGAGCGGCTGGACGGCCAGGTAGGGCAGCACGACGGTGAGGACCTCCGGCGCGACGAGCAGGTTGACCTGGAGCCGGTCGCCGAAGCGCGCCTGCTCGAGCACCAGGTAGCGCTCGATGTTGCGCAGCTCGTCGGCGAGCGTGGTGAAGGCGCCGCCGCGCCGCAGCGCGTAGCGGGTGAAGTCGGCGAACTCCAGCAGCAGCTCGCGGGCCCGCTCGGGGTCGGTGCGCACGAAGCTGGCGATCGCGGCCAGGGAGTTGTAGATGAAGTGCGGGCTGATCTGCGCCCGCAGGCTGCGCAGCTCGGCCTCGACCGCGCGGGTGCGCTCCCGGTCCAGCTCGCCCAGCTCGAGCTGGTCGCTCACCCAGGAGGCCACCTGCTCCAGGGCGCGGGCCAGCCCCGGGGACGGACGGTCGGAGTATGCGGTGAGGGTCCCGATCACGCGGTCCTCCACCACCAGGGGCGCGACCACGCCGGCGCGCACGTCGCAGTCGGGCCGGGCGCACGGCAGGTCCCGCCGGCCCAGCACCGCCGTGTCGCCGGACTCCAGCGTCTGGCGGGCGTGCCCGAGGGCCTGGTCGCGGTGGTGCTCGCCGTGGCCGGTCCAGGTCAGGACCTCCTGGCCGTCGCAGACCGCGAGCGCGGAGCCGCCGAGGACGAGGCGCAGGTGCCGCGCCGCCTTCTCGGCGGTGTCTGCGGTGAGCCCGGAGCGCAGGTGCCGGCCGGCCTGGAAGCCCGAGCGCAGCGCCTCGTGGGTGAGCTGGTCGGCCTCGGAGAGGAAGCCGTGGGCGATCCGGCGCCGGCGCAGCCACAGCACGAGCAGGAGCAGCACGAAGCCCGCTGCCACGACGACGGCCGTGGGCAGGTGGAAGGTGGCGGGCATGGCGGGAGCCTACGATGCGCGCCGCCACCGCCCCCTGGTTCGAGGTGATGGAGGCCCGGGATAGGGCCGCCGTATACCTCGATCCCGGTCCCCCTTCCCGGTTCGAGGTAATGGAGGCCCGGGATAGGGCCGCCGTATACCTCGATCCCGGGGATGGACGCTGCGGTGCAGGGTCGTCCCCTGATGGGGAAGTGGGGACATCGCGCCTCGACGAGGACCCGGCGCGCCCAGCGTTGGACCGGCTCTCCCCACCCGGTTCGAGGTAATCGACCACCACATCACGGCTGCCGCATACCTCGACTCCGGCGCCGCTGGCCCGGTTCGAGGTATGTCACGGCAGCGGCCCGGCGGTCGGTTACCTCGACCCGAAGCGGTGCTGGCAGATCCAGTAGCCGGCGCACACCTGGTCCAGGAACTCCTCCCGGAAGAGCCGCCACCCGACGAGGTCGATCCGGAGCACGGTGTCGTCGGTCAAGGTCACCGCGTTGGCGCGCAGGTTGTCGTTGGCGACGGACAGTCCCTGGTGATGCCCGGAGCCGTCGATCTCGACCACCAGTCCGTTGGGCCACCTGGCGTCGAGGTAGACCTTGTTGCCGACCCCGCGCCGGACGACCTGCCGCTCCGGCTCGGGCAGCCCGCGCATCCGGCAGCCCTCGGCGAAGTCAAGCTCACCCAACGACTGTGCCCCCAGGGCGATGTCGCGGATCACGAGTTCGATGAAGCGCCGTCTCGTCCGGCCCCTGACCGTCTTCCGGGCCGCGAGCAGCTGTTGGCCGGTGACGAGCCGCTGCTGCACCGGCATGCAGAGGATCAGCGCGGCCTGCCGGTCGGAGACCGCCCAGTGGGCACCGTGGATGGCGGCGACGGCCGGGCGGACCCGTGGGATCCCGTTCGTGAGGAGGTCCGCCTCCGGACGGCGGATGAGCTTGTGGATCCGCACCCCGGGGACGTCCTCGATGTCGTGCCGATGGAGCACGCTGACGTGGGTCGCATGCTCGGTGAAGCCGGTCATGCCCGCCTCGGTCAGCGCCGTCACCCCGTCCAGCGCAGCGATCCCCGCCCCGACCTCCCATATGGCCCGCCAGCGATCGGCGCGCGCGCCAAGCTCGCCCGTGTGCATGGCGATGGTCTGCCGCCCGTGCACGCGCCATCGCTGCGCAGCCTCCTCGCGGCGGACCATGCGGTTGTCGACCCCGATCCTGCGCAGTCGTTCTCGCGACAGTGCCCCGCCGAAGTCGTCCGCGGTCGCCCGCGCCAGCTCCCTGCGCTCCCTGGTACCCATGCTCCAGCACCGTGCCCGCTGGACCGCCCCGGCCCAACCACGTCACGCCCGGCTGTGGACGACGGTCGCGCTCGCGGGTTCCTGTGGATGCGCGCCGCGGAGGGGCGAGGTGATGGAGCACCGACGGGCAGCTGCGCTTCACCTCGACCACGCGGCGATGGCCACGGTTCGAGGTATTGCACTGCCCGAGCATGGCCGTGCATTACCTCGAACCGGGGTCTTGACCTCAGGAGGAGGGGAAGACGCGCACCGGTCCCACGACGTTGATGCCCACGACGTCTCCCACCTCGGGCAGCCGCAGCCCGACGGTGCGCGCGCGCAGGCCGTTGACCGGCACGCCGCTGACCAGCTCGAGGTCGGCGACGCTGTCGTGGCCGAAGAAGGTCACCGAGCGCACCCGGGCGTCCACCGATCCCGTCCCCGGCGGGACGATCTGCAGCTGCTCGGGGCGCAGCAGCGCCTCGACCGCGCCGCGGGTGACGAACCCGGCCGTCTGCAGGTTGCCCAGCGCGCAGCGGAACTGGTCCCGGCTGGCCAGGCCGTGCACGTAGATGGCGTCGCCGAGGAAGGTGGCCACGTGCGCGTCGACCGGCTCGCCGTAGACGGCCCGCGGTGCGGCGACCTGGCGGAACCGGCCCTGGCGCAGGATCGCCACCTCGTCGGCGAAGGACAGCGCCTCCCCCTGGTCGTGGGTGACCAGGACGGCGGTCGCGCCGGCCGCCCGCAGCGCCCGGGCGGTGGCCTCGCGGGTGGCGGCGCGCAGCGCGGTGTCCAGGGAGGAGAACGGCTCGTCGAGCAGCACGAGGTCCGGGTGCGGGGCCAGCGCCCTGGCCAGCGCCACCCGCTGCTGCTGGCCGCCGGAGAGCTGGTCTGGCCGGCGTCCGGCCACCTCGGGCGGCAGCTCGACCAGCTCGAGCAGCTCGGCGATCCGCTCGCGGTGGTGGCGGTCACGGCGTCCGATCGCGGGCCGCGGCAGGCCGAAGGCGATGTTGCCGGCGACGGTCAGGTGCGGGAACAGCCCGCCGTCCTGGCGCACGTAGCCGATGCCGCGCCGCTCGGGCGGCACGAGGGTGTGCTCGTCGGCGACCACGCGGCCACCGATCGACACCGACCCCGTGGTCGGCCGCAGGAACCCGGAGATCACCCGCAGCAGCGTCGTCTTGCCGGAGCCGGAGCCGCCCAGCACGGCCGTGGTGGTGCCGGCCCGCACGGTGAGGTCGACGTCGTGCAGCACCTGGTTGCCCCCGTAGCCGGCCCGGACGCCGCGCACGCGCACCTCGCTCACCGGTGCCACCTCCGTCTGCGCGCTCGTCGTCCGCTCGGTCCGCCCTTCGGGCAGGGTCGCCACCATTGTCATCCTTCCTTCGTGATCTGCCGGCGCAGCACCACGGTCAGCGGCACGGACAGGGCGATCATCATCGCGGCGTAGGGCGCCGCAGCCGTGTAGTCCAGCTCGTCCGCCGCGCCCCAGAACGCCAGGGCCAGCGTCTCGACCCCGGTCGGCGCGAGCAGCAGGGTCGCGGTCAGCTCGGTCGTGATCGCCAGCGCGACGAGCACGAAGCCACCGAGCACGGAGGGCGCGGCCAGCGGCAGCACGACCCGGGTGAGCACCGAGACGCCGCGCGCGCCCAGGGCCCGCGCCGCCTCCGACAGCTCCGGGGGCGCCGCAGCCAGTCCCGCGCGCAGCGACACCATCGCGCGCGGGATGAACAGGATGGCGTAGGCGAGGACGAGCAGCAGCGCGGTCTGGTAGATCGCGGGGGCGACGTCGACGGCCACGCCGATCAGGGCGAGGGCGATGACCACGCCCGGCAGCGCGCTGGCCAGGAAGGTCGAGCGCTCCAGCAGGATCGCCAGCGGCCCGTGGCGGCGGGCGAGCAGCAGCGCGCCGGGCAGGGCGAGCGCGACCGCGAGCACCCCGCCGGCCAGGGCCAGGGCCAGGGTGGAGAGGGTGACCGGCCCCAGGTCGCTCAGGTCGACACCACGCTGGCTCTGGCCGACGAGCAGCCAGCGCAGCACCATGACGACCGGGACGGCCACCGCCAGGGCGGCGACCGCGCCGAGGAAGACCAGTGCCGGGGCGCGCCACCCTCGCAGCGGCACGGGGTCGGCGCGTCGCCCCGCCCCGGAGCCGACCCGCGCCACCCTGCGCCGGCCGCGCGCGGCCACCTCGAGCGCGAGCACGACCAGGCACAGCCCGACCAGGACGGTCGCCAGCAGCGAGCCGGGGGTGTCGCTGAACCCCACGGCATACTGCTGCAGGATCGCGGTCGTGAAGGTCTGGTAGCGCATCATCTCCAGCACGCCGTACTCGGCGAGCAGGTGCAGCGCGACCAGCAGCGCTCCCCCGCTGATCGCCGGTCGCAGCCGGGGCAGGACGGTGCGCAGCGCGGCGCGCAGCGGCCCCAGGCCCAGCGAGCGGGCGGCCTCCTCCTCTCCGCCGTCCAGCGCGCGCAGCAGCGAGGCGACGGGCAGGAAGACGAAGGGGAAGTAGGCCAGCGTCGTCACCAGCACCGCGCCGCCCAGGCCCACGAGCTGGGGCTGCCAGGAGATCCAGGCATAGCTGCTGACGAACGCCGGGACGGCCAGCGGCGCGAGCATGAGCGTGCGCCACAGTCCTGCCAGCGGCAGGTCGGTGCGCTCGACCAGCCAGGCCGCGACGATGCCGAGGACCATGGCCGCGGGCACGGTGAGCAGCAGCAGCCAGCCGGTGTGGGCCAGCAGCTCACCGATCCGCGGCCGCACCAGGTAGTCGACCGCCGCGGACCAGCCGTCGGCGCCTCCGCGGACGACGACCACGACGACGGGCAGGAGCGTGAGCGCCGCGACGAGCGTCGCGAGCGGCCCGAGCACCCGTGCGGGTGCATGGTCAGAGGATGCCGGCATCCGTCATCATCATGACGACCTTGTCCGAGTCCAGCGCCGAGGGGTCCACGAGCGGCGCGTCCAGGCTGTCCAGCGGGGGCAGGGCGGGGTCGGCGGGCACCCCCCGGGCGACGGGGTACTCCATCGACCCGCTGCTGACCAGGACCTCCTGGCCCTCGGGGCTGGTCAGGTAGGCGAGGAACTGCTGGGCCTCGTCGGCCTTGTCGGTGGTGGCGAGCACCCCGCCCGCGGACAGCGAGACGAAGGCACCCGGGTCCTGGTCGCCGAAGTAGTGGAGCTCGGTATTGCCCGAGCCCTCCTTGGTGCCGGCCTGGTCGCGGTACCAGTAGTAGTGGTACATGATCCCGACCGGGACCTCGCCGGCGTTGACGGCCTTCATCGTGGCGATGTTGTTCTGGTAGATCTCGGCGCCGTCCTTGAGCCCCTCGAGCCAGGCGGCGGTCTCCTCCTCGCCGCGGTCGACCAGCATGCCGGCGACGATCGCCTGGAAGTCGGCGCCGCCGGGGGCGCAGCCCCACCTCCCGGCCCAGGCCGCGTCCTGCAGGTCCATCATCGAGGCGGGCAGCTCGGCCGGCGTGATCATCGAGGTGTTGTAGACGAGCACGGTGGAGCGCGCGGCGATGCCGGTCCACATGCCGCTGGAGGGCGCCCGGCCCTCGCCGACCTGCTCCAGGGTGGTCTCCTCGACCGGCGCGAGCATGCCGGCGCGCTCGACGACCGTCATCGCCGGGGAGTTCTCGGTGAGGAAGACGTCGGCGGGCGAGGCGTCGCCCTCCTGGACGATCATGTGCCCCATCGAGGAGTCCGTGCCGGAGCGCACCTGGGTCTTGATCCCGGTCGCGTCGGTGAACGCCCTGGCCCATGCCTCGGTGACGTTCTGGTGCTGGCTGGAGTAGATCTGCAGCGCCTCGGGGTCGGGGACGTACTTCTCGTCCCCGCTGCACGCGCTGAGAACGACGGGGCTGGCCAGGAGCGCGGCGATCAGGGTGCGGCGGCTCAGGGTGGGGGTCACGCGGCGGTCCTCTCGGGGGTGGGGTCGCAGGCAGGGGTACGGGGTCGCACCAGCCGGTCCGCCAGCCGCCGCAGCGGGGCGTCCGTCCAGCGCCAGACCACGACCCCGACGGCCAGGGCGGCCAGCGTCTTCAGGGGCGGGGTGGGCACGAGGTCGAGCACCTGGAACTGGACCAGGTAGATGATCAGGCTGGCGGCGGCGAGCGTCGCGACCGCCGGCACCAGCCGGGAGGGCACCCTGATCGAGGGCAGCAGGGCGAGGGCCAGCACGCCGGCGAGGATGGTCGCGTTGCGGACCGGGTCGTCGGGGAAGTACCACGCGATGCCGAGCACCATCGCGCCGAGCGTCCACCGGCGGCGGGCCACGGTCCTCGCGGTGGCCAGGGCCAGGCCGACCGCGAAGAGCCAGAAGACGGTCGGCATCATGCCGCGCAGCACGCCGTCGGCGAAGGTGAGGATGAGGAAGCGGGGCACGAGGCCGGCCAGCACGAGGCCGAAGGCGACCTGCCAGGGGTCGACCCGCCAGCGGCGCGACACCCCGGGCAGGGAGAGCACCACGGTGGTGACCAGCACGCAGGCGAGCAGGGAGTCGATGAACCACAGCTCGTTGTGCTTGCCGTAGGAGATGTCGTCGACGAGCCAGTTGGCCATGAGGACGTTGTCCCAGCCGTAGCGCCCGTAGCTCAGCCCGACCAGCGCGACGAGCATCGTGGGGACCGCGATGCCGACCAGGAGCCGGGTGCTGCCGCGCCAGCGGCCGCGGGCGGTCGCCGCGGACAGGCCGAAGAGGGCGGCGTTGTAGCCAGCCACCACGAGGAGCGTGTGGGCACCGCCGAGCAGCCGGAAGAGTCCGGCGTGGGTGCCGCAGATCATCACCACGGCGAGCGCGCGGAGCACGACGGAGGTCTCCAGGCGGACCGGCCCGCCGAGCCAGCGCGCGAGGCGTCCGGTGGCGGGCTGCTCGTCCTGGTCGGTCCGACCGCCGGCGACCGCGGCGGTGACCAGGTCCTGGAGCGGTCGGTGGTGCCAGTCGGGCGGCAGGGTGCCGAGGAGCGCGGTGAGCCGGGTGGAGGCCTGCACGTGGGAGAGCGAGTCGCCGCCCTGGGCGACGAAGGAGCGGGCGAGGTCGATCTCGTCCCGGCCCAGGACCGTGGACAGCGCCGCCCCGACGCGGACCTGCAGGGGCGGGGCGTCCATCTGCTGGCGGGCGTCCACGCACTCCTCGGGGTCGCTGGCCCGCACGAGGACGTCGCACCCGGCGCGGTCGACCTTGCCGTTGGACAGCCGGGCGAGCGGCAGGACGGCCACCCGGACGTGGCCCACGCCCAGGCCGCAGGCGTGCGCGGCGGTGCGGCGCGCCATACCGGAGAGGTCGGTGGTGGAGGTGCCCCCGACCGGCTCGACGGCGACGCGCAGCCCGTCGTCGTCGCCGGTGACGCAGACGACGAGGCCCTCGCGCTCGAGCGCGGTCTCGACCCGGGCGAGGTCGATGCGCAGGCCGAGGACCTTGACGAAGCCGGAGCGGCGCCCCACGATCCGCAGCACGCCGTCCTCGTCCAGCCGGCCCAGGTCGCCGGTGCGCAGCTCGGTGAGCATCGGGCCGGGCGCGAGCTCGTCGGGGTGCTGGGCGTAGCCCATCATCACGCCGGGGCCCCGCACGACGACCTCGCCGGTGCCGGCGTGCGGGTCGGCCTCGGGGACGTCGCGGTCGAGGACGACCTGGGTGCCCGGGACGGGGCGGCCGACGGCGTCGGGCGCGGTCAGGGCGGCGGCCGGGTCGTGGACGGCGATCCGGGCGGTGGCCTCGGTCTGGCCGTACATGACGGCCAGGCCCCAGCCGTGCTCGGCGCCGAGGCGGGCGGTGCGCTCGACCCGCTCGGGGGCCAGCCGGCCGCCGGCCTGGGTGATCAGGCGCAGGCTCGGGTGCGGGCGCTGCAGGACGCCGGTGGTCTCCATCAGCTCGACCATGTGCGGCACCACGGCGATGTCGGTGACGCGGTGGTCGTCGACGACCGACCAGAAGGCCTCCTCGACGACGGAGGCGGTGGTGAGCGCGACGGAGGCACCGACCGTGAGGTGGGAGTGCAGGACCGAGAGCCCGAAGCAGTAGTGCAGCGGCAGGCTCGTCACCCCGCGGTCCGAGGCGGTGAGACTCAGCGCCTGGGCGATGGCCGCGGCGTTGGAGAGGACGTTCTCGTGGGAGAGCCGGACCAGCTTGGGCGAGCCGGTGCTGCCGGAGGTGGACAGCAGGAGCGCGAGGTCGGGGTGGAGCAGGTGCCGGGGCGAGGCGTCCGCCGAGGTCTCGAACGTCCCGTGGGCCGTCATCGCCAGGTCGACCGGCCAGGCGTCGGTGACGGCGGCGGAGGCCGTCGGGTCGGCGCTGGTGACGAGCGCCACGTGCCCGGCCTCCAGCACGGCGAGGTAGCCCACCACCGCCTCGACGGTCGACGGCATCGGGACGTGGACGAGCAGCCTCTCCCCCGCGGCCCGGGCGTCCAGCTCCTCGGCGAGGGCGTCGACCCGCCGGCGCAGCGTGCCGTGGTCCAAGACCGTCCCGTCGGCCCCGACCAGGGCGGGGGCGGCCGGTTCGACCTGCCCGGCCACCGGCAGCGGCGAGCGCCGCACGTCCGGTCGGAGGACCGGGCGCGGTGCGAGACCGAGCATGGTGGGGGACACGACTGCTTAGGCTAGCCTCACCAAATATCGTGAGCCAAACGCGAGGTATATGAGGAGGGTGGTGTCGGCTGTGGACGTGCACCTGTGGTGGGCCGACCTCACCTGCGCCGACGCCGCCATGGAGGCGGAGCTGCCCGCCCCGGAGCGCGCGCGGCTGGAGAGGCTCACCGGCGCCGAGCGGGCCCGCCGCGCCGTCGGCGCTGCCCTGCTGCAGCACGCCGTGCAGGCGCACCGGGCGCGGTCCGGGCCGGTCGTGGTCGACCGCACCTGCGAGGGGTGCGGGGCCCAGCACGGACGGCCCGTGGTGGAGGGCGGCCCCCACGTCTCCGTCGCCCACGCAGGCGTGCTGGTGGTCGTCGCGACCTGCCAGGACTCACCCGTGGGCATCGACGTGGAGCGGGTCTCGCGGTTCGAGGGCGCGGCCGACGCGCGGCAGGACGCCGGCAGCGGCGACCTCACGGCTGAGGTCCTCGCCGCGCAGGCGTGGGTGGGCGACGAGGCACGGCTCAAGGCCGGCACGGCCGGTGCGGTGCTCCCGGTGGACGCGCCGCTGCGCGGCTACGCGGCCGCGCTCTGCGTCGCGGGCGAGGAGTCCGAGGTCCGGCTGGTGGAGCACCGCTGACCGGGTCGCGCACGAGGGGTCTGCGGGGGACATGCAACGTCCTGCACGTCATGCAGCGTTGCCGACGTTGTCTGACCGTGCAGGACGTTGTCTGTTGCCCGGGCGGGCAGCGTCGGGCGCTGCCCCGGGGGCGCGATGCGCCAGGAGTGGCCGTCCAGGGGGCCGGGGAGCAGCTCAGGCCCGCGCAGGCTCCTCCTCCGGGTGCACCGTGTCCACCAGGAGCGCCGTCGACAGCTCGGACGCGGCCTGCCGTACCTGGGCGAGGTCCACGGCGGCGTGCCGCTCGGCGACGGTCGGCTCGACGGCGGTCAGCACCTCCTGCCGGGTCCGCTCCGCCGCGCGGACCGCGAGCTCCTGGCGCAGCGCGTCGCTGAGCAGACCGCCCTCGACACCGGCGCGCCGACCCAGCTCCACGGCATACCTCTCCGCAGCGGCGACCTCGTGCTCGTCGTCGCTGGTGAGCATCAGGGAGGCGTGCTGGAGGATCCGGCGGCCCTTCTCCACGTCGCCGTCGCCGAGCTCGGCGACCGCGCGGGCGAGCAGCGGACGGTCCGGCCGCCCGGCGCTGCGGGCGAGCATCGCCAGCTGGATGCCCAGGACCCGCTCACGGGTGCGGGCCCCCAGGTCGCCGTGGCGCAGACCCGGCACGTAGTCCTTGTCCGGGGCGCTCTGGGCCATGGTGTCGAGGTACTCCTGCTGCGCCTCGCCGGCCGTGTGCACGGTCTCGCGCAGCGGGATCGCCCGGATCGCCAGGGTGGCCACGAAGACCACGAGCATGATCGGCAGGCCGAGCATGAAGGTCGCGTGCAGCTGGTCGGCCAGGCCGGCCCGGATCGCCTCCAGCACCTGCGGCGGCATGCCGGCCGTCGCGGCCGGGTCGAGGGCGGCGCCGGCGTCGAGGTTGTCCAGGCCGCCACCGGCCTTCTCGAGGAGGTCCGGGGGCAGGTGCCCGGCGATGGCGCCGGCCAGCCCGTTGGTCATCACGCTGCCGAAGACCGCCACGCCCACGGTGTTGCCGACGTTGCGGAAGAACTGCAGCGTGGCGGTGCCCACGCCGAGGTCGGCGCGGGACACGGCGTTCTGGACGACGAGCGTGTACTGCTGCATCGCCATGCCCAGGCCGGTGCCCATGACCGCGATCGCCGCGGTGAGCTCCCACTCCGAGGAGTCCACGCCGAGGCGGGTCAGCATCCACAGGCCGACGGTCAGCACCACGGTGCCCAGCAGCATGAACTCCTTGTAGCGGCCGGTCTTGGTGATCAGGACGCCGGTGACGATGCCGAAGACGATGAGGCCCAGCATCATCGGCATGAGGATCAGCCCGGACGCGGTGGCGTCGACGCCGAGCACGCCCTGGGCGAAGACCGGCACGTAGATGATCGCCGCGAACATCACCATCGCCAGCGCGAACGCGGCGATGTTGGAGGCGGTGAAGATGCTGTTGCGGAAGAGCCGCAGCGGCAGGAGCGGGTTCTCGGCGTGCAGCTCGGCCCAGGCGAAGACGGCCAGCAGCACGCCGCCGACGACGAGCAGCCCGATGATGACGGCCGATCCCCAGGGGTAGGTCGTGCCGCCCCAGGAGGTCGCCAGCAGGATCGCGACCAGCGCCGGGACGAGCGTGACGATGCCGAGCACGTCGATCCGGCCGCGGTGCGGCGTGTGCTCCAGGTGCAGGAAGCGGGCGATGACGAAGACGGCGAAGATCCCGACCGGCAGCGCGGCGAAGAACAGCCAGCGCCAGCCCCAGTGGTCGGTGATCCAGCCGCCGGCGATCGGGCCAGCGACCGAGGTGACGCCGAAGACAGCGCCCATGAGGCCCTGGTACTTCCCGCGCTGCCGCGCCGGGATGATGTCGCCGATGATCGTCTGCGACAGCGGCATCAGCGTGCCCATGCCCAGTCCCTGCACGGCGCGGCCGGCGACCAGAGTCCAGAAGTTGGGGGCCAGCCCGGAGATGATCGAGCCGATCATGAACACGACCAGGCCGGCGAGGTAGAACTCGCGCCGGCCGAACATGTCGGACAGCTTTCCCACCACGGGCACGACGATCGCCGAGACCAGCATCGCCGCGGTCGCGACCCAGCTGTAGTGGGCCATCCCACCCAGCTCGGCGACGATGCGCGGCATCGCGGGCCCGACGATCGTCTGGCTGATGGAGGCGACGAACATGCCCAGCATCAGGCCGACGAAGACGCGACGGTGCTCGGGGGTCATCCGGTATGGGGTGGCGCCGGTGGGCGCCGTGGTGGTCGTGCTCACGGGGCGGGGGTCCTTCGGGACTCGAGGGTGTCGCTGAGCTTGCCGAGCAGCCGGGCGAGCTGGTCCTTGTCGGACTCCTCCCAGCCGGCCAGGGCGTCGGTGACGAGGGCGACCCGGCGGTGGCGTTCGACGCGCAGAGCCTCGGCACCGACGACCGTCAGCCGCAGCCGGTGGGCGCGGCGGTCGTCAGGGTCGGTCTCCCGCTCGACCAGGCCGCGCTCGGTCAACGAGGCGACGCGGCGGCTCATCGTCGAGGGGTCCAGGCCCTCGGCGTGGGCGAGGTCGCTGGGGCGGCAGGGACCCTCGCCCTCGACCGCGTTCGCCAGCCGGACGAGCGTGAGGTAGTCGGACCTCGGAAGCTCGGCATCCCGCTCGTTGATCGCGCGGCCCATGGCGGCGAAGGCGCGCGCGAGCTGCTCAGTCAGTTGCATGATGCATGCAATCTTACCAGCCGTGAGCGGTGCCGGTGACCACGTGCAGGCCCTGGGACGGGACGGCGCGCCGCCAGGGGTGGACCGGTGTCGGCGCCGGATGAGACCGTGGGGGCTGGCGCCGGACCGCGCCGGACCGCGCCGGGCGGAGGGAGAGCGATGACCACGATCGGGGGTGCGGGACTGATCCGGCGGCGGACCCTGCTGCGGGCCGGCGCGCTCGCCGTGGCGGGCGCCGCGGGCCTTCCGCTGTCCGCGTGCTCGCCGCGCACCGACGACCGCCTCGCCCCGGTGCTGGAGGGTCGGCTGAGCTCGGCGCACCTGCCCGGGACCGAGCCGCGGTGGCGGCTGGCGCTGCCGGAGGGAGCGGTGGCCACGGTGGTGGCGCTGCACGGCCACGGCGGCAGCTTGCGGACCTGGTTCGAGCCACCGCTCGGGCCCGCCCTGGCACAGCGCCTGGGCCTGGCGGTGGCCGCGGTCGACGGCGGCGACAGCTACTGGCACGCCCGCGCCGACGGCACCGACGCCGGCACGATGGTGCTGGAGGACCTGCTGCCGGTGCTGGAGCGGGAGGGGGCCCCGGTGGACCGGGTCGGCTTCACCGGCTTCTCGATGGGCGGCTACGGCGCGCTGCTGCTGGCCACCCGGCTGCCGCCCGAGCGGGTCCTGGGCGTGGCCGCGATGAGCTCCGCGCTCTTTCTCTCGCCCGCGGAGACGTCGGCGGGCGCGTTCGACGACGCCGCCGACTTCGCCGAGCACGACGTGCGCGCCAGGGTGGACGCGCTGCGACGGCTCCCGGTGTGGATGGCCTGCGGCGCCGACGACGAGTTCGTCGAGGCCAACCATGCGCTCGCCGAGCAGCTCCCCGAGGCGGTCACGGTGTTCGACGAGGGGCGGCACGACCGCGCCTACCTCGAGGGGCACTGGCCTGCGGGTATGGAGTTCCTCGCCGGGCAGGTTGGTCCGGGCCGTGCCTGACCCCCTCACCGGAGTGGCCCGTGCACGCCATACCGTCTCCTCGCGTGCCTGACCCACTCACGGGAGTGGCTCGTGCACGCCATACCCGTCCGTCGCGGACGCTCGGCGTCAGGCCGACCGGCCCGCCACCGACGCGATGCCGAGCCAGGTGTGCCGGTTGCCCGCCCAGCACCAGCCGAGCTTGGGCGCGTCCTTGCGCTCCTTGCCGTCCCGGCCCGTGCCGTTGCTGATCCACAGGGCGGGGACGCGCGCGTCGAGCCGGCCGCGGCGGGAGCCCGGTCTGCGCGAACCGGTCGTCATGAAGCAGTGGTTGCGCTCGAGCACCTCCGGCACCTGCAGGGCCCAGGCCACCCCCTCGGCCGCGGTCATCAGGTCGCGGCCGCGCGCCCGGACCTGCGGGTCGACCTCGTCGGGGCTCTGGTCGGCGTACTCGTCCCCGCGCTGGGGGTCGAGCACCGCATACAGGTCGGCGTCCGGGACCTCGACCCCCGGAGCAGGGACGAACTGCGCCAGGTCGGTCAGGTCCTCCACGACGAACCCGGGCCGCTCGCGCAGACGCAGCAGCGCGACGAGGTCGACCACCGGGGTGTGCCGCGGGTGCACCACGAGCAGGTCGCCCGCCAGGTCCTCGGGCAGGGCCGGCAGGTCGACGCCGAGGGCGAGCAGACGGGCGTGCTGGTCGGCGAGCGCGGGCAGCGTCACGGGGCCTCCTGGGCGGGTGGTGGACCCACGCAAACGCCCGCGGGCGCAGGGGCATTCCCCTTGACATGCGGCCGTGCGACCGCAGGCGGGTCAGCCCGGCCGGTCGCCCAGGCGCACCTCGCGCTCGTCCCAGTCGATCTGCGCGACCTGCTCCATGGGGACGTATGCCGTGTCCCGGTGGATCCGGCGCACCAGCACGGCCAGGGCGGCCGGCCCCTGGTCCTCGTCGCGTTCGTAGCCCATGAGCGAGCCCGGCCTGCCCACCCGGCCGACGATCAGACCCACGGCGCGCACCCGTCCCGAGGCGAGCTCCCCGGCCGGCGCCATCCGCACGTCGAGGACCTGCCCGAGGCGCTCACCGTCGGCCGAGGTCACGCGCACCGCGAGCAGGTCGCCCAGGCGGTGGCGCACGTCGTCCTCATCCTCCTCCGGGCCCGACGCCAGCTGCACGAGGCCGTCGCGCTCGCGGTCGAGGCGCACCTCCTGGTCGAGCTCGGCGACCCTCTCGATGCCGATCCGCCCGGGCGTGGTCCGGTGGGCCCTGGTCACGCCCAGGAGGCGCCACCACTCCAGCAACCACGGGCCGAACCGGGGCCCCAGCCGCGGGAGCCAGGCGGGGACGCCGACGAGGATGCCGGTGACCCGCAGCCCGCCCCCGTCCTGCGTGAGCTCCACGTCGTCGACCTTGCCGGCCAGCCGGCCCTCGGAGTCGACGAGCTGGCGGTCGAGCAGCTGCAGCGCCGCGTCCAGGAACCCCTCCGGCCGGGCCAGGTCGTCCTTCCTCATTCCTGCCTCACTTCCCCATCCCGGTGACGATCATCAGCGGGATCGCCGCGAGGGAGACCACCAGGATGATCACCAGGTAGATCATGCCCATCACGTTGGCGAGCCGGCCGTTGACGTGGTCGCCGAGGTAGTCGCGGTCGTTGGCGACGACGAGGATCGGCAGGTAGGTCAGGGGCAGCGCGAGGGCGGAGAAGACCACCGAGGCCTCGGTGACCATGACGGGGTCGACCGTCGTCATGAGCACCCCCGTCGCGGCGATGATCGACACCCCGACGACGACGTGGAAGGTGGTGGCCTCACCGGCCCGGACGTACTTGCCCCACTGGAAGCCGAAGTACTGCGCGACGCTGTAGCCGATCGACAGGCCGGTCTCGCAGGCCGCGCCGAAGGTCGCCGCGACGAAGCCGAGGATCACCACGGCCAGCCCGATCTTGCCCAGGGCCACGGCCACCGGCAGCGCGACCTGGCCGAGGGAGTCGACCGTGACGCCCTCGGGCATGAGGACCACGCCCGCGCTGCCCGCGATCGCCAGGGACAGCAGCCCGCCGAGGGGGAAGCCGACGAGGACGTTGGCGCGCATGACGCCGATGTCCTTCGGCGTCCACTTCTCCTCCACGCCTCCGGAGGAGAAGAAGAACACCTCGTAGGGGGTCATCGCCGCACCGAAGAGCGCCACCGCGTAGAAGGCGTAGGTGGTCCAGCTCTCCTGCGAGGGCTTGCGGGCCATCAGGGCGTCCTTGCCGAGCTCGGCCCAGTCGGGTCCCAGCTGCCACAGGGCGACCGCGAACACGACGAGGGCCAGGCCGAGCAGTCCCACGACGTTCTCCATCGCGGAGAACTTGGCCCGCCACAGGACCAGCCAGAGCAGGACCGCGATGAACGGCGCGACGAGCAGGTAGTGCACCGAGCTGAGCAGCTGCAGGGCCAGCGCGACACCGCCGATCTCGGCGACGAGGGTCAGGAAGGTCACCGCCATCGAGGCGACCAGGTTGAGCAGGCCGACCCGCGGGCCGAGCCGCTCGCGCACCAGGTCGAAGGTGGCCCGCCCGCTGACGGCGGCGATCCGGCCGGACATCTCGGAATAGACACAGATGCCGATGACGCCGATCACCACGACCCACGCCAGCGACAGGCCGAACCGTGAGCCGACGACCGCGTTGGTGACGAGGTCGCCGATGTCGACGAAACCGCCGATCGCGGTGAGGATGCCGAGGGCGACGGCGAGGTACTTCTTCATCCGCCCGCCCTCCGCAGCGGCTCGGCGGCCTGCTCGAGCTCCTGGCCGACCTTCTGCAGCCGGACCTGGAGCCCGGCGTAGTCGGCCTGCGCCCCGGTGGCGAACGCGATCCGCGCGTCGACGAGGACGGACTCGGCCTGCCGGAGGAGCTCGGCCAGCCGACGGAAGTCCTCGGCCCGCCCGGGTGCGGGCTGGCTGCCCAGGTAGCCCCGCGCGGCACCAGCCGCCGAGCTCTCCGCGTCCTGGGCGAGCACGAGGCCGGAACGGCCCAGGAGGTGGCCCTTCTGCGCCTCGTCCAGGGCCAGCCGGCTGCTCGCCACGCTGCCGGCGACGTCGTCGAGCACCTGCACCGAGGACCTGACCCATGCCTGATCGTCCGGGGGCGAGGACGTCCCGCAGCCCGTGAGCAGGAGCACGGCGAGCGCCGCAGCGAGGGGTCGACGATCCATCTCGAGGCTGAGATTACGCCCGGGTCGACGCGTCTTCCTGTCGACGCGTCACCGTCCCCGACCCGGTGCGCTCCCACCCCGGCGTGGCGATGGAGGGCTACTTCTGGCGGGTCACGGACGCGGTGGCCGGCCGCGCGCACGGGTTCGACGAGCCGGGCGCGTGCGTCGCCTTCGCCGGCGGGCGGGTGCACGCCCGGCCCCTGGGTATGCCGTTGCGCACCGAGGTCACCGCGCTCGTCGTGCGGCTCCCCTCGGGGCGTGTGCTCCGGCTGGGCGACCCGGGCCTGACGCCGGGCGCGGGAAGCCCTGAGGAGGTCAGGAGCGGGCGCTCCAGCGCCATCCGCGCGGCGGCTTGCCGCTGTCCGGGCCCGCCTCGCGCACCTTGATGTCGCCGATGAGCAGGTACGCCTTGAGGATCAGCCGCGCCCCGGTCCGCGGAGTGGCCGGGTCGGCGTCGTTGGTCTGCTTGAAGCCGCCCATCAGGGCGCCACCCTCGACCGACACCTCGGTCCCCGGGGGGACCACGACGGCCAGGTTGCCGATCAGGGACCAGGCCTCGATCTCGAGGGTCTCGCCGGGCTGGAGCACCTCGCGCAGGTCGAGACGGACGTCGCCGATCGCCGACAGCGCGGTCGTGCGGCGGGCCGCCGGCCAGCGGCCGGTGCGGGTCACGTCGCCGATCAGCGCGAAGAACGGGTCGGACTTCTCCCGGCGGGCCGGCGGAGGTGCCGGCGTGCCGCGGTAGGCCGGTAGCGGCGTCGCCGCGTCCGGCACGATCTCGGGCAGGCCCTGGCCGGGGACGTTGGGGTCGGGCAGCGGCGGCGGTGGTCCGACCGTCTGCTCGTCGCCGATCTCGCTGGGCCCGCGCCACTGCTCGGGGCCCGCGCCCGCTCCACCGCCGGTTGACGTCATGCTCCTACGGTAACCCCGGGCCCCCGTCGGACCCGCCGCCGAGGAGACCTAGGCTGCACGGTATGGAGTTTCGATACCTCGGCAACAGCGGTCTGAAGATCTCGGAGATCACCTACGGCAACTGGCTCACGCACGGCAGCCAGGTCGAGAACGAGGTGGCCCTCCGGTGCGTGCGCGCCGCGCTCGAGGCTGGCATCTCCTCGTTCGACACGGCCGACGCCTACGCCAACACCAGGGCCGAGGAGGTGCTCGGGGAGGCCCTCAGGGGCGAGCGCCGGGAGAGCCTGGAGATCTTCACCAAGGTCTACTGGCCGACCGGGCCGCGCGGGCACAACGACACCGGCCTGTCGCGCAAGCACGTCATGGAGTCGATCGACGGGTCGCTGCGGCGGCTGCAGACCGACTACGTCGACCTCTACCAGGCGCACCGCTTCGACACCGAGACGCCGCTGGAGGAGACGATGCAGGCCTTCGCCGACATCGTCCGCGCCGGCAAGGCGCTCTACATCGGCGTCTCGGAGTGGACCGCCGACCAGCTGCGCGAGGGCCACCGGCTGAGCAGGGAGCTCGGCTTCCAGCTCATCTCCTCCCAGCCCCAGTACTCCATGCTCTGGCGCGTCATCGAGCCCGAGGTCGTGCCGGCCTGCGAGGAGCTGGGCATGTCGCAGATCGTCTGGAGCCCGATGGCCCAGGGCGTGCTCTCCGGCAAGTACCTCCCCGGGCAGGCGCCGACCGAGGGTCGCGCCGCCGACGAGAAGATGGGTCAGGGCATGAGGGACCTGATGACCGACGAGGTGCTCACCGCCGTGCAGGGCCTGCGCCCGCTCGCCGAGGAGGCCGGCCTGACGATGCCGCAGCTCGCGGTCGCCTGGGTGCTGCAGAACCCGAACGTCGCGGCCGCGCTGGTCGGCGCCTCCCGCCCCGAGCAGGTGCAGGACAACGTGCAGGCCGCGGGCGTGAAGCTCGACGCCGACCTGATGGCCAAGATCGACGAGGTGCTCGGCGACGTCGTCGTGCGCGACCCGGCCCAGACCGCGCAGAGGGCCCCGAAGAGCCGGGCGTCCTGATGTGGGCGCGCCCTTCGACCTGACGCTGGAACAGATGCGCGGGCACCGCTCGGCCAAGTGGAGCCTGGTGCCCGAGGACGTGCTGCCGGCGTGGACGGCCGAGATGGACGTCCGCACCGCACCCGCGGTCGCCGACGCGCTGCGGCTGGCTGTCGAGCGGTCCGACCTCGGCTACGCCGGCGACCCGGCCCCGGTGGCCGACGCGTTCGCCGGGTTCGCGCGGGACACCTGGGGCTGGGACCCGGCGCAGGGCGGCGGGGAGCTGCGGATGTTCGGCGACGTCGGCCAGGCGGCCACCGCGGTGCTCGGGGCGCTGACCTCGCCCGGCGACCGGGTGGTCCTCACCCCGCCGGTCTACCTGGCCTTCTACCCGTGGCTCGCCTCGCTCCGGCTCGAGCCGCACGAGGTGCCGATGCTCGACGTCGCCTCGGGGGGACGCCTCGACCTGGACGGTATGGAGGACGCGCTCGCCTCGGGCACCCGCGTCGTCCTGCTGTGCCATCCCCACAACCCGCTCGGGCTGGTCGCTGCCCGCGAGGACCTCGAGGCACTGGCTCAGATGGCGGCCCACCACGGGGCGGTCGTCGTCTCCGACGAGATCCACGCGCCGCTGACCCACCCCGGCGGCCCCGCGTTCGTGCCCTGGCTGTCGGTGTCCGACGCCGCGCGCCAGGTCGGGTTCGCCCTGCACTCGCCCTCCAAGGCGTGGAACACCGCCGGGCTCAAGCTCGCGCTCGGCGTCACCGGCGTCGAAGGCCGCTGGCCGCAGATCCCCGAGGAGGTCGCCTGGGGCGCCTCGATCATGGGCCAGTACGCCGCGGTCGCCGCCTACACCGACGGCCGCGAGTGGCTGGCGACCGTGCGGTCGGTCCTCGAGCAGCGGACGGCACAGCTCGTCGACCTGCTCGCCGAGCAGCTGCCGGCGGTGCGCTTCCGGCCGGGCACCGCCTCCTACCTCGCCTGGCTGGACTGCCGCGAGCTCGGCCTGGGCGAGGACCCGGCGGCCGTCTTCCTCGAGCGCGGGCCCGCCTTCGGACCCGGTGGCGCCGGCTTCGCTCGGCTCAACTACGGCACCAGCGTGGAGCTGATGGGCGAGGCGGTCCGCCGGATGGCCCTGGCGGCGCGCTGAGCCGGGGCGCAGCTCCGGAGCCGAGCCAGCGGGACCGGCCCCCCTCGGAGCCGGCGCTGCCACAGGGCTCACGGGCAGGAGATGGCGCCGAGCGCCGCGAGACCTTCGAGGTCTCCCGGGCCGAAGCCGGTCTGGCCCCGGTTGACCGCGGCCATCAGCTCGTGGGGGTCGTCGACGTGGTCGAGGCCGAGCACGTGCGCCAGCTCGTGGTCCAGCACGGTCGCGTGCTGCCGGGGCGAGGAGAGGTCGCCGACGTCGAGGACGACCTGCCCCGAGGCCGACCAGGACCTGTCGTCCGCGCCGGTCATCATGGTCGGCCCGCCCATGCCGGCCGGCTGGCCGGCGAGCTCGGGCACGTCGTCGGCGTCGGCCCATGAGACGAGCACGGGCAGGCCGGCCCGCCGGGCCTCGCCGCCGCGCCAGGTGTCGTCGGTCTCCCCGACGAGCACCAGCTGCAGGCCGCTGGCCGCGCTGAGCCGCGCGAGGCTGTCCTGGACGAGCCGGGTGTAGCCGCGCGGCGCCCGGTCGGGGTTGACCGCGACCTCGACCGGCCCGCACGGGGAGAAGCCGACGGGCACGTCGGTGCCCGGCTGGGTCGCGACGAAGGCGTGCTCCCCTGACGTCCCCGGGTGGACGACCGGCAGCACGCGGTCCCCGCGGGCCGGCTCCCAGCCCCACGGCGTCCCCTGCAGGGCCGGGACGACGGCGTCCTGCAACCGGTCGCCGAGGTCGCCGAGGCGGGAGTCCCTGCCCCCCGCCGGGGCGAGGGCCTCCGGCTCCTGGGCGGGCAGGCCGAGCACCGCGCGACCGGCCGCCGTCGCCCGGTCGAGGACGACGCCGGCGGAGCCGGGATAGAGGTAGGCGCCCACCCCCAGCGCCACCACCAGGAGCAGCACCAGCCACCGCCCGGTCCGGCGCCGCTGCCGCACCGGGCGGTGGCCCGGCGGGCGCGGCGAGGGGTCGAGGGCGCGCAGAGGTGCCTCGCCGGCGGGCGAGTGGTGCCGCCACGTCGTGTCCGGTCGGGCCGAGGGGTGGCCGGGCGGCGCACCACCCAGCCCGTAGCGCCGGTCCCACTCGTCGAGCTGGGCGAGCCGTCGCTGCATCTCGGCCGCGCGTCTGCGGCGGCCGGCCGACTCGAACATCCCCATACCCCAGATCCTGCACCACGTGACTGACACGGTCGAGAGGCCGGGTACCTGCCTCACCACAGGACGTGGGTGCCAGCGTCGGCGACGCCGGACCATCCCTCCTGCGGCCCTACGCTTGTCCCCATGACCCGACCGCACCTGTGGATCCGCGCCGAGGCCCGCCCCACCGAGCAGCGCGTGCCCATCGTCCCCGCGGACGCCGCACGGCTGGTCAAGGACGGCTTCCGCGTCACGGTCGAGGAGTCGCCGACGCGGATCGTCCCGGTCGAGGAGTACGTCGCGGTCGGCTGCCGGACCGCGCCGACCGGCTCCTGGACGGACGCCCCGGAGGGCACCGTCGTCGTGGGCATCAAGGAGCTGCCGCAGGACCCCTCGGACCTGGCCCGCACGCACGTCTACTTCGCGCACGCCTACAAGGGGCAGGAGGGCGCCCAGGAGGTGCTCGAGCGCTTCCGTCGCGGCGGCGGGGAGCTGCTCGACGTCGAGTACCTCACCGTGGACGGCAAGCGCGTCGTCGCCTTCGGCTTCTGGGCAGGGTATGTGGGAGCCGCCCTCTCGGTCCTGCGTCACCGTGGTCTGCTGCCCGGCGGGGTGGCGCCGATGTCCCGCGCCGAGCTGGACGCGCAGCTGGTGGGCAGCGCGCCGGACACCCCGGAGCACGCGCTGGTGATCGGCCACCGCGGACGGTCCGGCCGGGGGGCGGCCGAGGCGCTCGAGGTGGCCGGCTGCGCCGTCACCCGGTGGGACCGGCCGGACACCGTGCTGGTGGACCGGAACGTCCTGCTCGACCACGACATCGTGGTCAACTGCGTCGTCAGCAGGGGGGCCGCCGGTCAGCAGCCGTTCGTGACCGCCGAGGACGTCGACGCGCCGCGCCGGCTGCGCGTGGTCGGGGACGTCACCTGCGACGTGACCTCCGAGGCCAACCTCGTCCCGATCAACACCGCGGTCACCACCTGGGAGGAGCCGGTCCGCCGCTTCGGCACGGATGAGAACCCCCTCGAGGTCATCGCCATCGACAACCTGCCCTCGCTCCTGCCCCGCGAGGCGAGCGAGAGCTTCAGCGCCGAGCTGACGCCGCTGCTGCCCGACCTGGCCGACCGGTCCGGCCCGTGGGCGGCGAGCCTGGAGTGGTTCCGCAAGCACGTGCACTGAGCCGTCTGCGTAACGATTGGATAACACCGGGTCCGGCCGGCGCCGGGGCGCTCGGCCGGCGTCAAGGCGCGCGCGCGTAGCCCACAGGACGGGTCGTTCGCAAGTCGGCGAGCGGGTGCCCGGCGCGGTGGCTACGTTGGCACAGAGACCTTGCCCATCTTCCTCGAAGGAGACCCGCATGATCCCCACCACCCGACGCACCCACCGACGCAGCCTGGCCGTGGTGGCCGCGCTCAGCGCCGCCGCCCTCACGCTCAGCGCCTGCGGAGGCGACGGTGACGACGGCTCCGACGCCGGCACCGACGGCGGCACCGCCGCCGAGGGCTCCGGCGCGGACCTCAACCTCATCGACGACGGGACGCTCGTGGTGGCGATGAGCGGGGAGTTCCAGCCGTTCAGCTACTTCGAGGGCAACACCCTCACCGGCTTCGACTACGACATCGGCGCCGCGGTGGCCGACCAGCTGGGGCTGGAGCTGAAGTCCGAGACCGGTGCCTTCGACACCCTCATCGGCGGCATCAAGGCCGACCGCTACGACGTGCTCGTCGCCTCGATGACGCCGACCCCGGAGCGGGACGAGCAGGTCGACTTCACGGACAGCTACTACGTCTCCGGCGCCCAGGCCTTCGTCGCCCCCGGCACCGAGTGCACCGACATCACCGAGATGGACAAGCCCTCGATCGGGGTGGCGACGGGCACGACATACCAGGACTGGCTCAAGGACAACGGCGGCGACTGGGTGGGCGAGGTGCGCACCTTCTCCTCCGACATCACCGCCCTGCAGGACACCTCCGCCGGTCGCCTCGACGCCGCGATGACCGACCGCAACGTGGGTCTCTACCAGATCCAGGAGTCCGGTCTGGACCTCGTCGAGTGCGGCGAGCCGGTCTTCACCGAGGAGCCGGCCTTCGCGGTCAAGGAGGGCAACGCCGCGCTGCAGGACGCGCTCAACGAGGCGCTGGCCGCCATCAAGGAGGACGGCACCTACGCGGAGATCTCCACCAAGTACTTCGGCAAGGACATCTCCACGACCGGCGGGTCCGACGAGGCCGCCGCGACCAGCGAGGGCTGAGGAAGCACTCCGGTGCAGCACTTCCTGGAGCTGTTCGCGCAGTACGCCCCGTTGTTCGTCGAGGCGTCGTGGGTGACGCTGCGGCTGACGGCCGCGGCCCTGGTCCTGGCGATGGTCGGGGGTGCGGTCGTCGCTGCGATGGCGATGAGCAGGCTCCGGCCGCTGCGGTGGCTGGCCACCGCCTACATCGGGCTGGTCCGTGGCACGCCGCTGATCACGCAGATCTTCATCATCTACTTCGGGCTGGTCGCCATCGTCACCCTGTCCGCCTTCTGGGCGGGCGCGCTGGCGCTGGCGTTCCACAACTCCGCCTACATCGCCGAGATCTTCCGCTCCGGCTTCCAGGCGGTCCCGAAGGGGCTGACGGAGGCCTCGCGCTCGCTCGGCATGTCGCGGACCAAGACCCTCAAGCGGGTGCAGGCGCCGCTGGCGCTGCGGACCACGCTGCCGGTCCTGGGCAACCAGTACATCATCGCGGTGAAGGACTCCTCGCTCGTCTCGTTCATCGGGATGACCGAGCTGTTCCAGACCTCGCGCAACATGGCGGCGTCCACCTACGAGCCGCTCACGGCCTACATCGTGGTCGCGATCTACTACCTGGTCATCGTGCTCGCCCTGACCGCACTGGTCAGCTGGCTCGAGCACCGGCTCAGCGCACACAGGAGGCCGGCAGCAGCATGAGCGAGCAGACGAGCCAGCAGGCGGCGCAGCCCCTGGACGGCCAGACCGGCCGACCGATGGTGCAGATGCGCGACATCGTCAAGAAGTTCGGCACCACCACGGTGCTCGACGGCATCGACCTCGACGTCCACGAGGGCGAGGTGGTCACCCTCATCGGCCCCTCCGGCGCCGGCAAGAGCACGCTGCTGAGGTGCGTCAACGGCCTGGAGCGGATCTCGGGCGGGACGATCGAGGTCGACGGCGAGCAGCTGTCCTACACCGAGAAGGGCCTCAACCGCCTGCGCGCGCGCATCGGGATGGTCTTCCAGTCCTTCAACCTCTTCCCGCACATGACCGTGATGGACAACGTCACGGTCGCCCAGCGGGAGGTCCTCGGGCGCTCCTCCGCCGAGGCCAGGGAGCGTGGCCTCGAGCTGCTCGCGCGGGTGGGTCTGGACCACAAGGCCGACGCCTACCCGGGCAACCTCTCCGGCGGCCAGCAGCAGCGGGTCGCGATCGCGCGCGCCCTGGCGATGGACCCGGCGGTGATGCTCTTCGACGAGCCCACCTCGGCCCTCGACCCCGAGCTGGTCGGCGAGGTCCTCGAGGTGATGCGCGTGCTGGCCGACGAGGGCATGACGATGATGGTGGTCACCCACGAGATGCGCTTCGCGCGCAAGGCCGCCGACCGGGTCGTGCTGCTGGCCGACGGCGGCATCGCCGAGGAGGGGCCGCCCGCCCAGGTGCTCGACGAGCCCACCAGCGAGCGCGGCCAGGCCTTCCTGCAGCAGCTCAACGAGACCTGAGAGCCCTGCGGGGTATGGCGTGCGCCGCCCGCTCCTGCGGGCGGCGCACCCCCTCGGTCACGATCCGGTCACGGGAAGGGTTCGCCGACGACGAGCCCCGGTGCCCGCCCGGGCTCGATGAACCACTCGTCGCCGAAGGCCGCCGCGAACTGCTCGGTCGGCATGGCGAGCATCCAGGCGACGTCCTCCTGGGACCCGTGGCAGGCCAGGGCCTCGCGCTTGACGTCCAGGACGCGCCGCACGTCGACGTGCCAGTGCAGCTCGGCCTCCGGCGTGCCGAACGGGTTGCCGTCGTCGGCGACCGCGTCAGGGTTCCAGTCGGCGTCCTCGGTGACCAGCCCGGCCTCCTTGGCGGCGAGGAACTGGCGACGGATCGCGTCACGGTTCATCGTGCCCTCGAGCAGGCGCGGGCGGCGGGCCGCGAGCCCGGCCGCACGGTGCACGACGTGGTGGACCTTGACGTGGTCGGGGTGGCCGTAGCCGCCGTGCCAGTCGTAGCCCACGAGCACGTCGGCCTCCTCCTCGTCGACGACGGTCGCGAGCCGCCGGGCGGCCTCCTGCGTGTCCGCGCGGTGGAAGGACCGCTCGGCCTCGTTCTGCTCCCACCCGCTCATGCCCGAGTCCGCGTAGCCCAGCCACTCCGTCCTGGCGATGCCGAGGACCTGCGCCGCGGCCGCCGCCTCCCCGCGCCGGCGCAGGACGACGGTCTCGCCCTCGGCCAGGTCGGCCGGGACGGTGCCGTGGTCGCCGTCGGTGGCGAAGACGCAGACCACGCGGTGCCCCGCGTCGGCGGCCAGCCGCATGGTGCCGCCGCTGCCGGAGGCCTCGTCGTCGGGGTGGGCGTGGAGGAAGACGATGGTGCTCACGAGGGTCCAGTGTGGTGCCTGGCGCGCCGCTGCGCCTCCCGGGCCCCCGGCGCGGCGGTCCGACGGACGATCCGTTGTGCCGCTCGGGGGTAAGTGGCAGGCTGGAGACATGGCCCTCTCAGACGTGTTCGCCAGGCGCAGCGACGGGAGCCCGGAAGCACCTCCCCCGGTCCCTCCACCCCACCGACCGTCCGTGGCCGAGCAGTTCGCGACCCTGACCCGGCTGGGCCTGGAGCCGCAGGCCGGCGTGACGGCGGCCGACGTGGCCAAGGACCGCGACGCCGCGCTCCTGCTCAAGCGCCACCCCTACGTGGCGGCCATGCACTGCCTCGCCCGGGACGCCGACGGCGACCTGACGAGCCACCCACGGGTCACCACCGTCGACCTGGAGCACATCGTCGGACCGGACTCCTACCCCGACCTGCTGCGCAAGCTCTCCACCGCGGCCGGCACGCGCTACCTCCTGCAGGACGTCAGCGGAGGGGTCCACCCGGACCGCAGCCGCTGGGTGGTGCGCTTCACCTTCGACGGCCTGACCCGCGAGATCCACCCGCGACTGGACCACGACCGGGCCGACCCCGTCGTGATGCCGGAGCTCTTCGACGCGGTCGCAGGACCCGGCCAAGGCGCCGCCCACGTCCGTCACGGGCAGACGATCAGCGTGGCCTACGTGCCGCGCCGGCACGTCGCCGAGCTGCAGCGGGTGCTCGACCAGTGGGCGACCACAGCCTGACCGCCGTCGCCGGCCACGCTTCGCGCTGAGGGGGCGTGGCCGCTCGCTGCTCCACCGTGCCGGTGCACGTGACGTGGGTCAAGGGCGTGGAGTTCGTCGAGCACTTCGGCGAGGTCGGCGGCGGCACCGGTGGCTACCACGACGACCACGAGCACTTCGGCCACAGCCAGACGATCCGAGGCCGCGCCGGGACCGGCGTCACCCTCCGGCCGTCGACGAGGCAGGACAGACAACGTCCTGCACCACATGCAGCGTCGCCAGCGCTGCATAGCGTGCAGGACGTTGTCTGTCCCAGGCCGCTACCCGTCTGTCTCGACCGGGAGGTCTTCCTCGTCGCCGCGCACGAGCTCGAGCAGGTCGATGCCGGCCTGGGCCTTGAGCAGCGTCGCCAGCTCCTGGACGCCGTCGGCGACCTGGTGGGTCAGCCGGGAGGCCCCGCCCTTGTCGATGACGGTGATGTCGTCGATGCTGCCCAGCGCGTCGGCGTAGGGCTGGGCCATCCTCGGCAGCGCGTCGAGGACCATCTGGAGACGGGCGGACTCGGGGAAGGCCTGGTAGGCGTCGGACTCGGCCTTGATCGCGGCACCGCGCGCCTCACCCCTGGCGCGCTCGGCGGCCGCGTCCGCCTCGCCGCGGGCCTGGACACCGTCGGCCTCGGCCCGGGCGAGCGCGAGCGCACCCTCGGCACGGCGCTGCTGCTGCACCAGGTCCGCCTCGGCGCGGGCACGTGCCGCCGAGGCCTCGGCGTCCGCCTGAGCGGTCGTGCGCTGCGCCTCCGCCTCGGCCTTGCGGATCGCCGCGGTCTTGGCCGCCTCGGCCTCCTGCTCGGCGGCGTACTTGCGGGCGTCTGCCTCCTGCGCGGCCTCGTACTTGCGGGCCTCGGCCGGCTTGCGCACCTCGGTCTGCAGCTCCTGCTCGCGCAGGGCGGCACGCCGCTGCGCCACGATCTCCTGCTGCTCGAGCACCGCCTGCTGCGCCTCGGCCACGGCACGCTCCTGCTCGGCCTCGGCGTCGGCCTGGGCCGTCGCGGTCTCCTGGGTGATCTGCGCGTTGCGCAGCGCCAGGGCCTTGTTGGACTCGGCGATCTGGACGGCCGCCTCGTTGGAGCGCTCGGTGCTCTCCCGGCGGGCCTGGGCCTCGGCGATCTCGGCGTCGCGCGCCACGGCCGCGGCTCGCGGCCGGCCGAGGTTGCGGATGTAGTCGCCGGTGTCCTCGACGGTCTGGATCTCGAAGTTCTCCAGGACCAGCCCCCGCTCGGACAGCATGGGGACCGCGATGTCCTTGACCTCCTTGGAGAAGTCCTGGCGCTCGTAGAGGATCGACTCCACCGTCAGCGTGCCGGCGATGGTGCGCAGCACACCGACCAGGACCTCGCTGGTCTGCTGCTCGATCACCTGCTCCTGGCTGCGTCCGGCGAAGCGCTGCGCCGCGGCCCGCACCATGCGCTCGGTGCCGCCGACCTTGACCACCGCGATGCTGCGCAGCGTGACACCCACGCCGCTCTTGGTCGTGGCGTCCTCGGCGGTCACCGAGAAGCTCTGCGAGGCGAGGGAGAGGCGGGCGACCTGCTCGAAGACGGGCTTGACGAAGGTGCCGCCACCGATCACGACGCGCTGCCCGGACAGGTCGGTGCTCTCCTCCCCGGTCTCCGGGTTGATCACCGGGGTCCCGCTCTTGCGGCCGGTGATGATCAGCGCCTCGTCGGGCGTGGCGATCTTGAAGCGCACCTTGGCGTAGACGAAGGCGACGACGGCCAGGACCAGGAGGACCAGCACGATCGCGGAGACGATCAGGACGGGACGGGCGAACTCCATGGGACTCCTCAGGCAGAGCTGTGGGGCGAGAAGGAGCACCGGCTGCACCTCAGGGCCCCCTGCGCCGGCCCTGCGGGCCGGACCGGCAGCGCCAACCCTACCTGCGCCCGCCCGGCGACCGGGTCACCCGGTGAGCGCCTGCCTGAGCCGCTCCACCACATACCCCCGCGCCTCCCGACCCGCGGCCAGCCGGTCCCCGTAGAGCAGGAACGTGTGGAACATCCCGGCGGCGCGGTGCACCCCGACGGGGACGCCGGCGTCGCGGAGGCGCGCGGCATACGCCTCGCCCTCGTCGCGGAGGACGTCGCACCCGGCCGTGACGAAGGTCGCGGGAGCGACCCCGGAGAGGTCGGCGGCGCGCAGCGGCGCGAGCAGGGGGTCGTCGGGGTCGGTGCCGTGCGGGAGGTACTGCTCGTAGTACCAGTCCATGTCGCGCCGGGTGAGCGCCGGACCGTGCCCGAAGCGGGCGTAGCTGCCCCACTCCTCGGGCCGTGCGTCGGTCACCGGCACGAGCAGCACCTGGTGGAGCAGACGAGGATGGCCGCGCAGCTGCTGGGCCGCCACCGCCGCGAGGTTGCCGCCGGCGCTGTCCCCGCCGACGGCGACCGGGAGCCCGTCGAGCTCGAGGCCGGCGCGGTCCTCCAGCAGCGCCCCGACGACGTCGAGCACGTCCTCGACCGCGGCCGGGAACGGGCGCTCGGGCGGCTGCCGGTAGTCCACGGAGACCACCGCGCAGCCCGCCCCGTCGGCCAGGTCGCGGCACAGGGCGTCGTGGGTGTCGAGGTCGCCGAGCGCCCAGCCGCCGCCGTGCAGGAAGACCAGCACGCCAGACGGGTCCGGCGCGGGGAGGTAGACGCGGACCGGCACCGCACCGGACCTGCCGGCCACCTCGTCGTCGCGCACCGACCACAGCTGCGCGCCCGGCCCGAAGGAGCTGATCGCCTCGAGCATGGCGGCGCGGTTCTCCTCCACCGAGAGCTCGGCGCGCTCGGGCCGCACCGGGGCGGCCGCCAGCAGCTCGACCGCCTCGGGGCTGAGCACTTCGGAGTCGTCCGTCACGCGCGACCTACTGCCCGCGCAGCTCGGGGAAGTCGGAGTCGCGGTACTCCTGGGTGACCGCCCCGACGGTCCCGGGGCGCACGGCCTCGGCGGCGAGCTCCTCCTCGCGGGCCCGCAGCTCGACCCGGCGGATCTTGCCGGAGATCGTCTTGGGCAGCTCGTAGAACTCGACCCGCCGCACCCGCTGCCACGGGGCCAGGTGCTCGCGCGCGTGCTTGAGGATCGCGTAGGCGGTCTCCCGCGTGGGCTCGTGGCCCGGCGCCAGCGCGATGTAGGCCTTGGGCACCGCGAGGCGCACCTCGTCGGGGGTCGGCACGACCGCGGCCTCGGCGACCGCCGGGTGCTCGATGAGGACCGACTCCAGCTCGAAGGGGCTGATCTTGTAGTCGCTGGCCTTGAACACGTCGTCGGTGCGTCCGACGTAGGTGACCATCCCGCTCGCGTCCCGCTGGGCGACGTCACCGGTGTGGTAGAAGCCGCCGGCCATCGCCTCGGTGTTGCGCTGGTCGTCGCCCTGGTAGCCGGTCATCAGCGCGACCGGGTGCGCCGACAGGTCCAGGCACAGCTCGCCCTCCCCCGGCCCCTCGACGACCTCGCCGGTCTCGACGCTGACCAGCACGCACGGCATACCGGGCAGCGCCTTGCCCATCGAGCCCGGCTTGACCCGGTCCCCCGGCATGTTGCCGATCTGCGCGGTCGTCTCGGTCTGCCCGTAGCCGTCCCGCAGCGTCAGGCCCCAGTGCTTGCTCACCTGGGAGATGACCTCGGGGTTGAGCGGCTCGCCGGCGCCGATGACCTCGCGCAGCGCGCCCGGCCCGCCGGACAGGTCGGCGTTGATGAGCATCCGCCACACCGTCGGCGGCGCGCAGAAGGTCGTCACCCGGTAGGCCCGCAGCACCTTCAGCAGCGCAGCGGCGTCGAAGCGGGAGTAGTTGTAGACCATCACCGTCGCCTCGGCGATCCACGGCGCGAAGAAGCAGGACCAGGCGTGCTTGGCCCAGCCGGGGCTGGAGATGTTGAGGTGCACGTCACCGGGCCGCGCGCCGAGCCACGCCATCGTGGACAGGTGCCCGACCGGGTAGGACACCTGGGTGTGCTCCACCAGCTTGGGCCGGCTCGTGGTGCCGGAGGTGAAGTAGAGCAGCAGCCGGTCGTCCGGTCCCGTCCCCGGGTGCACGGTCGGTGCGGCGTCGAGGGTGTAGGCCGTGCGCAGGTCGGTCCACCCCTCCACCTCCCCGACGCTCACCCTGAGGTAGTCCCCCGGGACGGTCTCGAACTTGGCGGTGTCCGCGGGGTTGGCGATCACGACCTTGGCCCCGCCCCGCTCGATCCGGTCGCGCAGGTCGGCCGGCCCGGCCGCGGTGGTGGTCGGCATGAGGACGGCGCCGAGCTTGATGATGCCGAGCATCGTGTCCCACAGCTCGATCTGGTTGCCGAGCATGACGATGACGCTGTCGCCCCTGCCCACCCCCAGCCCCGCGAGGAAGGCCGCGACCTGGTCGGAGCGGTGCGCGATCTGGTCGAAGGTCAGCGTCTGGTCGGTCCCGTCCTCCTCGACGATCACCAGCCCGGGCCCGTGGTTGCCACGCGCGAACGCGTCGAACCAGTCGACCGCCCAGTTGAAGCGCCTCCCCACGTCGGGGTAGCGGAACTCGGCACGCGCGCGCTCCGGGTCGCCCTGGAGCGACAGGAGCTGGTCACGGGCTGCCCGGTATGCGGTGGTGGCGTCGGTGCTCATGTCCCTACCTTGCCCCGTCTGGCGCGGGACCGGTAGGGCAGGCACGATGTGAGGATGGCCACCTACGAGGTGAACGAGGCGGGCGTGGCGCGCTGCCGGGGGTTGATCGAGGCGCGGCAGTACGTCCTGGACAGCGAGTGGTCGGAGGTCCAGCCGGACGCCGCAGCGCAGAACGCCTACCTGGAGCGGCACAGCATGGAGGAGTACGCCGCCTGGCACCTCGGTCTCACCGTAGGCGCGACCGATCTGACCAAGGGACGCTACGCCTTCGGGTACGGCGACTTCCGGCGCGTGCACCGCTCGGCGCTCATCGCCTGCGTGTTCCGGGCAGCGCAGTGGCGGCACAAGGCGGTGGAGCTGGCCGCGCACGACCTGCTCCAGCGCCTCGACGCCCAGGCGCGGATCGGCACCTGAGCGCCGCCCACCCGGCGGCGGCGACACTGGGACGATGGGCAGGAGCGAGGGCAGGGCCGGGTGCGCGACCGTGCTCGGCACCCTCGTGGTCGTCGGGGCGGTCATCGTGGGCGCCGTCGCAGCCTCGCCGCAGATGGACCTGGCCGACCTGTGGGAGGCCACCGTCGTGGACCCGCACGACGGCGAGGCCGGCTCGGGCGGCGAGGGCTACTCGTTCATGATCACCTCCTCCTCCGGCAGTCCCGTCACCTGGGGCTGCGACGCCCGCATCGAGATCGAGGTCAACCCCGAGGGGGCACCCAGGGGGTATGCCGAGCCGCTCACCTCCGCGGTCGCCCGGGTCAACGAGGCCAGCGGCTTCACGTTCGAGGTGACCGGGGAGACGACGGACCGGGACTTCGACGACCGGCACCGCCGGACCGTGCTGCTGGGCTGGGCCGACGAGGAGGAGGTGCCCGGCCTGGAGGGCACGGTGGCAGGGCTGGGCGGGTCGACCTACCTGACCGGGCCCGGTGGTGGCGGCCGTGCCGTCGGTGGCTCCGTGGTGGTGGACACCGACGACGGCGGCTGGCTGGGCTTCGGCGGCATCGACCTGGAGGTGCTGCTCGTCCACGAGCTGCTGCACGTGCTCGGGCTGGGCCACACCGAGGACACGACGCAGCTCATGGCGGCGGAGAACTCCGGCCAGAGCGAGCTCGGCGAGGGCGACCTGGCCGGGCTGGCGGCGCTGCGGGAGGCGGCCTGCTCGTAGGACGCCGGGCGCTGGGCCGGAGATCGTCACCGGACGCCACGAGATCGACGCAGCCACCAGTGGTCTAGGTGAAGGCTGGTTCGTAGGGCAGTTCGATCCAGCGGATGCGCGCACCGCCGCCGTCGGCTACGGCGTCGTGCAGGGCGTCGGCGGCGGACCCGATGGAGTCGAAGGCGTCGTCACCTCCGGAGCGCAGCGCAAGGGTCAGCTCTCCGTCCACCTCGCGCTCGACCGTGACCTTCGCACCGCCGAGGCCGTAGACCTCACCAGGCAGGTGGGTCACCGACACGCGCTCCAGGACCTTCAGCCACCGCTCGACGGCGGACGACACCGCCGGGTCACTCACATCGACCAGTGCCCGTAGGTCCGCGATCTGGTGGGCACCCAGCGGGCCGGCCCAGTCGTATTTGAAGTCCCAGCGCGTCATGCTCTGACCGGCAAGGTGCTGACGGCGTCGAGGCCGGAGCGCCGACATCCACGCGACGGTGTCCTCCCACCAGGGCGCGTCCGCCGCGATGAGCGCCAGGTGGTCGACGCCGGGGAGCGTGCGCAGCTCCACGTCGTCGCCGGCGGAGCGGGCCGCCGCGACGTAGTCCTGGCTGTGGGCCAGGGGCACCCGCACGTCGGCGTCGCCGTGCACGACGAGGACCGGCACGCCGACGGGGAGCTGGCCGAGCGCGGACCCGTCGCGCAGCAGCGACTCCTCCTGGCCGGGCGAGGCGGCGACCAGCTCCTCCACCGCGTCGTCGCCGAGGTGCTCCCGGCGGGTCCGGGGCAGGTCGGTGACCGGCGCGAGCGCCACCACCCCGTCGACGCCGCGCTCCGCCGTGAGCAGGGCGAGCTGCCCGCCGACCGAGTGGCCGACCGTCACCACCGGACCGGACCACCCGCGCTCGCTGGCCGTGACCACCGCCAGGTCGACCCCGGCGCGGGCGTCGTCGAGGATCACCGGCCAGCTGCCGCCGGCACCGACGCGGCGGTACTCCACGTTGGCCACCGCCCAGCCCCGCCGCACGAGGTCCGCGGCCATCGGGGCCATGAGATCGCAGGTGAACCTCGCCCGCCAGTAGCCGCCGTGCACCAGCACCGCGACGCCCGTCGGGCCGTCGCCGTGCGCCGTCGGTCCGGGCTCGTGGAGCTCGAGCACCTGGTCATCGTGCACGCCATACCGGAGCAGCTCGCTCATCCGCCCAGTGTGCACGGCAAGATGGACTCATGCTCGGACAAGAGGTGTTCCTCCTCGACGCCGTGCGCACGCCGTTCGGCAAGCTGCGCGGCGGCCTGTCCCACGTGCGCACCGACGACCTCGCGGCCACGCCGCTGCGCGAGCTCGTGGCGCGCCACCCGGGGCTGGACCCGGCGAGGATCGAGGACGTCTACTACGGCAACACCAACGGCGCCGGCGAGGAGAACCGCAACGTCGCCCGGATGGCCGCGCTCCTGGCGGGCCTGCCGGTCACGGTGCCCGGCGCCACGACGAACCGGCTGTGCGCGTCCGGCTCGGAGGCGCTGGTCCAGGCCGCCCGGGCCGTCGCGGTCGGCGACGCCCGGCTCGTCGTCGCCGGCGGCGTGGAGGGGATGAGCCGCGCGCCGTACGTCCTGCCCAAGCCTGACGAGGCGCTCCCCCGGCGGATGGAGCTGCACCAGAGCACGGTCGGGTGGCGGATGGTCAACCCCGCTTTCCCCGAGGCGTGGACGGCGTCGCTGGGCGCCAGCGCGGAGGCCGTCGCGACCGCTCGGGGCATCGACCGGGAGGAGATGGACGAGTATGCCGTGCGCTCCCACCAGCGCGTCCACGCCGCCTTCGAGGCAGGCCTGCACGACGGGTTCGTCGTACCGCTGGAGGGCGTGGAGCGCGACGAGTCGCTGCGCCCGGAGGCCTCGATGGAGACCCTCGGCGCCCTGCGGCCGGCCTTCACGCCGGACGGGACGGTCACGGCCGGCAACTCCTCGCCGATCAACGACGGCGCCCTGGCGGCGCTGGTCGGCACGGCAGAGGTCGCCGAGGAGCTGGACGTGGAGCCGCTCGCGCGGATCGTCGGGTCGCGGACGGTCGCGCTCTCGCCCGAGCTCTTCGCGGTGGCGCCGGTGCCGGCGGTGCGGCAGCTGCTGGAGCGGACCGGGGTCGGCTTCGACGACGTCGACCTGTGGGAGGTCAACGAGGCGTTCGCGGCGATGGTGCTCTCGGTCCTGCACGACCTGCCCGAGCTCGACCCCTCGATCGTCAACGTCAACGGCGGCGCGATCGCGATCGGGCATCCCCTTGGCGCGAGCGCACCGCGCGTCGTGGTCGACCTGGCACGAGAGCTGCGTCGGCGCGGCGGTGGCGTCGGCGTGGCCGCCGCGTGCATCGGGGTGGGCCAGGGCACGGCGGTCATGGTCGAGGTGCCCCGCGCTTGAGCAGGCAGGGTGGCCTCTGATCCTGGGGCTCTGCAAGAACTCCCACCCGACCGCCCGATACACGCGAGGAGGGTGCGTCATTCCGCCCACTATGGGACGCGTCCTTCCGCCCAGAATGGGCTAAGAACGACCTCGCCGAGGACAGCTAGGAATGGGTCCACATTAGGCGGAGGCTCCAACGTTCACATTCCGAGGCAGCCCCCGGGACGCCTGCGACCAAGTGCCGTCAGTCGATTAAAGTTCCCGAATTCCTAACTCGAAAGAACAATGAGAAATGTTGTCGTCAAGCACGACAACGGCCCCCCCAAACCACCGGAGGGCAGTCGTCCTCTCAGTTGGTCAGCCGAGCGTAGTCAGCAGTCTGCCCAAGGCCTCCGCGATCGCGATCCCGCCAGATGAGCCGAGCGCGGCCACCGCCGCGCCGGACGCGTTCTCCGCGAGTCGCCTGATCACACCCGGGTCGCGAGGGCCGTTCGCCTCCGCCTCGATTTCGTCCAGACTCTCAACTACCTTCGCACGGGCTGTCGCGTCATACTCCGGGTTGGCATCTAGCAAGGCCCGCACCGCTTGGACGTCGGCCAGAACTTGCTGCCTCTGGTCGTTGCTGATCGGAGCGACCATTACATTCTGATCGCCGATCTGAACGTTCCCGCCATGGTTCGTGAACGAGCCATGTACTCCGCTGCGCTGGTCGTACGTCACCGACGATGAACCCGAGAACAGCGAACCGGTCAGCGACACGTCAGGCCTACCAAGGACTACTCGACCCTTCGGTTCCAGCCTGGTTCGCACGAAGTCCTGCTGGGCGCTGTGGAACCCGTGGATATACCCCTGAGATTCGAGGACTTTCATGCACGTTTCGCGTTCCTGCTCCGTGACTTCCGGTAGCCCGGGCATGTGCAGGTTCCATGAAGCGACCTCGGTCCACGTGACGTCCTGGCCCTTCTCGGCCATGTGGCGCAGGATCTCACGAGCCGTGTGGTCGTAGCGGTCCTGACCGGTCGCCTGCGATTCCTGCAGTTCCCTCACAACCGTCCTCCCCATCGCCGTTGGTTGGTGACCGCCACTCATCCGGCCGCTTGACCGGAGAAGACCGAGGGCCTCAAGGTCTCTCGTGTGCTCCATCACGTCGCGAGTACCGAGCCCCACCGACTTCCCTGCAGATTCGGTAGAAACGTACTCGTTAGGTTCGTCTCCCGGGTTGTCGCCCACGGCTTCAGCTACGGCTGCCAGCAACTTGAACTGGTCGGTGCCCCTAAGCCGTGCTTTCAAAGCAGTCTTATCCATCATTCTCGCCTTCTCGCTCGCCGCCGGAACATGGATATCGGTCGGCGGCCCTCCCGATGTTGTCAAACGGTAGTCTTGCGGACCGACACACCCCCAGGGCACGGTCTCGGGCGACTCGTCATCGGTGCGTCATTCCGCCGCGACTAACTGCTCTTCCCCATTGCAGCCAGTTTGGGTCCGCCTGCTCGGCCGTTGCGAGCGAAGCAGGAATTGGTCCGCGTAGCAGCTTGCCTTGTGGGGGCGACCGGTGATGGACGGTGGCCCTCTGCCACACTCAAAGTGGCGTTCAGTGCTCGAGCCCAGACGTTCTAACGAAGTTCGCTATCGCGATTCCATAAAGGCAGAACGCTAGCCCTGCGGCTACTAGGAAGATCAAGGACAATGAGTCGACTCTTCCAAACTCAGGGAAGGTCTCCAGTGCCGACGGTACTGGAGAAAGAATATAGGCACAGATAACGAACCCACCGGTCGTAACGCCGCACATGCGAAGGCGCCGCAAGAGAGTGCGCTCCCTTACACTAGGTGGAGTCTTCCAGGTTCGAACCACGCGAGTGCTGCCGCGGCATCCGAGCCAAACGACAACGAAGACATACAAGGAGGTCGGGACGATCGATCTCTCGATCCCGTAGGCGTTGAGTGCGAACACTGTGAATACGGATACCTCGTAGGCAGCGAAAGCGACGAGTGCCATGAATACCTCAGCCAGAAGTCGGTCAGAGCCAAATGTCGGCGTCCTTCCCATCGCTTCAAGCGCACCAGCGAAGAGGGCTAACGCCCCAGCCGCCATTAATATAACCGCCATGGCCCCGACTGCGCTGCTTCGCGCTACTGCTCGAGAGAGCAGGTCTGAGTCCTGAGACTCCCGTGCAAATTCGCCAAGGTCACTGAGGCTAGGATGCCCAGTTAGGCCGCCCCAGATGATGGCGGCGAGTATCAAGAAGACGCAGGCCATTAGCAGGAGTTTGAGGACCTGCGCGATTCTCGTCTTGTCGCCTTCGGTAGAGTTGGGGGCAGCCTTCCAGGACCGCTCAGCAATAATCGACATCAGCACCAAGATGATGCTTGCCAGGACGCCAGATAGCGTACTGTGGGCAGTTGCTGCCTCGGTGACATCCCATCCCATCAGGCAAGTGTAGTGCCCGCACATGGGCTGCCGTCCTAGCGCGTATCAGTTCGTTGTGTCAATCAGCGACTTAAGTTCCGTGCCACACCCACGCGCCGTGCGGTGTCAGGCCCGAATGAGCACCCGCCACCGAACTTCGGCGTGTCATTTCGCCGCAAGTGGCATGCGTGGCCGGTCGAGGGGGACCAGCCGATGCTGTCCTCTCGTGCACGTGCAGGCCAACGGTCGACGCTCGGGTGGCAGGGCTTGTCGGAGCCCGTCTCTAGCATCTCGGCATGGCTCAATGCACAGCGCCCGTCGACGGTCACCGCACGGCAAGCCTCCCGGCAAGCGGCCGCACCTGCCGCAGGCGTCGCTCTTACTGCCGCCCCACCTACCCCAACGCCACTCGGCGCCTGTTTGCGGCACTAAGCGTTGAAGAATCATTTGCGTTGCGGGAGAGGGTATGGTAAAGCGCGCGTGGGGCAGTTGGAGGGAGGCTTCCCGCCTGTGGGACGCGTATCTATTGCGTGTTGGGCAATGGAGACTGCTACCGAAGCTCGCGGGCGTTGCAGTTGGCGACCTCGTGCTCAGCGTGTTGCTTGCCCGCCTTTCCTTTCTCCTTTGCCTACTCTTGGGCCTTCCTATGGTGTGGTTCGAGACGATCGTCAAGTTCATCGCCTTCACGGGGGCAATCGCTTTCGCTGTAGGTCTCGGCTCAATCTGCTGGATCGGCCTGAGGGACCTCGGGCTCAAGATTGGTGGTGTCGGCGCCTTGGCGATTGCAGTCGTGAACTTCTATGTGCTGAACTATGTTATCGACTATCAAGAGTGGATTTTGACTCAGGTCTCACGGGCGAGCCCGGATCCAGGTGGTTTTGCCGAGGGCATTGACTGGGCCAATCCTTACGCTCGCTGGTACGTCGGAGTTGTTGCCCTGCTGGGAACTTTGATTGGATTCGTCTTCAAGATTAGGAACGCCTACGGACTGCTGCGCCACGGAGAGAAGCATAAGCAATCACCGACATGGAGCCGCCTCCAGTAGGGACCATCCAAGCAAGTACTACGCCAGCTTGGTAACCCATCCGTAAGCGACCCGGGTGGGCACGTCCTTTTCCCGCGGACTCGCTTGTCGCGAGTCAGCGAGTCCGACCGGTGCGTCATTCCGCCGCGAGCGGACGCGGAGTCGGGCGCCGTAGCGTCGTTGGGGTCAGTGCCTCGTCGCGCTGGCGGCGGGCGTCGACAGTGGCCCTACGAGGTCGCCGCAGGAGGCGACCATGTCCACCACGACCAGCTCCACCGCGGCACTGCCGTTCCAGCCGTCCTCGATGAGCCCTGCGCAACTGGCAGCGGTCTCGTTCTTGGCTCGCTACTCCGGAGCGACTCACGCCCTGTACCGGGCACATCTGGGTCGCTGGTTCGCCTGGTGCGAGACCAACGCGTTGGACCCGTTGGTCGGGATACAGCGTGCGCACGTCGAGCTCTACATCCGTGACCTCGGGGACGCCGGCCTGATGGACTCCTCGGTGAACACGATGATGCACGCCGTGCGCGGGTACTTCCGGTTCGCGCACATCGACGGCACCATCCCCGCCGACCCGGCCGTGTACGCCCGGCTCCCGAAGGTCCACCGGGACGAGTCGCGCACCCAGGGCCTGGACCGGCTGGAGCTGATCCGCTTCCTCCAGGTCGCCCAGACGATCTCCGTCCACCACGGCGCGCTGGCCTACCTGCTCGGGATCAACGCCCTGCGCGCCTCCGAGGCCGCGGCCGTTCGCATCGAGGACTACACCGACGTCCTGCGCGGCCACCGGGTGCTGCACCTGGTTGGCAAGGGCAACAAGCCCGCCACCATGCCGCTGACCGTTCCCGTCCTGCGGGTCCTGGAGGCCTGCCGCGGTGAGCGCACCACCGGGCCGCTGATCCTGCGACCGCTCTCCGGGAGACCGATCGACCGTCGTGACGTCTACCGGATGGTGCAGCGCATCGCGAGGAGCGCGCGGATCCCCAGGCACATCAGCCCCCACTCGCTACGGCACGCCGCCATCACCAACGCCCTGGACGCCGGCGTGCCCCTGCGCGACGCCCAGATCCTCGCCCGTCACGCTGACCCCAGAACCACCGAGCACTACGACCGAGCCCGCGGCAACCTCGACCGCCACGGCGTCCACTTCCTCACCGCCTACGTCGCCGGCGTATAGGTACGCGGCCGACTACGTCAGATCCGCCCAGGATGATGTACCTGCGTGTGGGGCCTCAGGGGTCATCACAGGCCGCAGGTGACCAGCGCGTAGGCACCTGGGTTGGCGTGCAGGGAGAGGTGCGAGGAAACCCCGACTACTCTACGAAAGGATTATCTTACATGAGAGCCGTCAACACCAGCACATTCCGCAGGAAACACGCCGATCAGATCACCGCTATGTCAGGAGTCCTGGGGGCAGCCGCCGAACCCCACGGCTCGGACAAGGAGTCGGCAGGGGCCGAGCGTTCGGCTACCTGTTGTGTCGCCCCGTATTGTCAATGGCCAAGAAGCCGACGTCAGGGTCCGGGTCTGGCCCTGTCCAGTCCTTGATACAGATCACCCCGTCCCCGTTCTTGTCGATGGTGTCAAAGAATCCCGGATTGTAAAGAATCCCGGATTGTCCGGGTTCACCAAGGTGGTGTTTTCCACCCACGGGCCCAGGCACTGTCCCCCCGCGGGAGGCACGGCCAAAGCGGTAACCGGTCCTACAGCGCCCAAGCCCAATGCAATCGCGACACATCCAAGAGCGCGGCGAGTGCGGTAATGACGATCCATGACGACCTCCCTGTAAGCACGAAAGTGGGTCACCTCAGTGTTCTGCGGCCCTGCTCGCATGTCAACAGGCGGATCACAGCGGACGCCCGCCTCTGCCGCCGGTCGGTCGTTTCGGCGTGCGTCAATCCGCCGCATAGGGACGCGTCTTGGCGCCCGGACTGTGTGCTCCCTCCGTATCCAACGGAACCTCTGGCTCGCAGAAAACGCGCCGGTCGCCAACCTCGTCCCAGACAGGTGGAGCACCTGACCGCCCTCGCCCCTCCCTGACCCATCAGCGCTCATCCTGTCCCGACCAGCTAGCACACCGCCTGGGACCATGGAAAACTGACGTCGCGGAAGGCCGTCCGGAACTCTGTCCTACCCCAGTGCCAGAACTACCCCCCGACATCTCCTGCAACGCCGTCACACCACGGCCGACGGCGACCCACGAAAGAACGAGGATGGGCAATCTATTCAGCTAGTTTAGCGGTCGATTGCCGATCTTATCATGGATCGCGTCCTCATTCTCCATGTAAATTTGAGCTATGTCGCCGTCACCATTCGGCGCACCTAAGTAGTTTTGATTTATGGCGTTGGCCATCGAGTCGCTAGTAAAGGGCACTTCTAGTGGGTACAACATGAAGCGATTATCGACCGAAAATTCGGCGGTGAGTAGTTCACTGGTCGCACCATCGATGTAGTGGAGCGTGATGTCGTCATGTCGATTTCGCTCATCAGGGAAGAAATTGATCTGAGCGCCAAGGACAACGCTGTCAGCCGGCAAGGCGTCAGCCGTGGCGATCATCTGCCGGAGACCAGCGTGGTCGAGCGCCGACGGACAGTCGAATTCATCCTCACAAAGTGTGCGGTCTTCGCCTGTCTCTGCCATGCCCCGTATCAGATAGGTACCCATAGCATCGAATATCCTTTGTGATTCTGGCATTACCCGATCGATATCTATGCCTAGCTCATCCTTGTTGACGAGATAGACGTTTAGGACGGCAGTGATATTTTCACCAGCTGCCACCGCGATTTCAACCGATTCCGTCCCCCCACCAGGGGTCTCTAAGTCAGCCAGCCACGTGTTGTCTTCACGATCTATCAAGTCGGCGTGGTGGGCAAGAGGCGTCGATGCGCCCCTCTCGACCAGGAAGTTTTCGACATAATTACGCCCTGCTTCCGGTGCGGAACCTAGTATCCAATCGTGGTCCAGGCCCGCGTAGAAGGCTCGCATCTGGCTGATGTCCCCACCGTCATGAAAGTACGGCACCCGTTCAGTTGCAAATCTGAAGTCGACAGCTGCCGGCTCAGTATCGCTGGCTGTTGGGTCAACCACCTCTCCACCGGCCGGGCTGGGCGGGTCGATTTCGACAGGGGCGCTTGGCTGGACCCCAGCCGACGCGGTTGATACAGGTGGGGTTTGCTCGGCTCCGGGCTCGGTCTCGCCGTCGCCCAGGGTTGAGCCGACGAGTACGCCTCCACCCAGCAGCACCACTCCCGCCGCGACTCCGCCGATTAATTTACTCCGGCTCTTTCGCTTGGCCTCCGCCTCACGCATGCGCGCAAGTTCGGCCCCTTCTTCGTCCACCACGTCGTGCTCCCTCAGTCCACGGATGCCGGGATCGTACAACAACCCGCGTCGCGCCCGCACCGGACCGCTCGCGGCACCGAGAGTCCCTCCCGTAATCGATGAGCACCCGGGTTACGTGTTCAGTGTCTGTGTACTTCATCAGGACCCTCCTGCGCTACAACGTCGCTGTAGCCTTCGACGACCCTGATACGACGTTCTTGATGTCGTAGAAGCATTTGCCCGGACGAGTGTGCCTTGGTCTCTTGTCTGCCATATCCGGGCTTGCTTCCCACTGAACTCATCGGCATTGGGTCGATCGTTGCGGAGTGCGTCATTTCGCCGCGAGCGGACCTGCGCCGGCGTAGTGGGACTCGGTGGATCGTCAGCGACGTTGGTAGATGTCGCGTCTGTGGCCGACGGCCACGACCAGGACGAGAAGGACGTCGTCGCGGATCTCGTAGATGATGCGGTAGTCGCCAGTGCGAACCCGCCACTCACCGTTTCCACCGACGAGTTTCTTCGCCGCATTGGGCCGGGGTTGGTCCGCGAGCAGCTCGACCGCTGCCTGCACGCGGCGCCGCGCATCTGGGTTGAGCTTACGCAGCTGGCGCACCGCGGCAGGCGCGACCTCGACGCGATATGTCATGCCAGGCCGAGGTCGGCCTTGACCTGATCCCACGGGATGGCAGTCTCGCCCTCGTCCAGCTCGGCTCGGGCGGCCCGGGCGGCCTCGATGTCGGCAAGGTCCTCCGCGGCTGCGATCAACCCGTCCAGATCGTTGGCATCGATCACGGCAGCCACCCGCCGGCCACGACGGGTCAGGTAGATCGGGTCGTGCCCGATGCGGGCGGCATCGACGACATCCGCCAGTCGAGCTCGGGCGTCGCTGACAGTGATCTCTCTCATGGATCAACGGTACCGCATAAACCGCGATTTTGTACAATAGAGCCTAGTTGGCGCACTTCTGTCGGGTAGGGCAGCACCCCAGCAGCACCCCAGCGTCGCGGCGGGTCACGTCATCAGGAGACCGCATCACTTCGCCGCGAGTAGGTATGGACGGTAGCGGCCCCGGAGAGGAAGTCCAGCTCGCCGTGGCCTCAGTGGCTCCGGCCAGCTTTGGCGGGGCAGTGCTCGACGCCGACTCCTCCCGGCCTCCAGGTGATTCCGGTGATCGAGCGCAGCGGCGCGAACGGGTCGCATGCTCGTGGCCAGGCCACCGGCAGGCTGGCCGAGATCTCTGTTGCCTCGCCCGGGGAGGCCCGAACGGCCAACCGGCGCAACGCCTCTACGTCAGTGAGCTTGACCGTGACACTCCAGGTCGCCGTCCCGTGGTCGACGGAGTCGCCGCCCTTGGCCTCGCTCTCCACCGACAGGATCCGCAAGGCGCCGGCCTCCACCGCCTCCTCCAGCCCATCGCTGGGCCAGATCAGCCAGGCAAGGGCATCGAAGACGTCATCGTCGGGCGCGGCATCCGGTGCCTCACGCTCGGCCTCCTCGACGCCGAGGTCACCGCCCGAGGCGGCGATCACGACGCCCTCGTTCGACCGCGCCGCGGCCTGCAGGGCAGAAGCATCAGTGATGGTGACCTCTGCGGTGGCGGTCAGTTGCCACACCTGCCGGTTCTTCCCGCGCTGCGGTGGCTGGGGAGGGACCTGCGGCTGGTGGTCGGGCAGCTGAAAGAGACCTGGCTGGTCGGCATCCATGCCGACCGACCCTATGCCCCTCAGCTCCGCTGGTCCGATGTCTGACGGAAGGTCGCGCGCTCCGTCGCACGTCTCATCGCCGGGCGGGTCCAGTGTTCGGCGTAGCGTCGTTGGGGTCAGTGCCTCGTCGCGCTGGCGGCGGGCGTCGACAGTGGCGCAACGAGGTCGCCGCAGGAGGCGACCATGTCCACCACGTCCAGCTCCGAGACGATCCTGCCGTTCCAGCCGTCCTCGATGAGTGCCGCGCAGCTGGCAGCGGTCTCGTTCCTGGCGCGGTATTCCGGGGCCACGCATGCCCTGTACCGGGCGCAACTGGGTCGCTGGTTCGCCTGGTGCGGGACCAACGGGTTGGACCCGTTGGTCGGGATACAGCGAGCCCACGTCGAGCTCTACATCCGTGACCTCGGGGACGCCGGCCTGATGGACTCCTCGGTGAACACGATGATGCACGCCGTCCGGGGCTACTTCCGGTTCGCCCACATCGACGGCACCATCCCCGCCGACCCGGCCGTGTACGCCCGGCTCCCGAAGGTCCACCGGGACGAGTCGCGCACTCAGGGCCTGGACCGGCTGGAGCTGATCCGTTTCCTGCAGGTTGCTCAGACGATCTCCGTCCACCACGGCGCGCTGGCCTACCTGCTCGGGGTCAACGCGCTGCGTGCCTCCGAGGCCGCGGCGGTGCGGATCGAGGACTACACCGACGTGCTGCGAGGCCACCGGGTGCTGCACCTGGTTGGCAAGGGCAACAAGCCCGCCACCATGCCGCTGACCGTTCCCGTCCTGCGGGTCCTGGAGGCCTGCCGCGGTGAGCGCACCACCGGGCCGCTGATCCTGCGACCGCTCTCCGGGAGACCGATCGACCGTCGTGACGTCTACCGGATGGTGCAGCGCATCGCGAGGAGCGCGAGTATCCCCAGGCACATCAGCCCCCACTCGCTTCGGCACGCTGCCATCACCAACGCCCTGGACGCCGGCGTGCCCCTGCGCGACGCCCAGATCCTCGCCCGGCACGCTGACCCCAGAACCACCGAGCACTACGACCGAGCCCGCGGCAACCTCGACCGGCACGGCGTCCACTTCCTCACCGCCTACGTCGCCGGCGTATAGTCGGGCTGCCACGTCAGTTCCGCCCAGATAGACGCGCGCTTCGCTGCTATTGCTCAGCGCGTTGTCCGGGGGAGATGAATCCTGACTCGTAGGCGAAGATGACTGCTTGCACGCGGTCACGCACTCCGAGCTTGGCGAAGAGCCGGTTGATGTGTGTCTTCACCGTGGCTTCGGACACGAACATCACGCGGGCTATGTCGGCGTTCGAGCGGCCGTTGGCCAGGTGCTCGAACACCTGTCGCTCCCGCTCGGTGAGCTCAGCGAGTCCGGGTGCTGTTTCGCCGGGGCGTGGTTTGGCCATGAACTGGCGCATCAGCTGCCTGGTCACGTCGGGAGCGATCAGCTCCGTCCCTGCGGCGACGGACCGTACCGCGTGGACGAGGTCACCGGCGGTCGTGGTCTTCAGGAGGAAGCCCGACGCGCCTGCGTGGAAGGCGTCCCAGACGTTCTCATCGGCCCCGTAGGTCGTCAGCACGATGACCCGTCCGGTCCAGTGCCGGTCGGAACAGATCCGACGGGTTGCCTCGACGCCGTCCAGCAGCGGCATCCTGATGTCCATCAGGACGACGTCCGGAGTCAGTCGAAGGGTCTGCTCGACAGCATCGACCCCGTCCTCCGCTGCGCCGACGACCTGGCAATCGGGTTGAGAGTCGAGGATTGCCTGGAACCCTTCGCGCACGAGTGCCTGGTCATCCACGACGAGGACGCGAATCATGACTCACCCACGTGATGCTCCAAGGGGAACCGGCCCCGGACGACCCAGCTGCCATCCGGCAAGCGTGGTCCGGCTTCGAGTGTCCCGCCATAGAGCCGGGCACGTTCGCTCATGCCGATGATCCCGAAGCCAGGACTCTCCGGGCGCTGGGGACGACCGCCTCCGTCGTCGATGATCTCCACCTGTAGGGCGACGGGGGTGTAGGTGATGATCACCTCGCAGCGGCTCCGGCTCGCGTGCTTGCGCACGTTGGTGAGTGATTCCTGGACGATCCGGAAGATCGAGAGAGCCAACCCGCGCGGCAGCTCACGAGGTGTGCCCTGGACGCTCAGGCTCACCGAGTGACCCACGGCCTGCTCGGCGGCGATGAGCTCGTGCACGTCATCGAGGGCCGGTTGAGGTCGGCGTCCGGCAGTCTCGCCTCCGCGCATCAGCCCCAACATGTGGCGCATCTCGAGCATCGCTTCAGCACCTGTCGCCTGGACCTCGTGCATGGCCTTACGAGCAGCCTCGGGTGAGTAGTCAATCAGCTCGGCGGCAGCAGCTGCCTGCACGACCATCGCAGAGAGGCCGTGAGAGACGATGTCATGAAGCTCTCGGGCGATGCGCTCTCGTTCGTCGTCGGCCGCCCGTCTCGTCCGGCGCTGCGCGCTGGCGACCGCCTCCGCCTCCGCGCCGGCGCGCGCGCGGACCAGGACACCAGCGATCCACGGACCAGTGATGAGGAGCAGACCGAAACCGTAGTCGGAGCCGCCCACGCCTGTGGCCGCGATCGCAACCGAGACCAGCGTGGTGCCGATCGCGAGGCCGATGGCCGAGGCTTTCCGATCGAGGTGCGCGCCGACGGAATAGGCGGCGACGAGGATGAACGGGATCGTCATCAGCTGGGCGTTGACGGCGACGCCGAGGAATGACTGGACGGTCAGCGCCAGCAGGACGAGCGTGAGGCACGTGCGCGGGCGCAGCCGCCGTATTATCAGCGCAGCGGTCATGACCAGCAGGGACAGGTTCGCGACCAACGCGTGGCCGGGGACCGCCCCGAGCGTCACCTCGACCAGGCCAGCGAGTCCGATGACTCCCGCGAGCAGGATGTCCTCTCGACGCTCCGCACCCATCGTCCGGACCGACGAGCTGACGGAGTGGACGTCGAGCCCATCACCGACCCACCGCATGCCCATCAGCGTCTCAGGTACCGCCGCGGGATGCATCCACCTTGCGGCCAGCTCCCTCAACCTGCGGATGGAACAGGCTCCGCGATTTCTTGGAGCCAAGAGCTACCGAAACTGCCTCTGCGGCCGACGCGCGAGCCAGCGAGAACGGATGGACTTACCGGGTCCGATTCCGTCAATGAGGAGCCAAACCCATGCGCAACGAACCACAGGCGTTGTCCGCAACAAGTCCAGTCGACACACACGCCTCACACGCCCATCGCATCGTCACGGCAGCGGCGCTCGCCGGCTCCGCCATGCTCGTTGGCATCGGCGGACTCATCGCGCCGCCGAACGACGGGCAGGCAACTGGCCTGTACGACGTGGCGTCCTCGGCCCCCGGCCGCCTGACGGTCGAGGCCGTCGTACTCGTCATCTCATCCATCCTGCTCGTCGTCGGCGTGATCGGCGCCGCGCGGGTGGTCCGCGGCCGCGGGAGGCGGCTGGCCTGGGCCGCCGCCCTCTTCGGGGTGATGGGCGCCCTCGGCCACGTCGCCTACGCCACCTTCTCCCTCATCACGATCCAGGTCGTAGACGCAGCACCAGACCGCGCCGCGGCAATCGAGACTCTTGACAGTATCAACGGCGATGCGGCGATCGGACTGCTCGTGATGCCGCTGGTCGTGGCGTACGGGCTGTCGGTGATCCTGCTCCCGATCGCCTTCTACCGTCGCCGGCTGGTGCCACTCTGGGTCGTCGGACTCGCCGGCGTGGCGTTCGTCCTCGAGGTGGTAGCCCCCGGCGGCGTCCTCGCGGTCCTCGGTCTAAAGTACGCACTCGGGGCGGCGGCAGGCCTGGCCCTAGGCTGGCGGATCACACAGCTCTCCAACTCGGAATGGCGCAACCCAGAAACCATCGACCTAACCTGACCCGACACCGTCGCGGCGGACGCGCGTCACCAGGCGGGCCACAAGGAACCCTCGGGTCGGGATGGCCAACTGCACCCCGCTTCGCCCGTGCTGGTTAGTCACGAAACCCCTTGCACGCCGCAGCCGACAAGCGCGTCACTTCGCCGCGAGCCGGGCGCTTTTACTCGCGTCGTGGGTAGCAGTTGGAGGGCGAGCCGCCGTGTAGACGGAATCATCTACATGGCGTACCGTTGCCACATGGCCGAGACGACGACGATACGCATCAGCCGGGACACCCACGCCCGGGTCACCCGCTTGGCGGCCGAGCGCCACGAGACGATCGACGAGTTGGTGAGCAGCGCTCTGAGAGCGCTGCGCCAAGACGGCATGGGCCGCGACCTGTCCGAAGATCTCACTGAGGATGAGACGGCCTGGCTCGATGCTGACGCCGGGTGACGTCGTCGAGCTCGACCTCGGCACTCCGGCCGGTAGCGAGGCGGGGCTACATCGTCCCGCGGTCGTCGTCACTGCCGCACGGGTGCTGGCGGGTGGACCGAACGTCGTGCAGGTAGTGCCGCTGACCCGCACCATCCGGTCCAGCAGCACCGAAGTGGTCATCGACCCTGATCACGGCAACCGTCTTGCAGAGCGTTCCTCGGCGCAGTGCCAGCACGTGCGATCTGTGGCCACCTCGCGTATCCAGCACCGCACCGGAAATGTCGGCCCCGTAGTACTCGGCGAGGTCCGAGAGACCCTCGCGCTGCTGCTGGACCTCTAACGTCCCTCGGCGCGGGCCCTCGACGAGAGTCCAGCGCTTCGACGTAGCCCCTTCCGCCGCGTTTCGCCATTTGTAGGCCTTGTCGAAGTCCGTCTAGACCTCGAGAAGTTGGATGTTGGACTCGCTTGATCGGTCACTGTTGGAGAGGGCTTGGCTACGAGGGTTGGTCAGCCCCAGAAGATGTGGGTGGGGTCGCGGTCTATCTCGTCTAGGAGGGACTCGATGGTGCGTGCGGACCCGACCCGGTCGTACAGGTGGAAGCGGAGGTTGCGGTCCCTCCAGTACAAGGTCCAGGCCTTGTCCTTTGCGGTGTATCGCAGGCGCGCGATGGGCAGGCTCGTCCATTCGGGTCCGAAGTCCTCGCGCCAGGGCGCGCGCCGCTCGACGATGGTCAGGTGTCGGTCGCTCTGGAACGGCCACCGGTCAGGCTCCGTTGCTGCCGGCTGCGGCGTTGAGCGCTTCGAAGGCAACGTCGAGTCGCCGCTGGCGACGCATGTCAGTTTCGTGGTTGGCTTCGGCTGCGAGGGACCCGATGAGTTCCTCCAGTCCGTCTTCGGTGGCAGGCAGGACGACCTTGCCGGTGGCGTGAGGATGGATCCGGAACACCAACCGTTGAGAGTCGACGTCGAGCAGGTTCAGTTCGCGCAGCGTCGCTGCCACCTCGGTGGGGATGAGGATCTGGTGGACGGGCTCGGCGCGAGCGAGCCGTCGCGGTCGCAGGTCGAACGGTGAATCGGCCCAGTTACTGATGCGGCCCTGGTCTGCGCAGCTGCTGCACTGCCAACGGATCGGAACCGAGACGTCGAGGTCGCGGTGCAGAACCATCCGGCCCGGGCAGGCACGGTGGCCGGGGCGGCGGCGACATGGCAGCGCGCTCTCCCAAGCTGTACCCGCGTCGCCTGCGGTGGCCGCGCTGACGAGGTCGCCCAGCTGCTCGGCAAGCCGGCGTGCGGGGCCTGGTGCATCCAGGGGCAGGTCGAGGAAGTGCTGCAGATCGGTGACCATCATCGCCCCGGAACTGTACCTGCCGCCAGGGCTGGGCTACGGCTCGGTGTACACCCGCGTCACCGCCGCGAGAAGACCTGGAGGGTTGCGGTCCCACCGGATGGAGCCAGCTCTGCGTGGCTTCAGGGATTCCGGTTAGCCCTTGCCGGGAGGTGCTCGACGAGGACTCGCCCCGGCTTCCAGGTGATTCCGGCGACCGAGCGCAGCGGCGCGAACGGGTCGGCTGCCCGCTGCCAGGCCACCGCCAGGCTGGCCGAGATCTCCGTTGCCTCGTCCGGGCATGCCCGGGCGGCCAACCGGCGCAGCGCCTGCACGTCAGTGAGCTTGGCCGTGACGCTCCACGTGGCCGTCCCGTGATCGACGGAGTCGCCCCTGGCCTCGCTCTCCACCGACAGCATCCGCAGGGCGCCGGCCTCCAGCGCCCCCTCCAGTCCATGACTGGGCCAGATCAGCCAGGCAAGTGCATCGAAGACGTCATCGCCGGGCGCGGTATCCGGTGCCTCACCCTCGGCGTCGTCGAGGCCGAGGTCTCCGCCCGAGGCGGCGATCACGACACCCTCGTCCGCCCGCGCCGCGGCCTGCAGGGCTGCAGGATCAGTGATGGTGATCTCCGCGGTGGCGGTCAGTTCCCACAGACCCGTGAATAACCCGGGCCAGGGCGTGCGCGGGAGCGCGTCGGGCGGAGCCCGACACGTCGTTCCGGTATACTGGTTGCGGCGGGCCAACCAGTCCGCACCGACGTCAAGGTAGGGCTCGTCGTTCTTGAGCATGTGGTAGGCGCACACCAGAATCGAGTGCGCGACCGCGACCTGAGCCCGACCCGCCCCGCGGCGCTTGGTCAGGCGGGCGTGCTGGGCCGCGAGATAGTTCTTGCCCTTCATCCGTCCCACCGAGCCAGCGGACTCGACCAGCATCGCGCATAGCCACTTGTTGCCATGCCGGGTACCGGAGGGTCGAGTGCGGCCCGCTGACTGGTACACCGAGGGTGCCAGCCCTGCCCAGGAGGCCAGGTGCGCCGCGGAAGGAAAGCGCGACATATCGGCTCCGGTCTCAGCCACGATCACCTGGGCGACGCGTTCACCGACAGAAGGGATCGTCTGCAACAGCTCGATCTGGTGAGCCCACGGCGCGCAGGCGACCGTGATCGCCTCGTCGGCCTCGACCAGGTCCTGCTCGACCATGTCCAGCCGGTTCAGGATGGAGCGGGCCAGCTGGGCGTGGTGGGCGTCGAAGTGCCCCTCCAACGCCTGGGCCAGGTCGGGGATCTTGCGGCGCATCTTGCCCTTGGCCAGCTCGGCCAGCACCAGCGGGTCCCGTTCCCCGGCGATCATCGCCGCCAGCATCGCCCGGGCCGAGACCGTGGTCAGCGTGGACGCGACCGATGACAGCTTGATGGAGGCGTCCTCCAGCATCATTTCCAGGCGGATGCACTCCCGGGTCCGGTCGCCCATCAGCTGCACCCGGTAGCGGGTCAGCATCCGCAGCGAGCGGATCCCCGGCGGCGGCACGAACGAGGGCGCCAGCAATCCGTGCTCCAGCAGCTGGGCGATCCACTCCGCGTCCCGCACGTCGGTCTTGCGACCCGGCACCGCCTTCATGTGCGCGGCGTTGAGCAACCACACCTCCATCACCTCCTCCAGGCAGTAGAACGGCTTTCAGTACGTCGAGGTCGACTCCATCGCCGCGATCGTGACCCCGCACTCGGTCAGCCAGTCCCGCATCACCCGCAACGACCCGGTCGTCGTCTTGAACGTGCGCGTCTCCGCGTGCCGGCCACGCCGGGCTCCCGGGGTGCGCACGCACACCGTCACCGAGTCCTTGCCGACGTCCAACCCGGCCACCCGCTCGAAGAGCACTTGCATCTGTCCCAGCTCCCTTCCCAGTCATCGGCCGCGACCATCGCGACCCGACGCCGTCCGGAAGACCCTCTGCCAGGACACAGACCCGCGTGCTCGTAGCAACAATCCAGCGACACCCGAGGACCTCGCGTCATACACCTCTACGGGCTCACCCGCACCAGTGTGTGTCGACGTCGCCGGACGACACCCCCATTCTCAGCGACCGGCACAGGGACCGCAGGTCCCAAGTCCGTTACACCTCTCGGGTCCTCCCGCGGTGCCCTCGTTCGGCAGGAAGTTGCGTCTCGCGATCGGGCAGCTCAAAGAGCCCAGGCTGGTCGGGATCCATGGCGACCCACCCTATGCCCGTCATCCCACTGGTTTGATGTCTGGCGGGCACGGTCGCGCGGGCGCGTCATAGCGTGCTCATCGCCGGAGGCGATGCTTGTGCGCTTCGACGTAGCGTCGAAGTCGTTCAGAGCCTCGTCGCGCTAGCCGCGGGCACCGCTGAGGCCCCAGTCCAGGTCGCCGCAGGAGGCGACCACGTCCACCACGACCACCTCAAGGACGGTGCCGCCGTTCCAGCCGTCCTCGATGAGCCGCACGGCTCGCGGCGGTCTCGTTCCTGGCCCGGTACTCCGGGGCCACGCATAACGCATGCCCTGTCAACACGATGATGCACGCCGTCCGGGGCTACTTCCGGTTCGCGCACATCGACGGCACCATCCCGGCCGACCCGGCCGTGTACGCCCGGCTCCCGAGAGTCCAGCGGGACAAGTCCCGCACCCAGGGCCGGGCCTGGACCGGCTGGAGCTGATCCGCTTCCTTCAGGTCGCCCAGACCATCGTCCACCACGGCGCACTGGCCTACCTGCTCGGGATCAAATCACTGCGCGTCTCCGAGGCCGCAGCCGTGCGCCTCGAGGACTACACCGACGTCCTGCGGGGCCACCCGGTGCTGCACCTGCTCGGCAAGGGCAACAGGCCGCGCCACGATGCCGCTAATGGTCCCAGTCTTGCGGGTCCTCGAAGTCCGCCGCAGGGGAGCGCACCACAGGCCCGCTGATCCTGCGCTCGCTCTCTGTGCTATGGCACGCCGCCATCACTAACGCCCTGGACGCAGGTCATCGTGGCCGAGACCGGCGCGGACATGTCCCGCTTCCCTTCCGCCGCGCACCTGGCCTCCTGGGTCGGGATCGCCCCCGGCGTGTACGAGTCCGCGGGCAAGACCCGTCCGGCCGGCACCCGGCACGGCAACAAGTGGCTCTGCGCGATGCTCGTCGAGGCCGCCGGATCGGTGGCGCGAGGGCACGGGAAGAACTACCTCGCCGCGCAGCACACCCGCCTGGCCAAACGCCGCGGCCGGGGCAGAAGCCAGGTCGCGGTCGCGCACTCGTTCCTGGTGTCGGCCTACCACATGCTCATCAACGACGAGCCCTACCGCGACCTCGGCGCTCACTGGGTGTCGCGCCGGACCCAGGAAGCCCACACCCGCCGCCTCGCCGCACAGCTGGAACGGCTCGGTCATATGGTCGTCATCGACCCAGCCGCCTGACCCTCCGGTCCGGAACGACGTGCCGGTCTCCGCCCGCGCCCTCACGGGCACGCCTCGGCCGGGTTATTCACGGGTCTGTGTCAGTGCACCCCGAAGCAGAGCGGGTGGCCTGCTGGGCTGGCGTAGACAGCAAACATCTCGTTGCCATCGGGGTTGTCGGCTGGTCTCTTCGCTGCCTGCAGTTGGCGACCTCCGAGAGCGACCGCAAGCCGACCGGCCTGCGCCAAGTCCTCCACGTGCAGGTCCAGGTGCACCTGTTGCTGTTGTTGGCCGCTGGGCCATTCCGGGGCCGCGTGGTTGGGGGCGAGCTGCACACCCATCACCCACTCGCCGTTGACCACGATGCTGTGCCAGTCCTCGTCGCGGTGCACCTCACCACCCAGGAGGCCCGCCCAAAATCTGCTCTCGGCCTCGATATCGCTGGCGTCGAACACGATCACCCGCCTGATGACCTTCACGTCGGCTCCTGTTCTCGCACCAACGATGCAACGTACGAAATGTACGACTGACTGCGGAGTGCTGGCATCCACCAGATGCGCCAACGATGCACTGCTCGGGCCGCGGGGGACGCTGACCGCGAACGCAAGGCTATGCCGCTGAGCCAGAATCGACGTATGAAGCGACTGATCAAGGCGGTGCCGCTGTGTTCCGCGACGAGGATGGCCGCCAGTGCCCAGCTGATGAGGAGGCCAACGGTGAGCGCTGGCGGCAGGTACCAGAAGACGAGGAACCCAGCAACCGCCGTCAGTGGCAGCGCGCAGATCAACGACCACGCCACTGGTTTCGGCAGGACCCCGTGACGCAGTGCCGAGACACCGCAGGCCTCGGTCCCTCCGATGGCCAGGAGCAGCGCCGCCAGGTCGATCAACCAGCCGTAGCTCGGAGTGCTGTACTCCAAGCCGATGGCCGCCGTCGCCACGAGAAGGCCGATGCGGGTGCCCCAACGCGCGAGCGTCCATGGCACCAAGCTGGTGACCGACCACACGAAGGGAAGCGCTGCTGCGAGAGAGAGGAAGAAAGGTCCGCGCCACCACCACACCGGCTGTCCGCCGGCCACGAGGGGGAGGGTCTCTGCCATCCATCGGCCTACGGTCGACGCTCCGGGAGGCATCTCGTGGAAGGCACCCCCGGCGCTCAGTTCCCACTGGACGGCCATCGCGGCACCGAGCACGGTGGCCCACACGGGGGCCACCACGGCGAGGGCGCGCTTCCACACAGGAACTCGCATACCCCATTCTGCGGCAGAGGTCGGCGACAATGCCCCGGCCATGTAGGAGTGACGCAACTACTGAGCCCCACGCTGCCAGCGAAGCCCCCGACGAACGCGCGCATCCGCCGCCGGGCGGACGTCCCAGTAGGAAGGCTGACTCCCGCGGCACATGGCGGCAGCGCGGCATTCGGGTTCAGCGGGCGCAGATCTGGTTGTTGCGGGCCTGGTGAGTTAGTTCTGCGAGGTCGAGCGCCTCGAGGAGCGGCGGAAGGTACATGCCGAATCTGCGGCGGTATCCCTTGCGCAGTCGGTACCAGCCCCCGACCGGGTTGTCCGGGGAACGGCCCCAGGCCTCCACGGTGCCAGGGGCAGGGTCCTTCTTCTCGTCGGCAGCACCTTCCTCAGCCATGAGTACCTCTTAGTGGAGTCCACCAAAGTGGTGCACGACGATCCCCGGTGAGCGTGTCCTACCAGCCGGTCAAAGCGACCGCCTCGTCCAGCATCCGGCGCCGATCCCTCTTAGACGACCTCACGTACGCCCTTGGCGTATCGCGTCGTGATCTGCGTACGGCGACCTCACCGACAACACACCGTCCATGTCCTAGGGTGCACCCGTCGACACGATTTCGCGAGCAGTCCCTCGTTGAGGCACCGGACCACGTACTCTGGGCATTGGTGTCATCGGGGTGTTGCGGAGGTGGGGGCGGCCTGCGAACCTCGACGCATGAGAGTCGTGCGCATCATTCCCGACCTGCCCGTCGACAGCATCGCCGCGGCGGATGAGTTCTACGGCGGCTTCCTCGGCCTGGAGCGCCAAGAAATGGGCCTTGACTGGGTAGCGCGTTACCTCGCGCCTTCGGGGGCAAGCTTGCAGATCCTCACGCACGATGCGTCAGCTGCGGACGTCCCCGCTGTCTCCATCGCGGTCGATGACGTGGACGAGGCCTACGAGGAAGCACTCCGCCGCGGCTACGAAGTCGTGCACCCGCTGACGACCGAGCCGTGGGGGGTTCGACGCTTCTTCGTGCGAACGCCTGATGGGCAGGTTCTGAACATCTTGCGTCACCACCAGTAGGCATCCGCTCCTGCCGCGGATCGCTCGTTCGTGGGTGCGGCCAGCTGCACGAGGGCGTCGAGCGGCACGCCGCATCACCGGGTGCCAGGTCCCGTCCTGCGTCGACCGGGCGGCGGGCCAACCGTGTCGCCGGTCGGTGTGGGGAGGCGCTGCTCCGCGGAGCAGCGCCAGCCCCGCGTCCGGGTCAGAACTCCGCGCTCGGCTGCCAGCTGCCGAACTCCTCCTTGAGCACCGCCACGACCTCGCCGAGCGTCGCGTAGGCCTTGACCGCCTCGATCGTCGCCGGCATTACCGAGCGCCCGGCCTGCACGTCGGTCCGCAACCGCTCCAGAGCAGCCTCCACCGCCGCCTGGTCCCGCGTCTGACGCAGCCTCCGCACCGAGGCCGCCTGGGACTCCTCGGTCGCGGGGTCGATCGCAAAGACTTCCAGCGGCTCGGTCGGGGCCGGGAAGCGGTTGACCCCGACGACGGTCTTCTCCCCCGACTCCACCCGCTGGGCCAGCCGGTAGGCCGCCTCGGAAAGGTCGCGCGCGAACCGGCCCGACCCGATCGCCTCCAGCGCGCCGCCGCACTCCTCGATGTCGTCCATCAGGGCCCAGATGGACGCCTCGAGCTCGTCGGTGAGCTGCTCCACGGCATACGAGCCGGCGAGCGGGTCGAGGGTGGTGGTGAGCCCGGTCTCGAAGGCGACCACCTGTTGGGTGCGCAGGGCCAGCGTCGCCGCGGCCTCGGTCGGCACGCCGAGCGCCTCGTCGTAGGCCGACACGTGCAGCGTCTGCACGCCCGCGAGCGCGGCGACGGTCGCCTCGACGGAGGCGCGCACCACGTTGTTCATCGGCTGCTGCGCGGTCAGGGTCGAGCCGGCGGTGAAGGCGAAGATCCGCAGCTGCTCGCTGCGCGGGTCCTTCGCGCCGTAGCGCTCCCGCATCAGCCGCGCCCACACCCGTCGGGCCGCGCGGAACTTCGCGACCTCGGGCAGCACGTCGGTGGTGATCGCCAGGAAGGTGAACAGCGTCGGCGCCACCTGGTCGACGTCCACCCCGCGGCGCACGCACTCGTCCAGGTAGGCCCGCGCGTTGGCGAACGTGAAGGCGATCTCCTGCGTGGCCGAGGCCCCGGACTCGCGGATGTGGTAGCCGCTCATGGCGAGCGGCACCCAGCTCGGGGTCTCGCGGGCGACGTGCTCGATGCAGTCGACGGCCAGCCGCAGCGAGGGCTGCGGCGGGAAGATCTGCGTGCCGCGGGCGATGAACTCCTTGAGCACGTCGTTCTGGATGAACATCCCGAACTCGTCCGGGTGGACGCCGCGCTTCTCGGCCAGCGCGACGAAGAGCGCCGCCCACAGGTAGCCGATCGAGTTGGCGGTCGTGCGCACCTGGGACAGCTCCTCCAGCGGGATGCCGTCCATGAGCACCTCGATGTCGGCCAGGCTGTCGATGGCCACGCCGACCCGGCCCACCTCGCCGGCCGCCCGCGGGTCGTCGGAGTCGATGCCCATCTGGCTGGGCAGGTCCATCGCGACGGAGAAGCCGGTGACGCCGGCGTCGAGCAGCGCCCGGAAGCGCGCGTTGGACTCCTTGGCGGTGCCGAAGCCGGCGTACTGCCCCATGATCCAGACCTTCGGCTCGTCGCTGACGCCGCGGGTGTAGGGGTACTCGCCGGGCCGCTCGGCGCCCTCGGGGGCGTAGTCGACCTGGAGGTGCGGGTCGTCCCAGCTCACCTCATACCCTCCTCGAGCTGTGCGCGGAGCACCTTCTTGGCGATCTTGCCGGTCGAGTTGAGCGGGAACTCCTGCACGACCCGGACCTCCTTGGGCTTCTTGTATGACGCGAGCCGGCTCGCGCAGTGCTCGCGCACCGCCTCCTCGGTCACCCCCGCACCGGACCGGGGCGTGACGAAGGCGACGACGCGCTGGCCCCAGTCGCAGTCCGCGACGCCGACGACCGCGACCTGCGCCACGTCCGGCACCTCGGCGATGACCTCCTCGACCTCGCGGGGATAGATGTTGTAGCCGCCACTGATGATCATGTCGCCCTTGCGGTCGATGAGCCACAGGTGTCCGCTCCCGGACAGCCGGCCCAGGTCGCCGGTGTGCAGCCAGCCGTCGACGACCGCCTTGGACAGGTCGGTGCGCTCGGCGGCGTTGTAGTAGCCGGCCATGACGTGGTCGCCACGGGTGATGACCTCGCCGACCTCGCCCGGCGGGAGGCGGCGGCCGTCCTCGTCGACGACGGCGAGCTCGACGCCGAGCGCGGGGCGGCCGGCGCTGGTGAGCAGCTCGGGGTCGGAGGTGAGGCCGCGCTCGTGGTCGGGGGCGTCGAGGACGGTGACGGGCGGGATGGCCTCGACGAGGCCGTAGTACTGGACGAGGTGGGGCGTGAGCTCGTCGTGCGCGCGGCGCATCTGCTCCGGCGGCATCGGCGCGCCGGCGTAGCCGAGCATCTTCAGCCCCGCCAGGTCCTCCCGCGTGGCGCCGTGGGACAGCAGGCGCGCGACCATCGTCGGCACCAGCGCGGTGTGGGTGGCGCCGCGCTCGAGGACGGCCTCGAGGAAGGTCTGCGGGTCCCAGGTCGGCAGCACGATCTGCCGGGCGCCGGCGACGAGGAAGGGCAGCACGAACAGGCCGGACGTGTGCGTGACCGGGCCCGCGTGGACGTAGCAGTCGGCGTCGGGGTCCGGCGGCCCGCCGAGCACGTCCTGGGTCATGTTGACGATGGAGGCGAACCAGTTGCGGTGCGTGCGCTGCGCGCCCTTGGGGTGCCCGGTCGTCCCCGAGGAGTAGTGCAGCCCGCACAGGTCGTCGGGCGCGCGCACCGGGAGCCGGCCGGCGGTGGCGCCGGCGACGAGCTGCTCCAGGGAGGTCTCGGGCCCGTCGCCGACCACGACGACGTGCGGCACCTGCTCGCGCACCGCGGCGACGTCGTCGGCGAACCGCTCGTGGTAGATCAGCCCGCGCGCGGCGGAGTCGGTGGCGATCCGCTCCCAGTCGCTCGGGTGCAGCCGGTGGTTGAGGGCGACCCGCACCAGGCCGGCGGCGCGGATCGCCAGGTCGGTCTCCAGGTAGGTCGTGCTGTTGCTCTGCAGGTCCAGCACCCGGTCCCCGGGCTCCAGACCGAGGGCGAGCAGCCCGCCGGCGATCGCGGTGACGCGGTCGGCCAGCTGCGCGAAGGTGCGCCGGTCGCCGGGTTCTGTGCCCTCGACGGCCACCCGGTCGCCGAAGCGGTGGCCGGCGCGGGTGAGCAGCGTGCCGATGTCCATCTGGTCAGTCTCCCGCTTCGTCCGCCGTGGCGAGGGCCGCGTCGAGGATCCGCACGCCGTCGCCCTGCGCGAGGACGGTGACGGGGTTGAGGTCGAGCTCGGCGCCCGGCGGCAGGGTGGCGGCGACGCCGGCGACCGCCAGGACCGTGTCGACGAGCGCGGCACGGTCGGCGGGGCCCTGGCCTCGGACACCGGCGAGCAGCCGGCCCAGGCGGGTCTCGTCGAGCATCTCCTCGACGTCCTGCCGGTCGACGGGCAGCAGCCGGAGCGCGACGTCGGCGACGACCTCGGTGAGCACGCCCCCGACGCCGACGGTGAGCACCCGGCCCAGCGGGCTGTCGGTGGAGCCGACGAGGGCCTCGAGGCCGCCGGGCACCAGCTCCTCGACGAGCACCTCCCCGCCCATCGCGGCGAGCCGGTCGAAGACCTCGGGCGCCTGCTCGGCGGTGACGTCGAGGACGACGCCTCCGGCGTCGGACTTGTGCAGCAGCCCGGGCACGACGGCCTTGAGCACGGCGCGACCGCCGGCCTCGGCCACGGCGGTGACGGCGTCGTCCCGGTCGGCCGCGACCCGGCCCACGGGGACGGGCAGGCCGAGACGGGCGAGGGTCGCCTTGAGCTCGTCCTCCCCCATGTCCGCGGTCAGGTGCGCGTCGACCGCGGGCGGCGCCGGACGCTCGCGCACGTCCGGCCGGGCCATCTGGCTGAGCGCGGCGAGCGCCCGGACGGCGCGCTCGGGCGTGGTGTAGACCGGCAGGCCGGCGGCGCGCATGGTCGCGGCGGCCTGCGGGGCGAGGTGGTCGGCACCGGTGCGCACGACGACGACGGGCACCCCGGTGGCCTCGCGCACCCGGGCCAGCGCGGCGACGACGTCGTCGACGTCCTTGCCCGTCAGCACGCAGAAGCAGGCGACGACGGCGTCGACGCCGGGGTCACCGGCGATCGTGGTCAGCGCCCGGTCGAAGAGTGCGGGGTTGCTCATCACCGAGGCGGTGACGTCGACCGGGTTGCCGGTCGCGCCGTAGGCCGGGACGATCTCCTCCAGCGCGGCGGTCGTCGCCGCGGACAGCGCGGCGAGCTCCAGCCGGTCGCCGTGCGTCTCGATCGCGTCGGCGGTGAGGATGCCCGACCCGCCGGAGGTGGTGACGACCGCGACCCGGCGCACCCGCCGCCCGCGCACCGACGGGACCAGGCCCATGACGTCACCGACGTCGAGCAGCTCCTCGACGTCGTCGACCCGCACGACACCGGCCCGGCGCAGCGCGACGTCGACGACCGTGTCCCCTGCCGCGAGCGCACCGGTGTGCGAGGCGGCGGCGCGGGCACCGGCGTCCGAGCGCCCCGCCTTGAGCAGGGCGACCGGGACCCCGGAGGCGACCACCCGGGCGAGGGCGTGCACGTCGGTGAGCGACTCGGCATACCCGAGCAGGCCGGTGCAGCCCTCCTCCCCGGCGACGGCCGCCATGACCTCGGCCGCGGAGAGGTCGGCCTCGTTGCCGGTGTTGACCACCCAGCCCAGGCCGAGGCCGCGCTCGAAGGCGAGCGAGACCGCGCCATAGCCGAGCGCACCGCTCTGGCTGACGAACCCCAGCCCGCCGGGGACGAGCTCGGTGCGCTCGCCGGAGAAGAGCGGGGAGAACGAGCTGACCTGCCCGGTCGCGGTGCCGACCGTGCCGATGCAGTTGGGCCCGAGGACCCGCACGCCGAGCTCGCCGGCGACGGTGACCAGCTCGTCCTGCAGGAGCGCGCCGCCCTCGCCGGTCTCGGCGAAGCCGCTGGAGCAGACGACGACGACCGGCACGCCGGCGGCGGCGCAGTCGCGCACGGCGGCGGTCACCTTGTCGGCGGCGACCATGATCATGGCCAGGTCGACCGGACCCTGTCGCGACGCCTCCGCGACCGAGGGGTAGGACGTGAGCCCGCAGACGGGCGCACCGTCCGGGCGCACCGGGTAGATCCCGCCGGCGTAGCCGTAGCGCTGGAGGAACTGGACCGGCAGCCGCCCGACGGCGCCGGGGCGGTCGCTGGCGCCGACGACCGCGACGCCGCGGGCGTCCCAGAGGGGGCGGAGCGTCACGTGCCCGGCCTCCACCTGGCGTGCCGGGTGCCCTGCTCGCCCTCACGGACCAGCTGCAGGCGCGGCCTGGGCCCGTCGGTGCGGCCGGTCTGCGGCTTGCGGCGACCCGCGCGCCACGGCGTGGGCCAGACCGCGCCGGGGCCGTCGTAGTCCTGCTCGACCGCGGCGTGCAGCGTCCAGCTCGGGTTGTAGAGGTGGGCGCGGCCGACGGCGCACAGGTCGGCACGGCCGGCGAGGACGATGGAGTTGACGTCGTCCCAGGAGGAGATGATCCCGACCGCGATCGTGGGGATGCCCACCCGGTTGCGGATCGCGTCGGCGAAGGGCGTCTGGTAGCTGCGGCCGAAGGCGGGCCGCTCGTCGGGCGTGACCTGCCCGGAGGAGACGTCGATCGCGGCGGCGCCGGCGTCCTTGAAGGCCTGGGCGACCTGGACCGCGTCCTCGACGTCGATGCCGCCGTCGACCCAGTCGGTGGCCGAGATGCGCACGGTCATCGGCCGCTCGGCCGGCCAGGCCTCGCGCATCGCGGAGAAGACCTCGAGCGGGTAGCGCAGCCGGGCCCGCAGGTCGCCGCCGTACTCGTCGGTGCGCTGGTTGGTGACCGGCGACACGAACGAGCTCAGCAGGTAGCCGTGCGCCACGTGCAGCTCGAGCAGGTCGAAGCCGGCCTCGGCACCGCGGCGGGCCGCCTCGACGTGCTCGGCCTTGATTCCCTCCAGGTCCTCGCGGGTCAGCTCGCGCGGCACCTGGTTGACCCCGTGCTGGTAGGGCAGCGGCGAGGGCCCGACGACCTCCCAGTTGCCGTCGTCCAGGGGCTGGTCGATGCCCTCCCACATGAGCTTGGTCGAGCCCTTGCGGCCGGAGTGCCCGACCTGCAGGCCGATCTTGGCCTCCGACAGCTCGTGCACGGTGCCGACGATCCGGCGCCAGGCGTCGGTCTGCTCGTCGCTCCAGATGCCGGTGCAGCCGGGGGTGATCCGGCCGGTCGGGGACACGCAGACCATCTCGGTCATCACCAGGCCGGCGCCGCCCATCGCCTTGCCGCCGAGGTGGACGAGGTGGAACTCGGTGGGCATGCCGTCGCCGGGCGAGGAGTACATGTCCATCGGGGAGACGACGACGCGGTTGTGCAGCTCGAGCCCGCCGAGCCGGAAGGGCTGGAACATCGGCGGCGCGTCGGGGCGGCCGCCGGGCGTCGCCCGCGCGAACCAGTGGTCGATCCGCTTGACGAACTCGGGGTCGCGCACCTTGAGGTTGTCGTGGGTGACGCGCCGGCTGCGGGTCATGATGTTGAAGGCGAACTGCTCGGTGTCCTGGTCGGTGTACTGCCCGAGGTTCTCGAACCACTCCAGGCTCGCCTGGGCGGCGCGCTGCGTGGACTCCACGACCGGTCGCCGCTCGGTCTCGTATGCCGTCAGCGCCGCGTCCGCGTCGGGCTGCTCGTGCAGGCACGCGGCGAGCGCGAGCGCGTCCTCCATCGCCAGCTTGGTGCCCGAGCCGATGGAGAAGTGCGCGGTGTGCGCGGCGTCGCCGAGGATGACGACGTTGCCGCGCCGCCAGGACTCGTTGCGCACGGTGGTGAAGGAGATCCACCGCGAGTTGTTGGCCATGACGTCCTCGCCCTCGAAGATGTCGGCGCACAGCTCGCGGATCCGCGCGATCGACTCCTCGTCCGACTCCCCCGGGACCCACGCCCGGTCCTCGCCGGCGTCGAAACCGGCGGCACGCCATACGTCCTCGTGCATCTCCAGGATGAAGGTGGAGCCGGTCGCGTCGTAGGGGTAGCCGTGCACCTGCATGACGCCCCACGGAGTGGAGAGGATGTAGAACTTGAACGCCTCGAAGACCTTGCTGGTCGCCAGCCACATGTACTTGCACTTCCGCACGTCGAGGGTGGTGCGGAAGGTGTCCTGGTAGCGGCGACGGACCGCCGAGTTGAGGCCGTCGGCGGCCAGCACGAGGTCGTGGGTGGCGGAGAGCTCCTCGACGTCGGGGCCCTCGGTGCGGAAGTGCAGGGTGACACCGAGCTCGCGGCAGCGGGCCTGGAGGATCTCGAGCAGCCGCCTGCGCGACATCGCGGCGAAGCCGTGCCCGCCGGAGGTGAGGACCTGCCCGTCGACGTGGACGTCGATGTCGTCCCAGCGGGCGAACTCGCGCTGCATCGCCTCGAAGACCGCCCTGTCGGCGTGCTCGATGCCGCCGAGGGTCTCGTCGGAGAAGACCACGCCGAAGCCGAAGGTGTCGTCGGGGGCGTTGCGCTCCCAGACCGTGATCTCGTGCGAGGGGTCGAGGGCCTTGGTCAGCGCCGCGAAGTAGAGCCCGCCGGGGCCGCCCCCGATGATCGCGATGCGCATCCACCGACTCCTTCGCCGTTGTCGTTGCCAGCACCCGCACACTATGTTGAGTTCTCGACGGTCGTCAACAACACGGAATGAGGCTGCGATGACGGGCGAGGGCAGGTTCACCGGGAAGGTCGCCGTGGTCACCGGTGGCGCCGGCGGGATCGGGCGGGCGGTCTGCGAGGGCTTCGCCGCGCAGGGGGCCTCCGTCGCGGTGCTCGACGTGCGCGGGGTGCAGGAGGCCGCGGCCGCCCTCTCGGAGGGGTATGGGGTGTCCGCCCGGGGCTGGGAGGTGGACGTCAGCGACCGGGACGCCGTGGCGGCGGTCATGGACGCGGTGGTCGGCGGGCTGGGCGGCCTGGACGTGCTCGTCACCCTGGCCGGCGGGTCGCTGGGCACCCCGAAGATCCTCGAGGAGATCGAGCCGGAGCACGTGGACCTCGTCGTCGACGTCAACGTCAAGGGGACGTTCTACTGCGCGCAGGCGGCGCTGGCCCGGATGCCCGACGACGGCGCGGTCGTCACGGTGTCCTCGATCGGCGGCCGGCAGCCCTCGCCGGTGACGGGCGTGCCCTACGCGGCGTCCAAGGCTGCCGTGCTCGGCATGACCCGGCGGCTGGCGCGCGAGGTCGGCGGCCGGGGCCAGCGGGTCAACGCGGTCGCGCCGGGGCTCTTCCTCACCGGCAGGCTGCAGCAGATGTACGACGAGATGCCGGCGAGCGAGCGCGACGAGGTGCTCGACGCCATACCCCTGGGCCGGTTTCCCGAGCTGCGCGAGATCGTCGACCCGGTCCTCTTCCTCGCCGGTCCCGAGTCCTCCTACATCACCGGCGTGGTGCTGGACGTCAACGGCGGGCGCTTCATGCCGCTGTGACCGGGCGCGTCCTCCCCCGCCCCGACACCACATCGTGACCTTCAGATGCCTGCCGCTGGATCCACGTTCCTGGTAGCCTGAGGCATCTGCAGTGGGGCAGCGAAAGGATGGGGGCAATGAGGATCCGGTGGATTTCTGGGCTCGGTCTTCTCTTGAGCTTTGCGCTTTCGGGAGTCGTGGCAGCGAATGCAGGGACAGCGGCGACGGTCTCGAGTGTCGACACGATGTTCGTCGGCGGGACTGGAGCCGTGGAGCTGACCGAGGCTGAGCTGTTCGACATCGGCGTGGTGGCGAAGGACAAGGGCATCAGCATGGACCAGGCTGTAGCCGAGCTTGCTGGGCAGAACGAGTTCGCCAGTCTCACGACCGAAATTTCGGAGCAGTTCCCCGACCAGTTCGCCTACGCCCGCTGGGACAAGGGCGTAGGCGAGGTAGGCATGAAGGGCGCCCTGCCCGCGGGTGCGGCCGAGGTCGCGAACCAGTCACCGGCTCGCGTCAAGGTTGTGCAGGGTATCGGCTGGGCCGAGAAGGACGTCAAGGCGGCCGGGGAGGCGCTGCACTATGCGGTACGGGACGCTACCGGTGGGGCTGAGGTCCACACCGACATCGACGCGGAGACAGGTACGGTGTCGGTCACCTTCGACGGGGCGCCTGGGGCGACCACCAGGACGGCAAGTCAGGTCGTTGCAACGCCAGAGGTCGCCAAGGCAGCATCCCGCATCCCGGCCGGCGTCACGGTCGCCATCACCAAGGGTACGGTCGGCGGTGGCTCCGACACGGTCTACGGGGTGGGCACCTGGGCAGCTGCACGGCCGGCTTCTCGGTGAAGAACGCCTACTACTCCCATGGTCTCCTGACTGCGGAGCACTGTTCCAACAGCCAGACCTACGCTGGTCGCGACATTCTCTACTTCCGGGGGGTCCTGGCCAAGCAGTACGGGGATGTGCAGTGGCACAGCTCGAGCGAGGCCGCTTCGGCGTCGTTCTACTACACCAGCGGTCAGCGCCGGACCATCACCGCGACCGTCAACGCCGTGAAGGGCCAGTCGCTGTGCAAGTACGGCAAGACGACGAGCAACACCTGCGACGACGTCTACAGGACCGGCCAGTGCCGCGGTGACTACTGCAACCTGATCATGATGAAGAACCGCAAGGCTGACAGCGGCGACAGCGGAGGCCCAGTTTTCTGGGGCCACCACGGCTACGGCGTCCACTCCGGCTACAAGACGTACCTGCTGAAGAACCGAGACATGTACACTCCGATCCGCTCTACGGCCACCCAGCTTGGCCTCACAGTGAAGCTCACATCATGATCTCCCCCGAATTCGGTCGGAGTGTGCGGGCCGGGGCGCTGACGGCGACCGTGCTGATGCTCTCGGCGTGCGGCGGGTCGGGCGCCGTGGACGTCCAGGAGCACCAGGGCGCGATCGCACTCGTGGCCAAGGACTCCGAACAAGGCTCCGACGCCGAGATCGGAGGAGTGCTCGGGCTCGGTCCCGGAGGCTGCCTGGGTCTGCTCACAGAGGGCTCTGACGCGCCGGTCCCGCTCGTGTGGCCGGCAGGCAGCAAGCTGTCCGAGGACGGCACCAGCGTGACCGTGCCGGGGCTTGGCGAGGTCCGCCCGGGGCAGACCGTCACCGGCGGGGGCGGTGAGGACTCCAACGTCGAGGCAGACCGCTACAGCGACGTCCCCGAGGCATGCCTGGAGCAGGGGCGGCTTGTCGTGGCCGCCAGCATCCGGTCTGTGACGGGCTGACGGGCGCCCGACAGTTCCAGGGCAGCTCGGGACCAGCTGAACTGAACTCCAGGCAGTGAGCTGCGCGAGATCGTCGACCCGCCCTCCCCCGCCCCACCCGACCTGTGCACCTCCTGCGGACTTGTGCGACCGCTATAGCCCGCGCACATGTCCGAAGGGGGTGCACAGGTGCGCAGGGGGCCGAGCCGGGTTTCCGTCGCGGGCCGCCGGCGCGTACGGTCGGGGTGTGCGCATCGACGTCTGGTCCGACATCCTCTGCCCCTTCTGCCACCTCGGGCGGCGCAACCTGCAGCTCGCCCTGGAGCAGTTCGAGCACGCCGACGAGGTGTCGGTGATCTGGCACAGCTTCCAGCTCGACCCGGAGGCGCCCGAGCGCGTCGAGGGCAGCAACGTCGAGCGGATCGCGCAGAAGTACGGCATCTCCGTCGAGGACGCGACCGCCTCCCAGGAGCAGCTCGCCGCCGACGCCGCCGCCGCCGGGCTGGACTACCAGTGGCAGAAGTCGGTCGGCGGCAACTCCTACGACGCCCACCGGCTGATCCACTTCGCCCGCTTCCAGGGCGTGGAGGAGCAGGTCACCGAGCGGATCATGCGGGCCTGGTACTCCGAGGGCGCCTCGATCGGCGAGAAGCAGGTCCTGCTCGACCTGGCCGTCGAGGCCGGCCTGGACACCGAGGAGGTGCGCGGCGTGCTCGAGAGCGACTCCTTCGGCCACGAGGTCCGCAGCGACCTGGCCGTCGCCACGCAGATCGGGATCAGCTCGGTGCCGACCTTCGTGCTCGACCAGAAGTTCGGCGTCCCCGGCGCGCAGCCCGTCGACGTCATGCTCAACGCGATCCGCTACGCCTGGGAGGACCAGGGCAACACCGCCGGGGGCGGAGGCTGCGGGTGCGGCGGCTGCGGGTGCGGCGGCGGCGCCGAGGAGAGCGCGCCCGAGGCCGCTGCGCAGAGCGCCCCCGAGCCCGAGCCGGCGGCCGCCGGTGGCTGCGGCTCCGGCGCGTGCGGCTGCGGCTGATCCCACGAGGGGACCAAGCCTTCGAGGGCTTCCCCGGCCTGCTCGCCGAGACAGGCAAGGTTCTGCACCACATGCGACGTGGACAACGTCGCATGTCGTGCAGGACGTTGTCTGAGAAGCCCGACCGCCGTCAGGCGGCGCCGGCCAGCAGCTCGCGCACCCGGTCCGGCCACGGCGTCGCCGGCGGCGGGCCCCCCTCGCCAGGCTCCTGCCCCGACCGGCTGCCGACGTTGACGCACACCATCCGCCCGCGCGCGGCAGGCCCGCGCGGGCCCTCCACCTCGAAGGCGTAGACCAGCGAGGACGTGCCGACGTTCTCCACCCACAGCGAGGTGAGGACCTCGTCACGGAACCAGAGCCGGTCGAGGTAGTCCACCTCATACCGCACCCGGGGGACGGCGCCGTAGAGCTCCGGGAGCCCCATCGCGGTGTGCAGCTCGTTCTCGGCGGCCTCGACCCACCGGATGACCGAGGAGTGGTGGTAGTGGCCGGCGGCGTCGGTGTCGCACCAGTCGACGACGCGGGTCACGGTGGCCCGCCTCACGAGACCTCCGCGGCGGCGTCCTGGCGCAGCACGAAGCGCTGCACCTTGCCGGTCGAGGTGCGCGGCAGGGCGTCGAGGAACTCGATCTGACGGGGGTACTTGTAGGGCGCGATCGCCCCCTTGACGTGGTCCTGCAGCGCCGTGCGCAGCGCCTGCTCGCCCTCCTCACCGCCCAGCTGGGGACGTCCACCGCGAGGCACGACGTAGGCCTTGACCACGTTGCCGCGCTCGGGGTCGGGGGCGGCGACGACCGCGCACTCCATCACCTCGGGGTGGGAGATGAGCGCCTCCTCGACCTCGGTGCCGGAGATGTTGTAGCCGGAGCTGACGATCATGTCGTCGGAGCGCGCCTGGTACCAGTAGTAGCCGTCCTCGTCGCGGATGAAGGTGTCGCCGGTGAGGTTCCACCCGTCCTGGACGTAGACGGTCTGGCGCTCGTCGGCGAGGTAGCGGCAGCCGGTCGGGCCCTTGACCGCCAGCCGGCCGGGGACACCGTCGGGGGCGTCCCTGCCGGCCTTGTCCACGATCTTGGCCTGGTAGCCGGGGACGGGGCGGCCGGTGGAACCGGGGCGGATGTCGTCGTCGGCGCAGCCGATGAAGATGTGCAGCATCTCGGTGGAACCGATGCCGTCGATGAGGCGCACGCCGGTCCGGTCGTAGATGTCCTGCCACGTCGACCTGGGCAGGTGCTCGCCGGCCGAGACCGCGCGCCGCAGGCCGCGCAGGGCCTCGGCCTTGCCCCTGGCGATCATCGCCTTGTATGCCGTGGGGGCCGTGAAGCAGACCGTGGCACCGTGCTCAGCGATGAGGTCGGCGAGCTGCTCGGGGGTGGCCTTCTCGACCAGCAGCGTGCTGGCGCCCACGCGCAGCGGGAAGACGACGAGGCCACCCAGGCCGAAGGTGAACGCGATCGGCGGGGTGCCGACGAAGACGTCGTCGGGCTCGGGCTTGAGCACGTAGCGGGAGAAGGTGTCGGCGTTGGCCAGGATGTCCCGGTGGAAGTGCATCGTCGCCTTGGGTCGGCCGGTGGTGCCGGAGGTGAAGGCGAGCATCGAGACGTCGTCCGCGGCGGTGTCGACGTCGTCGAAGGTGGTCGGCTTGTCCCGGGCGAGGGCCGTGATGTCGGGCAGTTCGCTCGCGCCGTCGAGCTCTTCGGCCGTGCCCCCGTAGGTGAGCGTCCGCAGCCCCGGGACCTGGGCGCGCAGGAGGTCCTCGGTGAAACGGTGGTCGCACAGCGCGATGTCGAACCTGCCGATCTCGGCGATGGAGGCCAGCTCGCCCGGACGCAGCATCGGCATCGTGGGCACGACCACGCCGCCGGCCTTCAGCACCGCGAACCAGACGGCGACCAGCCACGGGTTGTTGGGGCCGCGGAGCAGGACGCGGTTGCCGGGGACCAGGCCGAGGTCCTCGACGAGCACGTGCGCGACCTGGCTGGCGTGCTCGCGCAGCTCGCCGTAGGTCCACCGGGTGCCGTCCGGGGCGAGCACGCACGGGCGGTCCGCACCGCCCGGCATGCCGTCGATGACGTCGTCGAGGAGGGCCGTGGCGACGTTGAGCCGCTCGGGGTAGTGGACCTCCGGCACGTCGAAGACGAGGTCTGGCCACAGCTCGCGCGGAGGCAGGTTGTCGCGGCAGAAGGTGTCGACGTGCGCGCTCGGCGTGAGCTCGGTGTCCGGCATGCGTGGCAGACCTCTCGTCATGGCACCTTGGCGACGGCGCCCGGCTAGGTCAACGTATGTTTGATCCGTGACGACAGTCAAGAGCACGACATCACGGAGCGGGTCGGGTGCCCGCGGCGGGTCGGCCGCGGACTCCGGGCTGCGGGCGCTGATCGTGACGATCTACGGGCTCTACGCGCGCGAGGTCGGCGGCTGGCTGAGCGTCAGTTCACTGATCCGGCTGATGGCCGAGCTCGGCGTCGACGAGCAGGCGGTGCGCTCCTCGATCTCCCGGCTCAAGCGGCGCGGGATCCTGGAGTCCGAGCGGATCGACGGCCGGGCGGGCTACGCCCTGTCCGCGCACGCCCGCGAGATCCTGGCGGCCGGCGACCGGCGCATCTTCCGCCGTCGGCGCGGCACGCTCGACGAGGGATGGGTGCTGGCGGTCTTCAGCGTGCCGGAGTCCGAGCGCCGCCGGCGGCACACGCTGCGCTCCCGGTTGTCGTGGCTGGGCTTCGGGTCTGTCGGCCCCGGCGTATGGATCGCACCGGCGCACCTGTCCGCGGAGGCGCGCGACGTGCTCCTGCGCGAGGAGCTGGCGGAGTACGTCGACCTCTTCGAGGGCCGCTACCTCGGCTTCGCCACCGCGCCCGAGCAGGTCGCGCGGTGGTGGGACCTGGAGAGTCTCGACGCGCTCTACGCGCAGTTCTGCTCCGACCACGAGCCCGTGCTCGCGCGGTGGCGTGCCAGCCGTGGCAAGGACGAGACGGGTATGGCGTTCGCCGACTACGTGCGCGTCCTCACCGCGTGGCGGCGCCTGCCCTACCTCGACCCCGGCCTGGCCCCCGAGCTGCTCCCCCGCGACTGGTCCGGCAGCAGGGCCGCCGACCTGTTCTTCGCGCTCCGGCGCAGGCTCGAGGAGCCATCGCACCGGTTCGTGGAGGGCGTGCGGCAGTAGAGGGGGACGGGTCGGGTCAGCGCTCGAGAGCCACCGGGGCGGGTGCGCGCAAGCGGCAGGCACGGCGGACGGCGTCACAGTGGGCTGGGTGAGCTGTTGGGGGCTAGTCGCGCTGCCGGTCGAAGCGGGGGTGGTCCTGAGGGATGAGCGAACCGGTGACCTGGTGGTGGGGCCAGGCGAGGGTATGCGGTGCGCTGAGGGTCACGTAGTTCGGCTGCTCCTTCGCGTGCACCGTGTCGGGATGGACGGGTACGTGCGCGGCGGGCGGGTTGGCGATCCAGGCGGCGACGAAGAGCAGCCAGCGCAGGGCGAGGTTCAGCGTCAGCATGAGGGTCGCCACGGCGGCGAAGGTGGAGAAGAGCGGGCCGGCCGAGACGGCGCCCACGACAGAGGCGCCGCCCGCCCGGAGCAGGCCGAAGCCGACCGCGCCGAGCACCATACCCTGGCGCATGTCCGCCCAGGGGGCCCGGACCTTGCTGATGACGCGCACGACCAGCCACACCAGCATCCCATCCAGGACCGCGATGAGGAGCAGGGCGCCAGCAGCGAGCAGCCAGCCGGCGACCGAGCTGCGCAGCCCCAGCCAGACCATGAGGTGCTCGCCGAGCAGAGTCATCGCGGAGACAGCGGCCGAGGATGCGAAGAAGGTGAGGGCGAGGAGGAAGAAGCCCCACAGGTCGACGATCTTGCCTCGGACGAAGCGCAGCGGGGCCCCGCCGAGGCCGAACATCTGCCGCACCGTGCGACGCAGTCCCGTCATCATCGTGATGGCGGTCCACACGATGATCACTGTCGAGACTGCGGTCGTCCAGCCCCAGGTGCCGTCCCGCAGCAGGTGCCCGGCCGCGATCAGGCCGTCGTTGCTCCCGTCATCGATGATGCCCGGCACCACGGAGTTGACGATGTCGATGACGCCGGCGACCAGTTCCGGCCGGCCGCCCAGGAAAGCACGGGCGGTGTTGACGATGATGGTCAGCGCCGCCGTCAGCGATAGCAGCGCCGTGAACGTCACCCCGCCGGACCCGAGGTTGCCCCAGGCCACGACGTAGCGCAGCCCGGCGCGGACGAGGCGCGGCTGACGCCCCACGTCGAGCAGGTCGTACCACCAGTCCTGCAGGCGACCCGATCGGTGCGCCTCGCGGACCCGGTCGCGCGCCGCCGCGGCCCGCTCGCGGTGCCCGCGCGGATCCTGGGTGAGCGATGACATGGACCCCATCCTGCCGCGAGCCTCCGGGGTGGCGGAGGGCGCCGTCAGCGGGACGGCAGCCGGCGATCTTCTGCAGCGCCGAGATGTCCCTTGCTCCACCCCATTGCGTAATTCACTTTGGTCTGGAGGCCATCAAGGGCAAGCCGGTCACCGATGAGCAGATCCAGACCTGGGCCGACGAAGCCGAGGCGGGTTACGACGTGGAGACCCTGCGCAAACGCGGTTGATGTTGACGCTGGTGCGGCCGGCCTGCAGCATCGCTTCGAACTGCAGGTGGGACAGGCCCAAGGTGGGTGATTCGGGTGGCACGTGCGGGCGGCGGACGTGGTCGGCCGGGGAGGCGGTCAGGACACCGTCGATGACGGCTGTGCGGTAGAACCCGGCCACGACGGACAGCCGCCGGTAGATCGTGGACGGCTTGTACCGGCGGTTCTCCTGCACGTACAGCTCGACGTGCACCCGGTGGGCGGTCAGCGGGTCGACGTGACGTGCGGCGCACCAGGCCAGGAAGGCGCGCAGGTCTGACTCGGTGTGGGTGCGCGTCTGGCCGGTGTAGCGGGCCAGGTGGGCGGCGACGGCCTGGCGCAGCGCGGCATCTGCGGGGTCGCTGACACCCAGGGGGACGAGGGCAGTGGAGGGCTGGGTCGTGGTCATGAACCATCGTGCCGCCACGGCGTCACCCGGCCGTCAAGAACGGCTTGACGCTCACTCGTCGTCAAGGGATACTTGACGGGTGGAGGTCACGTCGTCGGCTCGCAAGCACGGGGTCGAGGACGCGGACGTCCAGCACGCCTGGAGGAACGCCATGCGCCTGGTCGAGTACGAGCACCTGGGTGAGGATCGCCTCCTGGTGATCGGCCCTGACCGTCACGGCCGGCTGCTGGAACTGGTCGCCGTGCCTGCTCAAGCACCGGTACGCATCATCCACGCCGACCGGCTACGACCGAGGTTCTACGACTACCTGAGATGAGGTGAAACAGCACATGAGCATCAAGACCCGCCCCGAGGAGACCGGCCTGGACGAGCTAGACTCAGGCACGAACCCCGCCCGCGACGCCGTCCACTTCCGCCGCATCCAGGCCGCCCGCGCCAACCTGACCGACGCTGAGGACGAACTGCGCGAAGCTGTCCAAGCCGCCCGCGACGCGGGTGACTCCTGGACCATCATCGGCGCTGCCCTGGGGATCACCCGGCAGGCGGCCCAGCAGCGGTTCGGGAGAAACTGACCTATTTGGACAGCGGCAAAGTCGTGCATCCCGTTGTGGGATGCGGGATGGTATGCTGAGGGGATGACGACACAGATCGCGATACGGCTCCCTGATGAGATGGTTCGCTTTCTGGACCGGAGCGTGGCCAGTGGCAAGGCTCCCAGTCGAGCCGCGCTGGTGGCCGCAGCCCTAGAGCGCGAGATGCGCCTGCAAGCCGCGCAGCAGGACGCCCAGACCCTGAAGAAGAAGGGCACGGCCGATGACCTCGACGAGCTCGTCACCTGGTCCGTAGCCCACGCGACACTGGACGACTGACCTTGCGCGAGATCTGCCTGGCGCGGCTGGATAAGACCCGCCCAGTCCTGGTGCTCACCCGCGACACTGCCCGAGCCGTGATGACCAAGGTGACCGTGGCTCCCATCACGTCGACCATCAAGAGGTTGTCCAGCGAAGTGCCGGTAGGACGTGCCAACGGGCTGGACCACAACGGTGCTGTCTCGATCGACAACGTCCTTACCATCCCCACCGACCTCCTGGGCCGGACGCTGGGCTTCCTCACGCCCGAGCAGGAGCGCCACCTTGCACGAGCCATCGTGCTGGCGTACGACCTCGAGGTGCCGTTGCTGGATGAGCCGTGATCGCACCCTAAGGAACCCAAGGACGACGCCTTCCGATCGAGCTGGAATGGAGAGCGACCAGCGGCAGTTGCGTGCGCCTCCGCGCGACCGTGTCCCTCCATCATAAGCGGCGAAATGACGCACCCCGAAGGGCGACCTCGAAGGAGCGACCTCGAAGGAGCGACCTCGAAGGAGCGACCCGCGGCGGATGATGACGCCTGATGACGCACCGACTAGTTGTCACATGTTCAGTCTTCCTGTGAGGGAGCCTCACGAAGAATCGACTGACCCTCGAGCACCCGTCTGGTGTTGCCACTCCCGTCCATCCAGGCCAGCACGTCGAAGATGCGCAGCGGCGTGACGCATTCCGACAGACCCGAGGCCTGCCGTAGGTGGAGCAGGCGATTCCAGAGGAGGCTTTCTTGGGCGGTGAGTGCCGCATGCAAGGGGCGCCATTGCGAGTTGGCACCACCGAAGACCGCTTGCTTGATGACCGAATCCACGATTGGAACCAGCCGTGGTCTCTTCCGAGCGAGTAGCTTCGTCGCGCGCGTTTCCCCGACGAAGGGAAGCGCGATCAGCGCGCGGTAGAGCGTCCGCACGGACGTGAACGGTTCGACATCTGTGGACGCCAATGTAACGAAGTCGAGGTCGGGCCCCACCTGCTCGAGCAACACCTCAAATCGCCGACGCTGTGAGTCGACAAGTTCGATTGCCGAGCGTGGATGGATCGGGGCAGAGAGGAAGGAGCAGGCCAGCAAGTCATCAGAGGTGAACGTGTTACCACTGGCTGCTCGCGTCCCACTCGGATCGAACGTGTCCCACACACCTCCGGTGAAGCCCGTGTCCTTCCCGGAAAGGGGCGAGAAGTAGGCGGTCAGCACTGCCACGGCGTCCGCTTCACCAGCCTCCGTCAAGCTCGAAGTCAGAGAGATTCCCTCGTAGTAGGTCACGCGCCAACCCAAGCGCACGACGCTGACGAACGCGAGCAGCCGTGCCAAGACATCGCGCATCAGCGACGTCGCTGGCCGAGCACCAAGGCGCTGGCGAGCAGCGCATCCGTCCAGACAATGGTCTGCCAACCGCCGCATGAGGCCGCAGGCGAGCCTCCGCGTGCCGGCTTGTACTGTGTGGTCGGCCAGCGCGACGAGGCGCGGCCCCTAGGCAGGTTCTTGGAGCAGAGGGCAGTCATGAGCATCACCGGCATCCACATTCCGCACGGCGACGAGCCGATGGCTGCGGTCACGGTCAATGAGCGCAACGCGATGTCCTACTACCCCTACGTGCAGGGCGGGCCAGTCGAGGCCGCCTCCGTCACGATGGGCGGTCTCGAGGCGAAAGTCTACGTGAACTCTCGGTACCCCAGCCTGGATGACGGGACAGTCAACCCGCGGGCGTCGGCGCTGTTCGAAATGGCAGGGATCGGGATGTTCGGCGGAGCCATCCGCGGGGATGCTCTGCTGGTCCTCGCCGCAGGGGATGGCTTCTACGAGCGCTCGGTACCCCAGCACGTGGTGAGCGCCCTCCTTGATGCCGACGCGCAGTACATGGCCTGAGCCGAGGCGCAGACGCCACCTGGAGCGGCTGCGGGGTGCTGTCACTTCACGCGGCAGTTGAGTGCGCTTGCTGATCAGTCAGGACGCATCTGACGTTCCCAACGGCCAGTCGTCATCCCTTCGCGGTAAGGCCTAGCCTTCTAGGCGTGAACCCTGAACCCTCAGTTCTAGCAACCCGCGTTCTCGGGCAGCAAGTGCGGCACCTTAAGGACTTTTTCGAGCAGGCATCGTCCATCGTGGACGACCCGCCTTCGCGATCACCGGCAGCTGAGGACCTTGCTCTGGTCCACGGCGCACGCCGATCCGCAGACCTCCAAGCGCTCCGATGGTGGGCCCACCGCGCTGTGAGGCTCGACCTGTCCAGCGCCCTTGAACACCAATTCGGACTGCAAGTGATCCTCGCGAACGAACAACGGCTCTTGCCGCTACCGGCAATGGCGCTAGGGCGATCGATTTACGAGGCGGCTATCAGCGTCTTCTGGCTCGTGGATACGCGAGTGCCAACACAGCAGCGACTTGCCCGTTGGGCCGGCAGATTGCTGCACGACACTCAGGAATCTCCGAACGCCCTAGAGAGTTTCGGCATTTCAGATGTTGCGCGCGTAGAGCGAGAACGTGTCGAAGAAGGACGTGCGCTGGGACAACGGTTGATGCACCGCGCAGGGTTCGAACTGGTAGCCAAGGGCGGCGACCGCAGCGCCGAGACTCGACAAGTCTCGTTCGAGGGGCAAGTTTCTCGTCTAGTACCGAATGTTACTGATTTAGTTCCGACCTTTACTCCCAACCAGCAGTCCTTGTGGCCACTGTTTTCCGGCGCATCGCACAACCGAGGCTGGCTAGTGGCCGGCTTAGAGGGCAACGCCGCCGAAATGCTGGCATCGATTGTGGCACCCCTTCTTGATACCTCGGACGCACTCGTAATCGAATGCGCAAAATACTTCCACTTGGACCCGCGCTCCGCGCTAGACCGAACACATCTTCATCGGCAAGCAGTCCTAAAGCTGGCCCGTCCGCACTCAGGACCTTCGCTGGATTGGGAAGCGTATCGGGTTGCAGGCGGTGCCCCGCCAGTCGCATTCGACTTCTTATAAGGGGAAGTAGACGCCTCGCGTGCCTCTGGCCCGGAGCTAGTGGCTCGTGTTTGAAGTGGTCTGACGGTTGGCTTTCTTGAGGATCTCGTCGGCGGTCTTTGTCCAGACGAAGGGGTGGCAGCGGTCGTTCCAGCCGTCGACGAAGGCGCGGATCTTGGCGTTGAGGTCCTTGACGAATCTGAAGGTGCCGCGGTGGATCGCCTGGCGCTCGATGATGCCGAACCAGACCTCGACGAGGTTGAGCCAGGAGCCGGAGGTCGGGGTGAAGTGGACGTGGATTCGTGGGTTGGCGGCCAGCCAGTCGCGGACCTCGACGCGCTTGTGGGCGGCGTAGTTGTCCATGACCAGGTGCAGCTCGGTCCCGTCGCCGGTGTCGGGGTAGGCGCGGGCGACCTGCTTGAGGAAGGCGAGGAACTCCTGGTGGCGGTGTCGCGCCTTGCAGGCGCCGGTGACTTTGCCGGTGGCGATCTCCAGCGCCGCGAACAGCGTCGTGGTGGCGTTGTGCTTGTAGTCGTGGGTGCGCCGCTCGGGCAGTCCTGGTTGCATCGGCAGCATCGGCGCGGTCCGGTCCAGGGCCTGGATCTGGGACTTCTCGTCCACACACAGCACGATCGCGTTCTCCGGCGGCGCCAGGTACAGCCCGACGACGTCGGTGACCTTGGCGACCAGCTCGGGGTCGGTGGAGAACTTGAACGTCTCCACCCTCCACGGCGCGACCCCGTAGTCGCGCCACGCCTTGGCCACGGTCCCGTTGCTGATGCCCAGGTGGCGGCCCAGCAACCGGGAGGACCAGTGCGTCACCCCGTACTTCTTCGGTGGCGGCCGCAGCGTCTGCGCGACGATCTCCCGGTGGTCGATAGTCCGCGGCCGGCCCGACCGAGGCTCGTCCTCCAACCCGGCGATCCCCTGGGCCGCGTACCGGTTGCGCCAGTCGATCACCGTCGGCCGCGACACCCCCACCTTCGCCGCGATCGAGATGTTCGACACTCCGTCCGCGGCCAGCAGCACGATCCGTGCCCGTTGCGCCAGACCGGCCCGAGCAGAGGAGGACCGGGTCAACCGGGCCAGTTCCTCACGGTCACCATCACGCAACCCCAGCGCCGGGGCAGGTCGATTCGCCATACCCCATCGTCGCAGCCGAGCAACTGTAAATCAACTAACTACACGTTCCACTAGTCCCACGTGCCGCGGGGGGTGTCGCTCGACCCGTCCGGACATGCGTGCCGACTGCGGACGAGGGGTTGTCGCCAAGCATCCGACTCTTGGCGGAGTCGTGATGTATTGACCTCCGACCAGGCGCGAGCGCCCCAACCTGCAGATGGCCCAGAGCGACCGGAGCGATGCTTCCCCAAAGTGGGCGGATCTGACGTAGTCGGCCGCGTACCTATACACCGGCGACGTAGGCGGTGAGGAAGTGGACGCCGTGGCGGTCGAGGTTGCCGCGGGCTCGGTCGTAGTGCTCGGTGGTTCTGGGGTCAGCGTGACGGGCGAGGATCTGGGCGTCGCGCAGGGGCACGCCGGCGTCCAGGGCGTTGGTGATTGCAGCGTGCCGAAGCGAATGGGGGCTGATGTGCCTGGGGATCCTCGCGCTCCTCGCGATGCGCTGCACCATCCGGTAGACGTCACGACGGTCGATCGGTCTCCCGGAGAGCGGTCGCAGGATCAGCGGCCCGGTGGTGCGCTCACCGCGGCAGGCCTCCAGGACCCGCAGGACGGGAACGGTCAGCGGCATGGTGGCGGGCTTGTTGCCCTTGCCAACCAGGTGCAGCACCCGGTGGCCTCGCAGCACGTCGGTGTAGTCCTCGATCCGCACCGCCGCGGCCTCGGAGGCACGCAGCGCGTTGATCCCGAGCAGGTAGGCCAGCGCGCCGTGGTGGACGGAGATCGTCTGGGCGACCTGCAGGAAACGGATCAGCTCCAGCCGGTCCAGGCCCTGGGTGCGCGACTCGTCCCGGTGGACCTTCGGGAGCCGGGCGTACACGGCCGGGTCGGCGGGGATGGTGCCGTCGATGTGGGCGAACCGGAAGTAGCCCCGGACGGCGTGCATCATCGTGTTCACCGAGGAGTCCATCAGGCCGGCGTCCCCGAGGTCACGGATGTAGAGCTCGACGTGGGCTCGCTGTATCCCGACCAACGGGTCCAACCCGTTGGTCCCGCACCAGGCGAACCAGCGACCCAGTTGCGCCCGGTACAGGGCATGCGTGGCCCCGGAATACCGCGCCAGGAACGAGACCGCCGCGAGCTGCGCGGCACTCATCGAGGACGGCTGGAACGGCAGGATCGTCTCGGAGCTGGACGTGGTGGACATGGTCGCCTCCTGCGGCGACCTCGTTGCGCCACTGTCGACGCCCGCCGCCAGCGCGACGAGGCACTGACCCCAACGACGCTACGCCGAACACTGGACCCGCCCGGCGATGAGACGTGCGACGGAGCGCGCGACCTTCCGTCAGACATCGGACCAGCGGAGCTGAGGGGCATAGGGTCGGTCGGCATGGATGCCGACCAGCCAGGTCTCTTTCAGCTGCCCGACCACCAGCCGCAGGTCCCTCCCCAGCCACCGCAGCGCGGGAAGAACCGGCAGGTGTGGCAACTGACCGCCACCGCAGAGGTCACCATCACTGATGCTTCTGCCCTGCAGGCCGCGGCGCGGTCGAACGAGGGCGTCGTGATCGCCGCCTCGGGCGGTGACCTCGGCGTCGAGGAGGCCGAGCGTGAGGCACCGGATGCCGCGCCCGACGATGACGTCTTCGATGCCCTTGCCTGGCTGATCTGGCCCAGCGATGGGCTGGAGGAGGCGGTGGAGGCCGGCGCCTTGCGGATCCTGTCGGTGGAGAGCGAGGCCAAGGGCGGCGACTCCGTCGACCACGGGACGGCGACCTGGAGTGTCACGGTCAAGCTCACTGACGTAGAGGCGTTGCGCCGGTTGGCCGTTCGGGCCTCCCCGGGCGAGGCAACAGAGATCTCGGCCAGCCTGCCGGTGGCCTGGCCACGAGCATGCGACCCGTTCGCGCCGCTGCGCTCGATCACCGGAATCACCTGGAGGCCGGGAGGAGTCGGCGTCGAGCACTGCCCCGCCAAAGCTGGCCGGAGCCACTGAGGCCACGGCGAGCTGGACTTCCTCTCCGGGGCCGCTACCGTCCATACCTACTCGCGGCGAAGTGATGCGGTCTCCTGATGACGTGACCCGCCGCGACGCTGGGGTGCTGCTGGGGTGCTGCCCTACCCGACAGAAGTGCGCCAACTAGGCTCTATTGTACAAAATCGCGGTTTATGAGATACCGTTGATCCATGAGAGAGATCACTGTCAGCGACGCCCGAGCTCGACTGGCGGATGTCGTCGATGCCGCCCGCATCGGGCACGACCCGATCTACCTGACCCGTCGTGGCCGGCGGGTGGCTGCCGTGATCGATGCCAACGATCTGGACGGGTTGATCGCAGCCGCGGAGGACCTTGCCGACATCGAGGCCGCCCGGGCCGCCCGAGCCGAGCTGGACGAGGGCGAGACTGCCATCCCGTGGGATCAGGTCAAGGCCGACCTCGGCCTGGCATGACATATCGCGTCGAGGTCGCGCCTGCCGCGGTGCGCCAGCTGCGTAAGCTCAACCCAGATGCGCGGCGCCGCGTGCAGGCAGCGGTCGAGCTGCTCGCGGACCAACCCCGGCCCAATGCGGCGAAGAAACTCGTCGGTGGAAACGGTGAGTGGCGGGTTCGCACTGGCGACTACCGCATCATCTACGAGATCCGCGACGACGTCCTTCTCGTCCTGGTCGTGGCCGTCGGCCACAGACGCGACATCTACCAACGTCGCTGACGATCCACCGAGTCCCACTACGCCGGCGCAGGTCCGCTCGCGGCGGTAAGCCTGGAGTATTCACTAGGGGAGTCGGGCAGGGCCGGTAAGTAGCGTGTCGCGGGGGTGAGGGTGTCCCTGACCTGGGAGAATACGGATTGTCTAGATCTGGATTCATACCCGGGAAGGGACACCCTCAAGGTGAAGCGTACAAGCGGGACGGCTGCTGCTGAGGCAGCCTGGTCGAAGAGCCTGCTGGTGAAGGCGGAAGGCGCTGGGACGGTGGCGCACGCGGGGGTGGTGCTGCCCCGGCTGCTGGCCGACCGGGTCGGGCTCACGGGCGCGTTCCGGGACGTGCTCGCCCGGCGTGGCTTCCGCCCGGGCCGGGACCGTGGCCGGGCGGTCACGGACACGGTCGCCGCGTTGGCGTCCGGGGCGCGGTGCCTGAGCGACGTGGAGGCGATGACCGCCCAGGTCGAGCTGTTCGGCCCGGCCGGTGGGGCCAGCGACACCACGGTGCTGCGGGTGCTGGGTGAGTACGCCGACCGACTCGGTGAGGACGGGCTGGCCGGGCGGGCGTTGGCGCGGGCCACCGCCAAGGTCCGCTCCCGCGCCTGGGAGCAGATCGTGGCCCGGCACGGGAGGCTGCCCGCGGTTCGGGTCGCCGGCAAGGACCTGACCCGCCCGGGCCGGGGTGAGGACGTGCCGGTGCTGGTGATCCGTCTGGACGCGACGGTGATCGCGGCCGCCTCGGCCAAGGAGGGCGCGGAGGCGAACTACAAGGGGTTCGGCTTCCACCCCCTCACCGCGTGGTGCTCGAACACGGGCGAGAACCTGGCGATGATGAACCGGGTCGGGTCGGCCGGCTCGTTCACCGCCGCCGACCACGTGAAGGTGCTGGACGCGGCGCTGGCCCAGGTGCCCGCGGCGCACCGCCGCGAGGTGCTGGTGAGCGTGGACGGGGCCGGTGCCTCCCACGGCCTCGTCGAGCACCTGGACGCCCTGAACACCGCTGGTCAGCACGGGCGACGCGGGCGAGGGGTGGAGTACTCCATCGGGTGGCCCGTCGATGCCCGCACCCGGTCCGCGATCGAGGCTACCGGCGAGGGTGACTGGTCAGCGGGGCTGACCGCGACCGGTGGGGCCGAGGAGCACGCGCAGGTCGTGGAGCTGACCGGGCTCCTACGACACAGTCACACCGGTGACCTGCTGTCGGGGTGGCCGGGCGACATGCGGATCTTCGCCCGCCGCACTCCGCGCTCACCCGGGGAGCAGGCGCAGCTGGGGCAGGACCCGAACTGGCGCTACGGCGCGTTCGCCACGAACACGCCCACCGGTCAGGTCCAGCACCTGGACGTCCGGCACCGCACCCAGGCGCACGTGGAGGACCGGATCAAGGAGCTCAAGGCCTGCGGGGCCACCCGGCTTCCCTCGACCTCCTACGACCGCAACAGTGCCTGGCTGCACCTGGCCGCCCACGCCGTCACCGTGCTGGCCTGGCTGCGGCTGCTCGCCCTGGAGGATGACCTCGCCGTCGCCGAGCCCAAGGCCCTGCGGTTCCGGCTGCTGTCCGCACCAGCCCGATACGTGCGCCACGCCAGGAAACGGGTGCTGAAGATCCCCACCGGATGGGCCTGGGCCACCCACCTCGCCGACGCGTTCGACCGCCTCCGCGCACTGCACCCGGCCTGACGACAGTGTCCTTGTCCACCCACCACCCCAGCACACCCGAGCAGTGGAACCCGGCGCCCACCCGAGCGGATCGGGCCCCGACCCTGCCCACCGCCACCGCGGCCACCCGGCGCGGACCGCGACACGAACTCAGGACCCCACATCACCGCCGTGAATCATCGAGGTAAGACGCACCCTGTGACGCCAGCCGCCTGCTGTCACCGGCCTAAATCCCGACCTGGTCCCGGCTCTCGTTCTGGATCTAGATCCGGAACCTGTTCGAGATGCGGCCCGCCAGCTCGCAGTGACTACCGTCTCGCCGGTGGCGGCATTCCGGGCGCCTGCGTGGTACTCCTCCGTGGGGCCAGGACTGATCACCGAGGAGGCATTCCTTGTCTGGCTGAGCCAGGACGGTCTTGTGCCGTTGCCTCCTCAAGACGAGCTCGCGGCCGCGGGTCGTGCGCTGGCGGCGGCCGACGTGACACCGCCGAAGGACAGGATGATGAACTGCACGGTGCGCCCGGCGCAGTTCGTCATACGGGTTCCTCGACCTCGATATCCTGTCCTGGTCCTCGCAACTGATGAGCCGGGCTCTACCGCGACGGGCGAACCTCAGCGAAGTAGGCACCTCCGAGCGCGTCACCTGACCATGCGTATCGTCGACCACGGAATCTGGCACGCACCTGCGGAAACGACCGGCGGCCGCGGCACATCAGAGAGCAGAAGTAGCACCAGCCCCCTGCCCTGTCACCCGGCGTTGCTGCCGTTAGCGGTACACCGTGGCGGCGGGGCCCTACGCCGTGGTGCAATAGCCTCATGCCCGTCGCAAGGATCGAAGCAACGTCTGCGGAGACATCACTGGGACCGTCGCTGGAGACGTCCTCAGTCGCGTCTCCCTCCACAGCCGAGTCAGCAAGCGTGGCCGCGAATCTAGGGCGGGGTCCATGGCCCGGCGAGCCCGCCTCGGGCCGCGGCCGCAGCCACGGTACGAGCAGCCATCACGCGTTCGACCGTTGGTTCCGGTATCCCGCTGGATTCGCCACCGACTACGTCGGCCTGCTACTGGATCGCCTGCACGTCGAGAGTGGGACCGTCGTGGACTGCTTCACGGGTTCCGGAGTGACCGGTACTGCCGCACGTGCACGTGGCTTGGGCTTCGCGGGCATCGAGGCCCACCCCCTAATCGCCGAGTTGGCCCGCCTGAAGTTGACGCCATCCGCGACCGGGCAGGCTGTGCGCGACCTCGCTGCGTGCATCGAAGCTTCGGCTGGTCGCGCCATCGCGTCAGCGCCGAATGGATGGCAACGCGTTCTTGCAGAAGAGCCCGACCTCGTGCGGCGCAGTTTTGCCGCGGAGACCCTGTACGCCCTGGTGTCACTGCGCCAGGCGATCGTCTCGCACGCCGACGACCCGGCCGCTGAGTACCTGAAGTGGGCCCTGCTCGCTACGCTGCGCGATGTCGCCGGAGTCAAGGTCGGGTGGCCCTACCAGCGTCCCGGCGTGGCCCGAAAGCCGCGACACACCGACGCCATCAAACGGTTCCAGGTTCGCGCGCAGTTTATCGCCACTGACCTCGACAGCGTCGCCAGTGGTGTGGCCAAGGCCTCAAGCGCCCAGGTCGTTACCGGGGATTCGCGAGATTCTGCAGCGTGGGCAAAACTCTCCGGCTCGGGCATTGCTTGCGTGTCCTCGCCCCCGTACTTGAATAACTTCGACTACGCAGATGCGACTCGACTCGAGCTGTACTTCTGGGGAGAGGTGACGACCTGGGGAGACATGTGTCGAGAGGTCCGGGGTGACATGGTTACGGCTACGACCCAGCAGTCCTCGGTACGCGAGAAGTCCGAGGCTCTCGACGTCCTTCGTGGGCGCTCGGCCAGGCACCCCGACCCGGCTGAGGAAATTGTCGGACTGGCCGAGGAGATGACGAAGGCCAAGAAGGAGAGGCAGAAGCGGTCGAAGGAGTACGACCAGGTGGCGCCCGCCTACTTCGTCGCCATGTGGGACATCCTCCAAAACCTGCACGATTTTCTGGGGGCCGGCTCCAGGGCGGTGTGGCTGGTAGGTGACAGCGCGCCGTACGGCGTGTACATCGACACCCCGCGGCTGATCGGCGAGATGTCAGAGGCCGTCGGCTTCACCTTCACTGAGGACGTGCACCTGCGTGCGCGTGGAGACCGGTGGCGTCAGAACGTCGATCGTCACAATGTCAAGCTCGCCGAGCGCCTCATTGTGATGGAGAAGCCCTAATAAGCGGTGTCACAGTGCCCACGCACCGGCTCCACACGTGGAGACCGTTCTTCGGGCTCAGTCAACGTCGCAGTCCGGTAGGTTTGGAGCCATGAGCGACGAGACGCAGGCATTGCGACTGCTGGGGGAGATGGAGCGTCTCCAGCGCGCGGAAGATCTCGAGCTCGCGGAGCCTTCGCCGACCGCTGCCGCGGACGCTCCGATGACGGCGTTGCTCGCGTCGCTCGTGGAGAACGACTTCGACCTGGGCCGCACGATCGTGGACAGCGCGAATGGCGCTTGAGGTCACAGTCACCGGCTCTCCCACCGGTGGACTGAAGGTCATCAGATACATCCCCGCGATCCGCCCTTGTCGACTCGAAGGCCGCAACGGGATCGGGAAGTCAGCGTTAATTCGCCTCCTAGTGCTTCTCAGCGGGCAGCAGCCCTACCTCGACGAGCCCGCGTCGTGGGCGTCGATGCGACGACTGGTTGGACCGATCACGATCACGTTCCGCGGCCTCGCAGGTGCCGCGTCGGAGGCAAGTGTCCGGCTGACTCCCAACCTTTGGCCCGAGCGTCCTGCCGAGAGGATCGGCGACTGGGTGGGAGAGCTCACGCTGGACGGTGAGGCAACGCCCGTGGCCGAGTTGTTCGACCTCCTCGATGTGGTCCATTTGTCGGGAACCGAGCGCCTTGCGGACACGCTCTCGCAGCAGACCGGCCGTCTCCACAGGTCGCTCAGCGTGGTGAACGCACGCCTGGGCTGCCTTTACGACGCGCGAGCCGACCTGGGTGAGCTGGCCGAGCGTCTGGTGCAGGCGTCGCCTGCACAGGACGCCGCCGACCGCGCCCGCCGCAAGGCGGCACAGGAGCAGCTGACCGACATCGCTGATCGCCTCGACCGCGCACGGCCATTCGCTGATGACCTCACCGAGGCAAGCATGTTTGCCGCGATGGTTGAGGGCGGCAGTGTCGCCGAACACCAAGAGAAGCTGAAGGGCCTCCAACAGCAACTGGAGGAGGCGCACGAGCGTGTACGGCTGGCAGAAGAAGCGCAGGTCAAGGCTCTTGCCGAGCTCAGCCAAGGCAACCAGGTGCAGAAGGCGATTGCCACACGGGAGCGGCGGGTGCAAACACTTGAACGCAACCTCACCAAGCAGCTGGCCCGGCTCTCGGAACTCGCGCCACGACTGGAGGCTGCAGGCCTGCCCTCGGACGCGGAGTCCCTGGGCCCTCGCCAACTACAGACACTCGACCGGGCGATCGAGGCTGCTGCTAGTCGCCAGTACAGGATCCACCTCGCGGCCGCCAGTTCGCACCGCACCCGCGAAGAGAACCAGCTCGTCGACGACGTGCGTGTTGTGCTTGACGACGCGGTCGGGTCCGGGCTCTCCGAAACAGTTCTGGCGCGGGTTCATGACGTTGACATCACCGTCCAAGGGCTACGCTCTGGACTGGGTTATCTGCCCGTCGCGGACAGCGATCTGGAGGAGCTCACTGCAGCCAACCGCGAGCTCGCCGAGCTGCGTGAAGTCGCCGACCTGTACGCGAAGCGCGAGAAGGCCAACCGGGATCGTGACGAGCTGCTCGAGGAGATGCAACAGCTCGACCCGGACGCTGCCGACCATGATGAGCTCCGCAAGCGCGCCTCCAACGCCCGGACGGAGCTTGACGACGCCACCGCTGCCGTCCGCGCCCTCAACATGCGCATCGGCGCGATGAGCCGGGGGGTACTCGGTGACGACGGCGAGGTGATCGACTTCGCGGCTCGACTGACGGAGATCCTCGAGCAGCACAGCGTGGAAGCAGACCAACTGCAGCCGGCACTGTCGGCGGCGCTTATGGAAGTGGCGACGCTGACCCAGGAGGCAAGCGAGACCGAGGCTCGCATTGAGGAACTCGCCCGCAGCGAGCAACGTCGACGCCGCATGCGAAGCTCGCTGAGACGCGAAGCCGCCTCCGACCCGGACACGGCATGGCTAGGCGAACTCGCCAACAAGGTCAACGGAGCACAAAGGGCGACTACTCGTTCGGCCGAGGACATGGCTGAGGATTCATTAACGGACGACGACTGGCCGGACGCCACTTGGCAAGGTCTGGCCAACCATGTGTGCCAGTTTAAGGACACCATGGATCGTCTCGTCGCCGCTGTCGGCGGACTTGAGGCCATCGCGGCTCGCCCCATCTCGGCGCTCGCTGCCACGCCGATGGACTCGGCGGTCAAGGCGGTGGTTGAGGAAGAGGCCCTCCGAGAACTATCCGCGCGGCCGATCGTCGACGCGCTGTTCGATGGTGGGGCGCTGACGCGGGTGAGCTTGGAGGAGGGCGAGTCGACCATCACATGGCACACGCCGGAGGGTGAGTCGCGCACGCGACCGATGTCCGCGTTCTCCTCAGGTCAGCAGGCGCTGGGATTCATGCGTGCGAGGCTTCAGCAGGTCGCCGACGAGGCCCACGAGAACCGCTTGGTGTTCCTAGACGAGTTCGGTGCATTTATCTCCGCTGAACAGCGCCGGCCGCTTGCTGATCTGCTCACTAGCAGCGAGTTGCAGGCGTTGACGGACCAAGTCGTCGTTGTGCTGCCGCTGCAGGCTGACTATGGGGGCGAACTGGACCAGACCACCGGAGAGCTGCACACCCAGTACGAGCGCCGAGCCCGCGACGTCGATGCGCATGGCTACTTCACGGAGAAGTTCCAGGGATGAACCCCGACGAACTGTTCGGCGCCCCAACATGGTTCCCCCCGCTGGAGTGCCAGCGCTGGATACGCGTGCTAAGCCGCACCTGGTTCGCGCTGATGGGCCGGCCGCCGGAGCTGCTCGAGGACGACCTCGACGCGATGGCGGCAGTGTTCGGCACAGGCGTCAGCGCACGCACTCTGAAGGCACGCGTGTACAAACTCCCAGCGGCGGACGAGGAGACCACGGAGCTGCCGGGACAGGTAGCGGTCCTGCTCGACGGAAGTGCGCTCATTACACCCGAGGGTCGCATCCTGCTCGACGTACTGATGCAGCTGCAACGCACCGGCGCGACCGAGATCGACACCGCGTCGCAGTTGCGAGCCCTAAGCGTGGCGACCAACTTGCGCGTGCAATGGCAAGCCACATGGATGCAAAAGCAGTTCAACTCCTCCATTAGCCCGGCGGTGCTGGGAGCCGCCATGTTCTTGCTACTGAACGGATCCGTCGGTGCCGAGCGCGCCCTCTTTTTGGCCAAGGACAAATCCTTCGACATCCGCTTGGGCATGATCGTGCAGCCGCTCATCGCGAGCTTCAGTGAGGCTCTCGGTCGCGACCAGCCCGCCCAGACTCAGGGACTCCGAGGGCACTGGGCCTTCTCGCAGGTATCACGCCTTATGGGACGTGACGTGGCTCGGGACACGACCGCCGAAGGGGCACTAATGTATGTCCGGCCCGGACGACAAGACCACCTGACCCGAGAGGTGGCGTCCAGGCTCAACCGCTTGCAGGACGAACCGCGCGTGCATGTCGCCGTGTTGGACTTCGTCGAGGAGTACCGCCGGCGACGTGGTCCCCTCGCGGCTCTGGGCCAAATGCACGAGGACCCCACCTCCACGCGCCGGATGACCGAGACACTGCTCGGCCGGGCTGGGGCGCTGTGATCGTCCCTCCGGGCCTGGACCTGCTCGCCCGCCTGATACGCGACCACCGCGCCGACCGAGGCGGAGGACCGGCACTCATCCCGTGTCTGCACGAGGAGCTCGACGAGGACATCCCACTGCTGCTAGCCGGAGCCCAAAGAGAAGGCGGACACCTGTACTTCCTCAGCCGTCCCGAAGAAGAGTGGGAATGGCCCAATGGTCCCGTCCACACTGATCGGCGCGACGTGGTCGAAGGCATGCTGGCCGATGCCGGCGAAGCATTGCCTGGGCAGGTGATCATTGAGCTCGACGTCAGCGGTCGGGTCGTGGTTCGACTGAAGGGGCACAGCGCCCCGCTGGAGCCGTCGTTGGTGCCCATCTTGCGCGCTGCAGCTGTGGCAGCTAGCGCCGCCTACGACGAGTTCGACTTCGTCATCCTGACGACCGGTATCGCCACCACCGACGCCCGCCGCCGGATGCTCCTGTGGAACCTGCTCACCATCTCACCCCTGAGCTTAGGGCTGAAGGATCGCCCAAAGACCATAGTCCCGATGGTGGGTAGCACTCTTGATCCCACCTACGATTATCGTCGCCTTCCTTACCTGCGATATGTGGTGCGGTGGGACCGGGTCATTCAGAGATCGCAGGTGGGACGGGCGCAGGAGATTAAAGCGATCGCCGGCATCGGTCCTAGCTCCGGTCCTGTGGTTTTGTTCCTCGGCGCGGGGGCATCCTCCTCGGCTGGCATCCGGCTCGGGAACCACTACCGTGACATTGCACTTGCTGAACTTGTCGGGGACCATCTAGAAGGCCGTGAAGCGGCAGAAGCGTTCTACGACCTGCTGCGTGACCGTGGCCACTTCCTCACCGGTGAGGGCGAGAACAGGGACGTTTTAGTCACTGGGCTGACGCTGGAGCGTGTGCTTCTCGAGACATTCAACTCCCAAGGTTTCCGGCCGCGCGCGGACTCCAAGGTGATTCAGAACCTTATCGCGGACTGTGCCAACGCGTTGCAGTTCATTCGCCCGGGGCGACGCGCGCTACGCGGGCTGGCCGAAGCCTTGAGAGGCGAGTTGATCATCATGACTGTCAACTTCGATCAGCTGGTCGAGGACGGGCTCCCAGTGGACCACAGTGTCTTCTTCCGGCACGAGGACTATGAGGACACGGCGCGCATTGACGACCTCCTGGCTTATGCCGCCGGAGACGCCACCAAGCCCCTGCCGGTCTTGAAACTCCACGGATCGATCGAGGACCCAGAGTCCCTCATCGCCACTATAGATACGACCTCTGCAGGGCTCCACGGCGACGTGATCTCGGCGCTCAACAAGTTGCTCGACGCGACGGACAAGCCGCTGCGATGGGTATGGGTCGGGTGCAGTATGCGCGACCGGGACATGAACCGGTGGCTGACCGGTCTGGGATCTGGGCGGCTCGACGAGTGGTGGGTCGATCCGATGCCAGGAGAATCATTAAATCACTACTACACCGAGGTCCGCGAAGCTCAGTGGAGAGGCGTGGGGTTGAAGCTCGAGGACCGGGTGATCGTGGATAGCGCGGACGGCTTCTTGCAGGACCTTATGAAGCAGATAGAGCAGCGATAACTTGCGCCCGTCGGCGCGAAGTTGCGTAGGGCGCCGACTCCTCGGGCTCGACCTGGAACCCCTGCATCGCTTCGAGGAGCTTTCTATTCTGGGCGGAATGGGCCGCCGAGGGACCCCTGGCGGACGACCGCTCATCGGCGTGTCCGGCCGGCGAGAGGGCCCGCGAAGCAACCGACTCTCGGCGTGAGAGTGATGTCACGACCCGCACCGGTGCGCGACCCCGGGGTGGAGCGGAGCCGCTGTTCCTGGTAGCCCAATTTGGGCGGAACTGACGCCGGCCGTGGGCAACCGACGGGTTCAGACGCCGGCGACGTAGGCGGTGAGGAAGTGGACGCCGTGGCGGTCGAGGTTGCCGCGGGCTCGGTCGTAGTGCTCGGTGGTTCTGGGGTCAGCGTGCCGGGCGAGGATCTGGGTGTCGCGTAGGGGTACGCCGGCGTCGAGGGCGTTGTGATGGCGGCGTGGCGTAGCGAGTGGGGGCTGATGTGCCTGGGGATCCGCCCGGTCTTCGCGATGCGTTGGACCATCCGGTAGACGTCGCGTCGGTCGATGGGTCTGCCAGAGACTGGGCGGAGGACGAGTCGCCCTGTGATGCGCTCACCTCGGCAGGCTTCAAGGACCCGTAGGACGGGGACGTTCAGTGGCATGGTGGCGGGCTTGTTGCCCTTGCCGACCAGGTGCAGCACGCGGTGGCCGCGCAGGACGTCGGTGTAGTCCTCGATCCGCACGGCTGCGGCCTCGGAGGCGCGCAGGGCGTTGATTCCGAGCAGGTAGGCCAGTGCGCCGTGGTGGACGGTGATGGTCTGGGCGACCTGGAGGAAGCGGATCAGCTCCAGCCGGTCCAGGCCCTGGGTGCGGGACTCGTCCCGGTGGACCTTCGGGAGCCGGGCGTACACGGCCGGGTCGGCGGGGATGGTGCCGTCGATGTGCGCGAACCGGAAGTACCCGCGCACGGCGTGCATCATCGTGTTGACCGAGGAGTCCATCAGGCCCGCTTCTCCGAGCTCGCGGATGTAGAGCTCGACGTGCGCACGCTGTATCCCCACCAGCGAGTCCAGTCCATTGGTCTCGCACCAGGCGAACCATCGCCCCAGTTGTGCCCTGTACAGGACGTGAGTCGCTCCGGAGTAGCGAGCCAAGAACGAGACCGCTGCCAGTTGCGCAGCGCTCATCGAGGACGGCTGGAACGGCAGTGCCGCCGTGGAGCTGGTCGTGGTGGACATGGTCGCCTCCTGCGGCGACCTGGAACCCGGCCCAGTCGGTGCCCGCCACCAGCGCGACGAGGCTGCGACGCCACGACGCTACGCCGACCCCAGGACCCCGTCCGGTCGCGGCGGAATGAACGCGGGCGGGCAGCCCGGGTCGCGCCTATATCATTCGGAGCGTTGCATCGGCACGAAGAGGGGCCGAACGGAGGCGATCTTAGCGTTCGGTCGGGTAGGCTGCGTCAAGATGATTCCCGACTAAGGTGACCACATTGAGCATGCTTGAACAGCACCGAAGGCAATTGGTTAGAGAGCGCGAAAAGCGGATCCGCTTGATCAAGGATGCCCAGTCCATTGCTCGGCGACTTAGTGAGCAGCGTCCAAGGGTTAGCCGAGCGAGTAGTGAAGCGGCGCGACGAACACAAGAGCTACAGGTCGCGCGGCTTGAGAAAGACTTGGTTCGAGCCCAGGGGAAAGTCGCCGAACAAGACCGGGTGGTCGCCAACCTGCAGAAGAAAGTTGACCGCGAAGAGGCCTCCGCTGTTCAAGCGAGGCGGCATGCCGAATTGAGGGCCGCCCAGGAGCGAACTCGGCAAGACCGGCGGGTTTCGCGCGAGTTGGAGGCGCTCTCTGAATCGACCGACAACTTAGTCTCGCGAGTCAGTGAACTCGAGTCCGTCACACTTAGATCGCTAGCAACCGCGGTCGCCGCCGACCCTGTCCCTCGCGACGTGGACGTCTTCCTCTCATACGCTAGCCCCGACAAGGCTGTCGCTAGTCGACTTCGGGACGAACTCAAGGCGCGCGGTTTAGACGTTTGGATGGCCGACGAAAGGATTGCCCTTGGCTCGTCACAGACGATTGCTATCGACGAAGGCATCGGGCGTGCGCGCGTGGGTCTCTGTTTCGTAACACCGGCCTACATCGAGCCTAATCGGTTCTGGACAAAGCACGAACTTGCAGCTCTGATCAACGGTCGCAAACGCGTCATTCCGGTGCTTGCTGGACTTTCATTCTCCGAGATGCAGGACTTTAGCGCTCTACTTGGAGACCGCAGCGGACTGAGCACCGCAGATCATGGCCTCGATGAGATCGCCGATCTTCTGGCTCGGTCCCTGCGGGGAGACGATCAGGATGACTGACCGTGAGGTGGATTCAGGGGTCTCAGGGATTCAGCTCCCTCTACCCTTACTAGACCCACCGGTGTCGATATCGGGAGTCCCCACACGGTTGCTAGCGCCGGTCATCGAACCGGTGCCAGGCGGGACTACCGTTTGGCATTACACCGACGCTGCTGGCGCGATTGGAATGATGACCGAGGGCAGGGTTCGTGCAACCTCGGTCTTGTGTCTTAACGACGAGGCCGAGTTTCACTACGGCGAGGGGCTCGTGCATGACTTGATCGAAGGCATCCTGGGGAACGGGCAGTTGGAGCCCTACCAGGAGGCCCATCTGGTGGAGGTTGAAAGTAGCCTCAAGAGCGTTCTCGACCGATACCCCCTATTCATCTTCTGCGCATCTGAAGCGGAGGACTCTTTGGGACAATGGCGTGGATACAGCGCAGACCCCGGGTACTCGCTTGGCTTCAGCGTCCAAGATCTGGTTGTGCTGGACAGGCACAGCCCGCCTCGGACCCTCGACCCGCTGCCGCATCTGGCTCCCCGGTGGGGGCGAGTGCTATACGAGAAGAACGCGCAACATCAGCTCTTGCTGCGCGGCTTGAGTTACTGTGCAGCAGCGGCGTCAAGGGATGATTCTAACGGTTCGCTCGCTACCTCGGAACCTCCGATGCCTCCCACGAATGCTTCAGGAGCGGAGGATGTCTACGGTGGTTATCGTCCTGAGAACGCGGCAGCGACTCTCATGTCACTCTTAGTCTTCTGCAAGCATCCGTCTTTCGCGGATGAGCAGGAAGTCCGTCTTGTGGCAACGTCGCCACCAGATAGTCGCGCCGTAGAATTTCGGCAGTCACGGTTCGGCGTCACGCCTTTCGTTTCTCTCGGAGTCCCGCCGCCAGAGGCTGAGGGCAGAGTCTGGACTGCGCCGCTATGCGACCCCTACCTTCCAGACCACGTAATGATCGGACCTACCCCACATCGGGAGCCTGCTTTTCACGGGGCCAGCCAACTCCTTCGACGCGCGGGATTGGACTTCGACCCCACGCATAGCGCATCTCCCTTCCGGTAGTCGTCGTCAATCCCAGATCGACGCCACGTTGACTGGGAGCAGCTCTCCCCACGCTCTCCGACGTCCACCGCCGCGTCCTTCTGGGCGGAAGGACGCGCGTCTGGCGCGGCGGTAACGCATTCGGACGGACGAGCGGCTCACGGCAGTAGAGGATGCCTACAGCTCGTCGAGTAATGCGAGGTCGTGGAGGTCCACGGCGCGCAGGCGATAGCCACTTCGAAGCTGACGGGCTCGCTCGGCGCTAGCCACGGCGACTGCTTGACCGTCGATGAGGCCGACGACTCTCTGCTCAGAAGGGTGGAGGTACACGTCGTCGTCGAGACCTTGCTGGACCCCGTCGCAGGCCGGGTCCAAGCGCATTGCGTGGACGTCTACTTGCCCCAGGGTCGGGTGGCCCGGGGGGAATCGCACCCCCCGGGCTCCCACAGAACCGTGCGTGACAGTCTCCCGTCACACGGCTCTTGTCTTCCTGGTCATCATGGGATAGTTGACCCAGGCCCAGTGGGCGAACCCTCGCGGGTACGCCCGGGTGGCCCGTTCCCATGCCGCGCGTGCGCGTCGCTGCGCGCGGTATCGTTTGAACTTCTTGCGGAGCCAGCGCATCAGGTAGGTGTTGATGCGCGCCAGCAGCTGGTAGAGCGCCGATGGGTAGAACGCCCCGTAGTAGGACATCCACCCTCGCACGACCGGATTGATCCAGTCGGCGATCTCGGCCAGGGTCAGATCGGTTCGCCGGTGCAGACGCCACCGCCGGACCGTCTTCCCCATGCGTTTCAAGGCGTCGTTGCTGACCGCCGGTAGGAACGCGGTGAACACGTTGCCGTGCCGGTCCCGCGCCCCGCGGGCACGGAAGGTGTACCCCAGGAACGTGAACGCGGTGTGCTCGTGCCCACCACGTCGGTTGCCGTCCTTGCAGTACACGATCCGGGTCTTCTCGGGGTGCAACCGCAACCCGACCTGGATCATCCTGTCCTCGATCGCCTGCCGCACGTAGTGGGCCTGGCGTTCGCTGACGCAGTGCACCACCGCGTCGTCGGCGTAACGCTCGAACGGGACTACGGGGAACTCCCGGCTCATCCACGCATCGAACGCATAGTGCAAGAACAGGTTCGCCAGCACCGGAGAGACCGCAGAACCTTGCGGGGTCCCCCGGTCCCGGTGCTCCAGGGTGCCATCCGCATGCTGCACCGGGGCTTGAAGCCACCGCTGCACGTACAGCACCACCCAGGGCTGGTCGGTGTGCGCACGGACTGCCTTGAGGACCAGGTCCCACCGGACGCTGTCGAAGAACTTCGCAACGTCCAGATCGACGACCCAGTCGTACTTCCAGCAGCGCCGCCGGCACGTCCCGACCGCGTCCAGGGCCGACCGGCCCGGACGGTAGCCGTACGAGTCCGGATGGAAGACAGGTTCCACCTGTGCCTCCAACCGCTTCGCGACCACCGTCTGGGCCACCCTGTCCCCGACCGTGGGAACCCCAAGAACACGGGTCCCACCATCGGGCTTGGCGATCTCGACCGCAGCCACCGGGGGCGGGAAGTAGCTGCCCGAGGACATCCGATTCCAGATCTTGTACAGGTTTCCCCGTAGATCCTCCCCGAACTCCTCCAGGCTAACCTTGTCCACTCCCGGTGCGCCTTTGTTCGCCCTGACCTGCTCCCAGGCCTGCCAGACCTCCATCTGGAGAAATCTCAAACGGTTTCCCTGACGACTTCAGCTCGCTCACCACAGTTCCTCCCCGAACCACTCACGTGGTTCTGGTTGACCAGACAAACTCACCACGAAAGACCCGGCCCCTTCGCTCCACGCCCATTACAGACGCTTCAGCACTACTACGGGCCGGTCCGCCAGCGTGCCCCGCATCGGTACTCACACCCGAGCAGATCCCCGGGCTGCTCCCTCTCGCCCGCCCACATCGAGTCGGGACGGTATCGGCGCACGCCTTCCCATGTTCCATGCAAGAGCCGCAGACCAGGCTCATGCCGCCTCCATGCCGGACGCCACCTGGCCAGTCATCGGGCACCTGCCAGGCCCAGCTCCCGCAGCCCGGAACATGGCCACGGTTTCGACGTCTCTTTTCTTTTAACGACACGTCAACAGCGGTTCGGGTTCACTCATCTTCCTGGTCCCCACCTGACACCTTCCCGGTGCCTTTTCCACAAACGCTCACCACGACGGTCTTCAACCAACGCAGCCTGTGGCGGTTTGAAACCTCCCCCCGAAGGGCGATTCCAAGGGGCCAACAATCCCTCATCTCTTGCACAGCATCGACTCCCGAAAGACTCACCTACCTACACATCGAGTCCTCCATTCATCGTTCATGGCACACGTGCCGGAAAGGTCGGTGGGTAGGCCTGTGACCTGCAACTCTGTAGCGGTGTGATCGGCGTGTCGTGTGGGGCGGGTGTGGCCCAAGAGGCTGAGATGGGAACTGTTCACACACACCGCCTCAGCAAGGACCACACCCGCCGATGACATCTTCGCCGATGACCGCCCATGTTGCCCAACCGGACCGCACCGACCAGCTGCTGGACCTGCTCGCGCAGGTGCCGGACCCGCGTGATCCGCGCGGGATCCGGTACCGGCTGGCCGGGGTGCTGGCGGTGTCGGTGAGCGCGGTGCTGACCGGGGCCCGCTCCTTCGCCGCGATCGGGGAGTGGGCCGCGGACCTGCCCGCAGAGCACCTGGCCGCCCTCGGGCTGACCGGGGCGCCGGAGGAGTCGACGCTGCGCAAGCTGTTCGCGCGGCTGGACACCGACGCCCTGGACCGGGTCCTGGGGGCGTGGCTGTGGACCCGCACCGCCCGGGTCGGTGGCCGCCGGGTGATCGCCATCGACGGCAAGACCGTGCGGGGAGCACGCAGCAAGGACCGTGAGGCACCGCACCTGGTCGCCGCCCTGGACCACCGGTCCGGCCTGGTCCTGGGACAGGTCGCCGTGCCCGCCAAGAGCAACGAGATTCCCGCCGTCCGCGACCTCCTCACCGGATTCGACCCGGCTGACCTGCGCGGATCTGTCATCACCCTGGACGCGATGCACACGTTAGCCGACACCGCCCAGGTCATCCTGGACGCGGGCGCGGACTACTTGTTCACCGTGAAGTCCAACCAGCCCAAGCTGCTGGCCCGGCTCAAGGCGCTGCCCTGGAAGGACGTCCCGGCCCGCACCGCCACCACCACCGGCCACGGGCGCCGGGCCACCCGCACCATCAAGGTCACCGACGCCCCCGCCTGGACCGGATTCGCCGGCGCCGCCCAGGTCGCCCAGCTGCGACGCACCGTCACCAGGAACGGGAAGAAGAGCGTCGAGGTCGTCTACCTGATCACCTCCGCCACCCACGCCCAGGCACCGCCCGCGGTGCTGGCCGCATGGGTCCGCCAGCACTGGTCCATCGAGAACCGCCTGCACTGGGTCCGCGACGTGACCTTCGCAGAAGACCTCTCCCAGGTCCGCACCGGCAACAGCCCCCACGTCATGGCTAGCCTGCGAGGCACCGTGATCGGACTGCTCCGCCTCGCCGGATGGGACAACATCGCCGCCGGCCTACGACACCACGCCCACGACCCCGAACGGGCCATCACCCACCTGCTGACCTGCTAAGACACGATCTTTCCGGGGCCCTGCTACTTGCCCCAGGGGACTCGATAACTGCACGCGGACTGGTCGCCAATCTTCGGTGACCCGGTAGCCCCGGGAGGTGAGCCAGGCCATGAAGTCGGCTTCGTGAACTTCGTCGATGAACACGTCGAGATCTTGGTGAGGGCGCGTCTGTCGTCCCACCAGCGCATCGACGCCCCATCCGCCGTTGATCTGATAGACCACCCCGTTGGCGTCAAGCCAGGCGACGATCTGCACCACCTCGGCGGCGGTCATCTGAGAGGAGTTGTCCATAGGAGAAGTCTGCCCTCCCGTCCACCAGGTTATCGCGACCCGCGGCATGATCGGACGCGCCGCAGGCTAGCGTCCTCAGCGCGGCATGATCGGACGCGCCGCAGGCTAGTGGGCCGTGTTTGAAGTTGTCTGACGGTTGGCCCTTTTGAGGATCTCGTCGGCGGTCTTGGTCCAGACGAAGGGGTGGCAGCGGTCGTTCCAGCCGTCGATGAAGGCGCGGATCTTGGCGTTGAGGTCCTTGACCGAGCCGAAGGACCCGCGGTGGATGGCCTGGCGTTCGATGATGCCGAACCAGACCTCGACGAGGTTGAGCCACGACGCCGACGTCGGGGTGTGGTGGACGTGGATCCGGGGGTTGGCCGCGAGCCAGTCCCGCACCTCTGCCTTCTTGTGCGTCGCGTAGTTGTCCATCACCAGGTGCAGCTCGTCATCGGGGTAGGCGCGGGCGACCTGCTCGAGGAAGGCGAGGAACTCGGTGTGCCGGTGCCGTGGCTTGCACGCGCCGGTGACCTTCCCCGTGGCGATCTCCAGCGCGGCGAACAGCGTGGAGGTGCCGTGCCGCTTGTAGTCGTGGGTGCGCCGCTCGGGCAGCCCGGGCTGCATCGGCAGCATCGGCGCGGTGCGGTCCAGCGCCTGGATCTGGGACTTCTCGTCCACGCACAGCACGACCGCGTTCTGAGGCGGGTCCAGGTACAACCCGACGACGTCGGTGACCTTGGCCACCAGCTCGGGGTCGGTGGAAAACTTGAACGTCTCGGCCCGCCAGGGCTGCACGCCGTACTCGCGCCACGCCGTGGCCACGGTCCTGTTCCCGATCCCCAGGTGGCGTGCGAGCAGGCGGGTGGACCAGTGCGTCACCCCGTACTTCTTCGGCGGCGGGGCCAGGGTCACCGACACGATCCGGGCGTGGTCCACCGTCCGCGGCCGCCCCGACCGGGCCTCGTCGGCCAGGCCGGCCAGTCCCTTGGCCTGGTACCGGCCACGCCACTTCAGCACCGTCGCCTTCGACGTCTCCAGCCGCTGCGCGATCCGCTCGTTGGCCTCCCCGTCCGCGGCCGCCAGCACGATCCTGGCCCTCAGCACCTCACCGGCCCGGGCAGCGGTCGAGCGGTGCAACCGCTCCAGCTCCCCCCGATCGCCTTCACGCAACGACAGGGCCGGCAGGTCGATTCGCCATGCCCCAGCATCCCAAACAGACAACCGTTTAAGAATTAACGACACGCTCCACTAGCGTCCTCAGCGCGGCATGATCGGACGCGCCGCAGGCTAGCGTCCTCAGCGCGGCATGATCGGACGCGCCGCAGGCTAGCGTCCTCAGCGCGGCATGGTCGGACGCGCCGCAGGCTAGCGTCCTCAGCGCGGCATGGTCGGACGCTACGCGACCACAGCGGCAGTAGCGTGCGGCCACGCTCGGTGCGGCATGATTGGACGCGCCGCAGGCTAGCGTCCTCAGCGCGGCAGATGCGCGCGTTTAGCCCGGGTGCTGGTCGAGCCACTTCTCGGGGGTAAGCGCAGCCGGGGCGGGTTTGCCGATCCTGTCCACCACGGGCTTCCAGACCTTGTCGGGGACGTCTTCTGCGAACCATCCGAATCTGACCAGGCTGGGATGCTCTCGGATGGCATGAATGTCCTCGCTGCTGAGGTTGACCTTGCGAACTAGTTGGAGCTCCTCGAGCGCCGGCGCGGCCAGGATGGGTGCAATTGAGGACAGGCCCTTCATGGAACCCAGTTCGACGCGTGTCAAGGCTGGCATACCGGCGCTCAATGGGAGGGTCTGCACTCTAGGCAGTCCGTACAAGCTGAGCAGCTCGAGGGTTGAGAGCTGTGCGACGTCACCAAGGTCGCTCATGCCGCGGACCTGGTTCACGACCAGCACCCTCAAACTCCGACACCCCGCAATGTGGCGGACGTTCGTCCCGGAGCCACCGCGGATGTCGAGGAACCCCAACCGGGGGAGGCACGCCAAGAGGTTGTCTGGATGCTTCACTGCCCAGAGCGTCAACCGCTTGACTGGCTGCAGCCAGTCGACATCAGCGTCCACCAGCGTGGCGTGGTCGATCCTGACTTCGTCCTTGGACCCCCACCACGCGGCTCTGGCCGCCCCTTCTGACTTGGACACGGCAAGGATCCTGCCATTAGGTCCGCTTTGAAGGGCGCGAGACACGGCTGGCGGCAGAACAGTGCGTTTGCGGACCTGTGGCAGTCGGGTGGTTTGAGTGCGTTCCTTAGCTCGCGGACTTGCGGATCAAACGTTGGGGATCCCGAGCCACGCCTTCGCCAGCCATTTGCGCAAAGGTCATCGCGGTCGGCGTCCGTGACGGCAGGTGCTCAATCGTCGGTGGCGATTGCGCCTGTACCGCGCATGAGGCACGGTGGGGGCTGCCAGGCAGGATCCGTCGACGACTCAGGAGCAACTCTGAGTACTGCCCTCCGGACGCTACACGTGGCCCGGATACCCATACTTCTCTTTCTGCTGTGGGCCATCGCGTGGCCGACGCAAGCAACAGTCCTGGCACTAGCCGAGGTCTCGATGGAGGATTACTGGGGTCCTTGGGCCGCCACGACGCTCCTGGGTTTCGCTTTCGTCGTCATAGCCCTGATCGGTCGCTCCCGCCAGCAATCCTGGGTCGTTCTTGGGCTTGAGGCACTGGTCGCCGGCGTCGTCGCCCTGGTCCCACCCATTTCGTGGATCAGTGGCTCGGCGTAGGGGGCTCCTGGGTCACGGCGATGACGAGTGGGTTCGCGCAACCGCTCGCAATAGCGTGGCTCAGCATCGTCGCCGTATGCGCCTTCCACCAGCTGCGGCCCGTAACGAAGCAGCAGTTCGTCGAAGACGGCAACCGTGACGTGGTCTCAACTCCGCGCGGGACAGCCTGACGCGCATACCGGCACCCAACCCATCGGGCATCCGGGCGGAGGGTCGGGCGTGGCCAGGATCAGGTCGACTTCTTAAGCGCTGGCCACGCCACGGCCACGGTCGCGGCGGCCAGCACACCGAGCGCCCCAGCGAGAATGACACCGCCACCCAGGAGGGTGGCCAGCGCTGTCACCGCACCCGCTGCGAGAAACTGCAGCGCTTTCCGCCACCCGGCCCGCTCGGCTGGTACTTGTCCCCGGCCCAAGCTGGTGGGCACGAGCGCCACGGTGACCACGACGAGGACCGCCACGACCAAGGCCACCGGACGCTCGTCAACCTCGACAAAGCGGCGCAGGGCACGCAGCAGTGCGAACAGCGCAATGAGCGCGGCCACCCACGCCGGCCGCGATCGCGTCCAGGTCATGGCGCCTCACGCTACGCGGCCCGCCCTCGGCGGGCTGCAGCGTCCACAGACCCCAGCGGGCTCGCCCCCTGACGAACGGAACCCTCGGCGCACTAGCACTCGGCCAGCCGTGCCGGAACGCCCGATCGGCGGCACTAGCGCATGGACAGCCCCGGTGCTAGAAAGTTCCGTCCGCCGTTGACGGCGACGACGTTCAGAGGCCGGGCCTGCACGCGGCCAGCCTCGACGACCGGCTCCTGGCAGGTTGAAGACCTGGAGCGCCTGGGTCCCAGATCCGTGAAGTTCCACGCTGGCTGATGCTTGTCGGCCTGCTACATTCTGCTGCAGTTCTCGTCTTCAACAGGGGGATGAGGCTTGAGGGGTAGGAGGTTCTTTACAACATGTTGAGGCGCGCTCGACGCATTCTGCTCGCGACTACTACTGGCGCTTTCCTCTTTGCGGCTGTAAGCCCGCATGCACACGGCGTGCCCGTGCGTTGCCACGACGACCCGGGCGGTCCGCCCGTCGTGATGTCTGTTCCGGTTGAGTGGGAGCAGGCCGACACGGGAGCGTCGGCGCTTGGGGGAGATGTCGAGAACGAGATTCAGTGTGGAGGGATTCCTGTACGGCTTCTCCTCTCCTCGACTCGCGTCAACACTTCCGCGTTCACCGTCAAGAAGGGTGCAAGCATCCACGAGCAGCGTGGCCAGTCTTGGTTCATCCAGCGCGACTACTCGGGACACGGTGGCGCTTACTGGAAGCTGTTCAGTAATCTCGGGAAGCGGGTCGCGACTCTCGCCGTTGACGGGCGGATTCTGCGTGGGTGAGGTGGCGAGGGTCTCGTACTCAATCGATGACGGTGTCACTGTTCATCGTGTTGCCTGGGGTGGGCGCCTGTTCACCTTGGTAGGCAGCATGCAATCCGGATTTACCTTCTTGGAGGCCGCGGACCAAGAGAGCATTGGGGTCAGCTTTTACGCTAGGACTGACTCTCTTGGCCGCATTGTGATCGAGGCGATCAGACCAGGCATCGCTGCAGGTGACGACGAGTTGATTGCTAAGGTTATCTCATCTTTCGCTGATGGAACTCAGTGGGTTGTCTCTCCGGTGCCCACGCCTCGCGGGCAGGTGATTTCATCTCTGTGCACGTCTTTGATTAACCTTCCTCCCTCCCTCGTGGCGCCCCTTGACGAGAATGAAGACGGCGCGTTAGTCGACACTTCTCTGGTCGAAGAAGCATTAGGGTGCGATGGTGAAGAGGCTAATATGCGACGGCTGCGCTTTTGGCGATTCGAAGAGTCGCTAGTGGTCGCTGTGGCACCAGTCGAGGGAGCCACCTTCCTCCTCCTGCAGGTGATAGACGGGCAGGGATTGCTGACGGGGGAAGTTCGCGTCTCGGCCGATCACCACTCACCTCCAACGTACTACCGGTCGCGGTTCGATCCGCTTAGTAGTGGCGAGCAGCCTGATGAGGAGTTGCAGTCCCTCTTGTCGAAGGTACGAGGCTCGCTCTGGGAGGGTGCGGAGTAGAAGGAATACCCTGGCCTTCCACTCGCCCGCGCAAGGTGCCTATCGACCTTGTTGCCGCGTGCTCGTCGCGTCGGCATGTGAGACCTGGGTGCTGCCCACGGCTCACCGATGAAGTTTGCGACGAGAGCAAGGCAGCCGCCGCGGGGTGGTTAAAACGATGAGCAGCGCGGGAAAGAGCAAGCGCGGTTCGCCGGGGGCGGCGGCGATGGAGCATAGCCCTGAGCGGAGAGGGAACTCGCAGACCCTTTCCCTTTCTACCCACTCCTCGGCGCGCCTGACTCGCGAGCCGTCCACGGCGTATCCACCGGTCAGGGGGCCGCAGCCAAGCATCCGGACATCGGCGGTACAGCGATGTCACGACCATGGGCCGGTCGAGCGTCTACCCGACGCATGAGGTGCCCAGGCACCCCGGTGCGGCGCTCCAGACTCCGCCGTAGCCATAGCCTGGGGTGACGCCGCGCTGCCCTCGACGTCATGGATCCGTCATTCGAGCTGGCCGGTGCTCTTAGATTCCCAGCAGCTCCTCCGCCCGGCTCCGGTTCCTCCTGAACTCCGCCCCGGGCGCGTCCCAGCGCACCGAGCCCTTCTGCATGACGACCACACGGTCGGCGACAGACAGCGCCAGGCGCAGGTTCTGCTCGACGATCAGCACCGACATGCCCGCGCCGCAGACCTCGCGCACGACGTCGGCGACCTGATGGACGACTGACGGCGCCAGCCCGTCGGAGGGCTCGTCGAGGAGCAGGATCCTGGGGTTGGTCAGCAGCGCCCGGGCGATGGCGAGCATCTGCTGCTCGCCGCCGGAGAGCTGGTCCCCGCGGTGGCGCATGCGCTCGCCGAGGCGCGGCAGCAGCTCGACGACGCGTTCGCGCGTCCAGTCACCCTTCCTCCCGGCACGGTCGGCGATCTCCAGGTGCTCGGCGACGCTCAGCGGCGCGAAGACGCGCCGCCCCTGCGGGACCAGGCCGACACCCAGCCTGGCGATCCGGTCGGGACGGGAGCCGGCCACCTCGTGCCCGGCCACGGTCACCGAGCCGGCCATCGGCCGCACCAGGCCCATGATCGTGCTCACCAGCGTGGACTTGCCGACACCGTTGCGGCCCAGCACCGCCAGGACGCCGCGCTCGGGCACCTCGACGTCCACCTCGTGCAGCACCCGCGACCCGGCGTAGCCCGACACCAGCCCACGGGTCACCAGGATCGGCGCCGCCGCCGCGACCTCGCCACCCATCACCCTCCCTCCTCGTCGACGAACAGCTCGGAGGTGTCCTCGGCGCCGAGGTAGGCCTTCTGCACGGCGTCGCTGGCGCGCACCTGCGCCGGGTCGCCGGTCAGCAGGTGCTGGCCCAGCTGCATCACCGTCACCCGGTCGGCGACGCCGAAGACCAGGTCGAGGTCGTGCTCGACGAGCAGGACCGTCACGTCGGAGGGCAGGGCGAGGACGATCTCCTGGAAGGCCTGCGTATCCGCCGGCGACATGCCCGCCGCCGGCTCGTCCAGGAGGAGCACCGACGGCGAGGTCGCGAGCGCGACGGCCACCTCGAGCTGGCGACGCTCCCCGTGCGACAGGGCGCCCGCCGCCTGGCCGGAGCGGCGGTGCAGGAAGAGCCGCTCGAGCACGGCGTCGGCCTCCTCCAGCAGCGCCCTGCGGCGCCGCACCGCGCCCCACGGCCGCGCCTGGATCCCGTGCCGACGCTGGACCGCCAGGAGCACGTTCTCCCGCGCGGTGGCGGTGAGGAAGAGCGAGGAGTGCTGGAAGGTCCGCACCAGGCCGCGTCGCGCCCGCCCGTGCTCGGTCAGCGAGGTCACGTCCTCGCCGTGCAGCCACACGCTGCCCGACGTCGCCGGGAGCGCCCCGGCGACCAGCGCGAAGAGCGTCGACTTGCCCGCGCCGTTGGGCCCGATGACCGCGTGCCTGCTGCCCGGCGCGACCTCGAAGCTGACGTCGTCGACGGCCCTGAGGCTCCCGAAGTGGCGGGAGAGGCCCTCGACGCGCAGCGCCGGCCCTGCAGCGCCCGGCGCGCCTCGTGCGCTGTCCGTCTGCTGGCCCGACGTCATACCGGGCTCACCGCCTCCTCGTCCGGGGTCCGTCGGCGGCCGAACATCCGCCGCCACTGCCTCGGCCCGCCGGCGATGCCCTTGGGCAGCAGGTAGACGGCGAGCACGAAGAGCAGGCCCAGCAGCAGCGGCGCGTGCCCGGAGAACAACTGCCCCAGGTAGTCCTGCGTGAAGACCACCACGAGCGCGCCCAGACTCGCGCCCCACATCGATCCGAGGCCGCCGACGATGACCGCCAGCAGCGCCAGCGCCGACACCTCGAAGGCCAGGTCGCCCGGCGCCACGAAGCGCTGCGAGGAGGCCCACAGCGACCCGGCCAGCGCCGCCAGCCCGCCGGCGTAGACGTAGGCGGCGAGGGCGTAGGAATCGGTCCGGTAGCCCACCGCCCGCAGCCGCGCCTCGTTGTCGCGCAGCCCGCGCAGCGTGAGCCCGAACGGCGAGCGCAGCAGCACCGCGACCGCCAGGTAGGCGACGACCGCCACGACGAGCACGTAGTAGTAGATCAGCCCCTCGTTGACCAGCCCCCCGCTCCCGGGGACCGCGACGACCGGGGGTATGCCGCTCAGCCCGTCGGTCCCGCCCGTCACCGAGTCCAGGCGGCCGGCCGCCGAGTAGCCGATCTCGCCGATGGCCAGGGTGATCATCAGGAAGGCCACGCCGCGGCCGCGGATCGCCAGCGGTCCGGTGACCAGGGCCGCGACCACGCCGGCCAGCGTCGCGAGGACGAGCTGCAGGACGCCGAGGTCGGACCAGTGGATGGCCACGAGGGCACCGGCGTAGGCGCCGACCCCGAAGTAGGCGGCCTGGCCCAGCGTCGGCATCCCGGCCACCCCGGTGAGCAGGTTGACGCTCATCGCGAGCACGGCGAAGACCAGGGCCCGGGTGAACGTCGAGACGGTGAACGCGCCGAACACCCACGGCACGAGCGCGAGCAGCAGCACGACCGCGCCGACCACGAGCGCGGTGCGCACCGGGAAGGGGCGGCGCGGGGAGGTCGCGGCGGACGGCATACCGGAGCTCGTCGTCGTCATGCGCGGCCCGGCGCGAACAGGCCCTGCGGGCGCAGGACGAGGACGAGCAGCATGGCGCCGAAGAGGAGGAAGGGCGCGAAGGCGGGCACGAGCGCCACCCCGAGCGTCTGCACCTGGCCGATGAGCAGCGCTCCGAGCAGCGCCCCGCGCACCGACCCCAGGCCGCCGATGACGACGACCACGAGGGAGAGCACGAGGACGCGGTCGTCGATGCCCGGGCCGGGCGCGATGATCGGCGCGCCGAGGACGCCGCCGACGGCCGCCAGCACCGCGCCGAAGGCGAAGACCCCGAAGAGCACCTTGCGGGTGTCCACGCCCATCGCCCGCACCATGTCGCGGTCGGCCACCGTCGCGCGGACCAGCGCGCCGACGGAGGAGCGCTCGAAGGCGAGGTAGACCATGACCGCGATCAGCCCCGCGACCAGGATGAAGACCAGCCGGTAGAGCGGGTAGGAGTGCCCGAGCACCGAGACCGACCGCGCGAGCCCGGCCGGCGGGGCGGTCGGCAGCACCTGGGCGCCGAAGATCACCACCATGACCTCGGCGGCGATGAACGCGATGCCCAGGGTCAGCGCCGCCTGGTCCAGGTGCCCCCGTCCCTGGAGGGGCGCGACCGCCGCCGCGAGCAGGCCGCCGCCGAGCAGCCCGACCACCAGCCCGACCACCAGCGCGACGAGCAGGCCGAGCCAGCTGCCGTCGGACAGCGCGTAGGCGGTGTAGGCCCCCGCGAGGTAGAGCGTGCCGTGCGCGAGGTTGAGCACGTCCATCATTCCGAAGACGAGGGACAGGCCCACCGCGAGCGTGAAGAGCAGAAGCCCGTAGGCGACCCCGTCCACCATGGAGACGAGGTGCGCGTCGAGCCACCCGGTCATGAGGCGCGGTCGACGGTCGGCATCAGGCGCTTCGGTCGCTGCCCAGCTCGCCGAGCTCCTCGACGACCACGTTGCGCAGCGTGCCGTCGACGTCCTGGACCTCGCGCAGGTACCACATCTGCACGGGGGTCCCGATGTCCGACCAGGTCCAGGTGCCGCGCGGCGACTCGACCTCGGTGATCTCGCCGATGGCGGAGTTGATGGCCTCCGGGTCGGCCTTCCCGCCGGCCGCCTCGATCGCCAGGTCCAGCACCTTGGCGGCGTCGTAGGAGGCCATCGCGTAGGTGGTCGGCTTCATGCCGGTCTTGGCCTCGTAGTCCTCGACGAAGGTGGTGTTGAGCTCGTTGTCGAGGTCGTAGTTGTAGTTCATCGCGGTGAACGTGCCCTCGGCCGAGTCGCCCTGCCCGTCGAGCACGCCGCCCTCGGTGAGGAAGCCGGCGGAGTAGTGGGTGACCTCGCCCTTGAGACCGAACTGGTCGTACTGCTTGACGAACTCGACCGCGGCGCCGCCGGCGTAGAAGGAGAAGAGCGACTCGGCGCCGGAGGACTTGACGTTGGCCAGGAAGGGCTGGAAGTTGGTGGTGCCGGGGAAGGGGGTGTAGACCTCGTCGACGGTCTCGCCGCCGGCCGGCTCGAAGCTCTTCTTGAAGCCCTCGACCTCGTCCTTGCCCGCCTGGTAGTCGGCGGCGAGGAAGTAGACGCCGCCCTCGGCGTTCTCGGCGACGTACGCCCCCAGCGCCTCCCCCGGCTCGTCGTTGACGTAGGACGTGCGCCAGATGTAGGTGGCGTCGGTCAGCGTCGTCGGGGAGGCGTTGGAGCCGACGAGCGGGATCTTGCTGGTCTCGAAGAGGTCGACCACGCCGTTCATCACCGCGGAGCTGACCACGCCGGTCACGACCGCGACCTCGTCCTGCTTGACCAGCTTCTCCGCGGCGGCCTTGCCGGAGTCGGCCGTCTCGCCCTCGTCGGCCAGGATCACCTCGACCTCGGCGCCGCCGAGCGTGTCGTCGTGCTGCTCGAGGTAGACCTCGAAGCCCGCCAACATGTCGTCGCCCAGGCTCTTGTAGACGCCCGACTGGGGCACGAGCAGCCCGATCTTGATCGGCCCCTCGGCTGCGGCGCCGTCGCCGTCGTCACCGCCCAGGGTGCCGCCACCGCAGCCGCTCAGCACGAGCGCCCCGGACGTCGCCAGGGCCAGCAGGTATGAAGTGCCTCGGGTGGTCATCGGTGATCCCCTCTGTGGGTGGGCCGGCACGTCCTTGCACCGGTCGGTGGGCTCGACCCTATGTCGTCGCTGTGTCGCTCGTCCACAGAACGACACAGGGTCGTGACCGAAACGTGACGCGGCGTCAGGCCGCCCCGGGCGGCAGGACCGCGAAGCCCTGGACCTCGACGAGCGCCTCGACGTCCCAGAGGCGGGCGACGCCGATGCCGGCCATCGCCGGGTAGTGGCGGCCGAGGAGCCGCTTCCAGACCTGCCCGATCTCGCGGGCGTGCGCCTTGTAGTCGTCCATGTCGACGATGTAGACGGTCAGGCTGGCCAGGTCGGTCGGCTCGCCGCCGGCGGCGCGCAGCGAGGTCAGCAGCGAGGTCATGGCCACCTCGAACTGCTCGACCACGGTGTCGCCGACGATCCTGCCCTCGGCGTCCAGCGCGGTCTGGCCGGCCAGGAAGACGGTGCGGCCGGTGCCGACGACCGCGTGGCTGAAGCCTCTCGGCTCGCCCAGCTCGGGCGGGTTGACGTGCTCGATCGCGCTCTGGCGGCCGCTGCTGGCTTCGGTCATGACTGGAGCCCTCCTCCGTCGACGTTGATGCCCTGACCGGTCATGCCGCCGTTGCGCACGCAGGTCAGCACCGCCTCGACGACCTCCTCGACGGTGATCAGGCGCTTGATGGGTTGCTTGGCCTCCAGCGCCGCCCGCGCCTCCTGGGGCGTGCGGCCGGTCTTGTCCACGATGCCCTGGACGGTGGCCTCGGTCATCGGGGTGTCCACGTAGCCCGGGCAGACCGCGTTGACGGTCACTCCGGTGCGGGCCAGCTCTGCCGCCGCCGAGCGGACCAGGCCGAGCACGCCGTGCTTGCTGGCGGTGTAGGCCGAGATGTAGGGCTCGCCGAGCTTGGCGGCGACCGAGGCGATCACGACGATCCGGCCGTGGCCGGCCCGCTTCATCGCCGGGATCGTGCGGCGCAGCAGGCGGAACGGGGCGGTGAGGTTGAGGTCGAGCATCTGCTGCCACTGCTCGTCCGTGGTCCTCTCGACCGAGGCCGAGACACCGGCGCCGGCGTTGGCGACGACGACCTCCGGCGCGGCCCACGCCCGCTCGACCTGCTCGAGGAGCAGGTCCACGGCGCCCGGCCCGGTCATGTCTGCCGGGAGCACCAGGGTGGGCCCGTGGCACCGCGCGGCGGTCTCCTCGAGCTGGTCGCGGCTGCGCGAGGTGAGCGCGACCGCATACCCCTCACGACTGAGCGCCTCGGCGACCCCCGCGCCGATCCCACGACCCGCGCCGGTGACCAGCGCGACCGGACGACCCTCATGCTCGGACACGCCGTGACCTTGCCACTCTTCGTGACGACCGTCAAGATGGCGACATACCCAACAGAGAGCGGAGCCATGATCAAGCCCGAGGAGTTCACCGACGTCAGCTACGAGGTCGAGGAGAGCTGGGCGGTGGTGACGATCGACCGGCCGGAGCGCTACAACTCCTTCCGGGGGCGGACCGTCGACGAGCTCATCGCGGCGTTCAAGCACGCCTGGGCCGACGAGCGCGTCGCGTGCGTGATCCTGACCGGGGCCGGCGACAAGGCCTTCTGCGCCGGTGGCGACGTCAAGGAGCGCGCCCAGACCGGCAGCTACGGCCCGACCGAGTCCGGGCTGTTCGAGATCCAGCAGCTGCACCAGACGATGCGGGACATGCCCAAGCCGACCATCGCCGCGGTCAACGGCGTCGCCGCCGGCGGCGGGCACGTGCTGCACGTGCTGTGCGACCTGTCGGTCGCCAGCGAGACGGCGCGCTTCGGCCAGAGCGGGCCGCGGGTCGGCTCGTTCGACGCCGGCTTCGGCTCGGCCTACCTCGCCCGGGTGGTCGGGGAGAAGCGGGCGCGGCAGATCTGGTTCCTGCTCGACCTGTACGACGCGCAGACCGCCGAGCGCTGGGGCCTGGTCAACGACGTGGTGGCGCCGGAGGAGCTGATGGACAAGGCACGGGAGTACGCCCGCAAGATCTCCGCGCTCTCGCCGACCGCCCTGCGCTTCCTCAAGCACTCCTTCAACGCCGACTCCGACCACATGCAGGGCCTGGGCAACATCGCCTTCGCCGGGCTGGACCTCTTCGTGCAGATGCCCGAGGCCAAGGAGGGCGCCAACGCCTTCGCGGAGAAGCGCGCGCCGGACTTCAGCCCCTGGCGCTGAGGTCCACACCCCGGCACTCGTGACACGGCGGTACGCCCGCGTACCACCGCGTCACGGGTGCGGAGTCAGTCGAGGACGACCGTCGCCTCGATCTCGATGAGCAGTCCGGGCACGGCCAGGCCGGTGATGCCGACGATGGTCTGCGCGGGGTGCCGGTCGCTGCCCTGGACCTCCTCGATGCCCGCGGTGATCACCTTGAACTCGGTCGGCGCGGTGGTGTAGATGGTGCGGCGGACCACCTGGTCCCAGCCTGCGCCGATCGAGGAGAGGGCCATCTCCAGGTTGCGCATCGCGGCCACGGTCTGGGCGCGCAGGTCCTCGCCCCCGATCACGGAGAAGTCCGGGGCCAGCGCCACCTGCCCCGCGATGTAGGCGGTGCGCGCTCCCCGGGCGACGGTCACGTGGCTGAAGCCGGGGGCGGGGTGGAGTCCGTCGGGGTCGATGAGGTCACGCGTGGTCATGGGTGCGCTCCGTCCGGGAGAGGAGTGGGGCCGGGCCGAGCCGGCCGGGAACGGGAGGTCAGGCTGGGTTTCAGCTCCGCGCTCAGGCGTTGGCCGTCACCGCCTCCTCGGCGAACTGGCTGAGCATGTCGACGTCCATCATGAAGGACACCGAGCCATCCTCGGCGAGGAACGCGGACGGTCCCTGGGCGACCATGATGTGCACGACCTCCTCCTGGAAGAACAACGGGCTGTGCGTCGCGCCGTCCGGCTCGATGACGTAGTCGCCGGTCTTGAAGTGGCCGGCCTGCTCGTGATGGCCCGAGCCCTTGATGATGTAGATCTCGGACAGTCCGAGGTGCTGGTGCGGCGGCAGCACGGAGCCCTTCTCCGAGCGGATCATGATCGTCCACGCGCCGCTCGCCCGGTCCAGGCGCAGCACCTTGATGCCCACGCCCGGAGCCAGCGTTCGCCACTGCATGGCGTCCGTGTCGAGACGACGCCACCGTCGCTGTCTGTCGTGGTCGAGCTCATCTGCAACTCCTGACTACTCCCATGTCGTAGTCGTTACGACGATGATCCAGGGACCATATAGGTGTGGCGCCCGCCTGGCAATGGTCCTCAGGACCGCGCGTGCCACGGGGGTCTTCCTGCCGCGTCGTTGACGCCCGTCACGGACGCGTCATAGGCTGCCCGCACCCCACGTCCCCGCCTTCCGGAGGTCCCCGTGTCCGTCCTCGCCCAGCTCGCAGACGCTCTTCGTGACGGCCGCATCGAGGTGATCGACCTCACCGCGCCGCTGTCCTCGGAGACGCCGCTGCTCGAGCTGCCGCCGCAGTTCGGCCAGACCGCGCAGTTCCAGCTCGAGGAGATCAGCCGCTACGACGACCGCGGGCCGGCCTGGTACTGGAACAACTTCCGCACCGGCGAGCACACCGGCACCCACTTCGACGCGCCCAACCACTGGGTGACCGGCAAGGACCTCGCCGACATCTCCAGCGTCCCGGTGGACGCCTTCGTGCGGCCGGCCGCGGTGCTGGACGTCACCGAGCGGGTGGACGCCGACCCCAACTTCCTCATCGAGCGCGAGCACGTCGAGGCCTGGGTCGAGGAGAACGGCCCGTTGCCCGCCGGGGGCTGGCTGCTGTGCCGCACGGGCTGGTCCCGGCGCACGACGCAGCAGGACATGATCAACAACACCGAGACCGGTCCGACGAGCCCGGGCATGTCTGCGGACTGCGTCCGTTGGGTGGCCCAGCTCGCCGACCTGGTCGGCATCGGGGTCGAGACCGTGGGGACCGACGCGGGCGCAGCGCACTCCTTCGACCCGCTCTTCCCGTGCCACGACCTGCTCATGGGCGCCGGCAAGTACGGCCTGGCCCAGCTCCAGAACCTCGACAGGCTGCCCGCGACGGGCGCGATGGTGCTGGCCTCACCCCTGAAGATCGTGGGCGGGTCGGGCTCGCCGGCGCGCGTCCTCGCGCTCGTCGAGGGCTAGGTCGAGCTCCTCCCATGCTCGTTTCTGAGGCGGTCGGCCGGGCGCTGGTGGCCTGCGGTGTCGACCACGTCTTCGGGGTGGTCGGCTCCGGCAACTTCCACGTCACCAATGCCATGGTCGCGGCTGGCGCCCGCTTCGTGGCGACCCGGCACGAGGGGGGCGCGGCGACGGCTGCCGACGGCTACGCCCGGGTCTGCGGGCGGCCGGCCGCGATCACGGTCCACCAGGGGTGCGGCTTCACCAACAGCCTGACCGGGGTCGCCGAGGCGGCCAAGAGCCGGACCCCCCTGGTCCTGATCGCGCCCGAGTCGGTCGAGCCACGCTCCAACTTCTACGTCGACCAGGAGGCGATGGCCCGCTCCGTCGGCGCCGTTCCGCACCGGGTCACCTCGCCCTCCGAGGCGGTCGCCCAGACGGTCGCCGCCGTCGCCGAGGCCGTCCACGGGCGTCGCACCGTCGTGCTCAACCTGCCGCTGCACGTGCAGGAGCAGGACGTGCCCGACGGCGCCCTCGACGCCGTCGCCCTGCCCCCTGCGCCCTCACCGGTCGTCCCCTCGCCGCAGGACGTCGAGCGTCTCGCCGACGCCCTCCGCGCCGCGCAGCGCCCGGTCTTCGTCGTCGGCCGTGGCGGTCGCACGCACGCGGCGCGGGACGCGGTGCGCGAGCTCGCCGACCGCTCCGGCGCGCTGCTGGCGACCTCGGCCGTGGCCAAGGGCCTCTTCCACGACCATCCCTGGCAGCTCGACGTCTCGGGCGGGTTCTCCTCGCCGCTGACCGCCGAGCTCGTGCAGGGCGCCGACCTCATCGTCGGCTGGGGCTGCGCGCTCAACATGTGGACGATGCGGCACGGCCGGCTCATCGCGGACGGGGCGACCGTCGTCCAGGTCGACGACACCGCCGACGCCCTCGGCGCCCACCGCGAGCTGACCTTCGGCGTCCTGGGCGACGTGGCGGCCACCGCCGCCGCGGCGACCGACCTCCTGGGCGAGCGGCGCACGGCATACCGCAGGCCCGAGGTGGGCGAGCGGCTCGACAAGGAGCTGCGCTGGAGGGACGTCCCCTACGACGACACCGGCGGGGACGGTCGGATCGACCCGCGCACCCTGTCCGTCGCGCTGGACGACCTGCTGCCGGCCGAGCGCGTGGTGTCCGTCGACTCGGGCAACTTCATGGGCTACCCGAGCATGTTCCTGGGCGTGCCCGACGAGGAGGGCTTCTGCTTCACGCAGGCCTTCCAGTCGATCGGGCTGGGTCTGGCGACCGCCATCGGGGCGGCCCTGGCCCGGCCGGACCGGCTGCCCGTGGCGGCGCTCGGCGACGGCGGTGCGCTCATGGCCGCCGCCGAGCTGGACACCGTCGCGCGGCTGGGCCTGCCGATGCTGGTCGTGGTCTACGACGACGAGGCCTACGGCGCCGAGGTGCACCACTTCGGCCCCGGCGGCCACGACGTGGGCATCGTGCGCTTCCCGGAGACGGACATCGCCGCGATCGGGCGGGGCTACGGGTTCGAGGCGGTGACCGTGCGGACCGTCGAGGACCTGGCGCCGGTGCGCGACTGGCTCGCGTCAGACACCAGCGGACCGATGCTGGTCCACGCCAAGGTCACCTCGGAGGAGCCGTCGTGGTGGCTGGAGGAGGCGTTCCGGGGTCACTGACCGCCCCTGCGGCGCGCACGAGCCACTCACGTGGGTGAGGTAGGCCCGCGATCTGCCTCTGCGGCGTGCAGGAACCACTCACGTGAGCGGGTCGAGCACGGCCACGGCCCCTGCGGCGTGCAGAAACCACTCACGTGAGCGGGTCGAGCACGGGCACGGGCCCAGCGGCGTGCAGGACCCACTCACGTGAGCGGGTTGCGCGCGCAGACCTACTGGCCCAGCTCGCCCAGCAGCGTCTCGAAGTCGGTCACGTCCGTCTCGACCCCGTTGCCCGAGCGGCGCCGCCTCGGCGCGACGAGCTCCTCGGCGCTGGCGGCGAAGCCGGCCACCGACCCGCTCTCGGAGACGACGAGCGCGGCCAGCTCGGAGGCGGCGCGGGCGACGCGCCCGGCGAGCCCCCCGCCGCCCTCGCCGCCGCCGAAGTCCTCGGTCGCGGCGAAGACGCCGGTCGGCACGACGACCGCGCGCAGGTAGGTGAACAGCGGCCGCAGCGCGTGGTCGAGCACGAGCTGGTGGCGCGCGGTGCCAGCCGTCGCGGCGATGACGACGGGCATCCCGTTGATCGCGTCGGTGTCGAGCACGTCCATGAACATCTTGAACAGGCCCGAGTAGCTGGCGGTGAACACCGGCGTGACCGCGATCAGGCCGTCGGCCGAGGTGACCAGGTCGCGGGCTCGCTTGACCCGGCCGGTGGGCATACCCCCGGCGGTCATGGTGGTGGCCAGGTCCTGCGCCAGCTCGCGCAGCTCGATGACCTCGACCTCGACGCTCTCGCCGCGGGCGCTGACCTCGGCGCCGACCGCGTCGGCCAGGCGGTCGGCGAGCAGCCGGGTGGACGACGGCCGGGACAGCCCGGCCGTGATGACGACGATTCGACGGGACATGCAGTCAGTCTCCTGGAGGTATGGCGTGCGCCCGGGGACGGGGTCCGTCCCCGGGCGGCGGGTGGTCAGCTGGTGGCCGCGGCGGCGCGGGCGGGCGCGACGAGGTGGAACGTGCTCTCCGGGCCCTGCGCCACGAGCGAGCCGTGGGTGGGCGGGTCGCTGGGCACGTGTGCGGGACGACGGGCCTCGAACTCCTTGCGCAGCACCGGGACGACCTCGGTGCCGAGCATCTCGACCTGCTCCAGGACCATCTCGATCGGCAGGCCGGCGTGGTCCATGAGGAAGAGCTGCCGTTGGTAGTCGCCGACCGCGTCGGCGAAGCCGAGCGTGCGCTCGATGACCATCTCCGGGGTGCCCACGGTCAGCGGGGTGGCCTGGGTGAACTGCTCCATGCTCGGGCCGTGGCCGTAGACGGGCGCGTTGTCGAAGTAGGGCCGGAAGGTCCTCTTCGCCTCCGCCTCGGTGGCGGCCATGAAGGCCTGCCCGCCGAGCCCGACGATGGCCTGGTCGGCCGAGCCGTGGCCGTAGTGCTCGAACCGGCGGCGGTAGAGGTTCACCATCTGGGCGGTGTGCTCGATGTTCCAGAAGATGTTGTTGTGGAAGAAGCCGTCGCCGTAGTAGGCGGCCTGCTCGGCGATCTCGGTGGACCGGATCGAGCCGTGCCAGACGAACGGCGGGGTGTCGTCGAGCGGGCGCGGCGTGGAGGTGAAGCCGTGCAGCGGGGTGCGGAACTTGCCCTCCCAGTCCACGACCTCCTCACGCCACAGGCGGCGCAGCAGGTGGTAGTTCTCCACCGCGAGCGGGATGCCCTGGCGGATGTCCTTGCCGAACCACGGGTAGACCGGACCGGTGTTGCCGCGGCCCATCATCAGGTCGACGCGACCCTTGGCCAGGTGCTGCAGGAAGGCGTAGTCCTCCGCGATGCGCACCGGGTCGGTGGTGGTGATCAGGGTGGTGGCCGTCGACAGGATCAGCCGCTCGGTCTGGGCGGCGATGAAGGCCAGGTGGGTGGTCGGCGCCGACGGCACGAACGGCGGGTTGTGGTGCTCGCCGGTGGCGAAGACGTCGAGCCCGACCTCCTCGGCCTTCAGGGCGATGCGGGTCATCGCCTCGATGCGCTCGCCCTCGGTGGGCGTGCGGCCGGTGGTCGGGTCCATGGTCACGTCGCCGACGCTGAAGAGTCCGAGCTGCATGTGGCTCACCTTCTGAGAAGTAGTTGACGAATCAACTATAGGAACAGGAGCACCTTCCTGTCTATTCCACGACACCCCGACCCGTCCGTCCACACGGGCGCCGAGGGCGCTCAGTCGATCAGCCCGGCCGCCCGCGCCGAGGCCACCGCCGCGGTCCGGCTCTCCGCACCGAGCTTGCCGAAGAGATGGTTCAGGTGCGTCTTGACCGTCGCCTCGCTGACGAACAGGCTGCGCGCCACCTCCCGGTTGGACATCCCGTCGGCGACCAGCCGCAGCACCTCGAGCTCGCGCGGCGACAGCTCGGCCCGCCGCACCCGCATGGTCGCCACCACGCGCTCGGTCAGCTCGGGGCCGAAGAGGGTCTCCCCCCGGGCGGAGGCCTCGATGGCGGCCACGATCGCGGCCGGCGCGGCGTCCTTGAGCAGGTACCCGGAGGCCCCCGCCTCGACCGCCCGCACCAGGTCGGCGTCGTGGTCGTAGGTGGTGAGGATCAGCACCGCGGGCGCGCCCGCCGCTGCCCCGGCGCGCAGCGCACGGCTCACCTCGACCCCGTCCGGGCCGTCCCCGAGCCGCAGGTCGCACAGGACGACGTCCGGCCGCAGCTCGCGCGCCAGCCTGACCGCCTCGTCGCCGTCGCCCGCCTCGCCCACCACCCGCAGCCCGGGCTGGACGGACAGCAGGGCGAGCAGGCCCGCGCGCACGACGGGGTGGTCGTCGACGACCAGGACGCTGACGGCTGCGCCGACGTCGGGGTATGGGGTCTCGCCGGTCACCCGTCCGCCACCCCGCCCCGAGGCTGGGTCCGCGCCAGCGGCACGGAGGCGCTCACCGCGGTGCCGCCGCCCGGCTCGGACTCGACGTCGAGGCCGCCGCCGAGCTCGCGCAGCCGCTGGCGGGAGGCGCGCAGCCCGTAGCCGCCGCGGCTCACGTCGGCGTCCTCCACGACCGCGGCCGGGTCGAAGCCGCGCCCGTCGTCGACGACGTCGAGCCGGACGGAGTCCTCGGCCTCGGCGACGGTGAGGACGACCGCCGAGGCATGGGCGTGCTGACGCACGTTGGCGAGGGCGGACTGGGCGACGCGCAGGAGGGCCACCTCGACGACCGGCGGGAGCGCGGCGACGTCACCCTCGACGCGGACCTCGCCGGCCACGCCGCTCTCCTCGGTGAAGCGGTCCACGATCCGGCGCAGCGCCTCGACCAGCCCCGACTCCAGCGGTGCCGGGGCGAGCGCGCCGACGACGCGGCGCGCCTCGTCCAGGCCCTCGGCGGCGGAGGTCTCGATCTGCGCCAGCAGCCGCCGCTCGGCCTCCTGGTCCTGGGTGGCCGCGCCGGCGCGCGCCAGCAGCAGGATCGAGGAGAAGCCCTGGGCGAGGGTGTCGTGGATGTCCCGGGAGAGCCTCGTCCGCTCGGCCAGGACGCCGGCCGAGCGCTGCACCTCGGCGAGCTCGGCGTGCAGCACCTCGGTCTCCTCCTGGGCCGCGACGAGGGAGGCGACGAGCCGCTCGCGCTCGAGCCCGTCACGGACGAGCTGCTGCTGGCCCCGGGAGAGGGCGAGCGCGAAGACCATCCCGACCGCCGGGCCCACGACCTCCGCCACGCTCAGCCCGCCGGGCCACGGCCGCAGCACCACGACCGCGAGCACCACCGCGCTGAGAACGACACCGAGCCGGAAGGGCAGCAGGTGACCGGCCAGCAGCCACAGCGAGAACGCCACCCAGATGAGCTCCGGGCTGACCGCCACGGCGAGCAGCCAGGCGACGACCAGCCCGAGGAACCACCAGCCCCCGGGCCCGACCCGGCGCAGCGCGGCCCCCTCGGCCGACAGGTGCGGCCCTCCGCCCGGACCGGCCGCCGCGCGGCGGGCGCCCACGGCGTACCAGGCGAGCAGCAGCACGACGGCGCCGACGAGCAGGGCGAGGGGTGCGCCGGTGGCGAGCGCGCGCCATACCCCGATCGCGACCAGCGCGAGGAAGAGCACGTGCTGGACCAGCGCCAGGCTGCGGATCATCGCGGCGGTCGAGGTCCTCACCCCCTCATCGTGTCAGGACCAGCTCGCGCTCGGGCGCCACGTCCGGCTCCGCGGCCGCGCCGGGCTGCGGGCGGCTCGGCCACCAGAACCGGTCGCCGACCAGGGTGATGACCGCCGGGACGAGCAGGGTGCGCACGAGGAGGGTGTCCACGACCACGCCGAGCCCGACGATGAGGCCCAGCTGGCCGAGCGTGACGAGCGGGAGGACGCTGAGCGCGGCGAAGACGCCCGCCAGGACGGTCCCGGCGCTGGTGATGACCACGCCCGTGGTGCTCACGCCGCGCACGACCGCGCCGCGGGTGCCGAGCGCCGGCGCCTCCGAGCGGACCCGGTGCACGAGGAAGATCGTGTAGTCGATCCCGAGCGCCACGAGGAACAGGAACGCCAGCAGCGGCACGTCCGTGTCGAGCGCGTGCCAGCCGAAGAGGACCCGGCCGGCCCACGCGCCGGCGCCGATCGCCGCGAGCGTGCTGGCGACGTTGACGGCGAGCAGCACGAACGGGGCGACGAGCGAGCGCAGCAGGACCGCGAGCACGACGGCGACGACGGCCAGGACCAGCGGCGCGACGAGGAAGAGGTCGGCGCGGGCGGCGGCCCGGGAGTCGACGTCGGTCACCGCGGCGCCGCCCACCATCGCCTCCCCGCCGGGTATGCCGTGCACCGCCGCGCGCAGGTCGCGCACCAGGTCGCGCTCGGCCTGGGTGCCCGGGGCAGCGTCGCCGACGACGGTGAGGGTGGCGACCTCGCCGCGGGAGGCCGTGTCGCCGGCCGGTCCGGGGCGGACCATCTCCACCCCGTCGACGCCCTCGACGGCGGCGGTGACCGCGTCCAGCCCGGCGGCGCCGGTGACGACCGTGAACGGCGCGGCGCTGCCGGCCGGGAAGTGCTCGGAGACGACCTGCACCCCGGTCGCGGACTCCGAGCCCCCGCGGAACCGGTCGACCTGGCTCAGGCCGACGTCCGTGCCGATCAGGCCGGTCGCCATGACCGCCAGCAGCACGACGCCGGCGGCCAGGACCTGGCGCGGACGACGCACGACGGAGCCGGCGACCCGGCCCCACAGGCCCTGGTCCGGGGCCGCGGCGTGCGCGCCGTGCCCGGTCCCGGGGCGCGGCACGAACGGCCAGAACGCTCCCCGGCCGACGACCGCGAGCGCGGCGGGCAGGACGAGCACGACCGAGACGAGCGCGACCACGAGGCCGACCGCCGCGGCGATGCCCAGGCCCCGGGTGCCGGGCAGGGAGGCGAGCACGAGGGTCGACAGGGCCAGCACGACCGCGACGTTGCTCGCCAGGATCGCCGGGACGCTCCCGCGCCAGGCGGCGCGCAGCGCGGCACGGTGGTCCTCGTGCTCGTGCAGCTCCTCGCGGTAGCGGGAGATGAGCAGCAGGGCGTAGTTGGCGCCTGCCCCGAAGACCAGGACGCTGATGATGCCGCCGTCGAAGCTGAGGTCGAGCGCCTGCCCGACCGCCTTGGTCACCACGCCGGCGACCTGGTCGGCCAGACCGACGACGGTCAGCGGGAGGAGCATCAGCACCGGCGAGCGGTAGGTCAGCATGAGCAGCAGGCCGACGACGCCGACGGTGACGAGCAGCAGGGTGAGGTTCGCGCCGTCGAAGGACGCGGCGATGTCGGCGCCGAAGGCCGGTCCGCCGGTCGTCCTCGCGTCGAGCCCGGCGGGCAGCCCGTCGGCGACCGCGGCCCGCACCCCGTCGACCACGCTGCGCAGGGCGTCGTTGTCGGTGGGGTCGACGCGCACGGGCACCTGGATCATGCCGGCCTCGCCGTCCCCGCTCATGATCGGCCCGAAGGCCTGCTCGCCCCGGGCGGCCGGGAGGGTGGCGGAGAGCTGCGCGAGGCCCGCCTGGTCGGCGGCGGTCAGGACCGCGCCGTCCTCGCGGGTGGCGACCACGACGAGCGTCGCGACGTCGGCGCCGGGCAGCTCCTGGACGAGGTCGGAGACGACGGCGGACTCGGAGGTGGAGGGTGCGGCGCCGTGGCCGGCGGCGACCTCGGCGCCGCGCAGGCCGCCCATCAGACCGGCGGCGACGAGGGCGGCGAGCAGGAGGGCGACCCAGGCGGAGGCGCGGCCGGTCAGCAGGCGGGGGAGAGGGTGGGGGAGCATGTCTTCGACGGTATGGAGAAGGACACCTGCCCCTCTCCCTGCCGGCCTCGACCCTTCGGTTGATCCGCGTGCGCGGGCCGGCTGCGCCGCTCAGACCTCCCGGCGGGCGACCACCGCGACGCGCAGCGCCCCGACGAGGCCGAGGGCGAGCAGGAGGGCGGCCACCGCGACCGCGACGCCGGTCGCCTGCCCGAAGACGTCGGCCAGGGTGCGGGCCACCTCGGGTCCGGCGCTGCCCAGCGACGCGAAGGGCCCGGTCCCGGCACGGACCATCGGGATGACGCCACCCGCCGAGCTGACCACGGTGCTCTGCAGCTGGTCGGCCGTGGCCGGGTCCAGGTGCGGCAGGTCGGCCAGGGCGCCGGGCAGCAACCAGCCGAGCCCGGCCGCCAGCGCGGTCCCGCAGATCGCGCTGCCGACCGCGGCGCCGACCTGGCGGGCCGTCGACTGCGTCGCCGACGCCGAGCCCGACTGGGCCGCCGGCACGTCGCGCAGCACGGTCGAGGTCAGCTGCGCCGACGCGAGGCCCAGGCCCAGGCCGTAGACGACCAGCGGGGCGATCATCATCCAGATGGCCAGGTCCGGACGTGCGAGCAAGGCCAGCACGACCAGGCCGGCCAGCTCGAGGGCGAGCCCGCCCACCACGACACTCGCCGGGGACCAGCGCTGGGCGAGCGGCCGGGCCGAGGCCCCGGAGACGAAGGCTCCGAAGGCCATCGCGGCCAGCACCAGGCCGGCCTGCATGATCGTCAGCCCGGCGGCGTTGACGAGGTAGAGCGGCAGCACGAAGACCAGGGCGAACTCACCTGCCGCGACGGCGGTGGCGGTGAGGTTGCCCCAGGTGAAGGTCGGCACCGAGAAGAGGGTCAGGTCCAGCAGCGCGGAGCGGCCGACCCGGGCCCGGTGCATCTCCCAGCGCACGAAGAGCAGCAGGAAGAGGACGCCCACGGCGAGCGCCACCGGCACCGGCGAGACGGGCGCGGTGACCGGCCAGGTCAGCCCGAGGACGGTGAAGTCCGCCTTCGGGGTCCACCAGCCCAGCGCGGTGGCCTCGATCATCCCGAAGACGAGCAGCGCCATACCGATCCCGCTGGTGAGCAGGCCGTCGACGTCGAGCCCGCGACCACCCCGGGCGCCCTTGGTCTCGGGGACGAGGAGGAGCGCGCCGAGGAGGACCGCGAGGCCGACCGGCACGTTGACGTAGAAGATCCAGCGCCAGCTGGCCACCGTGGTCAGCCAGCCGCCGAGCAGCGGCCCGACCGCGGCGGTCCCGGCCATGACCGCGCCCCAGATGCCGAAGGCCGTCGCGCGGTCCTTGCCGCGGAAGGTGGCGTTGACGGTCGAGAGGGTCGCGGGCAGCACGAGCGCGCCGCCGACGCCCTGCAGCGCGCGGGCGGCGATGAGCGAGGAGCCGCCCCCGGCGAGCCCGGCCAGCACGCTGCCGACCACGAACATCACGACGCCGACCACGAGCAGCCGCCGACGCCCGATCCGGTCCCCCAGCCGTCCGGACGCCAGCAGCAGCGCGGCGAAGACCATCGAGTAGAGGCTGTTGACCCACTGCGCCTGCGTCAGGTGCAGGTCGAGGTCGTCGATGATCGCCGGGAGCGCGACACCGACGATCGTCCCGTCGAGGATGATCATCGCCAGGGCCGCCGCGAGCACGCCGAGCGCCGCCCAGCGGTGCCGGGGACCTGCCGTGCGCGTCACCGGGTGGTCACCAGCTCCTGGAGCTCGTCGTCACGGGCGGTGACGGCGGTGCGCTGCAGGTCCTTGACCTGTCGGCCGACGGCCAGCAGCAGGAGCACGAGCGAGACGGTGAGCAGGATGTGGCCGGTGCCCGAGATCCCGGCGAGGGCGGGGCTGTCGGACCAGGAGGTGCCGAGCACCTGCAGGCTGCCCTTGAAGCCGAGCATGCCGACGGTGATGGCCAGGCCCGCGTTGAACAGGTGCAGGCCCCAGCGCATCCGGCCGTCGCGGGTCAGGCCGGGCAGGGCCACGGCGAGGGCCAGCAGGCCGAGCATGAAGATCGTGCCCCAGACCAGGGCGTGGGTGTGGACGAGGGCCAGCTGGGTGAAGCCGGTGAACTCCTGCTGCCGGGTGAGCTCGCGGTAGCCGAGGCCGCCGGCCAGGCCGACCGCGGTCCAGACGACCGAGGACCGGAAGATGTAGGTAAGCATGTCCTCGACGTTACGCAGGAGGCCACCTCCCCCGCGTCCCGCGCGCCTCAACCCTTCGGTTGATCCTCCTGCCAGCTGTCCCGCGGCCGGTATCCCAGCTCGACCATCGTGTTGGTCAGGTCCCAGCGCCGGGTCGGGTTGTCGGAGACCACGTAGTAGACGCCGTACCGGACCTGCGCCTGCACCGCCCGGCGCAGCGCCTGGGCCATGTCCCCCGGGCTGACCCACATCGCCTGCGTCACCTCGTCGTCGGCAGCCCCGCGGTCGCCGCTCTCCCACCCGATCCGCAGGGCGATCACCTCGAGGCCGTGCTCGTCGTGGTAGTAGCGTCCGAGCACCTCGGCCATCGCCTTGGAGACGCCGTAGAGGCTGTCCGGCCGGACCGGCTGGTGCCCGTAGACGGGCCAGGCGTGTTCCCGGTCGTACATCCCCATGACGTGGTTGGAGGAGGCCAGCACGACGCGGCGCACGCCGGCCCGCCGCGCCGCCTCGAGGACGGTGCGGGTGCCGACCACGTTGAGGTCGAGCACCTCCTCCCAGGAGGCCTGCGGGGAGGAGGCGCCGGCGAGGTGGATCACGGTGTCGACGCCGCCGAGGGCCGAGGTCGTCGCCTCCAGGTCGCGCACGTCGAGCGCCCGGACCGGCGGGTCGGCCTGCTCGTCGGCGGCCGCGTCGGTCAGGACCAGGTCGAGGTCGGCCTGCGGGTCGTCGCGCAGCAGCCGCAGCACGTCCCCGCCGACCGTGCCGGCGGCTCCGGTCACCAGGACGGTGGGTCGGCTCATCCCCCGACGGTAGGACCTCCGCGCTCGCGCGGCCCGTCGAGCAGGTCGGTCCGGCCGAACATCTGCGCGGTCTGCCGGGCGGTCGGCGTCCCGGCCTCCGGGTCCGCGCCGAGCCCGAGCAGGGCGGTCACCACCTCGTCCTCGCCCTTGAAGACCGCGCCGGCCAGCGGCGACTGGCCCCGGTCGTTGAGCCGGTCGACGTCCGCCCCGCGCCGGGCCAGCTCGCCGACCAGCTGGGCGTGGCCGTGGTAGGCCGCGAGCATCAGCAGGGTGTTGCCGGACGGGTCGGTGAGGTCGGCGGGCGCCCCGGCGTCGACGTAGGCCGCCAGCTGCTCGGTCCGCCCCTCGCGCGCCATGTCGAAGAGCCGGTGCGCGAGGTCGACCACCTCCTGGTCCGGCCGCCCGGCGTCCGGGTCACGGCCCGGGGCGGGGTCTGGGGTGTCGCGCTCGCTCATCGCGTCTCCTCGGCTGGGCGCGGGATGGTCCGCTCGTGCTGTGAGCGTAGGACGACCCTAGGACAGAACCCGCCCCTCAGGCCACGAGCAGCAGCCCGAGGGCGGCGGTGTCCGCGTCGGCGTGCAGGTCCACGCTGGAGCGGCTGGCCCACCGGGTGATGTGGCCGTGGGCGTCCGCCTCGACCCAGGCGGCGCGGTGGTCCAGGCCCAGCTCGGGCAGGCCGGGCAGGAGCAGGCAGCCGGAGGCGGTGTCGTACTCGCTCACCGAGGCCACCGTGCTGCGCGGAGGGTGCAGCACCGCCAGTCCCGGCGGCAGGTGACCGGCGAACCGGCCCGGCTCCAGGGGGCGGTCGCCGAGGATCGGGCCCTCGGCCAGGACGAGCCCGACCGCGCCCTCAGGCGGCCCGTCGGGCACCTCCTCGGCGACCCGGAAGACCGTGCTGCCGCCCGGGAGCATGCCCGGGACGGCGGCCATCTGCACGGCCAGGAGCAGCACCTGGGTCCACTCGAGCGTGTCCTCGGGCCAGCGGCCCAGCAGCACGAACCCACCCAGCTCGCCGTCGCGGTGCAGCGGCGCGACCTCGACCGCAGGTAGTCCACGCTCCGACATCGCCCGACCTCCTCGCCCGTGCGGGCCGGCCCGGGAGACCGGCCCTGCGGTGGTCCCTCCTAGCCTGCCACGTCCAAGCCTCGGCGTGGCGGACCCGGAGGTCACGGTTCGGCGACGACCTACCCCGCTCGTCGTGTGCCCTGTCGGACCGCACCCCTACGCTGAGGCGGGTGTACAGCACCGTGGCGGTCAGCGGCTACCGCTCCCTGCGCGACGTCCGGCTGCCGCTGGGCCGGCTCACCGTGGTGACCGGCGCCAACGGGACGGGCAAGAGCAGCGTCTACCGGGCCCTGCGCCTGCTCGCGGACTGCGGCGCCGGACGGGTGGTCGGCTCCCTGGCGCGCGAGGGCGGCCTGGAGTCCGCGCTCTGGGCCGGCCCGGAGACGCTCGGCGGCGCCCGTCGGGGGTATGACGTGGAGGGCACCGTGCGCAGGGGACGGGTCAGCCTGCTGCTCGGGGTGGGCAGCACCGAGGGCGAGCTGTCCTACCTGGTGGACCTCGGCATACCCGTCCAGCACGGGTCGGCCTTCGACCGCGACCCCGAGGTCAAGCGCGAGGCGGTGTGGAGCGGGCCGGTGATGCGCCCCTCGACGCTCGTCGCGCGGCGCAAGCACCACAGCGTCGAGCTGCGCGACGACGCCGGCCGGTGGGCCAGGGCGCCGGTGAGCGCCCCCGCGTGGTCGAGCATGCTCACCGAGGTCGTCGACCCGCTCGCCGCGCCGGAGCTGTGGGCCGTGCGCGAGGCGCTGCGGTCGTGGCGGTTCTACGACGGCTTCCGGGTCGACGCGGGCAGCCCGGCGCGCCGGCCGCAGGTCGGGACGCGCACGTGGGCGCTGTCCGACGACGGCTCCGACCTGGCCGCCGCCCTGCAGACGGTCCGGGAGGACTCGCGCAGCGCGATGGACGACGCGGTCGCCGACGCCTTCGACGGCGCGAGGCTCGAGGTGGACGTGACCGAGGGGCTCTTCGACGTACGGCTGCACCAGCCCGGGATGCTGCGCCCGCTGCGCTCGGCGGAGCTGTCGGACGGGACGCTGCGCTACCTGCTCTGGCTGGCCGCGCTGCTGACGCCGGTGCCGCCGCGACTGATGGCGCTCAACGAGCCGGAGACGAGCCTGCACCCCTCACTGGTCGCGCCGCTCGCCCGCCTGGTCGCGGCGGCGTCGCGGCGCACGCAGGTCGTGCTGGTCACCCACTCCGAGCCGCTGCTCGAGGCGCTGGCGGAGGCGATGGGCACCGGCCTGGACGCGCTGCGCGAGGAGGAGGAGGCGGACGTGGGCCCGGCACCCGGCGAGGTGGCCGACCTGCGGCTGGTCGAGCTGACCAAGGACCTCGGCGAGACGCAGGTCGTCGGGCAGGGCCTGCTCAGCACGCCGCGGTGGGAGTGGGGCACGCGCTAGGGCAGTACGCTGCGCTCGTGCCAGGACGTCCTACCGACACCGCGCACTTCCGCCCGGACATCGAGGGTCTCCGGGCGGTGGCGGTGCTCATGGTGCTGGCCTTCCATGCCGGACTGCCGTTCGTCCCCGGCGGCTTCGCCGGGGTGGACGTCTTCTTCGTCATCTCCGGGTTCCTGATCACCGGGCTGCTGGTCCGCGAGGTGGAGCGCTCCGGCCGGGTCTCCCTGCTCAGGTTCTACGCGCGCCGGGCCAAGCGGCTGCTGCCGGCGGCCTCGCTCGTGCTGGTCGTCACCGGCGTCCTGAGCTGGTCGTTCGTCCCGACGGTGCGGTGGGCCGAGATCGGGGGCGACCTGGCGGCCTCCGCCGCGTACGTCATCAACTGGCGCCTGGCCGCGCGGTCGGTCGACTACCTGGCCGAGGACTCCGTCGCCTCGCCGGTGCAGCACTACTGGTCGCTGGCGGTGGAGGAGCAGTTCTACATCGTCTGGCCGCTGCTCATCGTGCTCGGCACCTGGCTGGTGCACCGGCACCGGCTGCGGACCCGGCCCGTGCTCGGCGCGCTCCTGGTCCTGGTCGTCCTGGCCTCGCTCGGCTGGTCGCTCGTCGCGACGGCCGGCCAGCCGCAGACCGCCTACTTCGTCACCACGACCCGGCTGTGGGAGCTGGGGGTCGGTGGCCTCGTCGCCATCACCGCCACCTTCTGGCAGCGACTGGCGCCGGGACCGGCGACCGCGGTCGCGTGGGCCGGCGTGCTCGCGCTCGTCCTCTCCGCGACCCTGCTGGGTCCGCAGACGCCCTGGCCCGGGTATGCCGCGCTCCTGCCGACGCTGGGCACGGCCGCCGTCATCGCCGGTGGCTTCGCGGGGCGGTCCCGCGGCCCGGTCCGTCTCCTGGGCGCCGCACCGATGCTCGACGTCGGCGCCACGTCATACTCCCTGTACCTGTGGCACTGGCCGCTCCTCGTCGTCGCCGCGGCGGCCTGGGGCGAGCTGTCGCTGTGGCAGGGCGTGGCGATCGCGGCGTTCTCCTACCTGCCCGCACGCCTGACCTACGCGCTGGTCGAGAACCCGATCCGGTCCGCGGCGGTGATGTCGAGGCTGCCCTCCCTCGCGCTGACGGTCGGCGCGGCCTGCACGCTGCTGGGCCTGGGCACGGGCCTGACCCTGGTGCGCGGGATGGAGTCCGCCGTCGTGCAGGCCGAGGCCGGTGCCGGAGCGGGAGCCGGGTCCATGCTGGAGGGAGGCCCTCCCGTGGCCGACCCGGTTGCTCCCTCCCCGGACGCGGACCCACCGGCCGGGGTGGCCCGGGACGCCGCGCCCGACCCGACCGTCACCGCGCCCGACCCGACCGCCGCCGGGCCGGACATCTCGCGGATCGACCTCACGCCCGAGTCGATCTCGCCGGACCCGCTGCTGGCCACCAAGGACCTGCCCGGCCTCTACGACCGGCACTGCTCCGGCAGCGTCGGCGGCACCGAGGTGATCCGCTGCGAGGCGGGAGACCTCGCGGGGGACCTCGACGTGGCCGTCGTCGGCGACTCCAAGATCGGGCAGTGGGGCGACGTCCTGGAGCAGATCGCCACCGACCAGGGGTGGAGGCTGCACTACTACGTCCGGGACGCCTGCCCCTGGAGCTCGGCCTCGGTGGACGACGACGGCAGCTGCCTGCTGTGGGGACAGCGGGTCCACGACCTGCTGCTCGGCCCGGAGCAGCCCGAGGTGGTGATCGTCTCCGGCGTCAAGCAGGGGGCGGGGGAGGGCACCCGGCAGGAGCGCAGCGACCGGCTGGCGGCCGGCTACGCCGACTACTGGTCGGACCTGGCGGAGGAGGGGGTGCCGGTCATGGTGCTCGCGGACTCCCCCAACCCGGGCGGCAAGCACGTCTACGAGTGCGTCTCCGAGCACCGTGACGACCTCTCCCGGTGCACCTTCGACCGCTCCGACGGCAGCGGCACCGGGGCGCTCCGGGAGGCGGCCGCCCAGGTGCCCACCGCGACCTTCCTGACGATGAACGACTGGATCTGCCCGCTGGAGGAGTGCCCGCCGGTCATCGGCGACGTGCTGGTCTACCGGCAGGGCTCGCACATCACCAACACCTACGCGGTCACGCTGCTGGAGCCGCTGCGTGCCAGGCTGGTGCCGGCCGTGGACGCGGCGCTGGCCGCGCTGGCTCAACCGGCCTCGTCGTAGGACCCCACCACCGCCACGTCGAGCGGGAACTCCACCGGGAAGCTCCCGAAGAGCAGCTCCCCGGCGGCCGCGGCCGCCCCGGCCACCGCTGCGGCGACCTCGTCGGCCAGCTCCTCCGGTGCGTGGACGATCACCTCGTCGTGCAGGAAGTAGACGAGCTCGGGGCGCGCGTCCGGCGCGGCACCCGCGTGGACCCCCGAGCCACCCGCCGTCCCCACCCTCGCCGTCTCCTCCAGCAGCCTGCGCAGGTGCCCCATCCAGCACAGCGCCCACTCGGCCGCGGTGCCCTGGACGACGAAGTTCCTCGTGAACCGGCCCCAGTCGCGGGACACCTGCCGCGCCCGCCGCTCAGCGGCGCCGCCGGCCCCGGGCTGCTGGGCGGCGGCCTGCGCGTCCCGCCACCACCCTGAGGGCCACGGCGAGGTCCGGCCGAGCCAGGTGGTGACGCGTTCGCCGCGCTCCCCCGCGCGGGCGGCCGCCTCGACCAGCCCGACCGCCCGCGGGTAGGCGCGCTGCAGCCGCGGCACGAGGGCACCGGCCTCGCCCGTGGTGGCGCCGTACATCGCCCCGAGCATCGCCACCTTGGCGTGCTGGCGGGTCTCGACGACGCCCTGGTCCACGAGCGCCTGGTAGAGGTCGCCGGCCGACGCCGCCCTCGCCATCTGCTCGTCCCCGGACATCGCGGCCAGGACCCGCGGCTCGAGCTGCGCGGCGTCGGCGACGACGAGGCGCCAGCCCGGGTCGGCCCGCACCGCGGACCGGATCTCCCTGGGCAGCTGCAGGGCGCCGCCGCCGCGGCTGGCCCAGCGTCCGGTGACGACGGCGCCCGGCACCCAGTCGGGGCGGAAGCGACCGTCCCGCACCCAGCTCTCCATCCAGGCCCAGCCGTTGGCGGTGTGCAGCCGGCTCAGCTTCTTGTAGCGCAGCAGCGGCTCCACGACGGGGTGGTCCAGCCTGGCCAGCTCCCCCTTGCGGGTGCTGGTCACCTCGAGGCCGGCACGGCGCAGGGTCGCGACGATGTCCACGGCGGAGTCCGGGTTGAGCCGCGGCGCGTCGAGCGCGGCACGGACCTGCTCGCAGACCTGCGCCAGCACCGCCGGCCGCCCCCCGTAGGGGTCCCGCTCCCCCAGGGTCTCGGTCAGCCGCCGCTCGTGCACCTCGGCGCTGAACGGCACACCCGCGTGGTTGAGCTCCTGGGCGATGAGGCCACCGACCGACTCGGCGTGGCACAGCAGCGCCAGACCCCCGCGGTCCTGGGCACCGGCCAGACACTCCTGCTGGGCCACGTGCTCGGCCACGCACTCGTCCACGCCCGGTCCCCGCGACGCGAGGTCGAAGAGCGTCGGGTCGGACGGCACGTGCTCCGGGGGGACCGCGGCGTCGGTCGGGGCGGCGTCCCAGTCGTTCCCCGGGGCGAGCGCGTATGACGTGTCCCGCACCGCGGCCGCCGCTCTCAGCAGGGCGCGGGTCAGCCTCAGGTCGACACCGCGCCGGACGCGGACACCCGCCCGCAGCAGCCGCGGGTAGAGCGCCGCCGAGTCGGCCCACACCCAGCGGACGGACTCCGGCTGCCCCGCGACCCAGGCGGGGAGCTCCCCGAGCGCGACCCGGTGCCGCCGCCCCGGCACACCCGCGTCGACCTCGACAGCCTCCACGGCCTCACCGTCGGCGACGGCCAGCACGAGGTCCACGCCGTGCAGCCTATGGCCTGGAACCCGCCGGATCTGGAGCCCTGTGCACCCACTCGGTCAACTGCCGGGCCAGGGTTGTCGCAGCCAGCTGCTCCCGGCCGACGTCGGGCAGCTCGTCCGCCCCCCTCCGCCCGCGACCCGTCATGCGCCGTCGTCCGCCTCGTGCGTCAGGATCACCGGCAGCACGTCGGGCCGCTTGGGGACCCGGTGGTCGCCGGAGCTCTCGCCCCGCAGCCGGCGCCGGACCCAAGGCCGCAGGTAGGCGGCCACCCACTCCCTGTCGGCGGCCAGCGACTCGAAGCGCCCCAGAGACGGCGCCGGGTCGAGAGGCTCGAGCCAGTCACGCACCTCGAACGGCATGCCCAGCGTCCACAGCGCCTGCGCGGCGACCCGGGCGTGCCCCTCGGAGCTGAAGTGGATCCGGTCGTCGCCCCACATGCGCGGGTCGCGCAGCGACTGCATCGTGTAGAGGTCGACCACGAACGAGCCGGTGCGCTGGGCCACGCCCCACAGCTCGGCGGTGTACTCGACCATCCGCGGCTGCATCCGGCTCACCAGCGAGGCCCACGCGACGTTGGGTCCGGTGAAGAGCAGCACGTCGGCGCCCGTCTCCCGGATGCGTTCCACACCACCCTCGAGCCGGGCGATGACGGACTCGATCGACACCCGCGGCCGCAGCACGTCGTTGCCGCCCGCCGAGAAGCTCACCAGGTCGGGGGTCAGCGCGAGTGCCGCGTGCAGCTGCTCCTCGATGATCGCGTCGATCAGCCGCCCGCGGACCGCGAGGTTGGCGTAGCCGAACGGCCGCCCCTCCGCCTCGTTGCGCGCGGCGAGCGCGGCGGCGACGCGATCCGCCCAGCCGACGTACTCGTCCGGCCGGTCCGGGTGCGCGTCGACCATCCCCTCGGTGAACGAGTCGCCGATGGCGACGAAGCGCTGCCAGCGACGGGGATGGGCGGGCTCCGGACGGACGGGCATGCTCGTCAGGGTATGTCGTCCGCGAGCCGGGCGGTCGGTTGCCGGAGGAGCTCCTCGACGCGGCGGTGGGCGATCCGCCTGGCCTGCTCGGGGTCCATCCGACCCGCCTCGGCGACGACACCCAGGGCGAGCCCGTCGAGCAGCGCCAGCAGTTCGGTCGCGTCGTCCTCGGCCGTGGCAACCGGTGCTCCGGCGGCCGGCAGCAGGAGCCGCAGGCCCGCCCGCGTCCGCCCCCACAGGTCGGCATAGGCCGCCGCCGCCTCCTCGTCGACCGTGGCGCGGGCGGCCAGCGACAGCCAGATCCTCGCGACCAGGCTGTCGCCCGAGCTCGGCAGGAGACGCTCGACCAGCGCGTGCAGCCGCTCACCCGGGTCGGGGATCTGCTCCAGCTCGCCGAGGCGCTGCGTTGCCTCGGCCGCGATCGAGGTCAGCGCGGCGGTGACCATCTGCGCCTTGGTCGGGAAGTGGTGCTGGACGGCGCCGAGGGACACCCCGGCGCGGCTGGCGACGCTCCGGAGGCTGAGCCCCTCGAAGCCTGCCTCCGCCAGGATCGCGACCACCGCCGCGACCACGTCGCGGCGGGCGCTCGTGCTCATCGGTTATCGGGTCCTCCGGGTGTCGGTGTAGAGACGCCATGCTGCCACCCCGGCGCGGCGGGCGAGCTCGGTCGGCTCCGCACGGCCGGCGTCGTCAGCGTGCGCGGGTGGGCGGTGGGCAACGGCGGCCACGGCGAGCAGCAGTACGGAGAGGCCGAGGAGCGCCGCCTCGAGCGTCTCCTTCATCATCACGAGCACCACGCCCAGGCCCTCGTGGTCGGGGACCGGCACCTCGACGCCCCGCACCGCGACGCCCAGGAGTCCGGCCAGCAGGCCACCGGCGATCCAGCCGACGGGCCGCGGATCACCTCCGCGGTCGACGAGGGCGGCCACGATGAGCAGCACGGCCGCCAGCACCAGGAGGGCGAAGCGGAGCCAGGCCCACCACCCCAGCTGCGCCAGCACGTCCATCGCATCACCGCCGGTGCGGTAGCTGCTCATCACGCTCGTGCGCACGGCCACCATGCTCACACCCGAGGCGAGCGCGGCGAGGAGGCAGCCGACCATCCCCCAGGTGAAGGCCGCGCGCGAGCGGCGCCGGTAGCGCAGCAGCAGGGCCCCCGCGAGGACGGGGGCGAGCAGGGCGAGCAGCTCGAGGACCCGGAACATCATGCTCCAATACGTTTGACATGTTCGATGAATACGACCGTATTGGATGAGGGCCCTCGCAGGCAAGCGCCCGGCGCGTCGGCGCCCGCAGGGTGTGCCACCATCGACAGATGGAGCAGCCCCAGCACATCGAGCCGGACACCAAGGACTGGACCGCGGTCATCACGCAGGGGTGCGCCGAGTGCGGCTTCGAGCCGGACTACGACGTCACCACGACCGGTGACCGGCTGCGCGCGACCGTGCCGCCCTGGCGCGAGCAGCTCGCGCGCATCGACGTGCGGGAGCGTCCGGAGCCGACCACCTGGTCACCGCTCGAGTACGGCGCCCACGTGCGCGACGTCCTCGACGTCATGCGCGGCCGCCTGGAGCTGATGCTCGCCGAGGACGGCGCGAGCTTCGCCGGCTGGGACCAGGACGAGGCCGCGGTGCGGGCCCGCTACGACCTGCAGGACCCGGGCCGGGTGGCCCAGGAGTACGCCGAGGCGGTCGACGCCACCGCCGCCGCCTTCGACGCGGTCGCGGGCGAGCAGTGGTCCCGGCGCGGGTCCCGGGACGGCACGGCGTTCACCGTGGAGACCCTCGCCGTCTACACGCTGCACGACATCGAGCACCACCTGGCCGACGTCACCCGCTGACGCTCCTCAGAGCACGTCGTCGAGCCGGCGCAGGCTCAGCCCGCGCTCGCGCAGCAGCGGCACGGCGGCGTCGACCCCGGCCGCGGTGCCGCCGCCGGGACGGTTCATGTGCGCGAGCACGATGCCGCCCGGCGCCAGCGTCAGCAGGTTGGCGGTGACCTGCCGGGCCGGGGCCGTCGCGCCGAGGTCCCCGTTGACGGTGAACCCGACGACGGGCGTGCCCAGGTGCACGGCGAGCTCGGCGGACACGTCGTCCAGGTGGGCGGTCCCGGGCCGGAACCACCGCGGCTCGATCCCCCACAGCACCCGGAGGAGCCGGTGCGCCCGCGCGATCTCGTCGTACGCCTCCTCCACGGACGCCGTCCCGGGTATGCCGTACGCCGCCTGTCCGTCCACGCTCAGCGGCACGTGCCGGTCGCCGTGGTTGGCGATCTCGAAGAGCGGGTCCGCCACGAGCTCGGACATGGTCCGCCAGTTGGCGACCGCCCACGACCGGTTGACGAAGAGGGTGGCGGGGGCCTGGTGCCGGCGCAGCACCTCGATCAGCTCCGCGTCGTGCTCGAGCCGGGACCCGCCGCACGCGTCAAAGGTCAGCACGACCTGGTCGGTCGAGGGGAAGGAGGAGACGATGCCCGGTCCCTCGAGCCCGAACCAGGCCGGCGCACGCCCGCCCAGGAGGGCGACGGCACCCTGCCTGGTGGGCAGCCCGGTGGAGATCAGGTGGAGCGGCGAGGTCGGGAGCGAGGTCGAGCGCAGTGCCTCCGGCGGGCGGGACACCGGCTGGCCCGGCGCCGGCGCGGCGACGCCGGCCGCGAGGGCGGCGCGCAGCACGGTCCGACGCGTGAGGGCGCGGCGCGTCAGGGTAGGACGGATGACTGCGAGACGTGACGGCATACCCCGTTGCTCCCCTGCTCCCTGTGGTGCCTGCCTGCGAGCAGCACTCTGCCAGAGAAACGCCGGAACGGCGAACGCCCTGGCCGTCACGAGGACGGGCAGGGCGTTCGACGTGGGTGGCGGTCCCTACTTGGAGACGCGCTCCTTCAGCTTGGAACCGGCCTTGAACGCCGGGGCCTTGCTCGCCGCGATCTGGATCTCGGCGCCGGTCTGCGGGTTGCGCCCGGTACGGGCGGCGCGCTCGCGGACCTCGAAGGTGCCGAAGCCCGGGAAGGAGACCTTCTCGCCCTTGGCGAGCTCGGCGCCGATGGCGTCGAGAACGGCGCTGACGACCTTGTCGGCAGCAGCCTGGGTCATGCCCGCCTCGCGGGCCACGGCCTCGACAATAACCTTCTTGCTCATGTGAAAAGCCCTTTCATCGGCCTGATGGGTCGCCTCACGGTAAGCAGACGAGGGCCCTGATTGCCAACCGACGCGCCACGGAGCCGCGTCAGATCAACGATTTGGGGGCCTGAGGGGGTCTGGGGCGCCCCGCCGGTGCCGCGGTGGCCGCGCACCTGGGCACCGCACGGGGTCAGGCGGCTGGACCGGCTGCCGCCCGGAGCTACCGGTCCAGCACCGTGTCCATCGCCAGGTCGGGACCGTCGATCGGCGCGAAGTAGCTCTCGACCCGCTCGTCGGTCACCTGGTCGAGGCTGATCGCCCACGACGGGTTCCGGTCCTTCTCGATGACCGCCGCGCGAAGCCCCTCCCGGAAGTCGGGGTCGAAGCTGAAGTGGACGTTCCGGCGGAGGTCTCCGACGAGAGTCTGGGACAAGGTCTCCCCGTCCACCACACGCTGGAGCCCTCTGAGGGTGACCTTCACCGCAGCCGGTGCGACCTCGCGCAGCCGGGCTCCCGCCACCGCGGCTTCTGGCTCCGGCCGGGCATCCAGCCTGGTGAGGATTCCTTCGACGGTCGGCGCCGCATAGCAGTCGGCGATCCAGTCCCGGGACGCAAGGAGTGGCTCCGCGGCGGCGTCCAGGCTCCCTGGTCCAAGCTCTGCCGATCGCACCGCGTCGTCGGTGTCGACGCCCCGCGAGAGCGCAGCGGTCAGTTCGTCTCCTGACCCGGAGCCGACAACGGTGTCTGCCAGCCCGACCTCGACCGCGCCGAGCGGACCCGTGGTCGTCCCGGTCAGGGCGAGATGAAAGCCCAGCTGCCCCGGCGCGCGCCCCAGGATGTAGAGCGCACCGACGTCCGGGGACAGCCCGATGCCGACCTCGGGCATGCCCACGGCGGACGTGGGCGTGACGAGGCGGTGCGACGCATGACAGCCCAGACCCACCCCACCGCCCAGGACGATGCCGTGCAGCAGCGTGACGACCGGTTTGCGGTAGCTGGCGATGAGCGCGTCGAGAAGGTGCTGCTCACGCCACAGCTGCTGGGCGACGTGGTGCTGTCCATCCATCGCGTCGTAGACGGCCTTGACGTCGCCGCCCGCGCAGAAGCCGCGTGGACCCTCACCGTCCAGGAGTACGTGCTGCACCGAGCTGTCCGACTCCCAGGCCCTGAGCACGGAGGTGATCCTGCGGATCATGTCCAGGGACAGGGCGTTGAGGGCTCGCGGCCGGGCAAGGGTGACGTGCCCGAGCGACCCGGTGACCCGGGTCCGGACATGGTCGTACAGGACGTCGGCGTGGCTGTCGTGGATGCTCAGTGGTCTACCTTTCGACCGTGGACGAGGACTCGGCGTCGTTCCACGCCCGGAGCGCCTGGTACGGCGGCACCTCGGCGAGGCCGGACAGGTAGTCGGGCGACACCGCATCCCGGGTGACCCGAACGTCGACCACCGCCGGTGCGTTCTCGAGGGCTCGCCTCAGCGCGGGACCGAGCTCGTCCGCGCTCTCCACCCGCTCTCCGTGGGCGCCGAGCGCCTGTCCGAGCAGGTCGTAGCGCACGCCGGGCAGGTCCACCCCGACGAGTCGGCCGTCGAAGCGCTCCACCTGGTCGTAGCGTTCGATGTTCCACGCCTCGTTGTTGGCGACGACGAAGACGGCTTTGGCGCCCTGCCGGACAGCGGTGTCGACGTCCATGGCGGTGAAGCCGAAGGATCCGTCGCCGATGACGGCCACGACCCTCCGCTCCGGGTGGGTCAGCGCCGCCGCGGTCGCGAACGGGACGCCGACGCCCAGGCAGCCGAGAGGCCCGCAGTCGAGATACCGCTGCCCTTGCAGTGCGACACGTGAGAAGGAGAGGATGTCACCGCCGTCGGCGACGGCGACCGTGGTGTCGTCGACAAGCTCGTTGACCGCCCCGATGAGGGTGTACGGGTGCATCGCACCGTCGTCGCCCGCGGGTGCAGTGGCGATCCTCTCGGCGAGCCTGCTCACCCGCTCCTTGTTCTCCGTGACGATCTCCTCCTGCCACGCCACGTCTGGAGCGACCGGACGAGCGCCTGCGTCGAGGAGGGCCTGGAGTCCCGACCTCACGTCCGCGCACACTTCGACGTCTCCCACCCGGTTGGCGCTGAGCTCCTCACGGTAGCGGCCGATGCGCACGAAGGTGGAGGCTCCCGAGAAGACGGCCGGGGAGCCGTAGGCGAGCTGGAAGTCCAGTCGTCGGGCGAGGACGATGACCAGGTCCGCCTCGCGCATGGCCCTGGCCCGCATGGCCGGTACGGCTGCGGGATGGTCCTGGGGCAGGGCCCCACGGCTCTCTCCGGTGTCGAGGTAGACCGCACCGGTCGCGGCCAAGAACTCTTGGAGCAGTGCGGAGGCGTCGATGGCAGCGCGGCCGGCGATGACCAGTGGACGTCTCGACCGTCGGATCGCCGCGGCCGCGGCGTCGACCTGGTGTGCCGCTGGAGGCCGCGGGGGTAGGCGGTAGGGCACGAGCGCCGCCACGCGGTCCAGATCGCCATCGTAGTTCTCGGTCTGCAGGTCGGTGGGGAGGTCCAGGTAGGCAGGCCCGGGCTCGTCACCCTCGCCCTGGGCCGCCCTGATCGTGGCCGACAGCCGGTCGAGCACGTGCCGCTGGTGGCGCACGGACTCGGCCCGTCTGGTGATGGGCGCCATGAGGGCGGCCTGCGCCACGTCCTGCATCGCGCTCATGCCGACCTGCGGGCGCGGAGTCGACCCGGACAGGACGAGGACGGGGACGCGCGAGACGCCGGCGTTGGAGACCGCTGTCGTCGTGTTCGTGAGCCCAGGACCGGCGGTGACCAGCGCGACACCGAGTTCACCGGTCAGTTCGGCCGCGGCGTGCGCCATGTAGACAGCGCTTGCCTCGTGCCGGACGTCGACGATCTCGACGTCGCGGCGCACCAGCGCGTCCCACAACTCTTGGATGTGTCCTCCGCAGAGCCCGAAGACCCTGCGCACACCGCTGGCCACGAGGGCCTCGGCGACGACGTCTGCCACGGTCGGGTCGGTGTTCACGTTCTGCTCCTCACTGTGATTGGCTCTACATGTGCCACATGGAGATCCACGGGACGACGTTGGTCACCACGAGGACCGGGAGTGCCCCGAAGAGCAGGAACCGCAAGGTCCACCCGACCATCTGGTGCGCAGGAACGCCGCACGCGCCGGCGGCGACGAAGATGTTCGGCGCCATGGGGGGCGTGGCGAGACCGATGCCGAGGTTGAGCACCATGATCACGCCGAACTGCACGGGGTCGATGCCCGCCGCGGTGACGATGGGCATCAGGAGCGGCGCTAGGACGATGATGGCCGTGTTCTCCTCCACCAGCATGCCGACGACCAGCATGAAGAGGTTGAGCACGATGATCAACGCCCAGATAGGCAGGCCGACCTCGTCGATCCACAGCGCGAGGCTGGTGGGGATGCCCGACATGGTCAGGGCCCGCGCGAAGGCGCCACCGAGGGCGATGATCACCAGGATCGGCGCGGTGGACAGCATGCCGTCGAGCAGGGTGGTGTGGATGGTCTTGACGCGCATCCCGCGGTACACCAGCAGGCCGACCAGCAGTCCGTACAGGCACGCCACGGCTCCTGACTCCGTCGGGGTGAAGTAGCCGCTGTAGATCCCCCCGAGGATGACGACGGGCATCAGGAGCGCGGGCACCGCTGCGACGAACATGCGCACGGCGCGGCGCAGCCCGGGGCTGACACGCGAGCTCGGCACCTGACCGTCCGGCTCATCCCGGTCAAGCGGCATGTCACGGTCCCGCAGCCCAGGCTGGTTACGCGCCCAGACCAGGTTCGTCGCGGAGATCATCACGAAGAGCAGGAGACCGGGGATGATCCCGCCCAGGAACATCTTGCTGATGGACACGTTGGCGGCGATGCCGTAGACGATCATCGGGATGCTGGGCGGGATGAGGATGCCCAGGAGGCCCGCGACCGACACCATGCCGGCCACGTAACGACGGGGGTAGCCGCGCTTCTCCATCTCCGGCGTCATGATCGACCCCATGGCGCTGACCGTGGCCACCGACGATCCGGTGATGGCACCGAAGATGGCCGAGGCCCCGGCAAGGGTCACACCCATGCCGCCCTTGAGACGTCCCGTGAAGGCCGCCACGAAGTTGACCAGACGGGTGGACACGCCGCCGTCCTTCATGATCGTGCCCGCCAGCAGGAAGAAGGGGATGGCCAGCAGCGGGAAGGAGTCGATCGTCCGGTAGGCGACGGACGGCACGAGCGACGCGTCACCGACGCCCATCATGGCGAAGAAGGCTCCGACGCCGAAAGCGAAGGCGACGGCGACGCCCAGGAGGATGAGGACGACGATGCTCGTGACTGCGAGGATGATCATGCGGACGGTTCCTGCTCCGCGACGTCATAGTTCCCGAACGTGACTCCGCTGAGGAACGACTGGGCCAGGAGGGCGGCAGTCACCACCAGACCGAGGACCGCGCCGACGACCAGCGGCAGCATGGGGATCCAGTTGGGGATCTGCAGGCCGGCTGAGAATCCACCGGTGTCCACGGCGTCGCGCACCACGACTCCCGCGTACCAGGAGAAGAGGCCGAGAAAGACGATCTCCAGCACGAGGATGAGCCGCTCGAGCCAGCGCCGGGAGCGGCCCCCGGGCAGATAGTGCGCGAGGGCGTCGACGGCGATGTGGTTGCGGGCCCTGGCCAGCACCGGGAGCGCCAGGAAGGTGCCGCCGATCATCATGTAGCGGGCGATCTCCTCGGGCCCGATCAGGGTCGTGGGCAGGGCGTAGCGCACGAAGACCTGGGTCAGCGCGGCCAGCAGCATGACGGCCATGAACACCGTGAGGAGCACGCGGAGCACCTTGTCCAGGGCGTCGAGCGGCACGGACAGCCATCGCGGGCCGACGGGCACCGGAGGGACCTCGCCCCCGTCGCCGAAGGCGTCGTAGCCCGATCCTCGTGATTCGACGGGGCCGGGATCAACCACCGGCGACCGCCTCGGACGCCTCGCGGAGGCCGGCAATGACGTCGGTGCCGAAGACCTCCTCGAACTGGGGCCAGATGACCTCCTTGATCTTCACGAACTCTGCCATCTCGGCGTCGGTCAGCTCCACCACCTCGACGCCCTGCGCCTTCAGGGTCTCCATACGGTCGGGGCGCGCGTCGCGCAGGGCCTGGCGCATGTCGACGCTCATCGTCTCGGCCGCCGCCCGGACGGTGTCCTGGTCGTCACCCACCTGAGCCCACGTGTCCTCGTTGCAGGCCAGCGCGCCGGTGCCGTAGGCGTGGTTCGTCAGGGTCATGTAGCTCTGCACCTCCCCGAACTGGGAGTCGGTCGTCAGGGCGAGGCCGTTGTCCTGCCCGTCGACCGTGCCCTGCTGGAGAGCGGTGTACAGCTCGCTGAACGCCATCGCGAGGGGTTGGGCCCCCCAGGCCTTGAACATGTCGACGTACATGGGCGTCTCGGGGACGCGCAGCTTCAGACCCTCGAGGTCTGCCGGGGTGTGGACGGCGTGCTTGCTGTTGCTCAGGCCGCGGAAGTCGTTCTCGTAGAAGGCGAGCACCTCCACCCCGCGCTCCGCAAGCAGCTCACGGTCGTGGTTGGCCACGAACCCGTCACCGTAGAAGAGTGCGTCCGCACCGTCGTATCCGGTCACGATGTAGGGCATGAAGCTGAGCTGCAGGCGTGGGTCGATGCCGGCCGCCGCGTAGTTGACCATGCCGCACTCGACGGTACCGCTCTGCAGGCCCTCCCCCATCTCCACGTCGCTGCCGAGCTGGGAGCCGGGGAAGACCGAGATCTCGACCCGGCCGTCGGTCTCCTCCTTGACCTGGTCGGCCCAGGCAGTGGCGGCCACGTGGATCGGAGACGAGGCGGGGAACACGTGTCCGACCCTCAAGGTCACCGGCTCTGCGCCGTCCGAGCCCTCGCCACCGTCCCCACCGCAGGCGGTAGCCCCCAGTGCGACCGTAGCCATCGTGGCGATCCAGGCGGTCTTCGTGAACTTCATGTTGGGCTCCTTGGTCAGTGCGCGACAGTGGGCTGGAGCCGGCGACGGGGCGTGCCACCGGGGCCGTTACAGGTACACAGAATCCTGTATCCAGGTCATACTAGGGATGCCGTGACCCTGCGTCAATGGGTAGGGCGTGGACTAACGTCCTGCATGAGCTGGGCGCTCGACGACGAAGGAGATGGCCATGGCGGCTGCAGCTGGTACAGCAGGGGGAGGCATCGTTCCGGGGCAGGAGGGGCCCGTCCTGGGTGGGCCGGTCATCCAGATCCCCGACGCGGCCGCCGTGAAGCGAGCGGTGCTCGATCGCCTACGACGGGCCATCACCGTCGGCGAGATGCCGCCTGGGTCGCGCCTCCGTCAGACCCAGCTGGCCGCCGCCTTGGGCGTCAGCCGTATGCCCGTGCGCGACGCCATCAGCGACCTGGTCGCTGAGGGCCTCGCGGTGCCTGCCTCCGGCGGCGGCGCTGTCGTGTCCGCGCTGTCCCAGCAGGACATGCACGACGTCTACGCCGTGCGTGCGACGCTCGAGGTCTTCGTGGTCAGGGAGCTCGCCGGTGCGGTAGGCAGCGAGCAGATCCGTCAGCTTCGGAGCATCTGTCTCCGTTCGAAGAAGCTGATCGCGAACGACCAGCGCGAGGCCCTCACCGCCCTCGACAAGGAGTTCCACTGGGCGCTCTACCGGGCCACGGGCAACCGGTTCCTCGAGTCCGCACTGACCCCGATGTGGGCGCAGGTCGACCGGATCATGTACCAGATCCTGCAGATGCAGGACTACATCTATCTCGCCTGGGACGAGCACGCCGCGATCGTCGACGCGATCGAGGACCAGGACCCGGACGCCGCGGGGCGGCTCATGCAGCTGCACCTGCACAGAGCTGCGGAGCGCCTCATCGAAGAGGCGGGCTGAGCCCCCTCCACGAGCAGCTTTCGACCTATCCCACCTACTCTCCGATACGCTGAAGCGGGTCGTCAGGCGAGGAAAGGAAGGAGGTTGAACAGCATGACGGCGGCCATGCCCGAGAGGATGGTCCACGTGATGCTCCTGGTGCGCCACGCGACGAGGGCGGCGAGCGTTGCCGCGAGCACCTCGGGGCTGAGTCCCGACCACGCGGCTCCGGGCCGCAGGACTGCCGGCGCGACCAGGGCCGCGAACGCCGCGGGAGGAATCATCTGCAGGAACTGCTGGAACCCTGCCGGCAGCTGGGCCATCCGTTCAGCCATGAGGATGAAGGGCGCACGGAGCAGAAATCCCAGGACCGCGGTGAGGATGATGACGGTCCAGACGGTCGTCGAACTCAGGTCTGTCATGCCTCAGCCCTCCATGAGCGGTACCGCTGATGCAGGAACCCGGCCGTCGTGCCGAGCAGGGCTCCCAGGAGCATGCCGAGGTTGCCCGGGGCACCGACCAGCGTGACGGCTACTGCGCCGCCGACGACGGCCGCTGTGACCGCAGGGAGATTCGTCAGGGCCGGCATCATGAGGGCCAGGAAGGACAGCGGGACGGCGAACGCCAGCGGGATGGCCTCTGGAATCCCTTGCCCCAGCAGCGCCCCGGCGAGCGTGGAGAGCTGCCAAGTCACCCAGAAGATCACCGCCGCGCCCAGGTAGTAACGAGCCTTGTCCCGAGGGGGTGGACCGGTGACGTACCGAGCGTTCGCCACGGCGTAGGCATGGTCCGTCAGGATGTAGGAGCTGAGCAGGCGACCAGCCAGGGACTGAGTCTGAAGGTGCGGGGCCATCGCTGCGGAGAACATCAGGAAGCGAAGGTTGATCACCGTCGCCGTCAGGACCGCGACGGACACGGCGGCACCCGACCCGAGAAGGTCGAGAGCAGCGATCTGCGAAGCCCCGGCAAAGGTGATGAGCGAGAAGGCGCAGGCCTCCAGGACCGTCATCCCGTTCTCGACGCCTGCCACCCCGGCGATCATCCCGAACGGGATGACCCCCAGAAGGATCGGCGACATGGCGACCGCCCCGCGGACGAGGCCGTCGCTCTCGGCAACCTGCGATGCGGTCATACGCATGAGGAACCTTCTCGGTCGAGAGCCGTCATACGCCCTGCTCGACGACGCCGTGCTTGGTGACCCTCATCCCGGCAGCGACACGGTCCCACTCCGCGACCGGCTTCCGATCACGCAGCTCGCGCTTCAGGATCTTGGCATTGGCGGTCTTCGGCAGCTCGTCGACCTCTTCGACGAAGCGCGGCACGCTGAAGTAGGGCAGCTGGGCTGCGCAGTGGTGCACCAGGGCGCGCCGATCGACCGTCCCCTCCGTCACGAGGAACGCCTTGATCTCGTCCTCCCCCTCGTCGGCAGGGACGGCCACCACGGCAGCCTCTCTGACGCCGGGGAAGCTCTGCAGGGCGAGCTCGATGTCGTAGGTGGTGATGTTCTCCCCGCGTCGCCGGATCCGGTCGTGCGTGCGGTCGGCGAAGTAGAAGTACCCGTCTTCGTCGTAGGACCCCGAGTCTCCGGTGTGGAACCACAGGTTGCGCCACGCCTCCACGGTGCGTTCGGGCATCTGGTGGTAGCCCGCGAAGGTCGTGTAGGGGATCAGCGGGCGGACCACCATCTCGCCGACCTGCCCAGCGGGCAGCGGCTCATCGGTGTCCGGGTCCACGACACGGACCTCGAACTCGTCCTCCAGGACGCGGCCGCACGACCCCGGGCGGAGAGGTTCGTCGATGGGTCGGTACAGGGGCAGGCAGATCTCGGTCATACCGTAAGCCTCGACGCAGCGGACGCCGAAACGCTTCTCGAACGAGTCCGCGATACCGCGTGGCAGGGGGATCGTGACCATCCGGGTCAGGCGATGGTCGTCGTCCGCGGGTGTCGCGTCCTGGGCGTGGATGAACTGCGCCATCACGCCCAGGAGGCTGCTCGCCGTGGCTCCCGTCCGCCGGATCTGCGCCACCCACTCGGTCGCCGAGAAGCGGCCCACCAGGGCGACGGTGCCGCCTGCGATGAGTGTGGCGTACACCTGCATCAGCTGGGCGTTGGCGTGGAAGAGCGGGAGGCAGACGAAGAAGGTGTCCTCCTCGTCCAGACGCAGCTGCTGCACGACCTGTTTGGCGAAGTGGTACATGTGCGCCTGAGGCATGAGGACGCCCTTGGCCGGCCCTGTCGTGCCGGAGGTGTACATGATGGCGCCCACCTCTCGGTAGTCCACCTCGACGTGGTCTGTCAGCGCGTCCGCCGAGCAGAGCTCGGCCCACGACATCGCGCGCGTGCCAGCAAGATCGGAGCGTCCGGAACGGGTGACGACGACCTGAAGATGCTCCAGCTGGTCCCTGACCTCGGCCACGACTGGCAGCAGGTGCTCGTCGACCACCGCGACAGCGGCACCACAGTTGTTCAGCACGTGCACGAGGGCCGCCCCACGGTTCGCGGTGTTGATCGGCACCTCGACGGCACCGAGAAGGTTGACACCGAACCAGGCCAGGACCAGCTCCGGAGCGTTGTCCATCATGAGGACGACCCGGTCGCCCCGGTCCACGCCGAGCTGCCGCAACCCTCCGGCGACCCGCGACGCCTCGACCAGCGTCTGACCGTAGGTGTAGCTCCGCCCGTCCTCGTGACGCAGGAAGTCCTGCTCCGCCCGACGCGCGACCTGGTCCCGGAGCGTCCTGGTCAGGGTCCAGGTGGTCTTGTCGGGACTCATGCCTCGGTTCCCTCCCGGGTGCGAACGTGCTGACGGATGAAGGTGATGAAGTCCTCGTTGGCCGTCCCCGGAGGGAAGACACCCTCGATGCCCATGTCGTTCAGGGCGCGGATGTCCTCCGGCAGCAGGCTCCCGCCCGTGACGAGCAGGATGTCGTCACCTCCGAGCTCGATCAGCAGCTCCTGCAGCTGACTCATCATGGTGACGTTCTGGGCCGACAGGTTGGAGATGCCGATCGCGTCGACGTCCTCCTGGATCGCGGTGCGCGCCACGTCCGGGATGGTCGTCCGCAGGCCGGTGTAGATGACCTCCATGCCGGCGTCGCGCAAGGCTCTGGCCACGATCTTGACCCCGACGTCGTGGCCGTCGATGCCCGGCTTGGCAAGAAGTACTCGAATCATGGTCGTGGCTCCTCAGTAGATGGCGGGGGCGACGTACTCGCCGTCGACGGCGAGCACCCGGTCGGTGATCTCGCCCTGGGTGGCATAGGCGCTGACCGCGTCGATGACGGCCGGCATGAGGTTCTTCCCGGCGGCGGCGGTCTCCTGGACCACGTCCAGAAGACGCTGCACCTCGCGGTCGTCACGGGTGGCCCTGACCTCCTTGAGGCGCTCCAGCTGAGCGGCCTCCGAGCCGGGGCCGACGCGGAAAGTCTCGATCTCGGACTCCTCGGACTCCTCGAAGGAGTTCACCCCCACGATGACCCGCTCGCCGCTGGCCACCTCGAGGTGCTGTCGGTGGGCGGTGTCGGAGATGACCCTCTCGAACCATCCGTTCTCGACCGCTGCGATCGCGCCGCCCTGCTCGTCCACCCGGGCGAGCCACTCGTCGGCCCGCCGCTCCGTCTCGTCGGTCAGGCTCTCGACGTAGTACGAGCCTGCGAAGGGGTCCACGACCTTGGTGACGCCCGACTCGAACCCGACGACCTGCTGTGTCCGCAGCGAAAGCCTCTGGGCGCGCTGCGAGGGGATGGAGTAGGCCTCGTCGAAGCAGGAGACCGCCATCGACTGGACACCACCGAGAGCACCGGCCATCGACTGCAGGGCGCCGCGGATCAGGTTGACCTCGGGCTGCTGGTAGGTCATCGTGCTCCCGCCGGTCTGGACGTGCATCCGCAGCTTGACCGACTCGGGTCGGGCCCCGAAGCGCTCGGTCAGCAGCCTGGCCCACATCCGTCGTGCGGCGCGCAGCTTGGCGATCTCCTCCAGGAAGTCGTTGTGCACGTTGAAGATGAAGGAGAAGCGCGAGACGAAGGAGTCGATCGGCAGGCCGCGCCCCAGCAGCTCCTCGATGTAGGCGATCGCGTGAGCGAAGGTGAACGCGAGCTCCTGGTCAGCGGTCGAGCCCGCCTCGCGGATGTTGTAGCCGTTGAGCGAGATGCCGTTCCACCGCGGCATGTGCTGGGCGCAGTGCTCGATGAGGTCCGCAGCCAGCCGCACTGAGGGGCGTGGCGAGAACCGGTAGGTCTTCTGCGCGTAGAAGTCCTTCAGCGGGTCGTTTTGCACGGTGCCGGCCAGCCGGTCGAGCCGAAATCCCCGCTGCTGTGCCGCTGCGATGTACTGCGCGACCAGGATGAAGGCCGGGTGGTTGATGGTCATCGAGACACTGATGTTCTCCAGGTCGATGCCGTCGAACACGTCGTACATGTCGCGCAGCGTGTCGATCGCCACCCCGCTGCGGCCCACCTCCCCGCGGGCGCGCTCGTCGTCCGAGTCGAGCCCGATCAGGGTGGGAACGTCGTAGTCGTTCGACAGACCTGTCTGGCCGTGCTCGATGACGTACTTGTTGCGCTCGTTGGTCTCTTGCGCGGTGCCGAGTCCGACGACCTGACGGTGGGTCCAGAGCCGCGAGCGGTACATCGTGGGGTAGGGGCCGCGGGTGTAGGGGAAGGAGCCTGCCTCCCCGAGCTGCCGCGCGGGGTCCCAGCCCTGCAACGCCTCTGGACCGTAGCGCTCCTGGATTGGTACTCCGGACTGGGTGCTGAAGACGGGCTGCGCCTCCGTGCCCTGGGCCTGCGGCTCGTCCGCCGCTGCTCGCTCACGTGCCATGGGGGTTCCACTTCCTCGGAGTCGTTGCTAGTGTATCCAGTATGCAGTCAACATAGACCGCGTACCGCGTCCCGGTCAACGGGCAACCCCAGCCCGGTCGAACCAGGACCCACCCCCATGACAGAAAGGCAGCCCTCATGAGCTCCGAGACCCCCGTCCCCCTGCGCGTGATGCTGGCCAAGATCGGCCTGGACGGCCACGACCGCGGCGTCAAGGTGGTCGCCCGAACGCTGCGCGACGCCGGTATGGAGGTCATCTACACCGGTCTGCACCGGACGCCCGAGCAGGTCGTCGAGGCAGCGGTGCAGGAGGACGTCGACGTTCTCGGGGTCAGCCTGCTGTCCGGTGCCCACATGCCAATCTTCGGTCGGATCTTTCAGCTCATCGAGGAGCTCCCGAGCGCACCTCGCTTCACCCTCGTCGCCGGTGGCGTGATGCCGGAGGAGGACGAGGAGGAGCTGCGCCAGCGCGGGGTGGCCGCCGTCCTGGGCCAGGACACCACCCCCGAGACGATCGTGGAGACGGTGACCCGCGTCGCGCCCGAGAACGCCGCCCGGTGAGCACCATGGAGGAGTGGAACTGGCCGCCGCGCTATGACGCCACCTACCGCCCCGACGAGACGTCGCAGCACTGGTTCCCCGTCCGGGAGACGATGGACCCCGAGCTGCGCGACGAGCACATCCTGGCCCGCATCCAGCAGGTCATGGCCTACGCCTGGGAGAACGCGCCGTTCTACCGGGCGAAGTGGTCCGCTGCCGGGCTGGAGCCTGAGGACGTGCGGAGCCTGGAGGACTTTGGTCGCGTCCCCGTGGTGACCAAGGCGGAGCTGCGGGAGGACCAGGCCCGGCACGAGCCGTTCGGCAGCTACCTCAGCGTGCGCCCCGACCAGGTGCGGCACATCAACGGGACCTCCGGCACCACCGGGCGCCCGACAGCCTTCGGCATCAGCCAACCCGACTGGGAGGCCATCGCCAACGCGCACGCCCGGGTCATGTGGGCCATGGGCATCAGGCCCAGCGACACCGTCCTGATCGGCTCGCCGCTGGCCCTCTACTGGGGGTCGTGGGGCGCTTACATCGGCGCCGAGCGCCTGGGTGCGACCGTGTTCCCCTTCGGTGCTGGCGTGGCCGGGCAGTCCCTGCGCACGATCAACTGGATGCAGCAGATGCGGGTCACCGTGTTCTACGGCACACCCAGCTATGCGCTGCGGCTGGCCGAGGTCGCACGGGAGAACGGCATCGACCCGCGCTCGCTGGGGCTGCGCAAGCTGTTCTTCTCGGGGAGCCTGGCGCCAGCGTGCCGGCGGTCCGCGACAAGATCGTGGCCGCCTTCGACGCCGAGGTCTACGACTCCGGGTCGATGGCGGAGGTGAGCCCGTGGATGGCTCTGGGCTCGGCGCTCGACGCTCCGGGTATGTTCTGCTGGCAGGACCTGGTCTACACGGAGGTCTGCGACCCGCAGGACTACCGCCGCGTCCCGTACGGCCAGGAGGGGACCCCGGTCTATACCACCCTCGAGCGGGTCAGCCAGCCGATGATCCGCCTGCTGTCCAACGACCTCACCCGCTGGGAGGCGCCCGACGCGTCCCGGGGCAGGACCTATCCGTTCCTGCCGCGAGGGATCTACGGACGTATCGACGACATGTTCGTCGTGCGCGGCGAGAACATCTATCCCTCGGCGATCGACGACGTCGTCATGGGGGCTCCCGGCTATGGCGGTGAGCACCGCATCGTCATCACCCGCGATGGCTCGATGGACGAGCTCGTGGTCCAGGTGGAGTTCGACCCCGCCGCGTGCGGCACCCCGGTCGAGGAGTGGCGCGCCAGGGTCGAGACCGACCTGCGCACCGTCCTGGGGGTGGGAGCCCTCGTGGTACCGACCAGCCCGGGGACCTTCCCCCGCACCGACTTCAAGGCCCGGCGGGTGGTCGACGACCGCACCCTCCTCGACGGCCTGCGCAAGAACGGCGGTGCCTCATGACGGCCACCCTCGTAGAGCGTGTCCTGGCCGGCGACCAGGGAGGCATCGCACGTCTCCTGACCCGGATCGAGCGCCGCGCCCCGGGCGTGGCCGAGGAGATCGCCGCCCTCCACGAGCACACCGGCACGGCCCACGTGGTCGGGATCACCGGGCCGCCCGGGAGCGGGAAGAGCACCCTGGTCTCGGCGCTGGCGGTCGAGTACCGCCGGCAGGGCCGATCGGTCGGGATCCTGGCCGTCGACCCGTCCAGCGCCTACTCCGGCGGCGCGATCCTGGGTGACCGGATCAGGATGAACGAACTGTCCGGAGACCCCGACGTGTACATCCGCTCGCTCGCCACGCGCGGCGCCCTGGGCGGTCTTTCCCGTGCCGTGGTGGACGGTCTGTCCGTGCTCGACGCAGCAGGCAAGGACGTCATCCTGCTCGAGACCGTCGGCGTCGGGCAGGTAGAGGTCGACATCATGGGCGTGGCCCACTCCACCGTGGTCGTCAGCATCCCGGGCGCCGGCGACGCGATCCAGGCCATCAAGGCCGGCCTGCTCGAGGTCGCCGACGTGCACGTCGTCAACAAGGCCGACTCCCCCGGAGCCGACCGGACCGTCTCCGAGCTGCGCGACATGCTCCGCCTGTCCCGCCGCAAGGCCTTTCAGTGGAACGTCCCCGTGCAGAAGACGTCCGCGACCCGCCAGGAGGGCGTCGTCGAGCTGATCGCCGAGCTCGACAAGCACCTGGGCTGGATGCGTGAGCACGGGGTCCTGGACGAGCACGTCCATCGGCTGTCCGCGACCCGCGTCCGGTGGGCCGCCGAGGAGACCGCCCTGCGGGACCTGCGCCCCGGCGTGCCCGAATTCGACGCTGCTGTCGACGAGGTGGCCCAGCGGCGCACAGACCCGCTGACCGCTGCCCGCACGCTTCTCGGCCACCACGAGGCCACCACGCCCGACCCCGCCACGAACCCGAAGGAAGGTTAGTCATGACCCAGCAGAACCCGCTCGCGAGCGAGGACCTCGTCCAGGACGTGAACGCACGGCTGCAGGCATGGGAGGGCGACGAGCTCGCCTCGTTCCTCGCCCGCGCCCCGGAGTCCAAGGAGCGCTACGTCTCCGGCAGCGGCACCGAGGTGGAGCGGGTCTACACGCCCGCTCACCTGCCCGCCACGTACGACGAGATCGGGCTCCCAGGACAGTTCCCGTTCACCCGTGGGCCGTACCCGACCATGTACCGCGGCCGGCCCTGGACCATGCGGCAGATCGCCGGCTTCGGTCAGGCCGAGGAGACCAACAAGCGCTTCCAGTACCTGATCGCGCAGGGACAGACGGGTCTGTCGATCGACTTCGACATGCCCACCCTCATGGGCCTGGACAGCGACCACTCGATGAGCCTGGGTGAGGTCGGTCGCGAGGGAGTGGCCGTCGACGTCCTGCCCGACATGGCTGCGTTGTTCGACGAGATCGACCTGGAGAACATCTCGGTGTCGATGACCATCAACCCCTCCGCCTGGATCCTGCTGGCCATGTACGTGGCAGTCGCCGAGGACCGCGGCATGGACCTGAACAAGCTGTCGGGCACGATCCAGAACGACATCCTGAAGGAGTACATCGCACAGAAGGAGTGGATCTTCCCCGTCAGCCCGAGCATGCGTCTGGTGCGGGACTGCGTGGTCTACTGCGCCGAGCACATGGCCAGGTACAACCCCATCAACATCAGCGGCTACCACATCTCCGAGGCCGGCGGGAACGCTCTGCAGGAGATCGCGTTCACGATGGCCGACACCGCCGCCTACGTCGAGCACGTCACCGCCAGCGGTGTCGACGTGGACGACTTCGCTCCACGCCTCTCCTTCTTCTTCGTCAGCCAGGCAGACCTTTTCGAGGAGGTCGCGAAGTTCCGAGCCGTGCGCCGCTACTACGCCAAGATGATGAAGGAGCGGTTCGGCGCCAAGAACCCGGCGTCCATGCGCATGCGCTTCCACGCCCAGACCGCGGCAGCCACGCTCACCAAGCCACAGCCGAACGTCAACATCATCCGGACCGCGCTGCAGGCCCTTTCCGCGGTGCTGGGCGGGGCACAGTCCCTCCACACCAACGGTCTGGACGAGGCATACACGATCCCCAGCGAGATGGCGATGAAGATCGCGCTGCGGACCCAGCAGGTGATCGCCGACGAGACCAACGTCACCAACGTCATCGACCCCCTCGGCGGCTCCTACTACGTCGAGGCGCTGACCGACGAGATGGAGAAGGGCATCGACCGCTACATGAAGCAGGTCGAGGACATGGGCGGCGTCGAGAAGGCCATCGACGAGGGCTTCTTCCAGCGCGAGATCAGCGACTCCGCATACGACTACGCCAAACGCAAGGCCAGCGGTGACCGGCCCGTCATCGGCGTGAACAAGTACGTCGACGACGGCTCCGACGAGAAGATCGAGATCCACAAGCTCGATCCCGAGTCCGAGGCGCGCCAGATCGCCCGCGTCAAGCAGGTCCGCGCCGACCGCGACCGCGCGCGGGCCGATGCCGCGCTCGCCGAGCTGCTGCGCGCGGCCAAGGACCCGAACGTCAACATCATGCCGGCCACCATCGAGGCCGTCCGTGCTCACCTGTCGATGGGCGAGATCACCGGTGCGCTCCGCGACATCTTCGGCAGCTACACCGAGACCCCCGTCTACTGACCGGCGGTGCCGATGCGGGGAGGGGGCCAGCCTAGGCTGGCCCTCCTCTCCGTCCGCTGGGGGCGCTCAGGCCGGAGCGGCACCCTGAGGGTCGGCGAAGAACGCCTCGGTGCGCACGGCGCCGGGAACGCAGCCGAGGTCCTGGGCGACCCGACACACGGTTGCGACAAGTCCGGGCGCTCCGGCGACGAAGACGTCATGTCCTGACAGGTCGGGCACGATCTCGGGCAGGACCAGACCGACTCGTCCCACCGGCGGTGGGCCGGGGGCCCGGGTGAGCGTGCGCACGTAACGAAAGCCTGGCTGCTCCGCCTGCCACGAGGCGAAGCGATCCTCATACATCAGGTCGGCCTCGGACCGCGCTGAGAAGAGGACCGAGAACGAGCGCGGCGTCCCGCGAAGCACGGCTGCCTCGGCGAGCGAGAGCACCGGAGCCAGCCCGGATCCACCGGCCACGCACAAGATCGGGCGCTCGCTCCTCGGGTCCACGACGAACGTGCCGTACGGACCCGAGAGCATCACGGAGGTCCCCAGCGGCATGCTTGTCGTGAGCCACGGGCTGGTCCGCCCTTTGTCGACCCTGGTGACGAGCAGCCTGATGCTCCCGGAAGGGTCGGGGGCGTTCGCGACCGAGTAGGACCGGACCGGAAACCGGTCGTTCTCATCACTGACCAGGACGTACTGCCCTGGAGCGAAGGTGAGATGTCGCCCCTCAGGCCGCAGCGTGAGCTCGGCCACGGCCGGTGTCACCCAGGTACGGGACACAAGGACGTGCGGCAGGTCCTCCGACGTCGCCGTCGACACCACGCTCAGCCGACCTCCTCGCAGCGCAGCGTCAGCGGGCCCCGAGCATCGAGGTCCAGCCAACGCCGCACCAGGGCGAACTGCTCCTCGAGCACTGTTGCGGCACGGCGCCGGTCACCGACCAGGAGGAGCCGGTGCAGCGTGGCGTCTAGGGCCACGACGTGCTCGGGAAGCCGCCCCGCGCCGTGCATGAGACGTCCGAGGGACGGCCATACCGTGGCCAGGGCCGAGGTGAGATATCGATCTCCCGCCGCCTGGCAGAGCGTGCGATGGAACCGGACGTGGGCGTCGGCCGTGGCGGTTTCCGCCGGGGGGCTGACGACGGCCGGGGAGTGTCCGCCGGTCCGGGCATGACCCACGAGCGCCTGCAAGGCATGGCGCTCCAGAACCTCCCTGACCGAGAGCAGGCTCTGCACGTCAGCCGCGGTGAGGACGGGCACCCCGACACCGCCCCCTGGCAACTCGACGAGGAGCGACTCCGCCACCAGTGCCGAGATCGCGTCCCGCACCGGCATCCGGCTGACCCCCAGGGTCCTCGCCAGGGCCACCTGCCGAAGCCTCGCGCCCGGTGGGATCTCACCGCTCATCACGGCATCACGCAGCCGGTCACGGACCAGGCCCCCGAGCGCGGGCGGCTCCTCGATACCCCCTTCCAGCAGCGGACGTCCGGCCCTCCAGGCGGTTGCCTGCATCGATCCCCACTCCTTCTCGGCGGGGACCCTGACACGGGGGTGTCGGACCCTGGCCGTGTGCGCGACGACTCAAATCGGGATGCCGTCCGCCCAGTGTCCGACTCACCGGTGTCCCGGTCCACGGTTGCGCGCCAGTGCTGGGTTCCGACCAGCTTCCTGGGGCAGGACTGCGTGGATCCAGGATGCCGTCTATCCTGTGCCTGGTCAAGCCGACTCGCGGACCAGGAGCAGGACATGGTGCAGGACGACACGCAGCAGGGCCGAGCCGCGCGTCTGTCCTCCTTGGCATCTTCGGGCGCGGCACCGGTGGTGCCACCCGCCGGGGCGCACGGTGGTGACGGCCTCGCGGTCGCGGCGGCCCTCGGCTTGGACCCGGCGGACCTGCTCGACCTCTCGCAGAACATGAACCCCGTCGCGCCTCCGGTCGCGCCGCTGGTGGAACGGCACGCCGATGCGCTGTACCGCTATCCCGACCCTGCTCCCGCGACGATCGAGCTGGCCCGTGCCCTCGGGGTCGAGGCAGAGCGGCTCCTGCTGACCAACGGTGGCAGCGAGGCCATCCACCTGGTGACCCAGGTGCTGGGCGGAGGGGTGCGCAGCGAGCCGGAGTTCAGCCTGCACCCGCGCGGGACGGAGGGTGCACGGTGGCGCACGGACCCGCACAGCCCGACCGGCGTCCTCGCCGGTCCGGGCGAGACCGCCGACGTGTGGGACGAGGCGTTCTACGCCTTGGCGACCGGGCTATGGACCGCCGGCCGGGAGGAGGTCACGGTCGTCGGGTCGCTGACCAAGACCTTCAACTGCCCGGGCCTGCGGATCGGCTACGTCCTCGCCGACCCGGAGGTCGTGCGCGGCTGCGCGCGGCGTCAGGCGCACTGGTCGGTGAGCACCCTGGCCCTGGCCGTCCTGCCCGACCTGCTCGGCACCGCCGACCTGCCGACCTGGACGGACGCCGTCGCCCGTCTCCGCGACGACCTCGTTGGGCTGCTCCGCGGGCACGGGCTGACAGCGACGGCAGCGGACGCGCCGTGGGTGCTGGTGCGTGAACCCCGCCTGCGCGAGCGGCTGGCACCCCACGGCGTGCTGGTCAGGGACTGCAGGAGCTTCGGCCTCCCGGGGACTTTTCGGATCGCGGTCCCGGGACCGCCGGGGTTCGAGCGGCTGGAAGCCGCGCTCGCCCGACTCTGACCGCCTCGGCAGCCTCCTTCCCGGCCGGTCACCCCTTCCGTCCCCGCCTGCCCCCGGGCACCGTCTTCCGCGACCCGGGCTAGGCTTCCCACAGCATCCACGCTCGCGTGTATGCTGTATACATCGAGCAGGCGAAGTCCGGTGAAAATCCGGCACTGACCCGCAACGGTGGAGCAGCCCCGCAGGCTGCCAAGTCCGGTCGAGCTGCTCGATGATCCGCACCACACGCCCTCGAGGAGCCAAGGGCCGGTTCGGACGGCGGACCGTCAGACGGACTGTCGCTCGAGCGAAGCACCAGCCTCGACCGACAGGAGACCGACAAGAAGATGACGCACCCCCGCACCCTCCGCCAGGCGACCGCGCTGGCCGCCGCCCTCGCGCTCGCCCTCACCGGCTGCGCCACCGACACCGGCGACGCCGACAGCACCAGCGGCCCGGCCGCCCCGGACGCCGCGAGCAACGACACCGCCGCCGACGGCGGCGCCACCGACAGCAGCGACACCACCGCCGAGGACACCGAGGCAGCCCTCGACGCCTTCCCCGTCACCGTGGACACCCCCGCCGGCGAGGTGACGATCCAGCAACGTCCCGAGCGCATCGTCTCGCTGTCGGCCTCGGCCACCGAGATCCTCTTCGCCGTCGGCGCCGGCGACCAGGTCGTCGCCGCGGACGAGTGGTCGACCTACCCGGAGGAGGCGCCGACCACGGACCTGTCCGGCTACGAGCCCAACGTCGAGGCGATCGTCTCCTACGACCCCGACCTGGTCGTCGTCGCCAACGACATCAACGACATCGTCGCCTCCCTGGGCCAGGTCGACGTCCCGGTGATCGTCAACGCCGCGCCGGCCGACGTCGAGGGCGGCTACGACGGCATGGCCGCGCTCGGCCTGGCCACCGGGCACGCCGACGACGCGGCCCAGGCGATCTCCACGATGCGTGAGGGGATGGAGGAGGCCTTCGCCGCGGCACCCACGGACCTCGACCTGCGGATCTACCACGAGGTCGACCAGACCCTCTTCGCCGCGAGCAGCCACAGCTTCATCGGCTCCGTCTACGCACAGATGGGTGCGACCAACATCGCCGACGAGGGGGACACCGAGGGCTCGGGCTTCCCGCAGCTGACCGAGGAGGCGATCATCGAGGCCAACCCGCAGCTGATCGTCATCCAGGACCTCGTCGGCTACACCCCTGAGGACGTCGCGGCCCGCCCCGGCTGGGACCAGATCGACGCGGTCAGGAACGACAACATCGTCGTCGTCTCCTCCGACATCGCCTCCCGCTGGGGACCCCGCCTGCCGCAGCTCGTCACCGTCGTCGCCGAGGCGATGACCGCGGCGGCCGTCCCGGCCGGACGCTGAGCGGCGCCGCACCGCGGACGGACAGCACGGCATACCCGATGAGCACCACCCACGCCCCCAGGCCGGCCGACGAGCTGGACCGCGCAGCCGAGCGCGCGTTCCGGCTGCCGGTCGCGGCCGTCCTGGGTGCCGTGGCGGTCCTCCTGCTCGTCGGTATGGTGTCCGTCACCCAGGGGGCGGCCGGGCTCCCGGTCGAGGGGGTGGTCCGGTCGCTGCTCGACCCGCTGCCCGGCCTCCACCTGCACCAGACGCTGACCGACCAGCAGCAGGCGGTGCTGTGGCAGATCCGGATGCCGCGCACGGTGCTGGCCGCGCTCGTCGGCGGGTCGCTGGCGATGGCCGGCGCCGGCTACCAGGGCGTCTTCCGCAACCCGCTGGCAGACCCCTACCTCCTGGGCGTCTCGGCGGGGGCCGGGCTCGGCGCCGTGCTCGCGCTGGGCTTCGGGCTCGACCTGTCCTGGGGGCCGGTGGACGCGCTGCCGGCCGCCGCCTTCCTCGGTGCGCTGGTCGCGGTGACCGCCTCGGTGCTGGTGGCGCGAGGCTCGTTCCGCGACCCCGCCACCCTGCTGCTCGCCGGGGTGGCGATGGCCGCGCTGTTCTCCGCCACCCAGACCTTCGCGATCCAGAAGCTGGACCAGACCCGCTCGCGGGAGGTCCTCTCCTGGCTGTTCGGGCGGCTGGCCACGGACGGCTGGCACCCCGTGGTGCTGCTGCTGCCCTACGTCGCCGTGGCGGGCGTCGTCCTGCTCCTGCACGCGCGGCACCTGGACGTGCTGCGGCTCGGCGACGACGAGGCGCGCTCGCTGGGGCTGCACCCGGCCCGGTCGCGGCTCGTCATCGTCGTGGCCGCCACCCTCCTCACCGCGGCGGCGGTGTCGGTCAGCGGGCTCATCGCCTTCGTCGGCCTGGTGACCCCGCACGTGGTGCGGCTGCTCGTCGGCCACTCCTATCGGGCGCTGATCCCGCTGTCCGCGCTGGTCGGGGCGGCCTTCCTGGCCTTCGTCGACATCGGCGCACGCACCCTGGCCGCGCCCGCCGAGCTGCCCGTCGGGGTCATCACCGCCTTCGTCGGCGCGCCGTTCTTCTGCGTGGTCCTCTGGCGAGGGAGGTACGGCACGTGAGCATCCCCACCCTCACCCCCTCCAGCGCGCTGCGGATCCACGACCTGCGCGTCGCCTACGACGGCACCGAGGTGCTGCGCGGCACCGACCTGGAGCTGCGCACCGGCGAGTGGCTCGGCCTCATCGGGCCCAACGGCTCGGGCAAGTCGACCCTGCTGCGCGCGCTCGTCGGGCTGGTGCGCAGCACCGGGTCGGTCGAGCTGGGCAACGGCGGCCCGCCCGGCCCCACCGACCTCTCCCTCATGCCGCAGTCCCCCGAGCTCCCGCCGGGGATGACCGTCGTCGAGTACGTCCTCCTCGGCCGCACCGCGCACCTGGGCTGGCTGCGCCAGGAGTCGGCCGCCGACCGACGGGTGGCCACCGACGTCCTGCGCCGGCTGGGGCTGGCCTCGTTCGCCGGCCGGCCGGTCCTGCAGCTCTCCGGCGGCGAGGCGCAGCGGGTCGTCATCGCCCGGGCCCTCGCCCAGCAGTCGCCGGTCCTGCTCCTCGACGAGCCCACCAGCGCGCTCGACGTCGGCCACCAGGTCGAGGTGCTCGAGCTCGTCGACGAGCTGCGCCACGAGGACGGGCTGACGGTCGTCGCCGCCATGCACGACCTGGGGATCGCCGCGCGCTACTCCGACCGGCTGGCGCTGCTGGACCGCGGCTCGCTGGCCGCCGTCGGCGCACCCTGCGACGTCCTCCAGGAGGACCTGGTCTCCCGGGTCTACGGCCACCCCGTGCGCGTGCACGAGCTGGACGGCCACCTGGTGGTGGTGCCCGCGCCACGTGCCGCACGTCATACCCCCGGCAGTCCCGTCTCCCTCGCCGACCGACGCCCGACCCCCACCCCCGACCAGGAGGTCTCGTGACCACCGCTGAGCCCGCCCGCGACCACGACGAGCCGCGCACCGAACGGCCCTACGACCGGCGCGCGCTGCGCTCGGCGCCCTCGCTGGTGCTGGTCAACACCGGGCACGGCAAGGGCAAGTCGACCGCCGCGTTCGGGACGCTGCTGCGCAGCCGGGCGCGCGACTGGCCGACGGCGGTCGTGCAGTTCGTGAAGTCCGGGACGTGGCGCACCGGGGAGGAGGCCATGCTGCGCCGGCTCGGCGTGGACTGGTTCGTCGCCGGTGACGGCTTCTCGTGGGAGTCCGACGACCTCGACGAGAGCAGGGCCAAGGCGGTCGCCGCGTGGGCCTTCACGCGCGAGCTGGTCGCGCGCAGCGAGCACCCGATGGTCCTGCTGGACGAGGTCTCCTACCCGATGAACTGGGGCTGGATCGACGTCGACGACGTGGTCGAGGTCCTCCGGACGCGACCGGAGACCGTCTCCGTCATCCTTACCGGCCGCGAGATGCCGCAGGCGGTCGTGGACGTGGCCGATACGGTGACCGAGATGGTCCCCGTCAAGCACGCCTTCGAGAAAGGGATCCGCGCCCGCCGTGGCATCGACTACTGACGACGCACCGCGCCCCTCCGGCGCGGTCATGGTGCTGGGCACGACCAGCGGCGCCGGGAAGTCCACGGTGGTCACCGCGCTGTGCCGGGCCCTCGCGCGCCGCGGCGTGGACGTCGCGCCGTTCAAGGCGCAGAACATGTCCAACCACTCCGCGGTCACCTCCGACGGCGGGGAGCTGGGTCGGGCCCAGGCGATGCAGGCGGTGGCCGCGCGGGCCGAGCTCGACCGCCGGATGGGGCCGGTCCTGCTCAAGCCCTCCGGCGTGCACACCTCGCACGTGGTCGTGATGGGCGAGGAGGTCGGCGTCGACGAGGCCGCGGACTTCGGCGACCGGGTCGAGCGCGTGCGCCCCGTCGTCCTCGACGCGCTGACCTCGCTGCGGCGCGACCACGAGGTCGTCGTCCTCGAGGGTGCCGGCGGCGCGGCCGAGATCAACCTGCTGGACCGCGACGTGGTCAACCTCCCTCTCGCCGCCGCCGCCGGGCTGCCCGCGGTGCTGGTCGTGGACATCGACCGCGGGGGGTCGTTCGCCTCGGCGTACGGGACCTGGGCGCTGCTGCCCGAACGGCTGCGCCAGCACCTGCGCGGCTTCGTCGTCAACAGCTTCCGCGGCGACGCCGGGCTGCTCGAGGACGGCCTGCGTGACCTCGAGGCACGCACGGGCGTGCCGGTGCTCGGGGTCCTGCCGCACCTGGGAGAGCACCTCATGCTCGGCATCGAGGACTCGCTCGACCTCTCCGCGCCCGGCCGGCCCGTCTCCCCCGCGACGGCCGAGCGCCCGGTGCGGGTGGCGGTGGTCCGCCTGCCGCACCTGTCCAACCCCTCCGACCTCGACCCGCTCGTGCTCGAGCCGTGCGTCGAGCTGCGCTGGGCCACCCGTCCTGCCGACATCGGCGACGCTGACCTCGTCGTGCTGCCCGGCACCCGCACCACCGTCGCCGACCTGGCGTGGCTGCGCGGGACCGGGCTGGCCGAGGCGATCCCGCACCTGTCCCGCAAGATCCGGGTGCTGGGGATCTGCGGGGGCTACCAGATGCTCGGCGAGCTCATCCACGACGACCTCGAGTCCGGCGCGGGCACGGTCGAGGGGCTGGGCCTGCTCCCGGTCGAGACGACCTTCGAGCGGCCCAAGGTGGTCACCCGCTCGGGAGGCAGGGTGCTGCGGACCGGCATTCCGGTGGAGGGCTACCAGATCCGGTTCGGGCGGCCGCACCGCACCGGCGGCCAGCCGTGGCTGGAGCTGGCCCCCTGGGAGTCCTGGGGCGAGGCCGAGGAGGAGGGCTGCGTCGCCAGGTCACGGCTGCGCGTGCGGGGCACCAGTCTGCACGGCGTCCTCGACAACGACCGGCTGCGCCACGCCCTGCTGTGGGAGGTCGCGGCCGCGCGGCGGCGGACGTTCGAGCCCTCCGAGGTGCCCTACCGCCAGGCGGTCGAGGACCACGTCGAGCATCTCGCCGACTGGGTCGAGGGGCACCTCGACGTCGACGCGGTGCTCGCCCTGGCCGCGGAGGCGGCCGCCCCGGGCGAGGAGCCCGGCTGGTGACCGTGCTGCCCGACCCCGTCCTCGTCCGGGCCGCACCCGGTCTCCTCCCGACCGGCCCCGCTCACCGCGGTGTCCTGGTATGGCGTCCTCCCACCCCGCCCACGGCGCTCAGCTCGGCCGCGGTCGGCGGCGGACTGACCCGTCCGGCGTGGGTCGTGAACGTCGGGGTGGACAAGGGGTTCGCACGCACCGACCTGGCTGCCTACGTCGCCGAGCTGGCCGCCTCGCTCGGCCTGGAGGGCGAGGGCTGCGCGCTGCTCACCGCCGCCGACGTCGCGCAGGTGCAGGCCTCGCGGTCCGGCGGGGTGCTCGCCTGGGCGACGGTCGGGGTGACGCGCCCGACGTGGGCGGTGCGGCCGGAGGGGTCCGGGTCCTCGGAAGGGGCTGAGCCGTCGGAGGTGGCACTGCATGCGGGCGGCCCGGACGACCGTCAGCCGCCCCCGCCCGGCACGATCAACCTCGTCGTCTCGCTGCCCGTGCCGCTGTCGACCAGTGCACTGGTGCAGGCGGTGGGCACCGCGACCGAGGCCAAGGCCCAGGCGCTGCTCGAGGCCGGCGTGCCCGGCACCGGGACCGCCAGCGACGCGGTCGTGGTGACCTGCCCAGGTCTTGCGGGCCGGCGACCGTCTGCCCCCGAGGTGGGGCCAGCTCGCTCCGGGGAGGGGCCGGCTCTCTCCGAGGAGGGGCCGGAGGGGCCGGTCGCCTTCGCCGGTGTCCGTTCCCCGTGGGGCGAACACATCGCCAGGGCGGTCCGGGAGGCAGTGGCGGCCGGTCTGGCCGCGCATCCGTGGCCGCCGGACGACGGCGACCCGGGCGAGCTGGGCGTGGTGTGGTGAGCCGCGCCGGCGCTCCTCTGCTCGGCACCACGGGCCAGCGGGCCCTTGGCGTCGTGGCCGGGCTGCTCCTGGACCGTGCGCTCGGCGAGCCGCCGGACCGGTGGCACCCCGTGGCATGGTTCGGCACCGCGATGGGGCGGGTCGAGAAGGTCGTCTACCGCGACAGCCGTGCCGCGGGCGCGATCCACGCCGGGCTCGGCGCCGGGCTCGGCGCGGCTGCCGGGGTCGCCCTCGTCGCCGGGGCCGGAGCGGTCCTGGCCCCCGCAGGACGGGAGGTGCTCCGCGGAGCACTCCCGGTGGCGCTCGCCGTCGCCGTCGCCTCCGCCGGTCGCATGCTGCGCCGCACCTCCCGCACGATCGAGGAGCACCTGCTGCAGGACGACCTGGCTGCGGCCCGGGCGACCCTGCCCTCCCTGGTCGGCCGCGACCCCTCGGGGCTGGACGGTTCCGGCGTGGCCGCCGCGGTCGTGGAGTCGCTCGCCGAGAACACCGTGGACGCCGTGGTCGCGCCGGCCTTCTGGGGACTGGTCGCCGGAGCGCCGGGCGTGCTGGTCCACCGTGCGGTCAACACGATGGACGCGATGGTGGGGCACCGCTCGGCGCGGTACGCCCGGTTCGGCACCGCCGCGGCCCGGCTCGACGACGCGATGGCCTGGCTGCCCGCCCGCCTCTTCGCCGCTCTGGTGGGGGTGCTCGCACCGGGCCGGGCGGGGGATCTCGTCCGGCTGGTCCGCCGCGACGCCCCGGCCCACCCCTCACCGAACTCCGGCGTCGCCGAGGCGGCGGTCGCCGCGGCGCTGGCGGTGGAGCTGGGCGGCCCGCTGCGCTACGGCGACCAGGTGGAGGACCGGCCCCGCCTCGGCGACGGGCCTCGGCCCGGAGCGGGAGACATCACCCGCGCCCGCCAGCTCGTCGACCGCGCCGAGCTCACCGTCGTCGCGCTCTGCCTCGCCGCCTGGTGGGCGGGCCGGGCGGCACCGCACACCCGAAGGAGAGACGCATGAGCCTGACCCTGCTGACCGGGGGCGCGCGCAGCGGCAAGTCCTCATTGGCGGTGCGCCGCGCCGAGCGCTCCGGCGCGCCGGTCGTGTTCGTCGCCACCGGGCGGGCCAGCGACGAGGAGATGACCGACCGGATCGCCCGGCACCGGGCCGAGCGCCCCGCAGGATGGACCACCCTGGAGGAGCCGCTGGAGGTGGTGGCCGCCGTGGGCCAGCTCCCGCCCGGCCGGTCGGTGATCGTCGACTGCCTGTCCCTGTGGCTGAACAACCTCATGGTCCGCGGCGACGACGAGGCGGCGGTGGTGGCGCAGGCGGACGGGCTGGGGCGGTGGGGCACGGCGTACCAGGGCGAGGTGGTCGTCGTCACCAACGAGGTGGGCCTGGGGATCGTGCCGATGCACGCGCTGTCGCGGGACTACCGCGACCGGCTCGGCCGGATGAACGCCGCAGTCGCCAGGCACGCCGACCTCGCCCAGCTCGTCGTGGCCGGGCGCACCCTCACCCTCGACCCCGTGGAGGACTGACCATGGACAGCACCCTGACCCCGCGCGAGCTCGTCGACCGCACGGTCGCCCGGATCGAACCGCTGGACGCCGAGTCCTCGGCGGCCGCCGCCGCGGCGATGGACGGCAAGGTCAAGCCACTGGGCAGCCTCGGCCTGCTCGAGCACCTCGCCTCCCGCCTGGCCGGCATCCAGCGCACGACCGCCCCCCACGTCGACCACCCGGCGATCGTGGTGTGCGCCGCGGACCACGGGATCGCGACGAGCGGGGTCAGCGCCTACCCGCAGGAGGTGACCGGCCTGATGCTGCAGGGCTTCGCCGCCGGGACCGCCGCGGTGGGCGTCCTGGCGCAGCAGTCCGGCGCACGGCTGCTCGTCGCCGACCTCGGGGTCGTCGCGCCGCCGCCGGTCCTCCCCGGCCAGAACGAGGTGCTCGACCTGCGCGTCCGCGCCGGCACCGGCAACACGCTGGAGGAGGACGCGATGACGCGGGCCCAGGCCGAGCAGGCGGTCGCGCACGGCATCGGCCTGGCGCAGCGCCTCGCCGACGAGGGCACCGACCTGGTCGGCCTGGGCGAGATGGGCATCGGCAACACGACCACGGCAAGCGCGATCACCGCCGCCCTCCTGGGCCGCGACCCGGCCCGGGTCACCGGCCCGGGCACCGGCGTGTCCGGCGAGGCCCTGGCCGCCAAGGTCCGGACGGTCGACGCGGTCCTGCGCCGGCACGGCGACGCCGACGACCCGTGGGAGGTGCTCGCAGGGATCGGCGGCCTGGAGGTCGCCGCCCTCACCGGCGTGGTGCTCGGCTGCGCCGCCCGGCGCGTGCCGGTGCTCCTCGACGGCTTCATCACCACGGCGGCCGCCCTGGTCGCCAGCCGGCTCGCCCCCGCGTCGGTGGACGCCATGGTCGCCGGCCACCTCTCCCCGGAGCCGGGCCACGCGGTGCAGCTGGAGGAGCTCGGCCTGGAGCCGGTGCTGCGCCTCGGGATGCGGCTCGGCGAGGGCAGCGGCGCCGCCCTGGCCGTCCCGGTGCTGCGCTCGGCCGTCGCCCTGCTGGCGCAGATGGGCAGCTTCGCCGACCTCGGCCTGGCCGACTCGACCCCCACGGCCTGAGGACCCGGTGCGCAGCCTCCTCGACGCGGTCGCCTTCCTCACCCGGGTGCCGGTCCCGCACGACCCGCGCCGGGTGCCCGACCTGGCGCGGGCGGCCGTGTGGTTCCCGGCGGTGGGGGCGCTCCTCGGTGCGGGGCTGCTCCTGCTGGCCGGGGCGCTGACGGGTATGACGTCCGCGCTCGTCGCCGTCGTGCTCGTGGTCGTCGTCGAGGTGGTGGTCGTCGGTGCGCTCCACCTCGACGGCCTGGCCGACGTGGCCGACGGTCTCGGCGGGCACGACCGCGAGAGCCGGCTGCGGATCATGAAGGACCACGCGACCGGCGTCTACGGGACGGCCGCGGTCGTGCTGGCGCTCCTCCTGGAGGTAGCCCTGCTGGTCGGCCTGGTGGCGCCCGCGCCCCCCGCGGGTGCGGGGTGGTTCGGGGGCACCTGGCTGCTGCTCCACTCCCCCGGGTGGGTCACGGCCGCGCTGGTCGGTGCCGCCGCCTGGTCGCTCTCCCGGTCGGCGATGCTCCCGGTGGCGCTGCTCCTGCCGTACGCGAGGGCCGAGGGGACAGGTCGCACCGTCGTCGAGGGGCTCACCGGCGGGCGCACCGTCGCTGCGTGGTTCGTGCCCGTGGTGCTCTGCGTGCTGCTCGGGTGGCTCGGGCTCGCGATGCTCGTGGGCGCCGCACTGACCGCGCTCCTGGTGGGGTGCCTGGCCCACCGGCTGGTCGGCGGGGCGACGGGGGACGTGCTGGGCGCGACGGCCCAGCTCTCGCTCCTGGGTGCGCTGCTCGGCGCGAGCCTGATGCTCTGAGCCCGCGGCACCGGCCGCGCCGGCGGCAGGCCGCGGGAAGAAGTGCCGTGGGCGTCCTGGCGGGACGTGCCAGGTGGGCTGGTCCGGAATCCTGGCGATCTCGTCGCCCGGCGCCGCTGAGCGCGCCGGACGGCGCCGCCGGCCCGTCCGGACGCGCCGGACGACCGTCCGCACGGCATACCCGACCGGTCGTCGTGCCGGACCGACCGCTCGTCGCCGCGGGGCCGCACGTGCCGGGCCGGTGCACCGTTCGTCGTGGGTCGCGCCCCACCGGACGCCCCCCGCGCACCGTCCGTCGAGCGGCTGCCCGCTGGGCCTCGCGGCCGGCGCGGGGCGCGCCTACCGTGATTCGGGTCACACCGCCGTGACCCGGCGGCCCCTGCCACCACGAAGGAGCGCTCCCATGAGTTTCCCTGTCACCCCGGCCGAGGTGTCGTGATGGACGCCACCAGACGCCAGGAGTACTGGCGCCGCAACCTGCGCCTCATGAGCGTGCTGCTCGTGGTCTGGGCACTGGTCTCCTTCGGCGCCGGCATCGTCTTCGTCGAGCCGCTGAACACCGTGAGCTTCATGGGCGTCCCGCTCGGCTTCTGGTTCGCCCAGCAGGGCTCGATCCTGACCTTCCTGGCCCTCATCGCCATCTATGTGTGGCGGATGGACAAGCTCGACGCGGAGTTCGGCATCACCGAGTACGAGGAGGAGGTGCACGGCTCATGAGCTCCGTCCAGGCCTGGACCCTCGTCTTCGTCGCCCTGTCCTTCGGGCTCTACATCTACATCGCCTACGCCAGCAGGGTCTCGACGACCTCCGGCTTCTACGTCGCCGGCGGCGGCATCCCCGCCCCCGCCAACGGCGCCGCGATCGCCGCCGACTGGATGAGCGCCGCGTCGTTCATCTCGATGGCCGGCATCATCGCGCTGTCGACCAACGGCTACGGCGGCTCGGTCTACCTGATGGGCTGGACCGGCGGCTACGTGCTGCTGGCGATGCTCCTGGCGCCCTACCTGCGCAAGTTCGGCAAGTTCACCGTGCCCGACTTCGTGGGTGACCGCTACTCCGAGTCCGCCCGCCTGATCGCCGTCGTCTGCGCGATCGTGGTCAGCTTCGTCTACGTCGCCGGCCAGATGTCGGGCGTCGGCGTGGTGTTCCAGCGCTTCCTCGGCGTCAACGAGACCCTCGGCGTCATCATCGGCATGGCCATCGTGTTCCTGTATGCGGTGTTCGGTGGGATGAAGGGCATCACCTGGACCCAGGTGGCCCAGTACTCCGTGCTCATCGTGGCCTACCTGATCCCGGCGGTCGCGATCTCCCAGCACCTGACCGGCATCCCGGTCCCGCAGATCGGGTTCGGCCAGATCATGGGCGACCTCAACGCGCTGCAGGCCGAGTTCGGGCTCGACCCCTACACGGGCGCGTTCGCCAACATGAACATGCTCAACATGCTGCTCATGACGGCCACGCTGATGTTCGGCACCGCCGGACTGCCGCACGTGATCGTGCGCTTCTACACCGCGCGCAGCGTGCGCGCGGCGCGGTTCTCCGCGCTGTGGGCCCTGTTCTTCATCTCGCTGCTCTACACGACCGCCCCGGCGATCGGCGCGTTCAGCAAGTTCAACATCCTGCAGCAGATCCCCGGGACGGCCATCGGCAGCGAGCCCGGATGGTTCAAGTCCTGGCAGGAGGTGGGCCTGATCACCGTGGACGACCTCAACGGCAACGGGGTCATCGACGTGGCCGGCGGCATCGGCAAGGGCTTCGAGCTGGCGATCAACAACGACATCGTCGTGCTGGCCACCCCGGAGATCGCGGGCCTGCCCGCCCCGATCATCGGTCTGGTCGCCGCCGGCGGCCTGGCGGCGGCGCTGTCCACCGCCTCCGGCCTGCTGCTGGTCATCTCCTCCTCCGTCGCCAACGACGTGTACTACAAGCGGATCAACCCGCAGGCGACCGAGGCGCGGCAGCTGATGGTCGGCCGCATCACGATGGGCTTCGCCATCCTCGTGGCCGGCTACCTGGGCATCAACCCGCCCGGGTTCGTGGCCCAGGTCGTCGCGCTGGCGTTCGGGCTCGGAGCAGCCAGCTTCTTCCCGATCCTCTTCCTCGGGATCTTCTGGAAGAAGACGACCGCGATGGGTGCCGCCGCCGGCATGGCGGCCGGACTGGCCACGACGCTGTCCTACCAGATCTGGACGCTGCCGATCTATGGCGGCAGCGACGGGATCCTGGGGATCAGCGCGACGAGCTTCGGCTTCGTCGGCATGCTGATCAACTTCATCGTGACGATCTCCGTCTCGCAGGTCACCCCGGCACCCTCGGAGCGGATGCAGCAGCTGGTCGAGGAGGTGCGCTACCCGGGCCGTAGCGAGCTGGTCGTCGCCCACGCCGACGGTCCGCTCGACGACGGCGACCTCGAGCTCGACAACCGGTAGCTCGCGCCGAGCCACCGCCAGCTCCGGCACGGTCCCGGGTCGTCCCACCGGGACCGTGCCGGCCCCCCACCTCTGCCACCCCCGCCCGTTAGGCTCGGTACGCGATGACCACCCAGACCGCACCCACCCGCACCCGCCGGCGCAAGATGCCCGGGCAGATGCGGCTGCTCGCCGCCAGCGCGATGATCATCGTCGGGGCCTTCCTGCCGTGGCTCTACACGCAGTTCGGCCCGATCAACGGCATGCGCGGGCCCGGCCAGTGGACCGCGACCGTCGGCGTGCTCGCCCTCGCCGGCGCGCTCGTGCCGCTGCGTGTCCCCGCCGCGCTCCAGGCGCTGGCCGCCGCGGCGATCTGCGTGGCGCTGCCCGCGTGGCAGTTCTTCCACATGGCCAGCCTGGTCGGGATGCAGGGCTGGACCCCCGGTCCGGGGCTGGTCCTCACCTTCGCCGGCGGGGTCCTCGCCGGCGTCTCTGCCTGGCAGCTCTTCTCCCTGCGCCGCGCCGGCTGACGCACCGGCGCTCAGGCACGGGTGGCAGTGTGGTGCCCGTGACCGTCGCCCGACCCACCCGACCCGGCCCCACGGCCAGCCCGGGGCTGCCCGTGTGGCTGCACCGCGTCATACCCGTCCTGGTGCTCCTCGCCCTGATGTGGGTGGCCGAGCTGGCCGACCTGCTCACGCCGCTGCAGCTGGACGGCTACGGCATCCGGCCGCGCCAGGCGGACGGCCTGCCGGGGATCGTGCTCAGCCCGTTCCTGCACCTGGGCCTGGGGCACCTGATCGCCAACACCTCCGGGCTGCTCGTGCTGGGCAGCCTGCTCGCGTGGACCACCCGGCACCTGTGGCTGGTCACCGTCGGGGTCGTCCTCCTCGGCGGCGCGGGGGTCTGGCTGCTCGGCGCGCCGCGCACGGTGGTCATCGGGGCCAGCGGGGTGGTCTACGGGTATGCCGCCTTCCTCGCCGTCTACGGGTTCGCCGCCCGCCGGATCGCGCCGGCCCTGGTCGGGGTCCTCGTGATCGTGCTCTACGGCGGACTGCTGTGGGGCGTCCTGCCGCTACGCCCGGGGGTGTCCTGGCAGGGGCACCTCTTCGGCGCCCTGGCGGGCGTGGCGCTGGCGCTGTGGCTGGGCCGCCGCGACCGCGCCGCCCGCCCCCGCTCCGCGCGACCGCGGCGCGCCCCCTGACCCACGCCGGCCTCCTACCCGTGCTGGTGGACGGTGCCGTCGGCGTGCGAGTGCGGCGCCATCGGCCCGGGGTCGACCGGCTCGTGCCCGCCGCCGGTGAAGGCAGCCTGCAGCTCGCGCACCCAGCCGGCCAGGGCCTCCACCGTCTCCGGGCGCTTGCGGGAGACGCCGAGCACCGGTCGCCCGTCGCGGGCGGCGCGCGCGTCGGCAAGCATCTGCTCCACGTCGACGTCCACGTGCTCGCCGAGGTCGATCTTGTTGACGACCAGCAGGTCCGCCCGCGCGATGCCGGGCCCGCCCTTGCGCGCGACGTCGCCGCCGCCGGCGACGTCGAGCACGAAGAGCTGGGCGTCGACCAGCGCCGGGGAGAAGGTCGCGGTGAGATTGTCCCCGCCCGACTCCACCAGGACGAGGTCCAGCGGCGAGAAGTCCCGCTCGAGGTCCTCCACCGCCAGCAGGTTCATCGTCACGTCGTCGCGGATCGCGGTGTGCGGGCAGGCGCCGGTCTCCACGGCGCGGATCCGCTCCTGCGGCAGCACGCCCTCGGAGCGCAGGAAGCGCGCGTCCTCGTCGGTGTAGATGTCGTTGGTGATGACGCCGATCGACATCTCCCCGGCGAGCACGCGGCACAGGCTGGCGATCGTCGAGCTCTTGCCGGTGCCGACGGGCCCGGCCACCCCCAGCCGCAGCGCGCGGTGCGGGGCGTCGGTCGCGTTCGAGGTCATGTCTGGCTCCTTCTCCTTGGGTATGGGGTGTGCCCGGGTCGGTCAGCGCGGCACCGCCGACCAGCGGTCGGCGGTCGGCGACCCCCACGCGGGGCCGCACCCGGCCAGCGCGGCGTCCATCCGGCGGCGCAGCTGGAGGGCGTCCTCGCCGAGCGCCGAGACCTGCAGGGCGGTGCGGTCCAGGGGCATGGTCGCGGTGGCGTCCTGCGTCGAGGCGGCACCGATCCCGTGACCGTCCGGCTCGACGACCACGGCGGTGCCGACGCCGCGGTGCGGACCCAGCACCGCGGCCCCCGCGTAGCCGTCGGCGCCCGGGCCGAGCTGCAGGCTCTGCGCCATGAGCGGCGCGCCCTCGCGCCGGACCCGCAGCTGCGCGCGCAGGTCGCCGGGCGGCTCGCCGTGCCGCCCCAGGACGAGCTCCTCGCGCACGAAGAGACGGGAGTCCGCGGACAGGTCGATGCGGACGTCGTGCTCGTGCGAGCAGCGGTGCGCGACGATCAGCGGCTCGGGGACCCACACGAAGGTGGCTCCCTCCTCGACCCGGACCCGGACGAGCGTGCGCGAGGTGTCCCCGTGCGGGCCGGGCAGCACGAGGGTGGCCGAGACCTCGCGCAGCACCAGCGTCGAGCCGGCACCCACGACGACCTCGAGCTCGTAGTGGTCGCCGCCGATCGGGCCGGCCGCCCCGGTGGACAGCGTCACGCGGACCGCTGAGGGGTCCCGGCGCACGTAGGGCTCGAAGCCGCTGGCACCGGTCGGCCGGGGCACCAGCGGTGCCTGGGCACGGAGGCGGGCGACCCGGCTGACGGGGCCCCGGGCGGTCGGCTCGGCGAGCGTGTGGACCACGGCGCGGCACCGCATACCCCCGACCCGGGTGGCCGGCTCAGGAGGCGAAGAGACGGGCATCGAGGTCTCGGTGCTGCTCGGCGGCGACGTCGGACAGCGGCGCGCCGGGGCTGGGCAGGTCGGCGGGGTCGCCCCGGGCGGCCAGCACCGCGCGGTCGGCGAGGTCGTCCAGCCGGGGGGCCAGGCGCAGCACCGCCCGGTGGGTGGTGAAGGGGTCGACGTGCATGAGCTTGACCGCGGCGGTGGCCGGCCCGGTGACGGTCTCGTGCAGGACCGCGGCGGCCGCGGCCCGGGCCGGCGCACCCACGGCACGCGCGACCAGCCCGTAGACCAGCGGCTGCTGGAGCTGCGGCGGCGCCTCGTCCAGCACCGGGTGCGGGCAGATCCGCTGCGCGGCGCGCAGCAGCATCCGGCCCAGGTCCACGCCGACCCGGCGCAGCGCCGGGGAGGGGGTGCGGGCCAGCAGCTCGGCGTCCAGCGCCAGCAGGGACGGCGCGCCGGCGCAGCCGTGGGCCGCGGCGGCGAAGCTGGCGTTCATCAGCCCGGTGGTCGCGGCCCGGCCCAGCAGGAAGCCCTCCAGGTCGGCCAGGTCCCGCACCCAGCCGTGGCGGACCGCCGACTCCAGGCCGCCTGAGTGGGCGTAGCTCCCGGAGGGGAAGCGGCCGTCCGCGACCATCAGCAGGGCGGCCGCGCCGCCGGCCGGCTCGGTGTCGGTCGGCATCAGAAGAGGAAGTAGCGCTGGGCCATCGGCAGGAACTCCGCGGGCTCGTGCTCCACGAGCTCGCCGTCCACGCGGACCGCGTAGGTGTGCGGGTCGACCTCGATGCTCGGCCGGGCGGCGTTCTGCACCATGTCGTCCTTGGTCACCCCGCGGGTCGAGGTGATCGGCACGAACTCGTGCCCGACGTCGATCCGGTCGGCGATGCCGTCCTCCATCGCGGCCTCGGAGACGAACGCCAGGCTCGTCGCGCCGGCCGCCGGGGAGAAGGCGTTGAAGCCCAGCCGCACCGAGACCGGCTGCGGGGTGGGGATCGAGGCGTTGGGGTCGCCGAGGGCGGCCGCGGCCGCCATCCCGCCCTTGAGCACGGTGAACGGGCGGACGCCGAAGAGCGCCGGCTGCCAGAGCACGAGGTCGGCCAGCTTGCCGGGCTCGACCGAGCCGACGTGCCGGTCGATGCCGTGCGCGATCGCCGGGTTGATCGTGTACTTGGCGACGTAGCGGCGGGCGCGCAGGTTGTCGGCCAGACCGTCGCCGGGCAGGCTGCCGCGGACCTTCTTCATCTGGTGCGCGGTCTGCCAGGTGCGCAGCACGACCTCGCCGATCCGGCCCATCGCCTGCGCGTCGGAGGACATGATCGAGATCGCCCCGAGGTCCTGGAGCACGTCCTCGGCGGCGATCGTGCCCGCCCGCACGCGGCTCTCGGCGAAGGCCAGGTCGTTGGGCACCTGCGGGTTGAGGTGGTGGGCCACCATCACCATGTCGAGGTGCTCGTCGACGGTGTTGACGGTGAACGGCCGGGTCGGGTTGGTGGAGGCGGGCAGCACGTTGCGCTCGGCGGCGATCCGGATGATGTCCGGCGCGTGGCCGCCGCCGGCGCCCTCGGTGTGGAAGGCGTGGAAGGTGCGTCCGCCGGCCGCCGCGAGCAGGTCCTCCACGAAGCCGGCCTCGTTGAGGGTGTCGGAGTGGATGGCCACCTGGACGCCCGATCGCTCGGCGACCGCCAGCGTCAGGTCGATGGCGGCGGGCGTCGCGCCCCAGTCCTCGTGCACCTTGAAACCGGCCGCGCCGCCGCGCAGCTGCTCCCAGAGCGCCTCCTCGTTCATCGCGTTGCCGCGCGCGAGGAAGAGCAGGTTCAGCGGCCACGGATCCATGCCCTGGAGCATCTTCTCGATCCACCAGGCACCAGGCGTGGCCAGCGCGGCCTTGGACCCCTCCGCGGGGCCGGTGCCGCCGCCGACGACCGTGGTCGTCCCGGTCTGCAGGGCGATCCTGAGCATGTCGGGCCCGACGAAGTGCACGTGCGTGTCCACCGTGCCGGCGGTCATGATCAGGCCGTTGCCGGCCATCACCTCGGTGGAGGGGCCGATGACCAGGTCGGGGTGGATCCCGTCCATCGTGTCCGGGTTGCCCGCCTTGCCCAGCGCGGTGATCCGTCCGTCGCGCACGCCGACGTCGGCCTTGACCACGCCCCAGTGGTCGAGGACCACGACCCCGGTGATGACCAGGTCGGGCGTGCCCTCCGCGCGGGTCCGGGCGGACTGCCCCATCGACTCGCGGATCGACTTGCCGCCGCCGAAGACGACCTCGTCGCCGCCGGCGCAGTAGTCCTTCTCGACCTGGATCACCAGGTCGGTGTCGGCCAGCCGGATGCGGTCCCCGGTGGTGGGGCCGAAGGAGGCGACGTACTCGGACCGGGAGATCTCAGCCATCGAGGGCTCCTCGGCACTCGCCGCGGAAGCCGAGCGCGATCCGGGCGCCCCCGATCGGGATGAGCTCGACGTCCTCGTCGACGCCGGGCTCGAAGCGCACGGAGCCGCCGGACAGGATGTTCAGCCGCTTGCCCCAGGCCGCCTGCCGGTCCAGCCGCAGCGCCGGGTTGACCTCGGCGAAGTGGTAGTGGGACCCGACCTGGATCGGGCGGTCGGAGGGGTTGCTGACCCGCAGGCGGGTGACCTCCGCGCCCTCGTTGATCCTCACCGGTCCCTCGCCGAGGAGCACCTCGCCCGGCACGACCGGGTCGGCGGCGGCCAGCTCGTCGGCGCAGTGGCGCCGCGGTGCCTGGCGTTCGTTGGTGCCCGGTCGGCGCGGCTCGCTGGGTGCGCCCACGCCGGAGGCCATCTGCCGCTGGGCCCCGGTCGACCGCGTCGTGCTGGGGTAGTCACGTCCGGGATCGTCGCTGGCGTGCTCGACGGGACGCTCCTGCCCCCCGTCGCGCAGCGTAGGGTTGTCGAACGGGTTCTCCGACAGCTCGGGACGCTCCTGGGGATCCTGGGGTGCCTGCTCGTTGCTCATCGCTCACTCACTGGATCGGTCCGGTCACGGTGACGAGCTTGGTCCCGTCCGGGAAGGTGGCCTCCACCTGCACCTGGGCCAGCATCTCGGGCACGCCCTCCATGACGTCCTCGCGGGAGAGCACGTGCCGCCCGGCCTCCATCAGGTCGGCCACCGAGTGGCCGTCGCGGGCACCCTCGAGGAGGAAGGAGGTCAGGACCGCGGTCGCCTCGGGCAGATTGAGCCGCAGGCCACGTTCGCGACGCTCCATGGCCAGCTTTCCTGCGGTGTAGACCATGAGACGTTCCTGCTCATGGACGGTCAGAAACATGCGGGCCTCCTCGCGCCGACGACGGCCTGGTCACCTCCTGCGGACAGTAGCACCGGGGAGGGCGCCGGCACCTCCTCGAGCGAGCCGATGTGCACCAGGGCGTCGCCCGAGCTGACCACCGGCGCCTCGGTCCGTCCGATGACGATGCCGTCCCGGTCAGCCTTGACGATCGTGGGCCGCCGGCCGAAGGAGTCGTGCAGCTCACCGAGGCGCCCACCGACCTGCACGTGGTCGCCGAGCGAGACGTCCATGCTCAGCAGCCCGGTCCGCCGGGCACGCACCCAGCCGCTGCGCCAGCACACCTCGCTCGGGGCGGTCGTCGGCGGGACCTCGACGTCCTCATCGAGCATCCCGAGGGTGGCGAGCACCCGCAGCACGCCGTCGACCCCGGGGGTGACGGCATACTCGTCGATCCGCCACGCCTCCCCCGCCTCGTAGAGCAGGACGCGCGCGCCGGCCTCGCGCGCGGCGGAGCGCAGCGACCCGTCGCGCAGCTTGGCGTGGTAGGTCACCGGCGCACCGAAGACCTCGGCCAGCTCGCGGGTCCGCGGATCCTCCAGGTCGCACCGCACCTGGGGCAGGTTGGAGCGACGGTCCGAACCGGTGTGCAGGTCGATCCCGACCTCGCACTTGGCGACCACCTCGGTCATCAGCAGGTGCGCGATCCGGGCGGCCAGGGAGCCGCGCGGCGACCCGGGGAAGCTGCGGTTGAGGTCGCGGCGGTCGGGCAGGTAGCGGTCTCCGGTCATCACGCCCAGGACGTTGACGATCGGCACGGCGAGGACCGTCCCGCGCAGCGTCCTCGGCGAGAGCCTGGCCAGCACCCGCCGGATGACCTCGATGCCCACCACCTCATCACCGTGGACCGCGGCGTCCAGCCAGACGACGGGGCCCTCCTCGCGGCCGTGGAGGACGTGCACCGGCAGCGTCACCTGCGCGCCCGTGACCAGCCGCGTCACGTCCAGCGAGACCTCGCGGAGCTGGCCCGCGCGCACCTTGACCCCGCCGATCGGGAAGGAGGGTCGCAGGGCGCTCACCCGCGGCTCCCGGGTGCCGTCGTCCTGCCCCAGTTGCGCCGGCGCACCGCGCGCTCCGGGCGGCCGCCGGCGTAGGAGAGCCCGGGGTCGACGAGGAAGCCCGGCACCAGCGCCTCCCGCCCGACGAGCATCCGGAAGCCCATCTCGTCGCGGTCGGTCAGCGTGACCTCCGCCTCGACCTGCCGGCCGTGCAGCACGAGGGGGACGAGCACGACATACCGCGTCTCGGCGTGGCCGGAGCTGCTGCGGACCGAGCGCACGTCGTGGACCGGCAGCTCGACGGCGACCTCGTCCTGCGCCGTCGCCTGCCAGGGGTGGATGCTGAAGCGCACCCGGGGGGAGCCGTCCACCTCGAGGGCCTGCAGGTCGAAGGCGTGCAGCGAGGAGGTGCGGGCGCCGGTGTCGATCTTGGCCTTGATCCAGGGCACGCCGAGGGCGTCCAGGCGCACCCACTCCCGCCACCCGACGACCGTCGCGGCGGGGATGGTTTCATGGGTCTGCCCGGTCACGCGCCCCATCCTCTCAGGACGCCCCCATGAAGCTCGCCATCCTCTCGCGCTCGCTGCGCGCCTACTCCACGCAGCGGCTGCGCACCGCCGCCCTCGAACGCGGCCACCAGGTCAAGGTCCTCGACACGCTGCGCTTCGGGATCGACCTGGCCGGCCCCGAGCCCGACCTGCACTTCCGCGGACGGCCGCTGTCCGCCTACGACGCGGTGCTGCCGCGGATCGGGGCGTCGGTGACCTACTTCGGCACCGCCGTGGTGCGCCAGTTCGAGCAGATGGACGTCTACACGCCGAACACCGCCAACGGCATCATGAACAGCCGCGACAAGCTGCGCGCCAGCCAGATCCTGCTGCGCCACGAGATCGCGATGCCGGCGACCGTCTTCGTGCGCAACCGCGACGAGATCCCGCACGCGATCGAGATGGTCGGCGGGGCGCCGGTCGTCATCAAGCTGCTCGAGGGCACGCAGGGCATCGGCGTGATCCTGGCCCCGGAGATGAAGGTGGCCGAGGCGATCGTCGAGACGCTGCACGGCACCAACCAGCACGTGCTCATCCAGAGCTTCGTCAAGGAGAGCAAGGGCACCGACATCCGGGCCCTGGTCGTCGGCGACCGGGTGGTGGCGGCGATGCGTCGACGCGCGTCGGGCGACGAGTTCCGCTCCAACGTCCACCGCGGCGGGACGGTGGAGGCCGTGGAGCTGGAGCCGGAGTTCGCCGATGTCGCGGTCCGCAGCGCGCACATCATGGGCCTGCGGGTGGCGGGCGTGGACATGCTCGAGAGCGAGGACGGCCCGCTGGTCATGGAGGTCAACTCCTCCCCCGGACTCCAGGGCATCGAGACCGCGACCAAGCTGGACGTGGCCGGGGCGATCGTGGACTACATCGCCGACCAGTCCGGCTTCCCCGACATCGACGTGCGCCAGCGGCTGGCCGTCTCCACCGGGTACGGCGTGGCCGAGATCGCGGTCCTCGCCGGGTCCGAGCTCGTCGGTCGCACGCTCGGCGAGTCCGGCCTGTGGGAGAAGGACGTCCAGGTGCTCACCCTGCACCGGGGCACGCGGGTGATGCCCAACCCGGGCGCGGACAAGGTGCTGGAGGAGGGGGACCGGATGCTGTGCTTCGGCCGGCACGAGAGCATGCGCGGCCTGATCCCCCAGCGGTCGCGCCGGCCCAAGCGCGTGCGCCGGCTGACCAAGAAGGCGATCGCCGAGGCTGCGCAGTAGGGCCTGCGTCGGTAGGGCCCGCGCTGGTGAGGACCCCGGTGGGTGCCTCGCGGCTCAGACCAGACCTTCCGGCCCGACCGGCTGCTCAGCCCGCCCGGCGCACCTCGAAGACGAACCAGCCGCGCGGCCAGCGCCCGGACCGCTCCTGGCGGACGATCTGGTGGCCCTCCCGCTCGACCCAGACCGGGATCTCCACCGGGGCGACGCGGTCGCGGGTCCAGATCTCCAGGACCGCGCCGGGCTCCATCGCCCGGATCGCCCGCGCCGCGCGGATCAGCCCGACGGCGCACGGGGTGGTGCGGTTGTCGAGCAAAAGATGCTCGCCGTGCGGGGCGACGCCCTCCGGCAGGGGCCTGGTCTCCGCGCTCACGAGCCGGTCGCGGGACCGGACGCCCCGGGGCTCGTGCCGGTGGCCGCACCGCGACCGGCGCCGGCGACCTGCGGGACGACGCCGCCGCCCGGGGTCACGCCGTCGGCCGGGGCGGGGAGCGCCCTCCCGGGGTCGACCTGCGCCGCGCCGAGGGCGCCGGTGTCGACCGCGGTCGGCACGTGGGCGGCGGCCACGTCGTCGTCGAGGTGCAGGTCCTCGATGTCGCAGACGCCCTGGACCGGAGAACAGTGCCGGAAGAGCGGGCAGGTGATGAAGACGACGACGAGCGCGAGGATCGACATGACCTTCAGCGGGATCAGCACGCCGGGGAAGGTCAGCCACCACTGGATCGGCAGTGACCGGTAGGCGCCGGCCATGACCAGCCCGGTGACGATGATCGTCGGCAGCGCGAAGCGCACCACCCAGCGGAAGCGGTCGAGCTGCCGGGCCCCGGCGAGCACGGCCGGCACGACCGGGTGCTGGCGGCCGGCGGGCATGGCCACGCCGATGTTCCACAGCGCCCCGCCGAGCCACAGGGTGAACGCCGTCAGGTGGAGCAGCCGGATCCAGAACGGCCAACCGTTGCCGGCGTCCAGCCAGGCCCAGCCGACGAGCAGCGCGGCGACGACCAGCGCTGCGGCGGCGGCCACCGGGGCGCGGCGCACGCCGACCGCCATCAGTGCCGCGACCAGGAGCGAGCCGGCCACGAGCAGGCCCGACACCCACCCGGCGCCGGTGACCGTCGGCACGACGAGCGCACCCGGGGCGCCCAGGACCAGCACGACGGCCACCCACCGGGAGACGCGGTCGGCGATGTCGAAGGCGGTGTCGTTGAGCGCGGCGACCGCGGCGTCGTCCGTCCCCGGCTCGCGTCCGCGCACGTAGACGGTGCGCCACACCAGGAAGCCGCCCGCGAGCGCCGTCGACCACAGCGTCAGCCAGCGCATCCCGGTCTGGCTCCAGGAGAGCCCCATGCCGGTGCTGGTCAGGGTCACGCCGGCCATCGAGGCGATCGTGATGAGCGTGAACGCGACCTTGGGCAGGAACGGGGTGTTCTCCCGCACCACCACCTGCAGGGTGTCCACCCTGGACAGGTCGCGGGCGCTCGGCGTGATCGTCATGGGGGCCTCCGGACGGCAGATATTTATATAGTCAAAATAGCCGGTCAGCAGGTCACCTGTCCAGTGCCGGCGGGCAGGACGCACCCACGTGAGTGGCTCCCGCACGCCCAGGCCCCCGATCCCGTGCACGCACCCACGTGAGTGGCTCCCGCACGCCCGGGCCCCCGATCCCGTGCACGCACCACTCACGTGAGTGGCTCCCGCACGCCCGGGCCCCCGCGCCCGTGCACGCGCCACTCACGTGAGCGCGTCAGGCACGCTGCCGCGTCGCTGCCGGCCCAAACGCCACCGCAGGACGCACCGGCGGCACCGGCGCGACCCTCCGGTAGGGCTGACCGGGGGCCGGGCGGGGGTCCTCCCCGCCCTTCGCCGGCCACAGCGACATCGCCCGCTCCGCCTGCGCGGTGATGGTCAGCGAGGGGTTGACGCCCAGGTTGGCCGAGACCGCCGAGCCGTCGACGACGTGGAGCCCCGGGTGCCCGAAGACACGGTGGTAGGCGTCGACCACACCCGTGCGCGGCGAGTCACCGATCGCGCACCCGCCGAGGAAGTGGGCGGTCATCGGCACGTCGAAGATCTCCCCGATGCTGCCGCCCGGCCACCCGCGCAGCCGCCGCGCGATCCGGCGCACGGCGTCGTTGGCGACCGGGATCCACGTCGGGTTCGGCTCGCCGTGGCCCTGCCGCGAGGTCAGCCGGTAGCGGCCGAGGAGCCCGCGCCCCGGCCCCACGGTGATCGAGTTGTCACGGCTCTGCATGACCAGCGCGATCGTCGTCCGCTCCGACCACGACCCCAGCCCGGTGTAGTGCCCCAGCAGGCGCAGCGGGTGGCGCGCCACCTGCCCCGCCCACCTCAGCGGCCGGGGCACCCGCCCGCCGCCGTCGGTGAGCAGCGTGACGAGCAGGCCCATGGCGTTCTGCCCCCGTCCGTAGCGCACCGGCTCCACGTGCGTGTCGGGTGTCGGGTAGAAGGAGCTGGTGATCGCCACGCCGCGGGTCAGGTCGAGGTCGCCCGCGCGCCGTCGCGGCACCAGCGCCCCGAGGAGCGACTCGGAGTTGGTCCGCGTCAGGTGCCCGAGCCGGTCGGACAGGTGCGGCAGGTCGCCGTCGCGCCGGAGGCGGTGCAGCAGGTGCTGGGTGCCCCAGGCGCCTGCGGCCAGGACCACGTGGTCGGCGGTGAGGGTATGGGGTCGCGCCCGCCGCCAGGGCGCGCTCGGGGAGGCGGTGGGTCGGGTGTGCACGGCATACCCTCCCTGCTCGCGGGGCACGACCCGCACGACGGTCGTGTCGGGGACGACCCGCGCGCCCGCCCGCTCCGCGAGCCACAGATAGTTCTTGACCAGCGTGTTCTTGGCCCCGTAACGGCAGCCGACCATGCACTCCCCGCACTCGATGCACCCGGTGCGGCGAGGACCGGCGCCGCCGAAGTAGGGGTCCTCGACCTCCACTCCGGGCTCGGGGCTGCCGTCCCGGCCGAAGAAGACGCCGACGGGCGCCTGCCGGAACGTGTGCCCCACCCCCATCTCCTCGGCCACCTCCCGGTAGACCAGGTCCACGGGCGTGGTGCTGGGGTTGGTGACGACGCCCAGCATCGCCGAGGCGGTGTCGTAGTGCGGCGCCAGCTCGGCCCGCCAGTCGGTGATGCCGGCCCACTGCGGGTCCTCGTAGAACGCGGCGGACCCCGGCCGGTAGAGCGTGTTGGCGTAGTTGAGCGACCCCCCGCCCACACCGGCGCCGGCCAGCACGAGCACGTCGGGGAGCAGGTGGATGCGCTGGATGCCGCGCAGGCCGAGGCGGGGTGCCCACAGGAAGCGGCGCAGGTCCCAGGAGGTCTTCGCGAAGTCCTCGTCGGCGAACCGGCGCCCCGCCTCCAGGACGGTGACGTCATACCCCTTCTCGACCAGCCGGAGAGCGGCCACGCTGCCGCCGAACCCGCTGCCGACGACCACGACGTCGTGGTGCTGCGGGGCGCGCGTCATGACCGAAGGGTAGTCCCGGTGGACGGCCCCCGGGTGCCGCGCCACAGTGGAGGGATGGCACCTGAGAAGAAGGACGACCCGGGCCCGAGCATCAAGGACGAGGAGATGTACGAGGCCATGCGGGACGACGGCATGAGCAAGTCCAAGGCCGCCGCGATCTCCAACGCGGCCGCCAACACCTCCCGCGAGGAGGTCGGCCGGCGCGGCGGGGAGAGCAAGCCCTACGAGGAGTGGACCGTCGAGGAGCTGCACGACCGCGCCGCCGAGCTCGACATCGAGGGCCGCTCCGACATGGACAAGGACGAGCTCATCAAGGCGTTGCGCACGTAGGCTGCCCACGAATTGCCCACGTCCCGCCCACGTCCGGACATTGTCCTGCCCCCCGGGCCTCCTTAGCGTGAACAGACGGTGGCGACCCTGCCGCCCTGTTTCAAGGAGGAGACATGACTCATGCGCGAGGCAGAGTGAGGAGGTGGCTCGCAGGACTCGCCGGCGTCTCGCTGCTCGTCCCCTTCGCGGGGGCGACCGCAGCGGCACAACCGGGCCCGGTCCCTGCGACCCCCGACTCCGTGGCCAGCGTCGAGGCGGACGTGCAGCAGCTGCTCGACACCAAGGGCGCCGCTGACTTCTGGGTCCACTTCGAGGACCGGCCCGACTCCAGCCAGCTCCGCTCGATCGACGACTGGGACGCACGCGGCAAGGCGGTCGTCGAAGCGCTGACCGAGACGGCCGAGGAGAGCCAGGCCCAGGTGCGGGCGCTGCTCGACGCCGAGGGCGTCGACTACGACGCCTACTGGGCCACCAACGCGATCCGCGTCGCCGGCGGCGACGGCGACCTCGTTGCCCAGCTCGTCCAGTCGCCCGAGGTGGACGGCATCTACGCACCCCGCGTGTACGACATACCGGACGAGAAGACCGAGATCGAGCCCGCCGACGTGGCTCCCTCCGCCGTCGAGTGGGGCGTCTCGGACATCAACGCCGACGACGTCTGGACCGACTACGGCGTCACCGGCGAGGGCCTGGTCGTGGCGAGCATCGACACCGGGGTGCAGTACGACCACCCGGCGCTGGTCGAGCACTACCGCGGCAACAACGGCGACGGCTCCTTCGACCACGACTACAACTGGTTCGACCCGCAGGGCGGCTCGCCGACCCCGACGGACTACAACGGGCACGGCTCGCACGTGACCGGCACGATGGTCGGCGACGACGGCGCGGGCAACCAGATCGGCGTCGCTCCGGGAGCGAAGTGGATCGCCGCGGCCGGGTGCTGCCCGACCGACCAGGCGCTCATCGACTCCGGTCAGTGGATGCTGGCGCCCACCCGCGTCGACGGGTCGGCGCCCGACCCGTCCAAGCGACCGAACGTCATCAACAACTCCTGGGGCACCGAGCTGCCGAGCAACGACCCGTTCATGGAGGACATCATCGTCTCCTGGACCGACGCCGGGATCTTCGGCGTCTTCGCCAACGGCAACAGCGGACCGGCCTGCGAGACCTCCGGAGCCCCCGGCAGCCGCATCGTGGCCTACTCGGTGGGCAACTACACCAGCTCGCACGGGCTGGCCGGCTCGTCCTCGCGCGGGGCGGGCCAGGACGGTGAGATCAAGCCCAACATCTCGGCGCCGGGCACCAACATCCGCTCCTCAGTGCCGGGCAACGGCTACGCGAACTACACGGGCACCTCGATGGCGACCCCGCACGTGGCGGGAGCCGTCGCGCTGCTCTGGTCGGCCGCACCCTCCCTGGTCGGCGACGTGGAAGGGACCCGCCTGCTGCTGGACGGGGCGGCCATCGACACGGACTACCCGGCCTGCGGCGGCACGCTGGAGGACAACAACGGGTTCGGCGAGGGCCGGATGGACGTCCTCGCCACCGTGCAGGCCGCCCCGATCGGCGACACCGGCGTCCTCGAGGGCACGGTGACCGACGGGTCCGACGGTGAGCCGGTCGCCGGCGCGACGATCGTGGTCGACGGCGAGCTGGACCGCACGCTCACCACGGGCGCGGACGGCACCTACGACGTGCTGCTCACCACCGGCGACTACGACGTCTCGGCCAGCAAGTTCGGCTACTCCACCGACAGCGCGAGCGTGACGATCACCAAGGACGCCACCACCACCCAGGACTTCGCCCTGCAGCCCTCGCCGAGGGCCACCGTCACCGGCACCGTCACCGACGGGTCCGGCCGCGGCTGGCCGCTCTACGCGAAGGTCGGCGCGGTCGGGACCGGCGTGTTCACCTACACCGATCCGGTGACCGGTGACTACGCGCTCGACCTGCCGGTCGGCGCGACCTACCAGCTGCAGTTCGTCGCCGAGTACCCCGGCTACGACACGCAGACCCGCGACGTGCTCGTCGACGGTGACACCACCGAGGACGCCGCTCTGGCCGTGAACGCCGAGAGCTGCACGGCCCCGGGCTACACCTACGCGACCGACGGCGTCATCGAGACCTTCGACGGCACCGACGTCCCGGAGGGCTGGACCGTGGTCGACGACGCCGGCACCGAGCAGGTGTGGCGCTTCGACGACCCCAAGTCCCGCGGCAACCGCACCGGCGGTGAGGGCGGCTTCGCCATCACCGACAGCGACTACTACGGCAGCGGCGGCGCCCAGGACACCTCCTTGGTCTCACCGAGCGTGGACATGAGCGAGCTGAGCGACCCCGCGGTCGGCTTCAAGCACGACTACAACGCCTTCCTCGGCAGCGGCGAGAGCGGCACCGTGGAGCTGAGCATCGACGGCGGCACCACCTGGACGGAGGTCGCGAGCTACACCAGCGACACCACCGGCGAGGTCGCCCTGCAGCTCCCCGACGCCGCCGGCGAGAGCGAGGTCCAGGTCCGGTTCCGCTACCAGGGCTCCTGGGACTACTGGTGGGAGGTCGACGACGTCTTCGTCGGCAACCGCGCCTGCGTCCCGACCGACGACGGCGGCCTGCTGGTCGGCAACGTCCTCGACGGCAACACCGGTGAGGGCGTCGTCGGCGCGCGCGTGAGCAACGCGGACGAGACCGCCTCCGCGGTCACGGTCGCCACGCCGGCCGACGAGAACCTGGCCGACGGCTTCTACTGGCTGTTCGACGCCACCACCGGCGAGGAGGAGTTCACCGCCGAGGCACGCAACTACTCCAGCGTGACCCAGTCGGTGACCACCGTGGAGAACGACACCGTCCGGCTCGACTTCGAGCTGGGCGCGGCCTTCCTCGAGTGGACCCCGGAGTCGATCGACACCGAGGTCACGCTCGGCGGGTCGGCCACCGAGGAGCTGACGGTGACCAACACGGGCACCGGCGAGGCCGAGGTGGAGCTCCGCGAGGTGCCGGGCGACTTCGTCCAGCTGCGCGCGGACGGGAGCACGATGACCCGTCAGGAGATCATGGACGCCGACGGTGCCGAGGTCGTCCGTCTCCAGGCCCCCACGTCCTTCGCCCAGCAGGGCAGGGGCACGTCCGCGGACCAGGCTCCTGCCACGGTCCCGGCGGAGGCGCCCTGGACGGATCTGGGTGCCTTCCCGACGGTCGTCATGGACAACCGCGTCGTCAACCTCGACGGCACCTGGTACAGCATCGGCGGCACGGACGGCACCACCACCTACGACACCGTGGCCCGGTACGACAACGAGGCCATGGCGTGGGTGCAGGTGGCTCCGCTGCCGATCGCGGCCAGCGCGGTGACCACCGGAGTGGTCGACGGTCGGATCGTGGTCGCCGGCGGCTGGGTCGCCAGCGGCGTCAGCGCGCAGACGTTCGCCTACGACGCGGGCGCCGACAGCTGGACCGAGATGGCACCGGCACCGGCGGGCTTCTCCGCCGCGGGCCAGGCCGTCGTCGACGGCAAGCTCTACTCCGTCGGCGGGTGCACCACCGGTGACTGCCTGCCGATGGCGAGCAGCGTCTTCAGCTACGACCTCGCCGCCGACACGTGGGCGCAGGTCGCGGACTACCCGCAGGCGGCGGCCTTCGCCTCCTGCGGCGGGATCGACGGCGCGCTCTACTGCACCGGCGGCAACGACGGTGCGGCGGCGACGGCGAGCACCTTCGCCTACGACACCGGCTCGGACACCTGGACGGCGGTGGCCGACGCCCCCGTCGACACCTGGGCCAGCCAGTACGCCGCGGCCAACGGCACGCTCGTCGTCAACGGCGGCGTGCAGGCCGGGGAGATCACCAACGCGACGATCGCCTACGACCCGGCGGCCGACGCGTGGAGCTCCCTGCCCGCCTCGAACGCGGCCCTCTACCGCGGGGCCGGCGCGTGCGGCTTCGCACGGGTCGGCGGCTCGAGCGGCAACTTCGACGCGGTGGGCAGCGCCGAGGTGCTGCCCGGGCTCGACGAGTGCGGCGCCTCCGGCGCCGACGTCGAGTGGCTGGAGCTGTCGCAGACCACCGCGACGCTGGCTCCGGGAGACTCGGTGACCGTGGAGGTCACCACCGACGGCGACGTCGCCCAGCCGGGCACGTACACCGCGTCGGTGCGCATCGTCTCCAACGCCCCGGGGTCCGCCCCGGAGGTTCCGGTGACGATGGTGGTCGGCCCGGCCCTCACCTGGGGCAAGCTGACCGGCACGGTGAGCGGTCTGTCCTGCGAGGGTGCGGCCACGCCGTTGCCCGGCGCCGGGGTGGACATCTCGCCCTACCGCGAGGGCTTCCCGGGCTGGTTCCTCACGACCGGCCCCGAGGGCTCCTACGCGACCTGGTTCGACACCCGTGTGGGTGCGGCCGAGGTGACGGCGACCAAGGACGGCTACCGTCCGGAGTCCGCCGACGTCACGGTCCCCCGCGGCGAGACGGTCACCCAGGACTTCGGCCTGCTGGACACGGCCTGCCAGCCCGTCCAGCCCGAGCCGGGCCTGGAGGTCGAGCGCGTCGGCGGCGAGAACCGGTACGGCACCGCTGCCCTGCTGGCCGAGGAGTACGCGTCCCCGGACGTCGTGTTCGTCGCCAGCGGCCAGTCCTACGCGGACGCGCTGAGCGCGGCCGCACGGGCCGGGTCGGTGGACAGTCCCGTCCTGCTCACGCGCAGCACCTCGCTGCCGCGGGAGACGGCGCTGGCGCTGCAGGTGCTGGACGCGGCCTCGGTGGTCGTGGTCGGTGGCCCGGCCGCGGTGTCCGCGTCGGTCTACGACGAGGTCGATGCCCTCACCGGCGACGTGCCGATCAGCCGCCTGATGGGCGACGACCGGTACGGGACCGCGGCGGCGATCTCCGGACAGTTCGACGCGGCGAGCACGGTGTTCGTGGCCTCCGGACTGGACTACCCGGACGCGCTGGCCGCCGCGGCCCGCGCCGGCGACACGGAGTCGCCGGTGCTGCTGGTGCGCCAGGACCGGGTGCCGGCAGCGACGGTCGCCGAGCTGACGAGGCTGGCGCCCGAGCAGATCGTGCTCATGGGTGGCACCACGGCGGTGAGCGAGGCGGTCCAGGAGTCCCTGGGCGCCTACGGAACCGTGACGCGGGTCGGCGGTGACGACCGCTACGAGACGGCGGCGCTGCTGGCCGAGTCGATCGACACCTCCGCCAGGGTGTTCGTGGCCTCGGGCCGCGGCTTCGCCGACGCCCTCTCCGGCGCCGCCGTGGCGGGCCGGGACGGTGCTCCGATGCTGCTGACCCGGCCGGACTCGCTGCCCCGGGCGACGGCCGACCAGGTCAGCCGGCTGCAGCCGGAGCTGGTCACCGTGGTCGGTGGAGAGACCGCGATCACGGAGGTCGTCCTGGACGCGCTCCGCGCCCTGTGACCGACCGGGGCACCAGCCCCACCTAGGAGGACGGCGACCGCGTCCCGGCAGCCCGCCGGGGCGCGGTCGCCGCTCCCAAGGTCCGGAACGCGCTCGCTGCGGTTCACCCCCGGGTGACCGCTTCCGCTCTCGTCCGTGCGCTCACTCCAGCAGCTCGCGGACCGCCTCCTCGACCTTGCGCTGGCGCCGTGCCGGGGGCCGCCCCTCGGTCGCGGCCGGCACCGCCACCGTCTCCCCCTTCTCGTAGCGGTCGAGGACGCGGGGGTCGATGTAGGACCCCTTGGCGATCGTCGGGGTGTTGCCCAGGAACTCCGAGACCTCCTCGACCGCCGCCTTGATCGCGCGGCGCCGGGAGGCCTTCGTGTCCCCCGGCTCCGGCGAGCTGGCCAGCGCCACGGCGGCGTGCACGGTCGCGTGCCAGGTGCGGAAGTCCTTGGCGGTCAGCTCGCCGTCGAACAGCGCCGCGAGGTAGTCGTTGACGTCGTCGGCGCCCAGGTCGTGCCAGCGCCGGCCGTCCTTCCAGGCCAGCACCCGGGCGGAGCCGGTGCGCCGGCGCCGCATGGCCCGCAGTGCCGCTGCCACGTCGTCGTCCTCGATCGTCAGCTGCTGCTCGACGCCGCCCTTGCCGACGAACCGGAAGCGCAGGCCGCCCCGCACCGAGCGCACGTGCTGGCGCTCCAGGGTGGTCAGCCCGAAGGAGCCGTTGACGTCGGTGTAGACGTCGTGGCCGATCCGGAAGTAGCCCAGGTCGAGCATCCGGACCGCGGTCGCGCAGGCGCGGCTCCACGGCATACCCTCGGCCCGCAGGTCGCGGGTGACCTGGCGGCGCACGTCGGGCAGCCGGCGCGAGGCCGTCAGGATGCGGTCGAACTTCCTGGCGTCCTGCTTCTCGCGCCACGAGGGGTGGTAGAGGTACTGGCGCCTGCCGGCGTCGTCGGTGCCGACCGCCTGGATGTGGCCGTTGGGGGCGGGACAGATCCACACCTGCTCCCAGGCGGGAGGGATCGCGAGCGCCTTCACGCGCTCGACGTCCGGGGCGGGCAGGCGTCCACCGTCCTCGTCGAGGTAGGTGAAGCCGGTGCCGGCCCGCCGACGGGTCCAGCCCGGCGAGTCGGGCGAGACGGTGCGCAGACGGACCATGGACGAGTATGGCGCCGCACCCGCCTCCCGCGTCCACCCGAGACGGCACCCGCCGCGAGCGGTGCCGCGGCGCGGAGTAACCTAGATGACGCATCACGGACCTTGGGTCCGTCCCTACGACGCAGGAGGCGCTCCTCAATGGCACGCATCGTCATCTTCGGCGGCACCGGTTACTCGGGCGGCAACATCGCGCGCGAGGCGGTGGGTCGCGGCCACGAGGTCGTGTCCTACAGCCGCAACGCGCCGGCCGAGCCGCAGGAGGGCGTGGAGTACCGGACCGGCTCGATGGCCGATCCTGCCGTGGTGGACGCCGCCGCCGACGGCGCCGACCAGCTGGTCGTGGCGCTGCACGCGGTCGACGTCGACGGCGCGCCGATGCTCGAGCGCACGCCTGCCCTGATCGAGGCGGCCAGGCGCCACGGCGCGCGCCTGTCCTTCGTCGGGGGCGCGGCCTCGTCGCTGGTCGCCGAGGGCGGACCGCGGCTGCTGGATACCCCCGACTTCAACGAGGACTGGAAGCCCGAGGCCACCGCGCACGCCGCCGTCCTCGACGCGCTGCGCGAGGCGCCGGAGGACCTGGAGTGGTTCTACGTCAGCCCGGCCGGGCTCTACGGCTCCTACGCGCCGGGCGAGACCACCGGCAGCTACCGCACGGGCGGCGACGTACTGGTCACCAAGGAGGACGGGTCCTCCGAGATCTCCGGCACGGACCTGGCCAGGGCCTACGTCGACGAGATCGAGTCGGGTGCGCACCCGCGGCGCCGGTTCACCGTGGGACACTGACCTGCAGGTCCCGGGCCGCACCGAGCCCCCGCTTGTTTCAACGATACCTATCGTGAATACTAGGTGGATCGAAGTCTCGCCAAGGAGGTAGTCGTGACCTACGTCATCGCCCAGCCCTGCATCGACGTGGTCGACCGCGCCTGCGTGGAGGAGTGCCCCGTCGACTGCATCTACGAGGGCGAGCGCGCGCTCTACATCCACCCGGACGAGTGCGTCGACTGCGGTGCCTGCGAGCCGGTCTGCCCGGTCGAGGCGATCTACTACGAGGACGACCTGCCCGCAGAGTTCACGCCCTACCTGCAGGACAACGCCGACTTCTTCTTCGAGACCCTGCCCGGGCGCGACGAGCCGCTGGCCTCCCCCGGTGGCGCCGCCAAGATGGGCGCCCTGGGCGTCGACACGCCGCTGGTCAGCTCGAACCCGCCCCAGGGCTGAGCGGGGCCGTCCCCACCGTCGGGCCCCCTCGGCGGTCACGCACCTCCGCGGCCTGCAGGTCCCGCAGCACGGCCCTCCCAGCCGGCGCCGCACCCCGCGGCGTGTCGCGCACAAGCACAAGGTGCACTGCGGCGTGTCGGTCGCCAGGACGGCCCTCCTGCACGCCCGGACCGCACCGCACCGGCAGGCCAGCGGGTCGGGGTGCTGCCTGCGGTCGGGTCGGGAGCTGGGTGGCGGTCGGGCAGGAGCTGGGTGAGGCGGTCGGGTCGGGAGCTGGCTGGGGAGGCGGGTCAGGACGACCTGGCTGCGGCCGGAGCCAGGTGGGCCAGGCACAGCGAAGGCGTCACGAACGGCTCGAGGCCCTCGACCCGGACGGCCCCTCCGGCCACCTCGGCGACCCCGCGCATGAGGCCCAGGTGCACGGCGCAGGGGACGGTCCGGTCCTCGCGGGCGAGGTTGCCGAACGGACAGTGGTGGACACGCACCGTGGCGCCGTCCGCAGCGTCTGTGATCTCCGGCGCGAAGCCGGCTCCGTCCATCACCCGCACCAGCTCGTCGAGCCCGGCCTCCCAGTCGCCCGCCGGCGCGTCGGCACGGTCGGGGCCACCGGCGTGGCCGGGGCTCCCGGGGCTCCCGGCGCTTCCGGCGTGGCTGCGACCCCAGGCGCGACCGGCCGCCTCCGCGGCGACCATCGCTTCCTCGCCGTCGCCGAGGTGCATGGCCAGCGCCCCGGCGATCAGCTCGTAGTTGTCGTGGCCCGCACCGTCCTGGTCGCGCCGGGCGACGAAGACCAGGGGCGGCCGGCCAGGACCTGGCGACCTCCCCTGACGACGCTCCACCAGGCCGTCGGCGACGAGCCGCTCGAGGTGGAAGCGCACGGTGTTGTCGTGCAGCCCGGTCGCCTCGGCCAGCGCACGGACGCCGAGCCCCTCGCGCGCACCCGCGATGGCATGCAGGACATCCGCGCGACGCTCCCCGGTGCGACGTGCGGCGACGAGGTCCGGGCGAGGGCCCGAGGCGTCCGACAAAGCCATTTCCACAGCATACGCGGTAATAATGGCGTGGTCACCGTCCTTCGTCCGTCCGGCACCCGTCCGCGTGCGCCTGTCGGTGCCCGGTGCCACGCTCGGACAAGGACGGGAGGACCCGTCCCACCCGACGAAGGAGCACGACGATGCCGCACGGAGACATCACGCACATCGACATCCCGGTGAGCGACACCGGACGGGCGACGGAGTTCTACGGAAGCCTGTTCGGCTGGCAGATCGCGGAGGTCCCCGGCTACGAGGGCTACCCGATGTGGCAGGCCCCCAACAAGATCAGCGGCGGCGGGCTGGCACCGCGTTCGGAGGGCTTCACCCAGCCGCGCAGCTACGTCGAGGTCGACTCGATCGACGACGCCCTCGCCCGGGCCGCCGAGCTGGGCGCCACGATCACCATGGAGAAGCAGCCGATCAGCGAGACGAGCTGGTGGGCGGCGTTCACCGACCCGGACGGCAACTCGATCGGCCTCTACCAGGTCGCCCCAGAGGCGTAGCTTCCCCGGTCGGACCTCGTCCCGGTCATAGCGCGTCCCGGTCTCCTGGTCCGCGCCGTCCGCCGGCTCCTCGTCCAGCCGGCGGACGACCCCGGGCGGGACGCCCACGGCCACCCTCCGCAGCGGGGGGCCGAGGGGGTGGGTGGGCGTGAGAAGCTGGACGTTCGGCCCGATCTGCACGTCGTCGCCGACGGTGGTCGCCGCCACGCCCAGCAGCGCGACCAGCCCGTAGTGGGCGAAGCACCACGAGCCGAAGCGGATGTCGGGCCCGTGGTCCACGTGGAACGGCGGGAGGATCTCGGTGCCCTCGCCGATCCCGTCGAGGCGCCGCTCGAGCAGCTCGCGCCGCCGCTGCCCCTCCTTGACCGGCGTGGCGTTGAAGGCGTCGGTGAGGCCGCGCGCTCAGGCCCGGTAGCCGCCCGGCCGGGGCTGCGGCCACGGCACGGGCACGTGACCCTCGTCCCAGGGGTAACGGCCCTGCGGGTCCGCCCAGGTGAGCTGGAGCGTGGGCAGCGCCGAGCACGGTGGCCGGTCGTAGTAGTGGAAGGTCTCGAACGTCGTCATCCACGGGTCGGGCAGCTCCTCGACGAAGACCTTCAGCCCCTCTAGCTCGAGCTGCTCCCCGGCCATGACGTCCTGACCGTCGTGGAAGACCCGCCGGGCCACCTGGTTGAGGAGCACCATCGACGGCAGCGCCGAGAGGCCGACCACGACCAGCTCGGGGTGGCCCACGCCGAAGAGCCCGGTCGTGTAGCAGAGCGGCACGCTCAGCCGCTCCGGCAGGCTCGACGGGTCCCCGTCCGTCGCGGCCACGATCTCGGCGACCACGTCGGGGCCGGCCGGCACGCCCGCCTCGCAGCACGCGCACCCGCCCTCCTCCTCGGAGACGTAGGTGAGGTGCACTCCATACCTGCGGATGTTCTGCGTCATCTGACGCTGCTGCTGGTCCCAGAAGGCCCGCAGGCCCGGGTCGATGCTCATGGTTCTCCCTCCCTGCGCACCCGGTGTGCGCGTCACCACCGAACGTAGGTCGGCGGCCCGACCGACCACCGGCTCCGTCCACAGGCAGCGCCTGCCGACCTCCGGACCGGCAGGGGGTGTGGACGAGCGGGCGACCGACGCGCTGTCGGTCCCGCGTGGCAGGCTGCACGCATGGGAGCAAAGCACTTCGACGAGCGGGCATCGACCTGGGACGACGACCCCGACAAGCGACGGCACGGCAGGGACGTTGCCCGGGCGGTCGCGGCGGCCGCGCCGGCGCGGGAGTCGACCCGGCTGCTGGAGTACGGCGCGGGCACCGGGCTGGTCACGCAGGGCCTGCTGGAGATCCTCGAGGGGCTGACGGTCACCCTCGCGGACAGCTCCTCGGGCATGCGCGCGGTGCTGGAGGCCAAGATCGCCGACGGCACCCTGCCGAAGGACGCGCGGGTGTGGGACCTCGACCTCGAGCACGACGCCGCCCCGCAGGAGCGCTTCGACCTCGTCGTGACCTCGATGGTGCTGCACCACGTGCAGGCGCTCCCCACCGTGCTCGAGGGTTTCGCCGCGCTGCTCGAGGACGGCGGCCTGCTGTGCGTGGTCGACCTGGACCGCGAGGACGGGTCCTTCCACGAGCACCTGGACGACTTCCACGGGCACCGGGGCTTCGACCGCGCCGAGATCGTCTCGACCCTGCAGGACGCAGGTTTCGTCGGGGTGACCGTCCAGGACTGCACCCAGATCGAGCGCGAGGACGGCCGCTTCCAGGTCTTCCTCGCCGTCGGGCGGCGCGCAGCCCGCACCGGCGGCGCGTGAGTCGGGCCGGCGCGAGGGCGGTCACCGCCGTCCGTCACGTCGACGACAAGGAGCGCCGGGCGAGGCTGGCGATGCGGCACGCCCTGCACCCCGACCACCGGGTCGCGGACGTGCCCGCGGCGACCGGGGCGATGACCGTGCTCCACGCCACCGAGGCGGCGACCGTGCACCTGGCCGTGCACGCCCGCACCGAGGGCGTCTGCGCCGCCGACGTCGACCGCTCGCTCTACGAGGACCGGTCGGTGGTCAAGCAGCTGGCGATGCGACGGACGCTGTTCGTCTTCCCCCGCGACCTGCTGCCCGCCGCGCTCGGCAGCGCGTCGGCCAGGGTGGCGGCCGAGCAGCGGCGCCTCGTGGCCCGCGACGCGCAGCGGCACGGCGTCGCCGACGACGGGCAGGGCTGGCTGGACGCGGCCGCCGGCGCGGTGCTGGGCCGGCTGGCGGGGTCGGCACCGATGTCCGCCCGCGCGCTGAGGGAGGAGCTGCCCGAGCTCACCGGCACGGTGACCGCCCACCTGGACAAGAAGTACGGCGGCACCTCCCATCTGGCCCCCCGCGTGCTCACGATGCTCGGGGCCGAGGGCCGCACCACCCGGGGCCCGAACGCCGGCCACTGGCGCCTCTCGCGCCCCACGTGGACCCTCATGGCGGACTGGCTGGGCGAGCAGCCGGAGCCGCTCGGCACCGACGAGGGGTATGCCGTGCTCGTGCGCCGCTGGTTGCGCACCTTCGGTCCCGGCACGCTCGACGACCTCCAGTGGTGGCTCGGCTCGACCCGGAGCGCGGCCCGGGCGGCCCTCGCCGCGGTCGACGCCGTCCCGGTCTCCCTGGACGGGGACAGGACCGGGTGGCTGCTGCCGGACGACGTCGAGCCGGTCGGTCCGGTCCAGCCGTGGGCGGCGCTGCTGCCCACCCTCGACCCGACGACCATGGGCTGGAAGCAGCGGGACTTCTACCTCGACCCGGAGCACACGGCATACCTGTTCGACAGCAACGGCAACGGCGGCGCCACCGCCTGGTGGGACGGCCGGATCGTCGGCGCGTGGGTGCAGGACGAGGAGGCTGCGGTCCGGGTCGTCCAGACGCCCGACGTCGACCTCCGCCCGGACGCCCGCGCGGCGCTCGAGCACGAGGCGCGGCGGCTCACGGACTGGCTGGACGGGGTGCGGATCAGCAACGTCTACAGCTCGGCGCTGATGAAGAGCGGCCGCCTGCCCTGACGGCGCCTTCCGCGCCGTGCCGGCCGCGGCAGCTCAGACCGCCGGCAACGACCGGGTGAACTCCCCGGTCCGGAGCCAGTGGCGCAGCCGGTCCACCGACGTGACCAGGTAGTCCTCCGCCCGCCCACGCTGCCCGGCGGTGGTGCTGCCGAGCAGGTCGTTGCCCAGGAGCAGCTGTCGGGAGGCGACGAGCGCCTCGAAGTCCGCCGGTGCCGTGTCGGGCAGCGGCGCGACCTCGGCGTAGCCCTCCCGCAGTGCCGCTTCGACAGGCTCCGCACCCGCCCCGCGCAGGTAGAAGGTGCTGACCGCCAGGTCCAGCGCGGGCGTGCCCTGCCCGCAGTCGTCGAAGTCGAAGACCGCGAGGCGGCCCTCGTGCCACTTGAGGTTGCCGCCGTGCAGGTCCGCGTGCAGCGCCAGCACCGGGCCGGCGCGGTGCACCCGTGCGAAGGCGTCCCGGGCCCGCTCGCCCGCGCGCCGCAGGACCTCGTGCTGCTCGGCGTCGAGCCCCGGAGCGCCGGTGAGCCGGTCCTCGTCGCCGAAGAGCGGGTCGTCGAAGACCGGCATCTCGCCGCCATCGGGCAGCACCCAGCGGCGCGCGTGATCATGCAGCTGCGCCATCGCCCGGCCGAGCGCACGTGCCTGCTCGGGGTCGGGCTCGACCACGTCGGGTCCTTCGAGCCAGGCCGCGCAGGTGACGAGCACCTCGCGCCCCAGTGCCGCCGAACCGATCCGCGTGCACCACTGGCCGTCCCGCGTCACCGCGGGGACCGGCACGCGCACCGGGGTCTCCGCGGCGATGGCCAGCTGCCAGGCCTGCTGGGCCAGGATCTCGGCGACGGAGCTCTTCGAGTTGGTGTTCAGCCGCAGGGCGTAGCGCCCGCCGTCGGCCGTCCTGACCTCGAAGGTGGTGTTGTAGGCGTGGGCGACGACCTCCAGGCCCACCACGTCGAGACCGAACTCGGCGGCCGCCGCCACCGCCACCGGGCGCAGCTGCTCCGCCTGCTCGTCGTCGCCGAGGTCCGGGTATGCCGTCGCGCCGACGGGGTGCCTGCTCACGGGAGCAGACTAGGGCTCACAGCGGTGCGCCGGCGTCCCGGTGCCGGCCCAGGTCCACCCGTGCTCCGTGGAAGCTGACGCCCTCGGCCACCAGCAGCTCCCCGGCCGTGCCGCCGTGGCAGGTGGCCGTGGACCCGTCGGCGTGGACGACCCGCCACCAGGGGATGTCCTCCGAGAGCCGGCCCACCAGGCGCCCCGCCTGGCGGGGACCGATCCCCACGGCCGCCGCGACGTCGCCGTAGGTGACCACGGCCCCGGGCGGCACCGCCCGCACGGCCTCGCGCACCCGCGCCTCGACCTCGCTCACGCCGCCGGCTCCGGGTAGGTCAGCCGCCCGTCCGTGACGACGGCGAAGGGGGTGAGGTCGGCCTCCCTGGTCGAGGTCGGGGACATGATGTGGCAGACCTCGACCCCCCGGACCAGCAGCGCGTCGGTCACCAGGCGCCGGTGGCACCGCCAGGGCACGGCCTCGCTGCACATGATGGCCGGGACGTGCTCGGCGGCGGCCGCGAGCAGCTCATCCAGCCCGTGGTCGAAGCCGTCGGTGTCCATGTAGTCGGCGTAGTCGCGGAACGCCTTCACCCGCCAGCCGCCGTTCTCGCTGGGCACGCCCGCCGGGGTATGCCGTCTGCCGCCGAGGTCGCGCAACCACCGGTAGCCGATGTCGTCCGGCAGCTCCTCGACGATCGCGTCCTGGCCCCACTGCGGGAACTTCCGCGAGGAGGGGTAGGAGCGGACGTCGCACAGGAGGTCGACACCGTTCGCGCGCAGCATCTGCACCACCTCGTCCAGCTCTCGCGTGGAGTGCCCGACGGTGTAGACGCGCAACGGCCCGGATCGTCCCATCCCCACCAATCTCTCACAGCGCCGCTGCCGCTTCCTCCTCGTCCGGCACCGCGCCTGCCAACGTGCGCCCCAGCTCCTCGGCCAGGCTCCGCCAGGTGGCGTCGAACGCCTCGATCCCGCCGTCCTCGAGGGTGGTGACCACCTCGTCGTAGTCGATGCCGAGCCCGGAGAGGGCGTCGAGCACCTCGCGTGACTCCTCGTAGCTCCCGTGGACGGAGTCCTCGGCGATCCGGCCGTGGTCGGCGACCGCCAGCAGCGTGGCCTGCGGCATCGTGCTGACCACGTCGGGGGCGACCAGCTCGTCCACGTAGCGGGTGTCCGGGTAGGCCGGGTCCTTGGTCGAGGTGGACGCCCACAGCGGGCGTTGGGGTCGGGCGCCGGCCGCGGCGAGCGCCTGCCACCGCGCTCCGGCGAGCATCTGCTCGTACGCCTCGTAGGCCAGCCGCGCGTTGGCGATCGCGGCCCTGCCGCGCAGGGCCGCGGCCTGCGGCGTGCCGATCGCGTCCAGCCGAGGATCCACCGCGGTGTCGACGCGGGAGACGAAGAAGGAGGCGACCGAGGCGAGGGTGGACAGGTCGCGGCCGGCCCGGTGGGCCTGCTCCATACCGTCCAGCCAGGCGTCCATCACCTGGGCGTAGCGGGCCAGCGAGAAGATGAGCGTGACGTTGATGCTGATCCCCTCCGCCAGGCAGGCGGTGATGGCGGGCAGCGCCTCGAGCGTCCCCGGGATCTTGATGAGGAGGTTCGGCCGGTCCACCGCCCACCACAGCGCCCGGGCCTCGGCGACCTGGGCCGCCGTGTCTCGGGCCAGGCGCGCGTCCACCTCGATCGAGACGCGCCCGTCGACGCCGTCCGTCGCGTCGTGGACACCCCGGAGCACGTCGCAGGCCCACCGCACGTCATACGTGGTCATGGCCCGCAACGACTCCCCGACGTCCGCGCCGCGCGCCGCCAGGTCACGCAGCTGCGCCTGGTAGGCACCGCGACCGCGGATCGCCCTGGCGAAGATGGACGGGTTCGTGGTCACGCCGCTGACGTGGTGGGTGCGCACGAGCTCGGCGAGGCTGCCGCTGGTCAGACGCTCCCGACTGAGGTCGTCCAGCCAGACGGACACGCCCGCCGAGCTCAGTGCAGACAGGCGGTCGGTCACGCCGCGCTCCTGACCGGGTCGTGCCGGTGGCCCAGGGGCGCGTCGTAGGCGCGGGACAGCAGCGCCAGCGACAGGGCGGCGACGAGCAGGCCGAAGTCACGCAGGGCGACGTCGTAGTAGCCCGAGTAGGTCAGCAGGTTGACGATGATGCCGGCCAGCCAGAGCGCGACCACGTAGCTGGCGTAGCGCGGCTTCACGGCCACCGCGACGCCGGCGACGATCTCCACCACGCCCACGACGTACATCGCCGTCTGCGCCGAGAACGGCAGCAGGGCCACGATCCACGGCGCGAGGTAGCCCGGCCAGTCGGTCAGGCCGTTGAAGAACTTGTCGATGCCCATCCACAGGGGCAGCACGACGAACCCGACCCGCAACAGCCAGAACGCGGCGTAGGTCGGGTCCTGACGGACCCTCGCCCACACCTGGGCGACGGCGTCCCCGTCCCGGTGGACCGGCACCTTCTGCGACGTGGTGGTCATCTCGCTCACTCCTTCTAGAAAGAATCTTGATACTTTTTACAATCCTCCTTCGCGGTCTGCCTGTCAAGAGCGCGCGCACGCCGCCCGCGCGGCGCGAAAAGACACTAGGGTCGCGTCATGGTGGTCGCAGCCTTCGTCGCCCCCTACCTGCTCCAGGCCACGTCCCGGTTCGTCGCCGCAGCGGCCGCGGTCCCCGGCGTGCGTCTGGCGCTGATCACCCACGACCCGGCCTCCAGCCTGCCGCCAGAGCTCAGGGCCTCCCTCGCCGGACACTGGCAGGTGAGCGACGCGCTCGACCCGCAGCAGCTGGTCGACGCCGTCCGCGGCCTACAGTCGCAGGTCGGCCGGGTCGAGCGCCTGGTCGGGATCCTCGAGGAGCTCCAGGTGCCTCTCGCCCAGGCCCGCGACGCCCTGGGCCTGGAGGGCATGGGCGAGGAGGCGGCGCGCAACGTGCGCGACAAGTCCCGGATGAAGACCGTGCTGCGGGGCGCCGGCCTGCCGTGCGCCCGCCACCAGCTGGTCACCCGGACCGAGGAGGCCGAGCGCTTCGTCGCGGAGGTGGGGCGGCCACTCGTGGCCAAGCCGCCGGACGGCGCGGGCGCACGCTCCACCTTCCGGCTCGACACGGACGCGGACGTCCGCTCCTGGCTCGAGGTCGCCCGGCGCGACCCTGGCGAGGTGTGGCTGCTCGAGGAGTTCCTCACCGGGCAGGAGCACACCTTCGACAGCGTCACGCTGGGGGGTCGCACCCTGTGGTCCTCGATCTCCGACTACCGCCCTCCGCCGCTCGACGTGCTGCGCAACCCGTGGGTCCAGTGGACGGTCCTGCTCCCCCGGGACATCTCGGGCCAGGAGTACGACGAGATCCGCCGCCTGGGCCCCCGCGCCCTCGAGGTGCTCGGCGTGCAGACCGCGTTCAGCCACATGGAGTGGTTCCGCCGCCCCGACGGCTCGGTCGCGATCTCCGAGGTCGGGGCCCGGCCGCCGGGCGCCCAGCTGGCCGGGATGATCGGCCACGCCCACGGGGTCGACTTCTTCTCCCTGTATGCCGAGCTCGTCCTCCTCGACCGGTTCACCGAGCCGCAGCGCACGCACGCGGTGGGCACCGCCTACCTGCGGGGCATGGGGCGCGGTCGGGTCCGCGGGGTGCGCGGCCTGGAGGACATCGAGCGCGACCTGGGGCACCTGGTCGTCGACGCCCGCATGCCCACGCCCGGCCAGCGCGCGTCCAGCTCCTACGAGGGCGAGGGGTTCATCACCGTCAAGCACGAGGACACCGACGTGGTCCGGGAGGCTCTGGACCGCATCGTCGGCGGCGTCCGGGTCGAGCTGGTCGAGGAAGGCTGAGGAGGTATGCCGTGCGCGTGGTGATGATCTCGCCCGGGTTCCCGGTGGAGCAGTCCTACTTCACCCGGGCGCTGGCCCAGGCCGGGGCGGAGGTCGTCGGCGTCGGCGACCAGCCGGAGCACGTGCTGCCGCCGGAGGCTCGCGCCAACCTGGTCCACTACCAGCAGGCGCCGCTGGGGCGGGCCGACGAGGTGCTCGACGCGCTCGTCGACCTGGGCCGACGCGCCCGGATCGACCGGGTCGAGTGCCTGTGGGAGCCTTACGTGCTGCTCGCGGCGATGGCTCGCGAACGGCTGGGCCTGCCCGGCATGACCGTGGACCAGGCCCTGCTCTTCCGGGACAAGGAGCTGATGAAGCAGCGCCTGGACGAGGCCGGGATCCGCACGCCCCGGCACGCCTCGGCGACGACGGCCGCCGAGGTGTGGGCCGCCGCGGAGCGCATCGGCTACCCGCTCATCGTCAAGCCGATCGCGGGCGCCGGCTCGGCGGACACCTACCGGGTCGACTCCGCCGAGGACCTCGCCGAGCTGCTGCCGATGCTGCTGCACGTGCGCAAGCTGTCGGTCGAGGAGTTCATCAACGGCGACGAGGAGTACACCTACGACACCGTGTGCGCGGACGGCGAGGTGCTCTTCGAGAACATCAGCTGGTACCGCCCGCGCCCGCTCATCGGCCGCTCGGTGGAGTGGATCAGCCCCCAGACCGTGGCCCTGCGCGACATCGACGCCCCGCACCTGCAGGACGGTCGGGAGATGGGCAGGCAGGTCCTGCAGGCCCTCGAGTTCGACACCGGCTTCACGCACATGGAGTGGTTCCGCACGCCCGGCGGCGAGACGGTCTTCGGCGAGATCGGCGCCCGTCCGCCGGGGGCCAGGTCGGTGGACATCATGAACTTCTCCACCGACGGAGACCTCTTCCGGGCCTGGGCCGAGGCGGTGACCCGCGGGACGACGGCAGCCCTGACCAAGCAGTACAACGCGCTGACCCTCTTCAAGCGGGCGCGCGGGCTGGGGCGGATCACCCGGATCGAGGGCCTGGAGCAGCTGGTCCGGGACTACCGCGAGCACCTGTGCGTCGTCGACCTGCTCCCCGTCGGGGCGCGCCGCCGCGACTGGCGGGCCACGCTCCTCTCCGACGGCATGGTCATCGCGCGGCACCCGGACCTGGACCAGCTGACCGCCATGGCCGACCGGATCGGCCACGACCTGCAGATCTACGCGAGCTGACGCCCGAGCCAGGCGAGCAGCCGCTCCCGGAAGACCACGCCCGGCGCGATCCCGGGGACCCTGTCCGCGGCGTGCGGCATGCCGGGCTCCGGCGGGCTCGCAGCCGAGGACCGCTGATAGTGTCCAAATCCTCTATTCCACCCCGGCCGTGACGGCCGTGACAGACGAGGAGCGTGCGCGTGAGCGAGCACGACGTGCGGATGATCCTGCTGAGCACCGAGGACCTGGACGCCTCGATCCGCTTCTACACCCAGACCCTCGGGATGGCCCTGAAGTTCCGCGACGGGTCCCACTTCGCCGCGGTCGACGGCGGCTCGGTGACGATCGCCCTGGCCACCGCGATCGACCACCCGCTGCCGGGCAAGGTCGTCGTCGGCGTGAAGACCGACGACGTGGACGGGGCGGCCCGTGCGGCGGAGGCTGCCGGCGGGGCCGTCGTCAAGGAGCCCTACGACGACGCGCACGAGCGCCGCGCCGTGGTCTACGACGACCAGGGCAACGGCCTGGTCTTCTACCGGCCGCTGCAGCGCTGACCACGCTGGTCCTCGCGCCGGCGCCTGCGGATGAGACAGTGGTGCCGATGGACGAGGTGGGATCGGCATGACTGACCAGGACCGGGCGCAGGAGACGGCCGGCGCCGACGGCGTGGGCGAGCGGGACGAGCTCGTCTACGCGCTCGAGGGGCGCTTCGCCCCGCACGTGGGCGCCGCCGCGTCGCTCGTGCGGGACGCCGAGCGCGGGCTGGCGGAGGCGAACGAGCGGCTGGCCGCCGCCCGGCAGGCCGCCGAGGAGGAGCGCTACCGCTCCGACCCGTTGGTCTTCATGCGCAGCACCCTCCAGGAGGAGGTCGAGGGCCTGGACCGCAAGACCACCCCCAAGAAGGTCCGCAACGCCTACCGCTTCCTGCTCGACCGCGCGGTCGAGCTGGCCGCCGGCGAGGTGCAGGGCTTCCACGACGACGCCGAGGCCGAGCGTGCCGAGCGTGAGGACGGGGTGCAGGCGAGCCTCGCCGCACAGGAGCGCGCCGAGGCCACGCTCGAGGCCGCCCGGGCCGCGCAGGAGCGGGTCGCCTCGGCCGAGAGGGCCGCGCGGCGCGGCCTGGACCTGATGCTGGCCAAGCTCAGCGGTCCGCCGGAGGGGTAGGGGCCGGATCCGCCGACGGCGCACCGCGCCGGAGGACCGTCCTGGCCGCCGAAACGCCCCTGCGACGGCAGCAGGAATCCGACAAGTATCTTGACATCAAGATATTGTCGTGGCACGATGGACATGTTGGTAAGGCAAGCCTTGCCTTACTGCATCGTGCAGGAAGGACGGTCCCCATGAACCCCACCACCTCCCCCACCGAGGTCGTCCGGCTCGCGCGGTTCGTCGCCGACGCCCGCTTCGAGGACATCAGCCCCGAGGCGCTCGAGCAGCTGAAGATCCGCGTGCTCGACACCCTCGGCGTAGCCATCGGCGCGCTCGACGCCGAGCCGGTCGTCGCCGTCCGCGGTCTGCTCGACGACCTGGGCGGCGCCCCCTCTGCCACCATGATCGGCGGCGGGCGCACCTCCCCCGACCGGGCCGCGTTCTGGACCAGCGCCCTGTCGCGCTACCTCGACTTCATGGACTCCTACCTCGCCCCCGGCGAGACGTGCCACCCCTCGGACAACCTCGGCGCGGTGCTCGCGGCGAGCGAGTCGGTCGACGGCACCGGGGCCGAGCTGCTCACCGCGCTGGCGGTGGCCTACCAGGTGCACTCGCGCCTCTCCGACGAGGCACCGGTCCGCGCCGCCGGCTTCGACCACACCACGCAGGGCGCGTATGCCGCAGCCGCCTCCGCGGCCAAGGCCCTGCGCCTGCCGGTCGAGCAGATCGCCAACGCCGTCGCGATCAGCGGCACCGCCAACAACGCGCTGCGCGTGACCCGCACCGGCAACCTCAGCCACTGGAAGGGCCTGGCCTACCCCCAGGTCTCCAAGGAGGGCACCTTCGCCGCCCTGCTCGCCTCGCGCGGGATCACGGGGCCTGAGCAGGTCTTCGAGGGCAACAAGGGCTTCAAGGAGTCGATCGCCGGCGACTTCACCATCGACTGGGCCGCCGAGGACCTGGAGCGCGTGCGCCGCTCGATCATCAAGAAGCACAATGCCGAGATCCACTCCCAGTCCGCCCTGGACGCCGCCCAGGCGGTCCGGGCCGAGGACGGCTTCAGCCCGCTGGGCGTCAGCGGGGTGCGGCTGCGCACCTTCGACGTCGCCTACTCGATCATCGGCGGCGGCGAGGAGGGCGACAAGCGCACCGTCCGCACCAAGGAGGAGGCGGACCACTCCCTGCCGTGGATGCTGGCAGTCGTCCTCCTCGACGGCGAGCTGGGCCCGGCCCAGTACCACCACGAGCGGATCATCGCCGAGGACGTGCAGGACCTGATGACCAGGATCACGATCGTGCCGGACGCGGGCTTCTCCGCCCGCTTCCCCGAGGCGATGCCGGCCGACCTGGAGGTCACCATGACCGACGGGACGGTCTTCCGCGCCTCGACCGACTCCTACGAGGGCTTCCACACCGACCCGCTGAGCTGGGACGGCGCCCGCGCCAAGTTCGACCTGCTCGCCGCGCCGTTCGCCACGCCGCAGCTGCGCGAGGAGATCGCCCAGCTCGTCCAGGACCTCGAGCACCGCACGGTCGCCGAGCTCGCCGACGCGCTCGCCCGCGTCAGCCCCACCCGCGCGACGGCCACCCTCGCGTCCCCGGCGCCGACGTCCGCGGCGTGAACCCCATACCTGAGTGAAGAAGAAGAAAGAGGAAGTCAGATGAGCAACCAGATCCCCTTCGACGTGAGCTTCAACTTCGTGCCCCGCGCCGCGCGCCCGACCAAGCCGCGCAGCCACGGCATCACCGAGATCCGCGCGCCCTACTACGACACGTTCGGCACCCGGCACCTGCAGGACGTCATGGACGTGGCCGGCCAGTGGGTCGACGGCATCAAGTGGGCGGGCGGGTCGTTCGCGCTCGTGCCGGCCGAGCAGGTCCGCGCGTTCAGCGACATCGCCCACGAGAACGACGCCTACGTCTCCTCGGGCGGCTGGATCGAGACCGTGCTGCGCTACGGCGACGACGCGGTCGACGCCTACCTCAAGGAGGCCAAGGAGGTCGGCTTCGACGTCATCGAGATCTCGACCGGCTTCATCATGCTGCCCACCTCCGGCCTGCAGCGCCTGGTCGAGAAGGTCGTCAGGGCCGGCCTGAAGGCCAAGCCCGAGCTGGGCATCCAGATCGGCTCCGGCGGCGACTCCTCCGAGGCCGAGCTGGCCGCCGAGGGCGCCAAGGACGTCGGCGACCTCATCGACCGCGGCAGGAAGGCCCTGGAGGCCGGCGCCGAGATCATCATGATCGAGTCCGAGGGCATCACCGAGAACGTCACCCGCTGGAACACCGGCGTCGCCGCGACGATCATGAACGGGCTAGGGATGGAGAACGTCATGTTCGAGGCGGCCGACGGGCCCGTCTTCGAGTGGTACGTGAAGAACTACGGCAACGAGGTCAACCTCTTCGTCGACCACAGCCAGATCCTGCAGCTCGAAGGCCTGCGGCAGAACATCTGGGGCAACAAGTCGACGTGGGGACGGGTGATCAACCCGGCCTGACCTCGCCGGCCCGACGTCGATGGCCCCACGTCGATGGCCCAGGCCTGAGCCGAGCGTGGCGCGTCTGACCGTCGGTCAGTAGAGGAACATCGGCTTGCCGCGCACGTGCCGCACCTTGGGCCGGTAGTGGGGCGCGTCGTAGAGCTCCTCGACGTCGACGCCCTTCACGCCCTCGCCGGTCACCGAGATCGGCACGCTGGAGTAGCTGCCGTTGCGCAGCGCCACCATCCGCCCGGTGGACCCGTCGAGGGCCAGGTCGGCGGCCATCACCGCGTAGTTGGTGGCGACCATCAGGTCGAGGGAGTCGGGGCTGCCCGAGCGCATCAGGTAGCCGACCTGCTGGTAGACGATCTCCTCACCGGTGCGCTCCTTGATCAGCTCGCCGGTGAGCTGGCCGATGCCGCCGAGCTTGCGGTGGCCGTAGGCGTCCTCCTCGCCGGAGAGCATCATGTCCCCGCCGGCGATCGTGGCGCCCTCGGAGATCGTCACCATCGAGTAGTTGGAGGGGTTCTTCGCCTTGTCCGCCAGCAGCAGCTCGCTGACCCGGTCGACGTCGAAGGGCACCTCGGGGATCAGCGCCCGGTCCGCGCCGGAGAGGTATGCCGTGATGAGCGAGGTCTCCCCGGAGTAGCGGCCGAAGAGCTCGACGACGGCGATCCGCTCGTGCGAGCCGGTGGAGGTGCGCAGGTTGTGCATGAACTGCACGCCGCGGGTGACCGCGGTGGAGAAGCCGATGCAGTAGTCGGTCCCGTTGACGTCGTTGTCCATCGTCTTGGGGATCGCGATCGTGGGCACGCCCTCGCGGTGCATCCGCAGCCCGTAGGACAAGGTGTCGTCCCCGCCGATCGGGATGAGCACGTCGATGCCGGCCGCCTCGATGACCTTGAGCACGTGCGGCGTGAGGTCGTGGGGGCCCTCGCCGCTGACGCTGCCGGCGAGGAAGTCCGGGACCTCGGAGGTGCGGACCTTGCCGGGGTTGGTGCGCGAGCTGTGCAGGAAGGTGCCGCCGCTGCGGTCGACGGTGCGGACGACGGCCGGGTCGAGCTCGAGCATGTTCGCCGCCAGCGACTCCGGGTCCTCGGGGTTCGTGCCGAGCAGCCCGCCCCAGCCGCGCCGGATGCCGGTGACCTGGTGGCCCTCCTCGTGGACCCGGTTGACCACGGCCTTGATGCACGGGTTCAGCCCGGGGACGTCGCCGCCGCCGGTGAGGATGCCGATGCGCACGTCTGGTCCTTCTTCCTGCCGCTGCGGGCCGGCGCCGGTCGGTCGTGGCCCTGGATCCCGGCCAGGCTAGCCGAGCGGCTCACCCACCCGTCGGGGTGTGGTCGCGCCAGGTCCGCTCGAAGGGCAGCCGCCAGGCGTGCGGCGCGATCAGCTGGTGGATGGCGTTGGGTCCCCAGGTCCCCGCCGGGTAGGGCTTCACCGGCGGGGGGCTCTGCAGCAGCGGGCCCGAGCGGGCCCACAGGCTCTCGATGCCCTCGGCCGTGGTGAACAGCGTGTGGTCGCCTCGCATCGCGTCCAGGATGAGCCGTTCGTAGGCCTCGAGGACGTCCCCGGCGGCCGCGGTCTCCTGGGTGGAGAACTGCATCGAGAGCTTCTCCAGGCGCATCCCGGGGCCGGGGCGCTTGCCGTAGAAAGACAGCGAGACCTTGGACTCGTCGGCCAGGTCGAAGGTCAGGTGGTCCGGCCCGGCCTGCCCCACGCCGGAGTGCGCCGGGAACATCGTGCGTGGCGCCTCCTTGAACGCGATCGAGATGATGCGCGCACCCTCGGCCATCCGCTTGCCGGTGCGCAGGTAGAACGGCACGCCCGCCCAGCGCCAGTTGTCGATCTCGCAGCGCAGCGCGATGAAGGTCTCGGTGTCCGAGTCGCGCGCGACGCCCTCCTCGTCCAGGTAGCCGACGTACTGGCCGCGCACCACCCGCGCGGGGTCCAGCGGCAGCATCGAGCGGAAGACCTTGTTCTTCTCCTCGCCGATCGCGGTCGGCTCCAGGGCGGTCGGCGGCTCCATCGCCACGAACGCCAGGACCTGGAACAGGTGGGTCACCACCATGTCCTTGTAGGCGCCGGTCGCCTCGTAGAAGCCGGCCCGTCGCTCCAGGCCGAGGGTCTCGGGTATGTCGATCTGCACGTGGTCGATGAAGTTGCGGTTCCAGATCGGCTCGAACAGCCCGTTGGCGAAGCGGAAGGCGAGGATGTTCTGGGCCGCCTCCTTGCCCAGGAAGTGGTCGATCCGGAAGATCTGGTCCTCGTCGAAGGTCTCGTGGACGCTGGCGTTGAGGTGGACCGCGCTGGCCAGGTCGGTGCCGAAGGGCTTCTCCATGACGATCCGCGAGCCCTCCACCAGGTCGGCCTCGCGCAGCAGCCCGATGACCGACAGGGCCGCGCTGGGCGGGACGCTGAGGTAGTGCAGCAGACCGGACCGCTGCCCGAGGGCGGCCCGCTCCTCTGCCACGACCCGCGCCAGCCCGGCGGCGCCGGCGCTCGTCGGGACGTACCGGAGGTTGTCGGCGAAGGCGCCCCACTCCTGCTCGCCCAGCTGCCGGTGGCCGAACTCGGCGAGCGCCTCCCGGGCGAACTCCCGGAACTCCGCGTCGTCGAACTCCTCCAGCGAGCTGCCCACCACCCGGATCTTCGGCGCCAGGTCCGAGCTGCACAGGTAGGCCAGCCCCGGCAGCAGCTTGCGCCGGGAGAGGTCGCCGCGGGCGCCGAAGAGCACGATCACGTGCGGTTCGGCGATCTCCTCGGTCTGCGTGGCCGGCCCGAGACCGGGGTATGAGGTGGTCTGGGTCAGCGGGTCGGTCCAGGCGGTCACCTCCGCGAGTCTGGCAGGCGACGACCCGGGGTGTCGACCGGTGCCGTACGGTGCGCGGGGCCGCGTGGCCCGTCGACACCGCATACCCAGGAGGACCCATGGCCGAGGTGACCGTCACCCACGAGCCCGACCGCACCCGTTTCGAGGCCCACCTCGAGGGGAAGGTGGCCGGCTTCGCCGACTACCAGCAGACGCAGGAGCTGTGGGTCTTCACGCACACCGAGGTCGACCCCGCCTTCGAGGGGCAGGGGGTCGGCGGCGCGCTGGTCCGCGGCGCCCTGGACCACGTCCGCGCGGACGGGACCCGCACGGTCCTGGCGGTCTGCCCGTTCGTCCGCGCCTGGATCGCACGCCACCCGGAGTATGCGGACCTGCTCTACCAGGGGCGTCCGTCCACCGTGGCGGACTGAGGGCCCTCCCCGGTTCGCCGCAGCCCTAGGACCAGCGGGCCGACTACGCTGCGGGCACCATGTGCTCCCTCCCCGCTGACGTCGGATGACGGGCGCCGTCGCCGCGATCCTGACCGGGCTGGCGACTTCGAGACGCTGCTGGGCGAGCTGGGCCAGTAGGTCTGCGCGCGCAACCCGCTCACGTGAGTGGTTCCTGCACGCCGCAGGGCCAGTGCCCGTGCTCGACTCACTCACGTGAGTGGTTCCTGCACGCCGCAGGGGCAGATCGCGGGCCTACCTCACTCAGGTGAGTGGCCCGTGCGCGCCGCAGGGGCGGTCAGTGACCCCGGGGCGCTGGCCGACCAGGCACCCAACGTCGAGATGTTCGACGTCGCGGTGGCCGATGACGAGATCGTCGTGGTCACCCTCACCTGCAAGGAGAGCGACGGGCAGAACCTCGCCGACCAGGAGGCGGCGGCAGCCGCGGCGTCTGCGGCGGTGCTGGGAGCGGTCACGTTGCTCTTCCCGCCCGCTGCTGTGATCACGGACGGCGCGCTCTACAACACGGTGGCCGCACGGGCCAAGGCGGTCGGCCTCTGACCGGCCACCACGGCAGGGCCACCCGCGACCGCCCCGAGCAGGCGGGGGCACCCAGGACAGGCCGCGGCCCCCACGCCCAGGAGGGCGAGCGTGGGGGCCGCCTCCTTGGACCCGTCCAGCATCGCCCCATCAGGGTGAGCGGGTAGCAAGGTCGCCGTCCCGACCGCATCTCGACCGCTCCCAGCGCCGGACTACGCTGCGGGCACCATGTGCTCCCTCCCCGCTGACGTCGGATGACGGGCGCCGTCGCCGCGATCCTGACCGGGCTGGGGATCGGCCTGGCCGCCGGCGTCAGTCCCGGCCCGCTGCTGGTCCTGGTCATCACCTCGACGCTGCACGGCGGGCTGCGCCACGGGCTCGCCGTCGCCGCCGCTCCCCTGCTCAGCGACCTCGTCGTCGTCACCGCGGTGCTCCTCGTCCTGCGCGAGCTGGGGCCGGACGCTCTCGGCTGGCTCGGGGTCGTGGGCGGTGTGCTCGTCGTCCTGGTCGGCGTCCAGACCGTGCGCGAGGCGCGCACCGCCAGCCTCGCGCCGGGCGTGGCCGGGGCCGCTCCTCCGCTGCGCACGGCACTGCGGCGGGCCGTGCTGGTCAACCTGTTCAGCCCGCACCCGTGGCTCAGCTGGATCACCGTGCTGGGGCCGCTGACCGTCTCCTTCTGGCGGGGCGGCGCGCCCGCCGGCGTGGCCGTGGTGCTGGGGTTCTACCTCACCCTGGTCGGCTCCAAGGCAGCGCTCGCGGCGGTGGTGGCGCGCGGCCGCCGCTGGCTCACCGACACCGGCTACCGCCGGACGGTCACCGGCGCCGGCGTGGTCCTCATGGTCCTGGGCGTCGTGATGCTCGTCGAGTTCGGTCGGCACCTGGTCTAGAAGGAGGCGCGCCGGGAGCGGGCAGATCTCCGTCCCCAGGACGAGGCGGGCCGTCCCCGATCTCCCCCGGGGTGCCGATGCGCCTGTCGGTGCGGGCACGCAGACTGGCCGCACACCACCATCGAGACGAGAGGGGACCCGATGACCATCCGCACCCGCACCGCCCGACGAGCCACGACCGGCGGGACCGCCGCCCTGGCCGCGCTGGCCCTGGTGCTGCCCACCACCGCCTCGGCGGCCCCGGACCGACCCGAGGAGCACGGCATACCTGGGAGCGTGTCGGCCGCCCAGGACGAGACCGCGCTGCGCGAGCAGGTGCGCCACGCCGCGCGGACCGCGCAGCAGCAGGTGCGTCTCAAGGGGACCCCGCCCGGCCGGTCGACGCCGGCCACCGACGCGCTGGACGCCGGCATGGCCAAGGTCGTCACCGACGGCGCGATCGGCGTCACCGTGCGCGTGGACTCCCCTGACCTGACCTGGCGCGGCTCGGCAGGGGGCCGTGCCCTCGACAAGCGGCCGCCGGCCGGCTGGCAGGACCGCTTCCGGGTCGCGAGCAACACCAAGATGATGGTCGCCACCCTCGTCCTCCAGCAGGTGGAGGCGGGGACGTGGACGCTCGACACCCGGGTGGAGGACGTCATCCCCGGCCTCCTGCCCGACCACCCCGACGTGACCCTCCGGCAGCTGCTCAGCCACACCTCCGGGATGCCCAACGGCACCCAGGAGCTGCTCCTGCCCAACGTCGAGGGTCCCGAGATGTCGGACTTCCTGGCAGCGATCGGGCGCGACTACACCGACCAGGACCACGTGGACGCGGTCAACGCCTTCCCGTGGACCGAGCCGGGGGAGTTCGTCTACTCCAACGCCGGCTACGTCGTGCTCGGGATGCTCCTGGCGGCCCGGACCGGCGAGGACGTCGGGACGCTGCTGCGCGAGGGAGTATGGGGACCGGCGGGCATGCGGCACACCTCCTACCCGCTCGACCCGGGTATGCCGAACCCGGCCCTCGAGGAGGACGCCTGGGTCGGCGACGGCTGGCTCGAGCTCGGCGGCTTCGACCCCGACCTGTTCCGGTCCTCCGGTGCCGTGGTGAGCACCACGGCCGACCTCAACGCGTTCACCGACGCGCTGATCTCCGGCGAGCTGGTCGACCCGGCGCTCGTGCAGGAGATGGTCACGCCGGTCACGACCGACATGCTCCAGTACGGCCTCGGGGTCTACCGGCTGCCCGATCCCTGCTCCTCCCCCGAGGACCCGCAGTGGCTCTACGGGCACGACGGCGCGACCTACGGGACCCTGAGCGTGGCGTTCACCAGCGCCGACGGCACCCGCCAGCTCTCGCTGGGCGTGACCGGTCGCGACCTCAGCTCGCTGGAGGGGCGGTGGAACATCAACGAGGTCCTGGTGCCCGCCCTGCTGGCCACCTGCCCCGTGTCCGGGTGAGTGGCAGCTGCCGCGACCTCATCAGCGAGTCCACCTCGAGCTCCAGCACGGGCTTGCCGTGCTGGTTGCGCAGGACGCCGGCGATGACGACCAGGGAGCGACCGGGGGCGGCCGGCTCCACGGACCGCACGAGGATGCCGCAGCTCAGGACGTCGCCGGGACGGACCGGCCGCAGGAAGCGCAGGCTGCGGATCTCCCTGCCGGCCACGACGTCGAAGCGGTGCAGGAGACCGGCGACCGCGAGCTTCTGGTAGATCGAGGCGGTGTGCAGCCCGCTGGCGATGAGCCCGCCGAAGTCGCTGTGGGCGGCGAGGTCGGCCGAGACGTGGAAGTACTGCGGGTCCCAGGCGGAGGCGAAGGCCACGATCTCCTCCTCGGTGACCGTGTGGGAGCCGCAGTCGACCTCCTCCCCCAGGGGAAGCTCCTCGGCGGGCAGGAGCACGGGGGCGGCGGTGCCGGTGCCTGGCCAGGTCATAGGTGCCACCACTTCTCTGTCGTCGGGACCGCCGTGCTGCTGCGCGGACCGTCGCGGACCTCCGCCGCGAGCGACAGTCCATCATGCCGTGCGGCCGTCCTCCCACGGTGCACGGGCCCGCCGTCCGACCCTGCCCTCACGCCGAGGGGTGCGTGCCGCGACCTCCCCCGACCTCGCGGCCGTCCTGCGCGTCGCGGCACCTTGTCCAGAGGCGGGGCGACAGAGTGTCAAGGGTGCCTCGAGCACGAGACGGCCAGCGCGAGCTCCCCGGCCGCCAGCACGGCCGCACCGGCCGCCTGGCGCAGCGCCCAGCCGCGGCGCCGCCGGCAGACGAGGGCGAGGCCGAGCATGCTCGTCCCGTGCAGGACGTCGACGGCGCCGCCGAGCGCGTGCAGCCCGCCACGGGCGTGCCGGTGGAGCCGGTCCGCGGCGAGCGCGGTGCCGACGGCCTGGACCAGCAGGCGCGCCCCCAGGATCCTGCCCACCAGGTCCGGGCGGCCCAGCTGCACGAGCCCGTATGCGCCGCGCCCGCCCTCGAGGGCGCTCGCGAGCGGGGAGGTCACGTCCGCCGGTGCCGGGTGTCCGGACCGGGTCACGAGCGCCACCGGGACGCCAGCGCCCCGACGGCAGCCGTGGCGCCGACCGCGCCGAGGCCGGCCAGCAGGCCGTGGTGCCGGGAGGCCCACACCTGGTAGGAGCGGTCGGTGGCGCGGTCGTCGAAGGGACCGTGCGCGCCGTGGTCGCGGTCGGCGTCGGCCGGCTCCCACAGGTTGACCGGCTGGTCGGGGTCGCGCGGCTCGTCGCCCTGCTGCGAGGCGAAGCCGGTCCGCGCCAGGTAGCGGTCCAGGATCCCGGGGGCGACGGCGTTGGCGGCCAGGGTCCCCACCGTGCTGCCGCCGACCCAGTACTCGCGACGTCGCGGATGGTCCGCGGCGTACAGGACCGCGGAGGCGGGGATCTCGGGCTGGTAGATCGGCGGGACCGGCTGGGCCTTGTTCGGCAGCCGGGAGAGGACCCAGCGGAACTGCGGGGTGTTGACCCCCGGCATCTGCACCATGGTCACGTGCACGTTGCTGCGCTCGTGCAGCAGCTCGCAGCGCAACGACTCGTGGAAACCCTGGATGGCGTGCTTGGCGCCGCAGTAGGCGCTCTGCAGGGGGATCCCGCGGTAGGCCAGCGCCGAGCCGACCTGCACGATCGTGCCGCGGTCACGGGGCTTCATCCTGCGCAGCGCGGACATCGTGCCGTAGACGAAGCCGAGGTAGCTGACCTCGGTGACACGGGCGTACTCCTCCGGGGAGATCTCCCAGAAGGGCGCGAACACCGAGGTGAACGCGACGTTGACCCAGACGTCGATCGTGCCGAGCTCGTCCTCGACCCGGGCGGCGGCGGCCTCCACCTGCTCGTGGTCGGCGGTGTCGGTGGGGATGGCCATGGCGGTCCCGCCCGCCTCCTCCACGTCCCGGGCGGCCGCCTCCAGCCCGGCCCGTCCCCGGGCCAGCAGCGCGACGGTGGCGCCGCGCCGGCCGAACGCGACCGCGGTGGCCCTGCCGATCCCCGCGCTCGCGCCGGTGACGACGACGATCTGCTGCCTGTTCTGCTGCCTGTCCCTCACTGGCCGACCTTCTTAGCGTGGATGTTCGTATGGTGCGGGACGCTCATCCGTTCCTCTTTCGACAGTTGCACTCCCAACGGGTCGGTGCAACCGCAAGCAGACCCCCTACCCCGACCAGTGCCGCGGCCGACGCATCGCGGGGGCCTACTCGGGCAGCATCGCGTCCAGCGCGTGGCGCACCGTGTCCAGGCCCTCCCGGATCCACGGCAGCTCCGCGGGCGCCTCCGCCTCGAGCGCGGCCCACCTCTGGTCGTCGCTGGGCCCGTAGAGCATCGGGGTGGCGACGCGCAGGGTGAGCCGGTCCTCGGCGTCGCCGAACGCGGCACCGGGCAGGGTGGCGATGCCGTGCTCGTCCAGCAGCACACGGGCCAGACCGGGGCTGGTGGTGACGCCCGCGCCGGCCAGCCGGTCCCGCAGCGGCTCCAGGTCGGGGTAGAGGTAGAAGGCCCCGGACGGCTCGGCGACCTCGGCACCGGCGTCGCGGAAGACCGCGGCCACCGCCCTCGCGACCCGCCCGTGCAGCCGGCTGCTCAGCGCGATGTGCGCGGTGAGGTCGGCCGGCTCCGCGAAGGCCCACGCCGCGGCGAGCTGGACCGGGTGGGCGGGCGCCGACCAGATCTCGCTGGCCACGCTCGTCACCCGGCCGCGCACCTGGCTGAGCAGTCCGTCCGGGATGCGGGCGACCCCGATGCGCCACCCGCCCAGGGCCAGGCTCTTGCTCAGTCCGGTCGTGGTGATCGTGCGCCCGGGGACGACCTGGCTCGGGGTGAGGACCTCACGGTCGGGGTCGTGCACGAGGTCGAGGTAGATCTCGTCGGAGATGACGACCAGGTCGTGCTCCTCGGCGACCCGGCACAGCTCACGGACGGTCGCCGGGGCCGCGACGGTCCCGGTGGGGTTGTCGGGGATCGTCACGAGGACGGCCGTGGCCGGGGTGCCGGCGTCCCGCAGCCCGCGGGCGACGCTGTCGAGCCGGGCCGGGTCCGGCACGCCGCCCTCCCCCTCGACGGTGGGCACCGAGACGCTGCGCTGCCCGAGGATCTCGTTCTGCGCGGCGTAGCTGACCCAGCTGGGCCTGGGCAGCAGGACCGGACCGCCCAGGGCCTCGAACACGGCATACAGCAGGGGCTTGCTGCCCGGTCCGGCCACGACCTCCTCGGCCCGCGTCCCGACCCCACGGCGCGACCAGTAGCCCGCGGCGGCCTCGCGGAGCCTCGACGCGCCGGCGACCTCGCCGTAGCCGCCCTGCGCGGCGTGCCTGGCGAGCTGGTCGACGAGCAGCGGGTGGACCGGCAGGCTCGCCTCGCCGAAGCCGAGGGCGACGACGGGCCGGCCCTGCGCGCGGCGGCGGGCGATCTCCTCGTTGATGGCCAGCGTGGGTGAGACGAGCACCGTGTCCTCCTGGTGAGTCCTGGGTCGGACAGCCAGTCTCACACCGTTCCCGGCAGCCTCGCGTGGGACGGGTGCTGCGCCTGGAGCGCCGGGCTGTCGAAAGTGGCCGCGACCGTCCGTCATGCACGTGAGGTCGCAGCCGCGGCCCGGAACGGACAGGATCGGTGACATGACCGAGTACATGGTGGTGATCGTGGGCGACGCCGACCGGTGGTGGTCCACGATGAGCATGCAGGAGCGCAAGGACGGGTATGCCGAGTACACCCGGTTCTCCGAGGAGCTCACCCGGCGCGGGCACCGGATCACCGGCGGCGCGGAGCTGCACGCGACGACGGAGGCCCGGACGGTCCGGCCGGGCGGGCGGTCCGTCACCGACGGTCCGTTCGCGGAGTCCGCCGAGCACGTGGGCGGGTTCTACATGGTCGAGACCGAGGACCCGGACGACCTGGCCGAGTGCTGCAAGATCATCGCCGCGCTCGGCGACGGCGTCGAGATCCGCCGCACCGTGCGGCCCGAGGAGCGCTCCGCCCCGACGCAGGGACAGGCGCCGTGAAGCAGTACCTCGTCCTCATCGCCAACGAACCCACGGACTGGGAGGGCGCGACCGAGGAGGTCCGCACCGGCTTCGTCGAGCTCCGACCGGTCGTCACGGTGGCGTGAGCGAAGGCGCGGCGGCAGGTGGGTGAGGACGCCCTCGCGCGGGTGGTGCGCGAGGAGTGGGGACGGCTGGTCGCCCTGCTGCTCGCGCGCTTCCGCCGGCTGGACCTGGTCGAGGACGCCCTCGGCGACGCCGTCGAGGCTGCGGCCCGCACCTGGCCGGCGCACGGGGTCCCGGACAGCCCGGCGGCCTGGCTCAACACCGCGGCCAGCCGCCGGGTGCTGGACCGGTTGCGGGCCGAGGCGATGCGGCAGCGGCGGGCACCCCTGCTGGTGACCGAGGCCGAACGGGGGCAGGAGAGGACGGCGGCGATGGTCGACCCGGGCGGGCTGGTCGAGGACGACGTCCTGCGGCTGGTCCTGATGTGCACGCACCCCGCGCTGGCCCCGGAGGCCGCCACCGCGCTCACGCTGCGTCTCGTGCTGGGGGTGAGCACGTATGACGTGGCGCGCCTCTTCCTCGTCCCCGAGCCGACCATGGCGGCCCGGATCACGCGGGCCAAGAAGAAGATCGTGGCCACCGGCATCCCGTTCGCCGTGCCGGGGGTCGACGTGCTGCCCGACCGGCTGGACACGGTCGCGCAGACGGCCTACCTGGCGTTCACCGCCGGCTACGCCCCGGGCAGCGGTCCCGACGTGCTGCGCGCCGACCTCGCCGGAGAGGCGGTCCGGCTGGTGCGCGTCGTCCTCGCGCTGCGTCCCGGGACGCCGGTGCTGGTGGCGCTGCTCGCGCTGATGCTGCTCCAGCACTCGCGCCGGGACGCCCGGCTCGGGCCGGACGGGGGGCTCGTGCTGCTCGCCGACCAGGACCGGTCCCGGTGGCACCGTGCCGAGATCGAGGAGGCGCTGGCACTCCTGCGCTCGCTCGGCCCGGTCCGGACCGTGACCCGGCAGGGTGCGGCCTACCTGGTGCAGGCGCGGATCGCGGCCGAGCACGCGACCGCGCCGACCGCGCAGGAGACCAGGTGGGGGCGGATCGTCGAGCACTACGACACGCTGCTCGACGTGATGCCCTCCCCGGCCGCCCGGGTGGCGAGGGCGGTGGCCGTCGCCGAGGCGCGGGGCCCGGAGGCCGGTCTGCTGGCGCTCGAGGGCGTCGACGTCGCTGGCAGTCACCGTCCGGCTGCCGTGCGCGCCGAGCTGCTCACGCGGGCGGGACGCACGGAGCAGGCGCGGACGGCATACCAGGAGGCGATCAGCCTGTGCCGCAACGACAGGGAGCTGGAGCACCTGCGCGAGCGGCTGGAGTCGCTGCGCGGACCCACCTGAGGCGGGTCCGCCCCCTGCTGCGCGGCAAGGACCGCTCCGGGGGTCGGCGCGTCGCGGTCACCGGGCCGGGAGATGATCGTGCCATGCTCACCGCACCGCAGACCCTCCCCTCCTGGCAGCGCGTGCTCGCCGTGGTCGCGCACCCGGACGACGAGTCCTTCGGCCTGGGCGCGCTCATCGACGCCTTCGCCCGCGCCGGTGCTGCCGTGGACGTGCTCTGCCTGACCCGGGGCGAGGCGTCCACCCTGGGGGCGGCACCGGACCTGGCGACGGTCCGGGCAGCCGAGCTCGAGGCGGCCGGGCGCGCGCTGGGTGCGCGTTCGACCAGGCTGCTCGACCTGCCCGACGGTGGGCTGGGGGACCTCGACCCGGAGCAGGTCGCCGCCCTCGTGCGCGAGGCGGCGGACGACACCCGGCCCGAAGGTCTCCTCGTCTTCGACAGCACGGGCATCTCGGGCCACCCGGACCATGTCGCCGCCACCGGTGCCGCGCTGGTCACGGCCGAGCGGCTCGACCTGCCGGTGCTGGCCTGGACCCTGCCCGAGGACCTCGCCAGGCAGCTGGTGGCCGAGACGGGCGTCCCGTTCGTGGGTCGCTCCGTGGGGCACTTCGTGGTGGAGGTCGACCGTGCTGCGCAGCACGAAGCCATCGCCCAGCACGCGAGCCAGGCCGTCCCCGGGAGCGTCCTGTGGCGCCGCCTCGAGCTGCAGGGCTCGACGGAGACCCTGTGCTGGCTCCGCGGGCCCGGTGCTGCCGCTGGCCCCGCGGGCTGACCACCACCCTGGCGCCGGCCGTGGCTCAGGCTGCGTGGGTGCGCAGTCTGCGCAGGCCGAGCGTGGCCGAGGTGACCGCGACGATGACCAGGGCGAGCAGGAAGCCGAACCAGCCGATGCTGCTGAGCGCAGCGCCCGCGCCGTGGGTGGCGTCGCGCCACGGGTAGGACAGCGCGAGCAGGCACGGGGCGGCGGTGGCGGCGACGATGAGTGTGCGTTTCATGGTGGTCTCCTTGGGTTTTGCGTGGTGGTCAGGACATGCCGGGGAGCTGGCAGGTGCTGGCGTCGACGACGTGGGGGATCTGGTCGGATCCGGTGCGTAGCCGGAACCGGACGACCCCGACGATGTCGCCATCGGTGACGACGTTGAAGAAGAAGAGCTCGTGCTCGGAGAGGACGTCGCCGGTGACCGCGCCGCCGGGGTAGAGGACGTGGTCGAAGCCTCCGCCGGTCAGCCGGTAGCGGGTGCCGTCGGCGCCGACCAGGCGGACATGGTCGGTGGAGATGGTGAAGAGCACGTGTGCCCGCCCCCGGCCGTCGATGGTGGTCGTCTCACGCTGTCGGAGGCTGCCGCTCGTGGCGGTCAGGGCCCCGACCGTGTCGCACGTGACGACCTCGCCCGCGGCAGGCACGTCGTGCGTCGGTGCCGCCGCCGAGGCGGGGACGGCGGCGCCGATGACGAGCGCGGCCGTCGTGGTGGCCATGGCGTGCCGGACGGTGCTGCGGATGTGGGTCGATCGGTACGTGGTCATGCCAGGAACGCTAGGAGCCTCGGTGGCGCTGCGCCTCGGGCATCGGGCATGGACCGACCCGCCGCCGGTCCCCTTTCGCACCTGCCCCGCCCCGACCCGGGGCCGAGTGCGCTCATCCTTGGGACGGAGGACGGATCTGGGCCAGGGATCTAGTCTTGAGACGTGGCCGTGGTGGCGAACGCGAAGGCGTACGGCGGAACCGACTGGCGTGCCGGTGTCTCCTTCGACGTCGCGCTGGCCGCGGTGATCACCCTGGGCGGCCAGGTGGAGCTCGCCTCCGCGGGCCAGGCAGGTTGGCGCGGGCTGCTGCCCGGGATGTTGCTGCTCTGCCAGACTGCGCCGGTGGCCGCCCGGCGGTCCGCTCCGGCGGCGGCCGCAGCCGTCGGTGCTGCGGCGCTGGCCGTCGAGGCGCTGGTCTCGGCGCCGACCAACACCTTGTCCGGGCTGCTGGCCGGGCTCGTGCTGCTCTACAGCCTCGGCCGGCACGCCGGCGGCGGGAGGATGGTGGCGGTCACCGCCCTCGTGGGCGCGGCGACAGCGCTGCACGTGGTGGCGTTGTCCGGCTGGCAGGTCGACGACCTCGCCTTCGCGGCGATCTTCTCAGCTGCTGCGTGGCTGGCGGGCCGCACGATTCGCCGCCGGGAACAGGAGCGGTGGCGCGCCGAGGCAGCCGCCAGCGACGAGCGCGCCGCCGCGGTCGAGGCCCTGGAAGCGGCTGTCGTCCACGAACGCGCCCGGATCGCCAGGGAGCTCCACGACGTCGTCGCCCACGGCATGGGCGTGATGGTCGTGCAGGCGGCGGCGGCCGAGCAGCTGCTCACCGACGACCCGACCTCCGCCCGGGTGCCGCTGAGCGCCGTCCGGGAGACCGGGCAGCAGGCCCTGGCCGAGATGAGACGGCTGCTCGGCCTGCTCCGCGACGGTGGGACGGGTGAGGGGCTCGAGGCACAGCCCGGCCTGCAGCAGCTGCCGGGTCTGGTGGAGCGGCTCCGGGAGGCGGGTATGGCGGTGACGCTGACCGTCGCCGGCGAGCGCAGCCTCGTGCCGCCGGGACAGCAGCTGTGCGCCTACCGGATCGTTCAGGAGGCGCTGACCAACGCGCTGAAGCACTCCGGGGGCGCGCAGGCACGCGTCGAGGTGGAGTATGGCGAGCACGCTCTCGTGGTGCGCATCCACAACGCCGCGGGCAGCGCGACGCCGGAGGCCTCGAACGGCGCCGGGCACGGTCTGGTCGGCATGCGTGAGCGGGTCCGCCTCTACGGCGGCACCCTGCAGGCCGGAGTCCAACCGGACGGCTCCTTCCTCGTCGCCGCAACCTTGCCGACACGCGCATGAGCGCGGCGACGCGGGTGCTGATCGCCGACGACCAGGCACTGGTCCGCTCCGGCTTCCAGATGATCCTTGGCACCCAGTCGGACCTGCAGGTCGTCGGCGAGGCCGGCGACGGGCGGCGAGCCGTGGCGTCGGCGCGGGAGCTCCGGCCCGACGTGCTCCTCATGGACGTGCGGATGCCGGAGATGGACGGCATCGCAGCGACCCGGTCCCTGCTCGCCGATCCCTCGATCAGGACCCGGGTGCTGATCCTGACCACGTTCGACGGCGACAGCTACGTGTATGACGCCGTCCGCGCCGGTGCGAGCGGGTTCCTGCTCAAGACCGTCAGTCCCGGTCAGCTCATCGAAGCCGTCCGCACCATCGCGGCGGGCGAGGCGATCCTGGACCCCGTCGTGACCGGCCGGCTGCTCGCAGAGTTCGTCAGGGCGCCGCACCCCCCGGGGGGCGTCGGGGAGGCGTTCACGGCACTGTCGCCGCGCGAGCTCGACACCGCGCGCTACGTGGCACAGGGCCTGTCCAACGCCGAGATCGCTGCGCGGATGTACCTGTCCGAGCCCACCGTGAAGTCGCACGTCAGCGCGATCCTGGCCAAGCTGGGCGTCCGCGACCGGGTCCAGGTCGTCGTCCGCTGCTACGAGACCGGCCTGGTCCGGCCTGGCCACAGCGACCCCACCTGAGCCTGTGCGTGGGCACGACGTGGCTGTGACCGCGATGATAGGCGTGTGGCGTCGCGCACCTGGACCTTCAACGGTCGCATCCTCGGGGTCGGTACGTCCAGCGGCGCCCGGCTGGTCGTCGGGATCTGGGACACCTCGCCGCTCGGCTCGTTCGCCGACGTGATGATCGAGCTGGGCGACGGTCACCGGCTCCTGCTGGCACCGACGCAGGAGGTGGCCGACTTCGTCGGCGGCACGTACGTCTTCGACGAGACCCGGATCGAGCCGGTCGAAGTGCGCTGCACGGCCGAGCCCGGATCGACGGTGCTGGCTGGCAGCCGGAGCACAGCGGTCTGCGTGATCACCGCATCGCTGACTCTCACCGCTGCGCTCGGTCGACGAACCGTCCTGGGTTGGGCGCTACGCGGCATACCACGCAGTGTCGCGGCCAGTCCGCTGCTCTCTGCAGTGACGGACCCCGTCGCGCGCGTGGTCCTGCGCGGTGTCCGGACCCGAGGAAGCGCGGGGCAGGGGCGGCGCGAGTACTACGGGGCGACCGACGTCCGTGCCATCAGGTCGGTATCCGCCCGGCTGGACGGGCTCGACCTCGGCTGCCTGACCGTGGTCGACCCACCGGCGCGGTTCGGCTTCTCCTCGACCCCGCGGCGACCTTCCCTGACGGAGGTCGTGACCACCATCGTGCAGCGGTGAGTCCCCCCGGCTCGACGACACCCCAGAGGACGTCGGAGTGGAGGCGTCGGTCGGGGTCACCGAACGGATGTCAGCCATGAGCTGCGGCGGACGGACACGTCCACCGCGACCCCGCCCCTTCTGTTCGCACGATCCTACTGCTGACTCACTCCGTAATTGATCGAAGTGCCATCGTTGTCTGCTTCCTGATACGTGATCGTGGCGATGTAGTCACCACTTCGGGCGATCAGCATGTTTCCACCGAAGGGGTTCTTACTCTCGCTGGCAATTTCCCAGCCATCAGCCGAGTAGGCATCTCGAATCGCCACATCCACGTCGTCGAAGGAATCAGCCGTCGTCATGTCCACGTTCCATTCGGGCAGGCCGAGGTAGTCAGACATCCGGCCCAGACTGCCCACGACGTCCCCTGCGTAGAGCGGCACCTGGTCAGTTGGAAAACTCTCCACCAACTGCCCATGCAGCTCCTCGTCCGCAATGTCATTCGCTGACACGTCACCTTCAGCGTTGGCCCCGTCCCCCTCCGGGGTGACATCAGCGCCGACGTCGGCTCCGGCCTGGGTCTGCTCGGCCAAACTGTCGCCGTCCGGGCCGGCACACCCCGATCCCAGCGCGACCGCAGCCGCCGCAACGAGCGGCAAGAAAACAGAATTCCTCATGACGTGTCGCCGTCTTTCATCTCAAGAAGGACAGTGCTGGGGTGTCGGCACTGTGCGGAGTGGAGGGCACCCTACTGAACTCCGCGTGGAAGGTCAAGGCACTCCTCGCAGAGCTTTCACGGCTCTTCCTTTCCACTGGTCAGGCACCGTTCATGGACCCCTGCCTACCTACCCAAAAACCTTCCGCCCCAAACGGGTGATGGGAATCGAGCGACTGCTCGCTCCGGCACGCAATCTTTCGCGTCTTCGGGTGAGCATCGACGGCAGGAGGTTCTCCTGCCAGGCCGGATCCTTCGTCAGTTCCAGCAGTCTCGCTTCGAGCACGGACCGTTGAAGCCCAACTGCTTGTGCTCCCTGACGACCTCGCGCTGGGAGGTCTTCCACTCCACCCCGAACGGCGGGTTGGACAGGCAGTAGTGGAAGTCCTTGCCCGCGTGAGCGTCGTCCGTGAGGGTGTTGCCCAGGGCGATGGCGTCCACCGGCTGACCCTTGATGATCATGTCCGCCCTGCACACGGCATACGAGCTGGGGTTTGATCTCCTGACCGGCCATGAGCAGCCGCGCAGCGGGGTTCTGCTCCCGCAGGTGCTCGTCCATCGTCGAGAGCATCCCGCCGGTGCCGGCCGCCGGGTCGTAGACACGGCGATTCACGGCCTTGCCCGGCGCAGTGGCGTCCTCGTCGCCGACCAGCAGCAGGTCGACCATGAGGGCGATGACCTCACGCGGGGTGAAGTGCTCACCAGCGGTCTCGTTACTCGCCTCGGCGAACTTGCGGATGAGCTCCTCGAACACCGAGCCCATCTCGGTGTTGCTCACGTGCTGGGGACGCAGATCGAGCTTGGCGAACTCCTGGACCACCAGGTAGAGGGCGTTGGCCTCCTCGAGCCGCTGGACCTGCTCCTCGAACCCGAACCGGGTGAATACGTCGCGGACGTTGTCGTTGAAGCCGTCGACGTAGGAGAGCAGGTTGGCCTTTGATGTTGGCGCTGTCGCCGGTCAGCGAGGGCAGCGTGTAGGGCGAGGTGTTGTAGAAGGAGTACTTCGCGGCCTTGCGCGTTGGTCACGTTTCCCTGTTCTACGGCTATGACCCTGAAGAGCCAGCAGAGAAGCTCTTCGCCATGTCCGTCGTCAACGCGGGGACGGCGGCGTCAGCTACAGCCAAGACCGCCGCTATGGCCGACATCTCGCGGCTCACTCAAGCTCTCTTTCGTGGCAAGACCTGGGCCGTTCTGAACGAGACGATCGTCGCTCGAGTTGCCGGACAGTTCGCCAAGGCTTTCAGCCTTCGTATGACCAAGCAGGGGCTCGGCAAGGTTGTGCCTGCCGTCGGTGTGCTCGTGGGTGGCACCCTCAACTGGACCACGCTGGAAGGGATCGTTGATAGCAGCTTGGGTTCCAGTGAGTGGCTAGTTCATCACCTGCATGTGGGGCTGACTCAACCCCCTGTCATAATGTTTGGTTATCTGAATCGCCATTTCCAATAGGCGGGGCAATGTTACATAGCGAGGTCAGTCGTGCAAGATTGGCTGCATCTCGACAGCCCCGTCAGAAGTTGCTCGCCATGTTCGTGAACCGGCTGTAGTGGCCCTGGAACGCGACGACAACCGTGTCGGTCGGACCGTTGCGGTGCTTGGCCACGATCACGTCCGCCTCTCCTTCTCGAGGCGATTCTCTCTCATACAGGGATTCTCTGTGAAGGAGGATGACGAGGTCGGCATCCTGCTCGATCGATCCCGATTCGCGAAGGTCGCTCATCTGCGGTTTCTTGTCCGTCCGCTGCTCCGGCCCACGGTTCAGCTGCGACAGGGCGATCAGCGGCAGCTCGAGCTCCTTGGCCAGCAGCTTGAGCGCACGTGAGAACTCGGCGACCTCCTGCTGACGGGACTCGACCCGCTTGCCCGAGCTCATCAGCTGCAGGTAGTCGACGATGACGAGCTTGAGGTCGTTGCGCTGCTTGAGCCGGCGGCACTTGGCCCGGATCTCCATGAGCGACATGTTGGGCGAGTCGTCGATGAACAGCGGGGCGTCGTGGATCCGCCCCTGCGTCTCGGCCAGCTTGGTCCAGTCGCGGTCGCGCATGTTGCCCTTGCGCATGTTCTGCAACGGGATCTCCGACTCCGCCGACAGCAGACGCATGGTGATCTCCGTGCGGCTCATCTCCAGGGAGAAGACGACGCTCGGCAGGCGGTGCTTGATCGCTGCCGCTCTCGCCACGTCCAGCGCGAAGGTGGACTTGCCGACAGCCGGCCTCGCCGCCACGATCACCATCTGCCCGGGGTGCAGCCCGTTGGTGAGCTCGTCCAGCTCGGTGAAGCCGGTCGGCACCCCGACCATCTCCCCCGAGGAGCTGGCGTTGTGCTCGATCTCGTCGGTCGTCGGCTGGATCAGGTCCCCGAGCGCGTGGTAGTCCTCCCCGCCCCGCTTGTCCGCGACGGCGAAGACCTCGGCCTGGGCCGCGTTGACGACCTCCTCGACATCGCCCCCGCCGTAGCCGATCTGCACGATCCGCGTGCCGGCCTCGACCAGCCGCCGCAGGATCGCCCGCTCGGCGACGATCTCGGCGTAGTAGGCGGCGTTGGCAGCCGTGGGCACCTGGGCGATGAGCTGGTGGAGGTAGGCCGTGCCGCCCACCCTGGCCAGGTCGCCGCGCTTGGTCAGCTCGTCGGCGACGGTGATCGCATCGACGGGCTCCCCCCGCGAGAACAGGTCGATGACTGCGTCGTAGATCCGCTCGTGCGCCGGCCGGTAGAAGTCCGCCGCCCGCACGAGCTCGGAGCACTCCCCGATCGCGTCCTTGGACAGCAGCATCGCCCCCAGCGCGCTCTGCTCGGCCGCCACGTCCTGGGGCGGCAACCGCTCCTCGGGAGGGGCGTCCGGCGTCCCGTACGCCTGCTCCAGCTCGCTCAGCGACATCCGCTCTCCAGCTCTCGTCCGACCATTGACACGACCACACCACTGCGCACCGACAGACCCGCCGCACGCCCTGCCCGGCGACGACCCTCGCGCCACCGTAGGCCCTTCCGCGGACCCCACCAACCGTGCCTGTGGACAACGTGTGGGCAGCCCGTGGACGACACTCCGCACCGCCTGTGGACGACTGTGGACGGCCCTGTGGACGGCGGAGGAGTTTCCGCGTCGGGGGCGCGCTGACCTGCACCGACGTTACCCACACCCTGTGGAGGAGAAGTTCTTCTCCGACATGGCAGACTCACTGCCCATGGATCCCTCCCCAGCGCCCGGGGCGGACCCCCGCGGCCTGCGCGGCGAGGTGCTCCGGCTCGCGGTCCCCGCCTTCCTCGCGCTCGTCGCCGAGCCGCTCTTCCTGCTCGCCGACTCCGCGATCGTGGGCTACCTCGGCACCTCCTCCCTCGCCGGGCTCGGCGTCGCCAGCGGCGTCCTGCTGACCGCCGTCAACATCTTCGTCTTCCTCGCCTACGGCACGACCGCCGTGGTCGCCCGCCGGCTCGGCGCCGGTGACGAGCGCGGTGCGCTCACCGCCGGCGTCGACGGCCTGTGGCTCTCCCTGGTCCTCGGCGTCCTGGCGGCGCTCGTCGTGTGGGTCTGGGCCGAGCCCCTCGTCGCGATCTTCGGCGCGACGCCCGACGCGACCGCGGAGGCGGTGACCTACCTGCGGGTCTCGGCGCTCGGCATACCCCCGATGCTCCTCGTCCTCGCTGCCACCGGCGTGCTTCGCGGGCTGCAGGACACGAGGACGCCACTGATCGTGGCGGTCGCCGGGTTCACCACCAACGCCGCCCTGTCGCTGCTCCTCGTGCACGGCGTCGGCTGGGGGATCGCCGGTGCCGCGTGGGGGACGGTGGTGGCGCAGACCGGCATGGCGGTGGCGCTCGTCGTCGTGGTGATCCGGGGAGCCTCGCGGTTCGGCGCCTCGCTCGGGTTCGCCACGGCGGGCGTGCTGCGCTCGGCGCTCGACGGCATACCCCTGCTCGTCCGGACCCTGTCGCTGCGCGCCGTCCTGCTGATCACCACGTGGGTCGCCGCCGGGCTCGGCGAGCCCGAGCTGGCCGCCCACCAGGTCGCGATCACGGTGTGGAGCGCGCTCACCTTCGCCCTCGACGCCCTCGCCATCGCGGCTCAGGCGCTGACCGGCAAGTCGCTGGGCGCCGGCGAGGTCGAGGACACCCACGCGGTCACCTGGCTGATGGTCCGCTGGGGCGTCTGGTTCGGGCTCGTCCTGACCGCACTGATCCTCCTGCTGCACCGGATCATCCCGCTGGGCTTCTCCAGCGACCCGGAGGTGCGCGCCGCGCTGGCCGCCGCCCTCGTCGTCGTCGCCGTCGTCCAGCCCGTCTCGGGGGTCGCCTTCGTCCTCGACGGGGTGCTCATCGGCGCCGGCGACGCCCGTTGGCTGGCGGTGGCCCAGACCGTCTTCCTGGTCGTCTACCTGCCGATGGCGCTCGCGCTCAAGGCCGTCGGCGTCGTCGGCGTCACCGGTCTGGTCTGGCTGTGGGTGGCCTTCGGCGCGTTCATGGCCGTCCGGGCCGCCGGGCTGGTGTGGCGGGCCCGCGGCGACGCCTGGCTCATCACCGGAGCCACGCGTTGACCCGCGCCGCGTAGGTTGTTCGCATGACGAGTGAGCAGGTGGCCGCACCCCGCCCGCTGGACGACGTGCTCCCTGCCCGCCCGGCCGACCGGGCCTGGACCGACGAGGCCGTCCGGCGCCTGACCGCGGACGCCAACCGCAGCGCCGACACCCACCTGGTCAAGCTCGACCTGCCGCCGGGCTGGGCAGTGGAGATCTACCTCAAAGACGAGTCCACCCACCCCACCGGCAGCCTCAAGCACCGGCTGGCCCGCTCGCTGTTCCTGCACGCGCTGTGCAACGGCTCGCTGCGCGAGGGCACGGCCGTGATCGAGGCCAGCTCGGGCTCGACCGCGGTGAGCGAGGCCTACTTCGCGCGGATGCTCGGCCTGCCCTTCGTGGCGGTCATGCACCGGGACACCAGCCCGGAGAAGATCGCGCTCATCGAGCGGGAGGGCGGGAGCTGCCACCTGGTCGACGACGCGGCCGCGGTCTACGACGTGAGCCGGGAGCTGGCCGAGCGCCACGACGGCTGGTTCATGGACCAGTTCACCTACGCCGAGCGGGCCACCGACTGGCGCGGCAACAACAACATCGCCGAGTCGGTCTTCGACCAGCTGGCCCTCGAGCCTCACCCGGTGCCCGAGTGGGTCGTCGTCGGCGCCGGCACGGGTGGCACCTCGGCGACCATCGGCCGCTACGTGCGGCTCAGGGGCTTCGCGACGCGCCTGTGCGTGGTCGACCCGGACGGCTCGGCCTTCCTGCCCTCCTTCGTCGGCGGGCGCGAGGGCTTCGCGCCGTGCGGGTCGCGGATCGAGGGCATCGGCCGGCCCCGGGTCGAGCCCAGCTTCGTCCCGGGCGTGGTCGACCGGATGATGGGCGTGCCCGACGCCGCCTCGGTCGCGGCCATGCGCTTCCTGCTGCGCGAGACCGCCCTGTCCTGCGGCCCCTCCACCGGCACCGCGATGTATGCCGTGCTCCGCCTGGCCTGCGAGCTGCGGTCCGCCGGTCGTCCCGGGTCGATCGTGACCCTGCTGTGCGACGACGGCAGCCGCTACGCCGACACCTACTGCGACGACGCCTGGGTGACCGCGCAGGGCTGGGACACCACGCCCTACGACCGGGTGCTCGAGCACGCCTGGGGCACCGGGGAGTGGACCGGCTGACCCCTGCCGGACCACGCCCCAGACCCGGACGCTTGACTTCTCCGAAGAATCTGTGATCTGATCGCTCCACCATCCAGAGCGGCCGAGAGACCTGGCTCGTCGACGCCGCAGCAACCGCCCCGCCCGGGGAAGGGTGCTCACGCCAGGACCGATGGAGGATTCCCAAATGTCCTGCTGCTTCCAGGAGATGCCTTCGGCGGTCACCGCCGAGCAGAGCTGACCGCCGAGCGCGCGCGCTGACCGCCGCCACCACCCTTTCCCCGCCGCCACGAGCGGCATACCCGCAGAATCTTCAGGAGATGACCTATGTCTTCAGCGACCCTGCACGTCGCCCCGCCCGACCTGCGCAGCGCCTTCCGCCACGCCGCCACCAGCACCTGGGTGGTGACCGGCGCCCGCGCGCCGGGCATCGACCCGACCGGCTTCACCGCGATCTCGATCGCCTCGGTGAGCCTTGCCCCGCCCCTCGTCAGCTTCAACATCGGCAAGGACTCCTCCAGCCTGGTGACGCTCGGCCGCACCCGCCGTGCCGCGCTCCACCTGCTGGGCCGGGACCAGGCGCACGTGGCCACCCGGTTCGCCGCAGACCGCTCCCGACGCTTCGCCGAGGACGGCACCTGGGGCTGGACCGGCGGTCTGCCCGACGTCCACGGCTGCGCCGTGCGCCTGACCACCACCCTCGTCGACCTCGTCGAGGCCGGCGACTCCTTCCTCGCCCTCGCGCGCGTCGAGCGGGCCACCACCCGCGCCGCCGCCGCGCCCCTCGTCCACCACCAGGGGAGCTTCGGGCCCCTCGAGCTGATCGGAGCCTGACCCGTGTCCCTCGCCGACAACCCCTTGTCCTTCGCCTACTGGGTTCCCAACGTCTCCGGCGGCCTGGTCGTCTCCACGATCGAGCAGCGCACCGACCACGGCCCGGCCTACAACATCGAGGTCGCCCGCACCGCCGAGCAGGTCGGCTTCGACTACGCGCTGACCCAGGTGCGCTACCTCGCCAGCTACGGCGCGGACGCCCAGCACGAGTCGGTCAGCTTCTCCCTCGGGCTGCTCGCCGCCACCGAGCGGCTGCGGGTGATCGCCGCGATCCATCCCGGCCAGTGGCCGCCGCACATCCTGGCCAAGCTCGCCTCGACCGCCCAGGCGCTGCACGACAACCGGCTGGCGCTCAACGTCGTCTCCGGCTGGTTCAAGGACGAGTACACCCGCCTGGGGCTCGACTGGCTCGACCACGAGGAGCGCTACCGCCGGTCCGAGGAGTTCATCGAGGTGCTGCACGGCCTGTGGCAGGAGGAACCGTTCACCTTCCGCGGCGACTTCTACCGCACCCGCGACGTCGTCTTCCGCCCCTCTCCGGCCCGGGCGCCCGAGATCTTCCAGGGCGGCAACTCCGGCGCCGCCCGGGAGATGGCCGGCCGCCTCTCCGACGTCTACTTCATGAACGGCAGCACGGTCGAGGGCGTGCGCGAGCAGGTCGTCGACGTGCGCGGCCGGGCGGAGCGGCACGGGCGTGCCGACGCCGTGCGCTTCGGCCTCAACGGCTTCGCGGTCGTCCGCGACACCGACACCGAGGCGGTCGACGTGGTCGAGGAGATCATCGCCAGGGCAGACGGCGACAAGGTGCGCAGCTTCGGCGAGGCGGTCAAGCAGGCCGGAGCCTCCGCCCCGGACGGCAAGGGGATGTGGGCCGACTCGGAGTTCCGCGACCTGGTCCAGTACAACGACGGCTTCCGCACCGGCCTGATCGGCACCCCCGAGCAGGTCGCCCGCCGGATCGTGGACTACAAGGCGGCCGGCGTCGACGTGCTGCTGCTGGGCTTCCTGCACGTGCACGAGGACCTCGAGCGCTTCGGACGCGAGGTCATCCCGCTCGTCCGCGAGCTCGAGGAGTCCGGGTACGGCGTGGAGCCGCCGGGCGACCACCCGCAGCCCCCACGAGCGGTCGGGGCGGTGGCGTGATGACGGACGTGAGCCAGACCTCGCCCGCCGCCGCCCTGCGGGAGCGGCAGCGGCCGCTGAAGACGGCATACCGGGACGACCCCGCGAGCGCGCTCACGCCGAGCACCGCCACCGCGAGGGTCGACCAGCGGGCGCTGACCGCGACCGTCCCGACCTGGGCGGGGGACGTGGTCGCCGGCCTGCACCCCGCGGCCGGTGGTGACGGGACCCAGGCCTGCTCCGGCGACATCCTGCTGCAGGCGCTGGTCGCCTGCGCAGGCGTCACGCTGTCCTCGGTCGCCACCGCCCTGGGTGTCGAGCTGCGGTCCGCCGTCGTCACGGCCGACGGCACGTGGGACGCGCGCGGAACGCTCGGCGTGGACCGCGCTGCGCCCGTCGGGCTGACGGGGGTGGAGCTGTTCTTCGACCTCGACACGGACGCCGACGAAGCCACGGTCGCGCGGCTGCTCGAGCTGACGGAGCGCTACTGCGTCGTGGCCCAGACGCTGGTCTCGCCACCGGCACTCACGGTGCGGAGGGTCTGAGGCCCGCGGGTCCGGCAGGCGGTCCCGGTCCGGGTTTCGCGCCCCGACCAGGTTTTGCCCGGCGTGCACGATGCGCGCGAGCCCGCGTTTGGCGGGTGGTGTCGCCATCGTGCACGCCGGGCGAAACAGCGGGGAGCGGCCAGGACGTGGTCCGGAACGGCAGGAACGAGGTGCCGGCGTGCCCGGCCGTGGCCCCGGGCGCCTAGAACGTGGTCTCGAGCAGACCCTTGAGCTGGTCGAGGTCGGCCTCGACCAGCCGGCGGTCCCGCTCGAGCTCCTCCTCGCTCAGACCGAGCTGGCGCAGCGTCAAGATCACCTCGGCACCCTGCGGGTGGCCCAGGACGCGCATGTGGTTGCGGACCACCTCGCCGGAGGGCAGCGTCACGTCGTGGTCGAGGATGCCGTGCTCGTTGCGCGGCACGAACTCCACCTCGACCCGCCCCATCGGCGAGTCGACGACCACGCGATCGCCCTCCTGCTGCACCGTCCCCTCGGTGAGCCCGGACGCCCACGCCGCGAGGTGGAAGGGGTCGGCGACGAAGTCGTAGACCTCCTGGGGCGGGGCCGCGATGACGCGGCTGAGATGGAGGCTGCGCATGTCCTCAGCCTCCCAGCACGTGAGGACCACGACAACCCTGATCGACCCCGGCGCCCGGCTTCCGGGTCGAGCGCGGGCCGGGGCCAGGGTCAGCGCCCGGGCTCGGCCTCCCCGGCGCCGGTCCGCTCGCGCCTGCCGGGGTGGATGTCGGCCGGTCGCACCTGACCGGTCCTGAAGCCCGCACGACCCACCATGTGGGCACCGGCCGGGATGGTGAGCAGCTGGAAGATGCCGACGAGCAGCAGCACCAGACCGTCCATGCCGGACCGCGTGCGCAGCCACACGCCGATGAGGACCAGCAGCACGCCGAGCACCTGCGGCTTGGTCCCCGCGTGCATCCGGGTGAGCAGGTCGGGGAAGCGCACCAGGCCGACGCCGGCGGCGAAGCACAGGAACGCCCCGGCCAGCAGCGCGACCAGGCCGAGGAGGTCGGCGACCGTCGTCCAGCTCATCGCGGAGGCTCCGGGTCACGGTCCCGGGCGACGAACCGGGCGACGGCCACCGACCCCAGGAAGCCGACCAGCGACAACGAGACGAGCAGCGGCATCGTGGACACCGACCCAGTCAGCGCGATGTGCGCACCGAGCGCGCACACCACGACCGAGACGAGGGTGTCGGAGGCGACCACCCGGTCCAGCACGCTCGGGCCGATCGTCACCCGCACGAGGACGAGCAGCGCGGACAGCGCGATCAGCGCGCCGATCGCCCACGACAGCACGGCCTCCACGGTCTCCAGGTTCATCCCTGCTCCTGCCCGTCGTCCCTGCGGCGTCCGGTCTGCGCGGTCGGCGGGGCGGCGCCGAGACCCTCGGCCGCCGGGCCCTGCGCGACCGCGGCCGCCGCCCTGGACCGCCGCGGGTCCAGCACCGCCTCGGGGTCGGGGTGGAGCGCGCGCACCACGCGCGCCTCCTGGGCGCGGACGTTGCGCCGCACCCGCTGGGCGTCCTTGTCGTTCTCCACCTCGAGGGCGTGCAGCGTCAGGAGCCGGTCGCGGGAGTCCAGGTCGATGACCACCGTGCCGGGGACGAGCGCGACCAGCTCGGCGGTGATCGTCTGCAGCAGCTCCTCCCTGGCGACCAGCTGGATGTCCATGACGACACCGCGGGTCGTCGGGCCGTGGGCGATCGCCAGCCACGCCACGTGGACCGAGGCCACCGTCAGGTCCCACAGGAAGCGGACCAGCAGCACGACGAACGGCCACGGGTGCAGCCGCAGCCGCACCCGCACCCGCGGCAGCGGGAAGGCCACGAGCACCAGGACGGCCACCGCCACCCCGCCGACCACGGTCAGCACGCTGGGCGAGCGCCACAGCACCACCCAGACCACGGTGAGCCACAGGATCGACCACCACGAGAGCTGGCGTCCCAGCAGCCGGCCCCTCACAGTCCGGCCCCCGCCCCGAGCACGGCCTGCAGGTAGGGCTCGCGCAGCATGAGGTCGACCGCCGCCCGGGTGGTCATGTCGTAGAGCGGCCCGGCCACGACGGTCAGCGCCACCGTCACCGCGACCAGCCCCGAGGTCGGGACCAGCACGCCCAGGCCCAGCGCCTCGTGGTGACCGCCCCGGACCGGGCCCTGCCCGGTGATCCCCCGGGGGTTCTCCGACCAGAAGGCGCGTGCCCAGACGCGCGCGACGGCATACAGGGTCAGCAGGGAGGTGACCACCGCGCCGGCGACGACGACGTAGGACAGCCAGGTGCCCGCGTCGACACCGGCCTGGATGAGTCCGACCTTGCCCAGGAAGCCGGTGAACGGCGGGATCCCGGCCAGGTTCATCGCCGGGACGAAGAAGAGCACCCCGACGACCGGGGAGATCGCGGCGAGGTCGCCGAGCCGCGCGGTGTCGCTGGACCCGCCGACCCGTTCGATCAGGCCGGTGACCAGGAACAGGGTGGTCTGGATGAGGATGTGGTGGATGACGTAGAAGATCGCGGCCGCCAGGCCGATCGTCGAGCCGACCGCGATGCCGAAGAGCATGAAGCCGATGTGGCTGACCAGCGTGTAGGACAGCATCCGCTTGATGTCGTCCTGCACGATCGCACCGAGGATGCCCACGACCATGGTCAGCAGCGCGGCCCACAGCAGCACGTCGTCGAAGCGGGTGGTGGGGAAGAGCAGCGTCTGGGTGCGGATCATCGCGTAGATGCCGACCTTGGTCAGCAGCCCGGCGAACACCGCGGTGACCGGGGCCGGCGCGGTCGGGTAGGAGTCCGGCAACCAGCCCGACATCGGGAAGACGGCCGCCTTCACCGCGAAGCCCAGCAGCAGCATGACGTGCAGCACGGCGACGGTGCTGGGCGGCAGGTCGCCGGTCCGCTGGGCCAGCAGGGCCAGGTTGATGGTGCCGGTCGCGGCATAGACCATGCTGATCGCGATGAGGAAGATCATCGAGGAGAGCAGGGAGACCAGCACGTAGGTGGTGCCCGCACGCACCCGCTCGACCGTGCCACCGAGGGTGAGCAGCACGAAGCTCGCGGCCAGCAGCATCTCGAAGCCGACGTAGAGGTGGAACAGGTCGCCGGAGACGAACGTCGTCGTCACCCCGGCGGCGAGCACGAGGATCGTGGGGTGGAAGACCGGGAGCGGCGAGTGCCCGTCGCTCTCGTCGTCGAAGGAGCTGCGCCCCTGTCCGATGGAGTAGCCCAGCACCCCCATCGTCACGGTGGTGGAGACGATGACCATGAGCGCGGAGAGCCGGTCGACCACCAGCACGATGCCCTCCCACGGGGTCCAGCCGCCGACGTAGACGACCTGCGGACCGAGCTGGTCGGCGGCCCACAGCAGCACGCCCGCCAGCACCAGCATGGTGCCGAGCACGCTCATGCTGATGATCCGCTGCACACCGGTGCGGCGCGCGGCGGCCAGCGCCAGCCCGGCGCCGACGAGCGGGAGCACGACCATGAGCGGCACGACCCAGGCGTAGGGGGTGGTCATCGTCCGCCTCCCCTGCGGGGGTCGTCGGTCGGGGGCCGCCCGCCCGGGTCCTGCCCGGGTATGCCGCCGCGCCAGCTGGTCCCCGCCTCACCGTCCGCCTCGGTCTCGCCGTGGTGGCGGCTCTCCGGCAGCTCGGCGCCGGTGACGATCTGCTCCGCGACGTCGCGGGCGCTGAGGCTGTCCAGGAGGTCGGCGTCGGCGCGCGCGTGGATCCGTGCGGACTCGGTGTCGTCGTCGACGAGGTCGCGCCCGGAGAGCTGGCGTGCGCGGTGGGCCAGGGCCAGGACGAAGGCGGTCATGCCCAGGGTGATGACGATCGCGGTCAGGACGAGGGCCTGCGGCACCGGGTCCGTCATCGGGGTGTCGGACTCGCCCACGATCGGCGGGGCACCGGCGGGGCCGGAGGCCGCGATGAAGAGCAGGTTGATGCCGTTGCCCATGAGCAGGAAGCCCATCAGCGCGCGCACCAGCGAGCGGGAGAGGAAGAGGTAGGTCCCGGTCCCGATGAGCGCCGAGGCGACGACGATCGTGGTCAGGTTGACGCTCATCGACCGGCCCCCTCGCGGGCGGCGAGCCGCTCTTCCTCGTCGCGGATCTGGTCGTCGATGCCGGAGCCGAGGCTGCGCAGGATGTCCAGCATGAGCCCGAGGACGACGAGGAAGACGCCCACGTCGAAGATCAGCGAGGTGACCAGGTGGACCTCGCCGAGCAGCGGCACGTGCAGGTCGACGGTCCAGCTCCGCAGCGGGGGTGAGCCGACGAGCATCGGCAGCAGCGCCGAGCCGGCGGCGATGAACAGCCCGGTGCCCAGCAGCGAGGCGGGGCGCACCGGGAGCGCGGCCCGCAGCTCGGCCCCGTAGCCGGCCAGGTAGCGCAGGCACAGCGCCAGACCCGCGACGATCCCCGCGGCGAACCCGCCCCCCGGCTGGTCGTGGCCGGTGAACAGCAGGTAGACCGACCAGAGCACGATGGTGTGGAAGACCAGGTGGGTGACCACCTCGAGGATGGTCGAGCGCCGGTAGGGGTCGACCTGGTGGGTGCCGGCGATCCACAGCCGGCGCGAGGGGGCCTCCTGCCCGCTGCCGCGCCCGTCCGGGCGCTCCTCCGGGCGCCTGGCGCGCAGGTTGCGGGAGCGCAGCAGCCCCTGGGCGGCGCGCTGGAGGTTCTCCTCGCGCAGGAAGATGAGGCTGGCCACGCCGGTCGCGGTCGCCAGCACGACCGAGAGCTCGCCCATGGTGTCCCAGGCGCGGACGTCGACCAGGATGACGTTGACGATGTTGAGCCCGCCGCCGTAGTCGACCGCCCGGCCGGCGAGGTCGGCCGAGACCGGCTCCTGGACGCGGGAGCCCGCCGCCACGGCGGTGGAGACGCCCACGACGGCGCCGACGGCGGCGCCGAGCAGGGCACGCACCCGCCTGGTCAGGCGGGTGGGGTCGTCCGGGAAGCGGCCGGACAGGCGGCGCAGCACGAGCACGAGGACGACCAGCACCACGGTCTCGACCAGCACCTGGGTCAGCGCCAGGTCCGGGGCACCGTGCACGAGGAAGAGCAGGGCGGTGCCGTAGCCGGTGACGCTGACCAGGAAGACCGCGCGCAGTCGGCGCCGCGCCCGCGTGGCCAGGTAGGCGGCGAGCACGACCAGCACCCCGATGGCCAGCTGCGCCGCGGAGTCGGCGAGGTGGACCTCCTGCGGCCAGGACACCCCCTTGAGCACCATGGTGGCGACCGGCAGGGCCACCAGCACGGCGAGGATGGTGCCCAGCAGCACCGGCAGGGACCCGCGCTGCATGAAGCCGGTGGTCTCCAGCGCCAGCCGGTCCAGCCCACGCATGGTGTGGTGGTAGCTGCGCCCGGCGTCGAAGGGGGACAGCGGCACCGGGACCTCCACCGGCCGCCGGCTCTGCAGCCACCACCAGGCCGCGCCGAGCACCCAGATGCCGGCCGACACGGCCAGCGGCAGGGTGAACCCGTGCCAGAGGCCGAGGTGGACCGGGTGGGCGTCCACCCGGTGGGTGACGGTCGAGGTATGCGGTGTCAGCACCGTCTCCAGCGTGGTCGAGGTCAGCCCCAGGACCAGGCCGCCGAGGGAGAGGAGCACGGGGACGCCGACGAGGATCCAGGTCGGCCGGTGCCAGCGCGGCGGCTCGGGCTTGCCCACCGGGGGCCGGGCGCCGTCGGTGAACGCGCCCCAGACGAACCGGCACGAGTAGGCCATGGTGAGGACCGAGCCGAGCACGACGGCAGCGGCAGCGCCGCCGTCGAGGGACCACCAGCCGTCGGCGGGGTGGAGCAGCGCCCCCAGGCCCGCCTCCTTGCCGACGAAGCCGACGAGCACCGGCAGCCCGGCCATCGACATCGCGGCCAGCACCGAGGAGGCCGCGAGCACCGGCATCCGAGAGCGCAGCCCGACCAGCCGGCGGATGTCCCGGGTGCCGGTCGCGTGGTCGATGGTGCCGACGGTGAGGAAGAGGCTGGACTTGAACATGGCGTGCGCGACGAGCACGACCAGCCCCGCCAGCGTGGCGCCAGGACTGCCCCAGCCGAGCAGCACCACGAGGAAGCCGAGCTGGCTGACGGTGCCGTAGGCGAGCAGCAGCTTGAGGTCGTTCTGCCGGGTGGCCCGGAAGGCGCCCAGGAGCATCGTGGCCCCGCCGAGCACGAGGAGGGTGACCTGCCAGGCCGGCAGGTCGGCATACGCCGGGGCGAGGCGCGCGACGAGGTAGACGCCGGCCTTGACCATCGCCGCCGCGTGCAGGTAGGCGCTGATCGGCGTCGGTGCGACCATGGCGCCGGGCAGCCAGAAGTGGAAGGGGACCTGCGCCGACTTGGTGATGGCCCCGACGAGGAGCAGCACGACGCCGGTCGTGACCATCCCCGAGGACGTGGGGGACGCGAGCAGCTCGCTGATCCGGTAGGTGCCCGAGGCGGTGCCCACCAGCACGATGCCGACGAGCATCGCCAGGCCGCCGGCGGTGGTGACGATCAGCGCCTGCTTGGCGGCCCGCGTGCTCGCCTGGCTGCGGGAGAGGTAGCCGATGAGCAGGTAGGACAGGATCGTCGTGATCTCCCAGAACACGTAGAGCAGCAGCAGGTCGTCGGCGGTGACCAGCCCGAGCATCGACCCGGCGAAGGCGACGAGCGCCGAGGCGAGCAGCCCGACGTTGCCGTCGTCGTCCTCCTCGACGTAGTGCGCGCAGTAGAGCAGGACGAGGGCACCGACCACGGAGACGACGAGCGTCATCACCCAGGCCAGGGTGTCCAGCCGGAAGGTGAGCCCGAGCATCAGGTCCGGTACCCACCGGTAGGTCTCGGTGAGCGGCTCGGCGGAGCCGGCGGCGCCCAGCTGGGTGACCGCCCAGGCCGCGGTGAGCGCCGGGGCGAGCGCGATCGGGACGAAGGCCCGTCGGCCGACCAGGCGCACCAGCGTCGGTGCCACGAGCGCCGCCCCCAGGTGCACAGCGAGGAGGGCGACGATCACGATGGCCCTCCCTGGGTCTCAACCGGCTGCGTGAGGTGTCCGCCATCCTAACGACGGCGAGGTGCGCGACGGCCCCGGACATCAAGCGGTCCGGGGCCGTCGACGTGGTGCGGGGCGGTGCCCCGGCGCTCAGGCGCCGGTGACCGTCACCGTGAGGTCGGCCGAGACGTCCTCGTGCAGACGCACGTGGACGGCGTGCTCGCCGACGCTGCGGATCGGGGTGGGGACCTCGACCCGGCGCTTGTCGACCTCGGGACCCCCGGCCGCGACGATCGCCTCGACGATCTCGGCCGGGGTCACGGCGCCGAACAGGCGACCGCCGGAGCCGGCGCGGGCCGCCACGGTGATCGTGGCACCCTCGAGCCTGCTCTTGGCCGCCGCAGCGTCCTCGGCGTTCTGCATGGCGCGCTTCTCGCGGCCACGGTTGATCGCCTCGACCTGCTTCTGGCCGCCCTTGGTCCACGGGGTCGCGACCTTGCGGGGCAGCAGGAAGTTGCGGGCGTAGCCGTCCTTGACGTCGACGACGTCACCGGCGGAGCCCAGGCCCGAGACGGGCTGGGTGAGAATGACCTTCATCTTCGATCTCCTGGGACGTCGTGGGTCAGCGGGCGGAGCTGCTGTAGGGCAGCAGCGCCATCTCGCGGGCGTTCTTGACCGCGTTGGCGATACGGCGCTGCTCCTGGACGGAGACGCCGGTCACGCGACGCGCACGGATCTTGCCGCGGTCGGAGATGAACTTGCGAAGAAGGGCGGTGTCCTTGTAGTCGATCGCCTCGATCTTGGCGGCCTTCAGCGGGTTCGCCTTCTTCTTGGGCTTGCGCACAACGGGCTTGGCCATCGTGGTGCTCTCCCCTTTCGTGAGAGCCCGAGCGCTGCTCGGGATGGTGGAACTGCTGTGTATGCGGTGAGCTCGGGTCCTGCTCGACGGTCCCGGACCTGGTGGTCCGGGGCCCGAGGATCAGAACGGCGGCTCGTCGTAGGACGGCGCGCCGCCCCAACCACCGGCCTGCTGCCCGGCCTGCTGGCCGGACTGGCCACCGGTGGCCCACGGGTCGGCGTCGCCGCCGGACTGCTGAGCACCCTTGGAACCAGACCCCGCCGGCTGCGGGGCGGTCTGACCGCCCTGCTGGGCACCGCCGCCCCAGCCGCCGGACTGCCCGGCCGGCTGCGGGGCGGCCTGGCCACCCTGCTGCGCACCGCCGCCCCAGCCGCCCTGCTGACCGCTGCCGCGCTGGGCCTTGGTCACCTGGGCGGTGGCGTACCTCAGGGACGGGCCGATCTCGTCGACCTGCATCTCCATGACGGTGCGGTTCTCCCCCTCCTGGGTCTGCCAGGAGCGCGAGACGAGCCGTCCGGTGACCACGACACGGGTGCCGCGGTGGAGCGACTCGGAGACGTTCTCGGCTGCCTCGCGCCACACCGAGCAGCGCATGAACAGCGTCTCCGCGTCCTTCCACTCGTTGGTCTGGCGGTCAAACGTGCGCGGGGTGGACGCCACCGTGAAGTTGGCGACGGCCGCACCGCTGGGGGTGAAGCGCAGCTCCGGGTCGGCGGTCAGGTTGCCGACGACGGTGATGGGGGTCTCTCCGGCCATGTCAGGTCGTCCTCGATCCGTTGGTCCTTGAGGGTGTCTGGGTCCTTGAGGGTGTCCTCGGGTGTCTGCGCCTCGCTCAGGCGTCGCGGCGCAGCAGCTTGGTGCGCAGGACGGACTCGTTCAGCCCCAGCCGACGGTCCAGCTCCTGGGCGGTCGCGGGCTCGGCGGTCATCTGCACGACCGCGTAGATCCCCTCGGCCTGCTTCTTGATCTCGTAGGCCAGGCGGCGGCGGCCCAGGACGTCGATCTCGTCGACGGAGCCACCCTCCTTGCCCACGACGTCCAGCATCTTCTCCAGCGTGGGCTGGAGATTGCGCTCGTCGGTCTCGGGGTCGAGGATGATCATCAGCTCGTACTGACGCATGCGTGAACCCACCTCCTTCGGTCTGTTGCGGTCACGGTCTCTCCGTGACAGGAGGGCTTCATACGTGCCTCACCGCTCCCCCAGCCTGCCACGACCCGCAGGTCGTGCGCCGCCGTCGTCCACAGGCCTGGGCCCGGACGGGGTGCGATGAGCCCCTCCACGATACCGGCCGACGCGCGCCATGACCTAATCCCGTCGCCGTCCCGCCCCGCAGCCGGTCAGCCGCGAGATGAGGTCGGCCCCACGCGCGCACGGCATACTGATCCGGTCCGCCGCGAACCACGAGGAGCACCCGTATGAAGATCGCCGTCGCCGGCACCGGCTACGTGGGCCTGTCCAACGCCGTGGTGCTCTCCCAGCACCACGACGTCGTCGCCCTCGACATCGACGAGTCCAAGGTCGCCATGCTCAACGAGCGACGCAGCCCGATCGTCGACCCGGAGCTCGAGGACTACCTCGCCCACAACAACCTGCGGCTGCGGGCCACCACCGACCCGGCCGAGGCCTACGCGGGGGCGGACGTCGTGGTCATCGCCACCCCGACCGACTACGACACCGAGACCAACTTCTTCGACACCTCCTCGGTGGAGAAGGTGCTCGTCGACGTCCTGTCCCACTCCCCGGGCGCCACGGTCGTCATCAAGTCGACGATCCCGGTCGGCTTCACCCAGCGGCTGCGCGAGGAGCACCCCGGCGCGACCGTGCTGTTCTCCCCGGAGTTCCTGCGCGAGGGCCGCGCACTGCACGACAACCTGCACCCCTCGCGCATCATCGTCGGCGACACCGGCGAGGTGGGGCAGATGTTCGCCGACCTCCTGCTCGAGGGCGCGATCACCAAGGACGTGCCGGTCCTGCTCACCGGCTCCACCGAGGCCGAGGCCATCAAGCTCTTCGCCAACACCTACCTGGCCATGCGGGTGGCCTACTTCAACGAGCTGGACACGTATGCGGCCACCCGCGGCCTGGACACCCGCCAGGTCATCGAGGGCGTGGGCCTGGACCCGCGCATCGGGGACCACTACAACAACCCCTCCTTCGGCTACGGCGGCTACTGCCTGCCCAAGGACACCCGCCAGCTGCTGGCCAACTACGGCGACGTCCCGCAGACGCTCATCACCGCGATCGTCGACGCCAACACCACCCGGATGGACTTCATCGCCTCCGACATCCACGAGCGCCAGCCGCGCACCGTCGGCATCTACCGGCTGATCATGAAGGCCGGCTCCGACAACTTCCGCGCCTCCTCCATCCAGGGCGTCATGTCCCGCCTCCAGGCCCGCGGCACCGAGATCGTCATCTACGAGCCGGCCCTGACCGAGGACACCTTCCAGGGCGCGCGCGTGGTGCGCGACCTGGACGAGTTCGCCGAGCAGGCAGACCTGATCATCGCCAACCGTCTCGACGACAGCGCCCGTGCCTTCGGCGACAAGCTCTACACCCGCGACCTCTACGGCCGCGACTGACCTGTGGCGGACGGCCCGCGGCGCGAGGCCTCCTCGAGCGCGGCGATGAAGCCGGGCGCGTGGGTGACCCAGTCGAAGCCCTCCCGGGCGGCGGCGTGCCCCCGGCGGCCGGTCTCCGCCGCGGCGACCGGGTCCTGCGCCCACGTCATGATCTG